>MHBK01000001.1 GCA_001804865.1 Lentisphaerae bacterium GWF2_57_35
TGCTTCAACGACACGGTTATTGCGCCCTCATCCCTTGGCAGACTGAATGCGCCTACCCGGCTCCGCCGGGGGCGCATTCAGTTTGCCAATCGAGCCTTGGACCTTGGACTTTGGACTCTTTGAACGGCACGCTTGACCGATCACGAAGGGCGTCATACACTCCACCCTTTGATTTGGGCGAATTATTAAGGAGACGAAGAGCGTATGTTGACAAAAGTTGAAAAGAAGCTTCCACAGGAACCGGTGGCGGGCCAGCCGGCCGTAGCGGCCAATCTGCCCCCCTATGCCGTCCTATTTGAGCTGGATAATGTGGCGATCAATGGACGGAAGATCCGCTTTCAGGTTCTTAAGGCCTTGATGGCTCAGAACGGCGTGGAGCTCGATCAGGGCATGTTCTCCCGTTTCTGCCTGCATTCCTCTCCCGAGTCCAACGTCGAAAAGCTGGTCGAGGGCTTGGGTGTGAAGAAATTGGATGTAGCCAAGCTGGCGGCGGAATTCCAGAAGAATCTGGCCGAAGCGTTTGTGTCCAAGGACACCGTGCTGGCGCCGGGCTTCCAGAAATTTCTCGAAGTGGCTCGTATCCGCGGCGTGGCCATGGGCGCGCTGTCGGCGCAATCCCAGGAAACAGTCGATCGGATGGCCGAGAACCTGGGCCTGAACGCACTCGAAGTGCGGCTGATGGTTTATGCCGATGCAAAGGATTTCCCGCGCGCCGACGCGTGGTTGAAGGCGGCCAAGACGCTTTCCAAGGCGCCCCGCCGCTGCATGGCCATTTCCAGCAGCATGTCGTCGTGCAAGGCGGCCCTTTCGGCCGACATGTACGGCATTGCGGTGCCGGACGATTTTACCGCCGCCCAGGACTTCAGCGGCGCCAATCTCGTGGTGGACAGTCTGGCGGATGTGAACGGGAAGGAAGTTCTGGAAACGTTCTGCCGTTCGAGTCGGTAATGTTTTTTCGGCGCTTGGAGGAATCCGCCCGGTCCGGTTATCAACCCATGAATAGGGATGCCTCCAGCGAAAGCGCCATGAACAGGCTGCTCGACATCATGCGCCGGTTGCGCTCCGAACAGGGGTGCCCCTGGGACCGCGAGCAGACTCTCGAAACCCTCAAGCCGTATCTCGTCGAGGAATGCCACGAGGTGCTGGACGCCATTGACAGCGGCGACCGCCCGCACCTCGCGGAGGAACTCGGCGACGTGCTCCTGCAAGTCGTTTTTCAATCGCAAGTCTGCGCCGAAGAGGGCAGCTTTACCTTCGAGGATGTCGCGCGGCTTATCTCCGAAAAACTGATTCGCCGGCATCCGCATGTATTCGGCGACGTCAAGGTCGCCGGCTCCCAGGAGGTTTTGAAGAACTGGGAAGCGATCAAGCGGACCGAAAAAGGCGAGGCCCCTTCCTCCGTGGTGGATGGCGTGCCTCGTTCCCTGCCGGCCTTGCACAAGGCCCAGCAAATCCAGAAAAAAGCCTCGCGCGTGGGCTTCGATTGGGACCACATCGATGGAGTGGTCGCCAAAATCGACGAAGAAGTGGCCGAGGTGAAAGAGGCGTTGGCCTCGCAAGATCCCGACCGCATCAAAGAAGAAATCGGCGATCTCCTGTTTGCCTCCGTCAACCTCAGCCGCTTTCTCGGTCACGACGCGGAAGAGGCCCTCAATCTGACCATCGCCAAATTTGTCCGCCGTTTCAAAGCCATCGAGCGCCGTCTGCACCAGGTCGGCCGCAAAGTAACCGACTGCCGGCTCGAAGAACTCGACGCGATCTGGAACGACGTCAAGAAGACGGAAAACGGAAAACGGAAGACGGAAAACGGAAAACGGAAGACGGAAGACGGAAGACGGGAAACGGAAGATGGAACAAAATCCTGAGTCCCTTTTTTCCGTTTTCCATTTTCCGTTTTCCGTCTTCCGTCTTCCGTTTATTTCTCCACCGGCACGACGATTCCGCGCAGGATGATCTTCTGGCAGAAGATGAAGAGGATGAAGGTGGGGATGGCGGCGACGATCAGGGACGCGTACATCACGGCCTGGCCGCTGCGCTGCTGCAATTCGTAAAGCCAGACCATCAGGGTCCACATTTTTTCGTCCTGGCAGATCAGCAGGGCGAACATGAAATTCGTATAGGCCGCGATGAAGGCCGACAGAGCAATGACGGACAGGATCGGCGTCGAAAGCCGCATCGTGATATGCCAGAACATCGTCCACTCGCCGGCGCCGTCCATTGCGGCGCTTTCGTAAAGTTCCCGGGGTAGGGAGTCGAAAAAACCTTTCAGCAGGAAAATGGAGTAGCCATTGGCCAGGCCGGGCAGCAGCAGCGCGGCAAAGGTGTTGAGCAGGTTGAATTCGCGCAGCATGAGAAAGACGGGAATCTGCGTGACCATCGGCGGGAAAGCCATCGTCAGCATCAGAAACAGCAGCACCTTGTACGTGGACGGCATGCGGTAGCGGCTCATGGCATAGGCGGCCAGTGGATTGATCAGCAGCGCAAAGAACACGGCCAGCGAGCAGTAAACGATCGTGTTGTAGACGCCCCGCCCGTGAAAGACCATGTAGTCCAGCACGGCCCGGTAATTGCGGGTCACAAACTCTCGGCGCAGGGCGCCGCGCTGGTCGAGAAAATCCTGGTAGTGGGCTTCGTATTGCGGCGGCAGGACTTCGTCAAAACCGGCAAAGGCCGTGCCGGCCTTTTGGTTCAGGCGGTGGATGTCGCCATATTTTTCCTGGAGATAATCGCGGAACATGAAATCCACGCCGTGAATTCGCAGCATGCTGGTGGGAACGAAGTGCAGCGTCTGGGTGTCGGGATCTTTCCAGCCGGCGATGAACGATTCCCAGTCGCTCAGGGCCAGGCCGCCGGCGGGAACCTCTTCCTTCAGCGGTATCCGATCGAAAGACGGATAGGCCGTCTGGTAACTGCGGTTCAGCCGGGCGATATCGATGTATTTGGCCTTCAAGTACTGGCGATAAAAGGGTTTTGCGCGGGGATCGATGCGAATCCAGAGGAGGTTCAGCGTGTTGCGGACGAAATCCTCCCAATCCTTTCGCTCCAGCGGTGTGCCGTCCGGCACGGTGGGCGTCAGATGAAGGGTGCGATAAGACGGATAATGGGTTTCGTGGAGGCGGTTATACTCTTCGATGTCCCGCGTATACTGGGTTTTCAGGAACATCTTTTTGTAAAAGCCTTCCACGGAAAAGTAGTACAGCATCCAGGAGGGCTGGCGGATCTTGAACTCCGCAAAGGCTCGGGCGAAAAGCGTTTCGGACGGTTTGGCGATGCGGTGCAGAAAATTTTCGGGCAGCACGAAAAAACCGTTCCAGCCGGTGAAATCGGAACCCAGCGCCCGATTGACGGCTTCCACATCGTTTCCATATCGCTCGCCGAGTAGCTGCCGGAACTGCCGGAGGGCCGACGGGATGGTGCGGGAAAGCGGGGTGTGGAGATAGCCGCATCCGCAGGCGTAGTCCGGCAGCTTTTGCGTTTGCAGAAACTCCCGCCAGTCGTCCGTCAGGATCGCAGGCGTTGCGTCGGGGGGCGGCGCGACGGTTTCGAACGAGGAGAAATCCGTATCGTAGGCGGCGTTCAGCAGCTCGACGGATTCGTTGAACAGCCCTTCGACGTGCTTGCGGTACAGCGTGAGATCGTCGAACAGAAACCGGGGCACGGCATCGAAATCCTTCAGATCCACCGAGCTTTTCGTGCTGCCCGAAAGCATGATCAGAAACGGATAAATCATGGTCGCGGCGCCGAGAATCAGGACCGTATAGATGGTCGCATAAAGGGCTCTTACGCGCGGATGTCGGCGGCCTATGGGCGATAAAATCGGCATGGGCTTATTCCTTGTCTCCCGTGGCGCGGAACTCGATGCGGGACAGAATCCGGAGTTGGTACATCGTGAAGCCGATCAGCATAAAGCCGAGCATCCACGCCATGGCGGTGGCCGGGCCGAATTTCAGGTAGATGAAGGCCTTGTAAAAAATGTGCAGCCCCGCGACTTCCGTGCGGGCGGCGCCGCCGGTCATGGCGAGGATGTTGGCCTCGGCGTTCCACGAAGCGATGAAGACGCCAATGAAATTGATGATCAGCAGAGGCTTCAGCATGGGGAAAATAACGAACAGGATCTTGTCGACGAACGTGGCGCCGTCGATGTCGGCGGCTTCGTACAAATCGTCGGGAATGCCCTTGAGCGCGGCCAGATAAATCAGGCTGCCCGGCCCCATGCCGGCCCAAATCATCGGCAGGACGCAACTGAGCATGGCCGATCGCGAGCTGGTGAGCCAGCGGATCGGCTCGGGGATGGCCATGAAAAGTTTCTGAAGCAACGAGGCATTCTCCAGGGCCATGACTGGACGCGTGGCCAGGATGCAGGTAATCAGCAGCATGGTTCCCGCCAGCAGAAAAAGGAGGGCGGGCCCGAACGCGCGATGAAGAAACAACCGCCGGCTGAAGTTGGCCGCCAGGGCAAACAGCGCCAGTCCGAACAGGAGGAAGCCGATGGCGGGAATATTCATCAGGACCGCGTTCAGGACCCCGCGCTCCGTCGGGTCATAAAACGATTTCCACAAGAAGACGACCACGAGGCCCGAGATGACGGCCGGCAGATAAAAAATCGTACGAAAGAGAATTTTTCCGTGGGGCACTTCCTGCAGGAGAATGGCCAGTACGACCGGCGGCAGGAAGGTCAGGGTAATGACCAGGAAGCTGTAGCGCGCGGAATTCCACACCGCCGCCCACCAATCGGGCGCCCACAACAGTTGCCCAAAATTATCCAACCACACCCAGGAGGAATCCCCCATGATCCGGTAATCTTGAAAAGCCATCGTGGAGCCCCGGAGCAGCGGAATGTACTGCCAGACCAGGATGGTCAGAATCGCGGGGAGCAACAACAAATAAGCGGGCGCATACTTCCGGAAGCCCCAAGCGAGCGAAGGCCTTGCGCCTTCGATAGGACGGGGGGTGAAGGCCTTGACAATTTTTCGAAAGACGATCGCAAAAGCCGCGACGATGCCGGCCAGCGCCAGGCCGGCCGCCAGACGGCGCTTGAGCTGTTCGCGGGGCGTGAACAAGCCCAGCATTTCCGTGTTGGCTTTCATGACCGCCGCCGACAGCAGGCGTTGCAGTTCGTCCAGGCGCTGCTTCCGGTCGGCCGGAAGGCGCCCGGAAAGGGCGGCTTCCTCGGCGCGGTGGATCGGTCTGGTCATGATGTCGTATGCGTAGTTGCTGTCCTTGCCGTAGGGTTCCGGCCGGCCGGTTTCCACGGCGATCTGAAAGCATTCCTCCCAGCCCTTGGGGGAGAGCCGCACCAATTCGGGATAGCCGAACTGGCGAAGGTAACGCGGATTCAGAAATCGGCCCAGGCCGCCTTCCACCATGATGCGCGTCTTGATCCGGGCCGCATCCTCGCTGTCGTAATAACGGACGTATTCCCAGGCCGCGTCGCGCACCGCGGGATCGGCGATGCCCGCAAAAAGTCCCATCATGCGGCTGTTCAATTCGGCGCCGCGATGGCCGCCCGGTCCGATCGGCACGGGCGCCATGCCGGTGACGTCGGGATTGATCACGGAAAAAAGCTTCTCGTCGATGTAGGCGAACATCATGCCGATCTGTCCTCTTTCCCACTTCGAAAAAGAATCTTTGGAATCCTTGTAGGCATAGCCGTAGCGCCGCCGGCCGGTTGCGTCCGTCCAGGGTTCCGCGGAGAGCCGGGTGTAAAACTCCAACGCAACGGCGGCCTCCGGACTGTCGAACACCGCGGTCCACCGGTCGTTGGCCTCGTCGTACTCCAATACCTCGCCGCCGGCCGACCAAAGAAACGTCGTCCAAAACCAGGACTCGTGTTTGCCGCGGCCGAGCATGACGCCGTAGCGTCCGCGGCGGGGATCGGTGAGTTTCCGGCAGGCCTCCAGCATGGTCTCCCAAGTCCAATGATTGGCCGGATAAGGAATGCGGGCCTCGTCGAACAGGTCCTTGCGGTACAGCACCACCTTGCCCAGGGCGCCGCCATAGGGAATCGCCCAGACGTGCTTTTGCCCCTGGGGACCTTTCCGTTCGATCACCGGCCAGATTTTGGGATGAATCCGAAAGGCTTTTTCCTCCTCGGTCATCGCGGCCAAATAGCCGTCTTCCGGGCGGTCGAGCGGATACAGAAAACCCTGCTGAATGTAGGTGTCGGACTGCCGGAAATTCACGTAGATCACATCCGGAGAGACGCCGCCCGCGATGGCCAGCAAGGCGCCTTCCACGCCTTCGACCTGAATGCCGGTATAGCGATGCAGCGCCACTTCCACCCGGTCCCAATTGTGCCGGCCGTACTTTTCGGGCTGCGCCAGGTATTGGTCGCGATACTTCCGGCGGAACGTTTCGGGGAAATTCCTGACGAATTCGTTGACGGCGGCGACATCGGCCCGCGTCGCGGTGTCCGTCCGCCCGGGATCGGGCAGTTCGAACAGCTTGACGTGAATAACGGTCGTGTCGCCGCGATCCTCCACCCAGCCGGCGCCGGCCGTCAGGGCGAACGCCGCCAGCAGCCAGCAGGCCAGGGCATGCCCCAGGCGGGCCGCCCTGTGCAAGGGGAGCCGGTCGGAGCGATTGGAGATGAGTTTCCCGTTCATGGTTTATACGACGTTGAACTCTTATAGAATCCGAAGGGTCTCATGGCAACAGCTATCTCCCCGTCCATAAAGATTGGAATTTATGGAGCAGGCCTTGACCCGTCTCCTCATATCGTTTAATTAAAGATTTCAAATGCAGGACTCGCACGACATATACAGCAAAGAAAACACGCCTTATCTCGGCAAGCGCCGGCGCCGATCTTCCCGGACGCGTCATCATCATGAGTCAGCTCATGTGGATAAGGCGGATACTCAGTATTTCCATCGCCAATACGCACCTGAACAAATGGGTCCTCCCTCGCCGGGCCATTCGAGCATGCCGGTCTCCAATCATTCCCATCGGAGGCGGCATCGACGATCGAGCGAAGCTTCCTCCCACATCGGCGGCCGGATTGCCGGAGTGATTTTGGCCGTCGTGATCCTGGGGTATCTGGCTTTGCTCGCCAGTTCTTTTCTTGGAAAGGTGGCTCAGCGCGGCAAGATTTCTGCGCCGCCGAAATCCGTCACGGCGGAATCGGTTCAGGCGGAGCCGGCCTCGGACGCCGATCTGGCGGACAAAATCCGTTTGAGCGTGCGGCTTTGGAGCCGCGCGCCGGAGATCGTTCGGGATGCCCAGCGCTTGTTGGATAAAGGCCAGACGAGCGCGGCCATTGAAGAACTCGAAACGGGACTCGACAGCACCCCCGATGTCGTTGAAATGAAGATGCTCCTGGCCCAGGCCTATCTTAAAAAAGATCAGGGTTCCCGGTCGATTGTTTTGCTGGAAGAGGTGCTCGACATCGACCCGCAGCAGCCGACGGCCCGGGTTCTGCTGGCCTCCACCTTGATCCTGCAAAAACAATATCAAGCCGCCTTGGATGTGGCCGAATGGATGTTGGAATCCGGCGACGTCTCTGCGCGGGTTCATCAAATTGCGGCCACGGCCTATTTGAATCTGGATCAAGGCCATCTGGCGATCCCGCATCTGCGCAAGATTGTCAGCCTGGATACCGGCAATGCGATCGCCTGGAACAACCTTGGGGTGGCCTATACGCGGCAGGGCGACTACAAGCGGGCCATTGAGGCCTTCAATACGTTGCTTCAGCAAAACACCGCCAATGCCGTGACCTATTACAATCTATCCGCCTGCTATGCCCGGCAGTCCATGGCGGAACAGACGGTCAATACCTTGACGCGCGCGGCGAATGTGTTTGGCTCCGGGTTTGTCGGCACGTGGATTCACAATAGCGACTTTAATGCGGTGCGCAAAGACCCCCAGTTCGCGGCCTTTGAAAGCGCCATGGGAACCAACGTCAATGGAACGACCGCCGCTCCGGCTTCCATGCTTCAGATCATCGATCCCATGAATGCGGATCAAAATTCCACTCCGCTGAAGCCGGAAGATCTTTTTCGCAGCGATTCCGTCCCGTGAGATAATCAGGAGGATTTCGGTTCGTCGTTCTTCGAGTCTTCGTCCGAATCCGGCCGATTGCTTTCTTCGCGGCCTTTCTTGAATTCGTTAAGACTCTTGCCGAGCGAGCGCGCGATTTCCGGAATCCGCTTGGCGCCGAAGAAAATGACCAGCACCAGCAGGACGATTAAAATTTCCGTCAGGCCTATTTTACCACCGAACATAATGCCCTCTCATTTCACACCTTCGTTTACAACCTGGCGCACCCGATCGCCCCGGCGGGGCCGTCCGGACGTTACGTCGGCTGAAAAATACGGCCGACGCTGGGGCCCGGAGATTCTCAGGCGAGCCGCTTCTTTGTCATTTCGATATATCTTCACCTCTTCGCCGGTGGAAGGCAAGACCGCACATCGGACGATCGCGTAGCCCATCCGCTCGTTGACGTGGACGACGACTCCAATATCCAGCGGCGCCGCCGTCCTTGGAAGCGCCGCCGCCGGCGTGGCCGGCGCGGGCGCCGTCGAACGGCAGGCGGCGAGGATAATCGCCAGGAAGGCGATCGAAAAAAGCGAGGCTTTCTTCATGCGGCGCCTCCGGGCGGCAGCAGCTCGCGCAGCGGGCACTCGCCGCATTGGGGGGTCGGGCGGCAGTGCTGTTTGCCCAGGGCCACGATCAGGGCATGATACTCGTTAAAAAGCGCCGTCTCGTTGGAAAGTTGAGCGCGAAAAAGCGCGGCAACCTCGTCGTACGAATCGCTTTCCCGAATCCAGCGATGCCGGAGAAGCACCCGGCGCGTATAAGCGTCGACCACAAAGACAGGACGGCGCGCCACATACAGCAGGATGCTGTCCGCCGTTTCCGGGCCGATGCCGTTGACGCGCAGCAAAACGCGCCGGAGCTCGTCCGTTTCTTCGGCCAGCAGCTTGTCGAGACGGCCTTCATACGCCTGCGTCACCAGGGTCGTGAAGGCGCGCAGCCGCCGGGCCTTGACGTTGTGATAGCCGGCCGGCCGAATCCACTGGGCGAGCGTTTCCAGCGGGGTTCGATGCAGCGCCTCGAGGGACAGGGCTTTTTCCTCTTTCAGGCGCCGGATGGCTTTTTCAACATTTGCCCAAGCCGTATTTTGGGTGAGAATGGCGCCCGCAATAATTTCGATGTCCGTCTCCCCGGGCCACCAGTGCTGAGGGCCCCAACGCTCCAGCAAGCGGTCGAAGGCCTCGTTCAGAGGCTTGCGTTTAGTTGGCCTGGCTTTTTTTTCCTTCATAAATGGCAGCTTGATCCCTCGGTGTTCTGCGAGTACGATTAAGCGGCAACAGGCGAAGATTCAAACAAAATGAAAATACATTTTCTTGGCGGCGTCGATACGGTAACCGGTTCACAGCACATCATTGAAGCCAACGGCAAACGGGTCTTGAGGGATTGCGGACTTTTCCAGGGCAAGCGGAAAGAGGCGGATTTGATCAATCGCGCGCTCCCGTTCGATGCAAAATCCATTCATAGCATGGTCCTTTCGCACGCGCATGTCGACCATTGCGGAAACATCCCTTCGCTGGTCAAAAAAGGTTTTCAGGGGCCGATTTACACCACAACGGCCACGTCCGAGTTGTGTTCGATCATGTTGCGCGACGCCGCAAAAATCCAGGAGCAGGATGCGGCCTATCTGAACCAGAAATCGAACCGCAAGGGGCTTGAGCCGGTGATTCCGCTGTATACCAACGAGGATGCGGAGAAGTCTCTTCCGTTTTTCCGGGGATATCGTTACGGGGATACCGTGGAAGCGGCGCCGGGCATGGCGGTTACGTTTCATGAAGCCGGCCATATCCTGGGCGCGGCCTTGACGACGTTCGAGCTCGTCGAGAAAGGCCGGAAATTGCGCGTAGGATTTGCCATCGACCTGGGGCGCAACGAGCTGCCCCTGATCCGCAATCCCGAAGTGATGAAAAACCTGGATGTGCTCGTGGTGGAAAGCACCTACGGCGACCGGCTGCACGACGAGCCGGGCCAGGCGGAGGAACAACTCTTTCAGGCCATCTCCAAGACGATCGCGCGGGGCGGCAAGGTCATCATCCCGTCGTTTGCCCTGGAGCGGGCACAGGAAATCATCTTTCACCTGAGTTCCCTGGTGTCGAAAAAACGCCTGCCGCGGATTCCCATTTATGTCGACAGCCCAATGGCCGCCGCGGTTTCCAAGGTGTTCGAGATGAACTACGATTATCTCGACGACGATATCCGGGCCCTCAGCAATATTGTCGGCTCGGCCATCGAGCCCCCGTGGGTGCATTTCATCGGTTCGGTGGAGGAGTCGAAAACCATTTCCGATGCGGATACGCCCTGCGTGGTCATCGCGGCCTCGGGCATGTGCGAGCACGGACGCGTCTTGCATCATCTCAAACACGGCATCACCAATCCCCTTCATACCATTTTGATCGTCGGCTTTCAGGCCCAGTACACCCTCGGACGCCGGCTGGTGGAGGGCGAAACGAAGGTCAAGATCTTTGGCGATATGTTCGAGCGCAAGGCGGAAGTGATCGTCCTCAACGCCTTCAGCGCGCACGCCGATCGGAACGACTTGCTGAACTATATCGGATTGATCGATCCGAAGAAGGTGTTTTTGGCGCATGGAGAAACGGATCAACGAACTTCTCTCGCCGAGGCGTTGCGCGATCAAAAAACCGGCGATGTATTCATGCCCGTAAAGGGCGACGTAGTCGAATTGTAATCTTATGAACGAAAATCCCTCCAATTTAGCGGCTCCGGAACCAGGCCCCGGCGAGCTGCGCGCGGGCATGGTGGCCATTGTCGGACGGGCCAATGTCGGCAAGTCGAGCCTGCTGAACAACATCCTGGGCGAAAAAGTCAGCATCGTCAGCCCCATCGCCCAGACCACGCGCAATTTGATCCGCGGCATCCTCACCGAACCGCGCGGGCAACTGGTCTTTCTGGATACGCCGGGCGTGCACAAGGCCACGCACGATTTGGGGCGCATCATGAACAAGGTCGCGCGGTCGGCGATCGAGGGGGTCGATGTCATCCTGTTGGTGCTGGATGTGACGGTTCCTCCCCGCGAGGAGGACGACGGCTGGATGCGCAAGCTGATCAAACTGGGCGGCGGCTGCGTGATCGCGTTCAATAAAGTCGACCACGGCCGCACGTATATCGACGCGCTTCGGCAGCTATGGGACAAAGCGGTTAAGGAGTTGGGGGAGACCTGCTCCCCGGGCTTCCTGCCGCCCCTCAAGGACCCCATCTGGATGGAAGTCTCGGCCCTGACCGGCCAGGGCATACCCGAATTGCTCACCCTTCTCTTTGACAGGGTTCCCTGCGGCCCGTTGCTTTTCCCGGCGGACGTGCTTACGGATTATCCCCGCATGATCAACATCGCCGATGTCATCCGCGAAAAATTGTACATGCATCTGCGCGACGAACTGCCGCATCAAGTGGCGGTTTGGATCGATTCCCTGGACGAGCAGGAAGGCAAATGGGCGGTGAACGGCGCCATCTATGTCAATCAAGGCTCGCAAAAGCCCATCGTCCTCGGCGAAAAAGGCCGCCGACTGCGATCCGTAAAACGGTCGTCCGAGGGGGAGTTAAGCGCCATGTACGGTCTTCCGGTGCGGGTAAATCTGTGGATTAAAGTGGAGAAGCATTGGAGCCGGAATTTCTGGCTGCTTAAGAAATTTGGGTACGTGGAGTAAGGCGCGGAAAGGCTGGGGTCATGGCTAATTTGGGTAAAATCACGGACGACTTTTTTCAGCGCGTCATTCGCCCGAAGTTGGGCGCGAAACGTCCGGAAGTCGTGGTCGGGCCCCAGCAGGGCATCGACGTCGGGATCATTGAACTGGGCGAATACGCCATGGCCATGACGGCTGACCCGGTGTTCATAGTGCCCGAATATGGCTTCGAACGCTCGGCCTGGTTTGCGGTGCACATCCTGGCCAGCGATGCCGTGACCTCCGGCCTGCCGCCCGCCTATCTCTCGATCGATTTGAATCTGCCCCCTGAAATCACCGATGGCGATCTGGAGCTGATGTGGAACGTGATCCATGAGGAATGCCGCAAGATGGGCGCGGCGGTGGTCACCGGCCATACCGGACGCTACGCCAATTGCGCCTATCCCATGGTAGGCGGCGCCACCTTCATGGCGGTGGGCGCCCGCGACGCCTACTGCTCGCCGAAGTTTTGCCGGCCCGGCGACCAGATCGTCATCACGAAAGGTCCGGCCGTGGAGGCGACGGGGATTTTTGCCGCGATGTTTCCCGAGCGCATCGAAGCTGCCTGCGGGGCCTCTATTCGCCAGGAAGCTGAAAAAGTCTTTTATCAGATGTCGATTGTCGAGGAAGCCCGGATTGCGGCGGCGGTGGGCACGCGGGATCATGGCGTGACGGCGATGCACGACGCGACGGAGTACGGCATTTGGGGCGGTCTGCACGAGTTGGCCAAAGCCGCCGGCCTGGGCCTGGTCGTCCATCGCGACCAGATTGTCCGAACGCCGGGCGTGGAGGAGGTCTGCCGGTTGTTCGGCATCGAACCGTTCAGCAGCATCAGCGAAGGAACCATGATCGCCATCGTGCGTCCTCATGCCTCCGCCGAAGTCCTGCGCCGGTTGCGCGACCACGGAATCCGCGCCTCCATTTGCGGCGAAATGACGTATGCGGCGGAGGGCATTCGCGTGGTGGAAGGAGGGCTGACGCGCCCCCTGGAACATCCGGGCATCGATCCGTTTTGGGAAGCGTTTTATAACGCGTTGAAGAAGCCGGGATAAAGGGCTTTCGGGCCGAGCCCGATCATGGAATCGCGGAGGATTGGATTTATAATGAACGGTTCTTTCCGTTATGGGCGTGGGCTCATTCTCGTGGCGTGCGCTTGCCTTCCTTACTTGTTCGGCGCTTTTCATGGCTTTGTGTTCGACGATCACGGCACGATCGTTGAGAACTCCTTTCTCCAAAATCCCGCGCATTCGATTCAGGCTGCCACTCTGCAAACCATCGGCGATGCCTCCGTAGTCGACGGCAACCGGCCGGTGGTCTTGTTGAGTTACTTCCTGGACCGGGCCGTCTGGGGTCTTCGGCCCTTTGGGTATCATCTGACCAATCTGCTGCTGCACGCGGCGGTCACCTTGTTGGTTTTTTCGCTGGCGCGGCGCATCGGGGATGTCCCGGGCGATTGGGCGCCCTTTGCCGCCGCCGCGCTCTTCGCGCTTCACCCGGCCTTGACGGAAGCCGTCCAACTTCCATCCTATCGCGAGGACCTGCTTTGCGTGTTGTTCATCCTGCTCTGCCTGCGCTGTTCGTTGATTGTGTCGAAAGGAGCTTCGGCCCTGGCCGTCCTGTTCATGATCCCGGCCATCCTGTCCAAGGAGTCCGCCGTGGCGATTCCCTTGCTGCTGGCGTGGCTTCATGGGCGCTTGCCGGTCCCTGTCATTTCAAGACGCAGAGCGTGGAGCCTGGTGATGGCAACCGGCGTTATCGCGGCGGTTTTTCTTGCCTGGTGGCGTCACGGGCCGGTATTGCAGGCCGTGAATTCGTCGTGGAATGGGTTGTCGCTCCAATTCCCGTCCAACCTGCTGACCGCGCCCTGGATTTTCTTGCAGTATCTGCGCCTGCTGATCGCGCCCTGGGCGCTGGCCGCCGATTATGTGGCGGCGCCCATAACCGGGATTCTTGATCTCCGCTTCTTCGCCGGCCTTCTGGCGATGACTTTCGTGGCGGTCGTCGCTTTCTCGGCCGGCAAAACCCCTCTGGCTGTCGGTTGCGGCTGGATGCTGCTGGCCTTTCTTCCCGTGTCCAATCTCCTTCCGCTCTTCAATCCGATGGCCGAACGATATCTGTATCTTATCGCCGTGGGTTTTGTTTTGGCGGCGGGGTGGGGGCTGAGCCGGATACGATCACAACAAGTCGCGACCCTGGCTCTTGCTTTGATTTGCGCCCTGTTCGCAGGGCGAGTCATCGCACGGTTGGAGGATTGGAAAGACGATCCCACGATCTGGTCGGCCACGCTCGACGCGCAGCCTCGCAGCGCCAGGGCGCACACCTGGCTGGGGCTCCATCAGAAGCAACTAGGGCATCGCGAAGCCGCCCGAACGTTGTTTCAGCAAGCCGAACAATTGAATCCCCATGACGTCTCCGGCCTGCTGAATCTGGCTGTGCTCGAAGGGGAGGCTGGACGCTTTGAAGAGGCCGACCGACTTCTTCGCGAAGCCATCCGGCGGCAGCCGAAAAATATACAGGCCCATTGGAATTTGTCCGTCGCGCGGTACAACCTCGGGGACGAGGCCGGCATGATCTCTTCCCTGGAAGAGACGCTCCAACTCGATCCGTTCTATCTCCCCGCCCATCGCGCACGATTGGATTGGCTTCTGGCAACCGGTCAAAACGAAAAGGCCATCCCCGCCGCCCGCCTTCTGCTGGAAATCGATCCAACCGACAAAACCGCCCTCCACGCCCTACCCCCCCCCTAAATCTTCCAACCTTAGTCCCTTCTCCCCCTTGGACTCTTGGACTTTGGACCTTGGACTCTTCTTAAATGTAGACCATCACCTTGAACGAGATGTCTGCATCGAATGACTTGAAGGGAATAATGACGCCGTGGCTTTGAACATTCATTCGGATATCGGCCGACTCGGTTTCCATGGGCGTAATCTTTCCCGACATGATCAAAGGAAGACCGAGCGCCACGCCGCCGTATTGCTCGTTATATTTGCTCTTGAGCGCGCCGGCAATGTTGTTGGCCAGTTCGCCCACGGAGTCCCGGATGCTGTCCGGATCGGCTGTATCGACCATCAGGAGTTTCTTGGCCACCAACTCGGCGGTGGCGCGATCCACGGCAAACAAGATGTACCCGACGCGCGTACCCGCGATTCCAACAATCCCGACCACATCCGCTTCCACCGGCTCGACTTTTTCCAGGACCTTGCCGGCCAGCACTTCGATGTTCAAGTAAGCCCTGAACGTGTCCTGCGTCGCGGCGATCACGGAAAACATGATTTCTTCAAATGTAACTTTGTTTTCTTTCATAAGGGTGCAATGTATTTACCCGTCTCACTTCGATAAATCAAGAAAGGCAGCAAGTTGATTTTGTGGATGTTACTGCAACGGTTGGAACGAAAACGGTTGCGACAGAGCGGACCCCTCCGGAAGACGGTGGGAGAAGGGGCGTGGGATCGGCCCTTCTTTACAACTCCGAAGGAACAAATTCGGGTCGGGAACGGACGATCGCATCGTCGAGCTGGACGCTGCCGTTGCCGAAATTCGGTCGCGGCGGAGTATACCGGGAAAAGTTTTTTTAATGGGGATTTCCGGGCCGGACCACGATAAGTAATGGCCCATTCAGTATTTGAATGAAGACAGCCGCCTTTTCTTGGCATCTCCTATTGGCGGGACAGGCACTTGTCATGCACCACTTGTTGAAGTAGGGTGAGACAGGAGCTTGACCCATCACTCCCATTCTGAGCGGAAGACTTTCGGCATAAAGAGTTCCTCGTGATGGATTCAGCAGGGCGAAAGAGAATCGGGAATGGAAATGAAAAAGGACGAAGTCTCTCAGGCAAATCTGATGGTGGATGAACAACGGCAGGCGTCCCAATACGCCAGGAGTCTGCTCGAAGCGAGTCTGGACCCGCTGGTGACGATCAGTCCGGAAGGCAAGATCACCGACGTCAATGAAGCGACCATCAAGGTGACTGGAATCTCCCGCGAAAAACTCATCGGAACGGACTTCTCGAACTATTTCACGGAACCGGAGAAAGCCCGTGAAGGTTATCAGCAGGTTTTTGCAAAGGGTTCGGTTACCGACTATCCCCTGACCATCCGGCATAACAACGGGCGGTTGACGGACGTGCTCTACAACGCCTCGGTCTATCGGGACGTACAAGGCCATGTGCTGGGAGTCTTCGCCGCCGCCAGGGACGTGACGGAATCCAAGAGCGTCATGCGCGACTTTGCCGAAACGAAAAACTTCCTGGATAATATTCTTCAGAGTTCAACCAAGTACTCCATTATCGGAAAAGACCTCAACCACCGCATCCTCTCGTGGAACGAAGGAGCCAAGAGAAACTACGGTTACACCGCCGAAGAGATCATCGGCCAGGACTCGGTGGTGCTGCATACGTCCGAGGACGTGAAAGCTGGAGCCGTGGAACGGCTGCTGGCGAGGGCGTACGAGGAAGGACTGGCGGAAGGCGAGTTCATGCGCGTCCGGAAGAACGGTTCCCGCTTCATAGCGAGCGTCGTGGTGACGCGACGAAACGACGCTACGGGCCGTCCCATCGGCTATTTGCTGATGAGCAACGACATCTCCGAGAAGAAGCAGGCGGAGGAACAACTGCGGCAGGCGTCCCAGTATGTGCGAAGCCTGGTTGAATCGTCTCTCGACCCGCTGGTCACCATCAGCGCCGACGGGAAGATCACGGACGTCAACGAGGCCACGATCGCCGTCACCGGCGTTTCGCGCGAACAACTGATCGGCACCGATTTCTCCAACTATTTTACCGAGCCTGGGAAGGCGCGGGAAGGCTACGAACAGGTCTTTGCCAAAGGCTTCGTCACGGACTATCCCCTGACGATCCACCACCGGGACGGACGGCTCACCGACGTGCTCTACAATGCCAGCGTTTACAAGGACGAGCGCGGCCATGTGCTGGGCGTGTTCGCGGCCGCACGGGATGTCACGGCTCAAAAGCAGGCGTCGCAGTATGCGCGAAGCCTGATCGAATCTTCGCTGGACCCGCTGGTCACCATCAGCGCCGACGGGAAGATCACCGATGTCAACGAGGCGACGATCAAAGTCACGGGCGTTCCGCGCGAACAACTGATCGGCACCGACTTCTCCAACTATTTTACCGAGCCTGGGAAAGCGAGGGAAGGCTACCGGCAGGTTTTCGCCAAGGGCTTTGTCACGGACTATCCCCTGACCATCCGGCATAACGACGGGCGGTTGACGGACGTGCTCTACAACGCCAGCGTTTACAGGGACAGCCGGGACAACGTCCTGGGTGTTTTTGCCGCGGCTCGCGACGTGACGGGGAGAAAGAAGGTTGAGGAGGAATTGGCGGAACAGCGTCGCCGGGAACTGGATCGCCTGGCCGAGCTGGAGAAATTCCAGAAATTGACCGTGGGACGCGAACTCAAGATGGTGGAACTTAAAAAGGAAATCGAAGAGCTTAAAGGGGAGAATCAGGCGCTGAAGGGGAAACAGGGCTGAGGAGCGCGATCATGCCGGAGACCGAACAGGATGTTGCCGAGAGCGGAAGTCTCCGCGCCCGCCTGGGAGCGCTTGAAGAGACGCATCGGGCGACTTTGAACATTCTGGAAGACTTCGACGAGGAAAAGTCCAAGCTGGCGCGGCTTCTGCAGGCCACGATGAATCTCTTGGAGGATTTCGATTCAGAGCGCAATAATCTCCAGCAATTCCAGAAAGCGACCCTGAACCTCCTCGAAGACGTGAATGTCGAGCGGAGCCGGTCCCAGAAGACCCAGCGAGCCACGCTGAACATTCTGGAGGACGTCCACGAAGAACGAGACCGATTGAACCAGACCCAACGGGCGCTGATCAATATTCTTGAGGATATCGAGGTGGAGCGAACGCGAACCGAAAAGGCCAAGTCGCTCCTGGAAGGGGTTGTCAAGGATCTGGAGGCCTTCTCCTACTCGGTCTCCCACGACCTGCGGGCGCCTCTGCGGGCCGTCAGCGGGTTTGCCCAGGCCCTCATCGAAGATTGCGCGCCGAGGCTGGATGAGAAGGGCAAGAGGTACCTCGGACTCATCCAGGCGAGCGCCCTCAAGATGGGCCAACTCATCGACGACTTGCTGGCTTTCTCCCGCTTGGGCCGGCAACAGATGATGGATGCCTGCGTGGATCTGGAGAGCCTGGCTCACTCGGTTTACGAGGAACTCATCGCCCAGATATCCGGACGCCCGATCGAATTCGTAGTTCACCCGGTTCCTCCGGCGTGCGGGGACCAGGCCATGATACGGCAGGTGCTGGTGAATCTGCTCTCCAACGCCATTAAGTTCACGCGAATGAAGGAGAAAGCGACGATCGAGTTCGGCTATCGTGCGGAACCGCACCCGGGCGCTTACTGCATCAAGGACAACGGAGCTGGGTTCGACATGAAATACGTCGACAAGCTTTTCGGCGTCTTCCAAAGGCTGCACGACGTTAAGGAGTTCGAAGGTACGGGAGTGGGCTTGGCGCTTGTGAGCCTGATTATCGCTCGACATGGGGGGCGCGTCTGGGCCGAGGGGCAAGTAGGCAAAGGAGCTGCGTTCTATTTTACTTTGCCGTCAGAAAAACAAAATAAACACGAAAGTGACTGACATAGCCATCGGGAAGTCGATCCGAACGATGTGTTGTGCCGGAGAGCGCCTGTTCGTGGGAGGACGGACAAATGAACGATAACCAAGTGGAAATTATCCTTATGGAGGACGATCCAAACGATGTCGAGTTGATCATGCGGGCGTTGCGGAAGTGCAATCTGCTCAATAAGATCGTTATCTTGAAGGACGGCGCCGAGGCGCTGGACTATCTATACGCGCAGGGCATCCATATGAACAACGCCTCGCATGCCATGCCCAAGGTGGTCTTGCTGGATTTGAAGCTGCCCAAGGTCAACGGTCTGGAAGTTCTTCGAAAACTCAAGGCCGACGAGCGGACGAAATTGCTTCCGGTGGTAGTCCTTACCTCGTCCAGAGAGCAACAGGACATCGAGAACGCCTACAAAATGGGTGCGAACAGCTATGTGACCAAACCCGTGAACTTCGAGGAGTTTGCGAAGGCGGTGACGTCTCTTGGAATGTACTGGCTGATGCTGAACAGACCGCCCAAGGACTGACCAAATGGAGTTTCTTTCCGTCCTCGTCGCGGAGCTTGTCGGTCGGCTGTCGATGGGATCGATGTCGATCAGGCTCTGCAAAGAACCCCAGATTCTCTTCATTCGTTGCTTATCCTATTCGTTGGAAAATTTTGCTGAACTTTTGCGTTTCTTGTGCTTTTTCGCGGCCAACTCATAGCTTCGGAGGGGCTTTGACCGGCTGCGGCGGGCGTTGTTTGTCGTAGAGCTCCTGGACCGCTTCAAACTGGGCTTTGACTAGCTCGTAGCGTTTTTGTTCGCGCTTGAGTTCGTCCTGAATGACGGGATGAAGTTTCTTCCCGTCCCAGTCGCGGAGCTTGTCGGGGCGGCAGTCGATGGGGTCGATGTCGATCAAGCCCTGCATGGCGAGAAGGCTTTGCATGCGGGTGGTGTGCGAGTTGATTTCGCTGCGCAGGCGTTTTCTCTCGCGGCCGACGTGTTTGACGATTTCTTCGTCGAGCGAGGGGACCTTCACGACGCGAAAGGGCTGGGCTTCGGGCGCGCCGATATGGACGCGAAGAAGATCGACCTGCTGCTGCAAGGTAGGCTTCGAGGGCAGGCTGTTCATCTCGATAACCGTGTTCTGGATCATCTGCGAGACCAGCGCCCGGTGCAGCCAGAAGCCTTCCTGCGAACTCAGGTAGCAACTATAGAGGTTGCCCCTGAGGCCCAATTCCGAGTCGGCGTCGTCGATGTAGCCCAGGAGCGTCTTCAGATCGCCTGCCGCGGCGTGGCAGGGCTTCGTGTCGCCGCGGTCGTTGGCCATCAACACCCGCCAATTCTTGGCGCTCTTTTGAATCGCTACGTACAGGTTTTGCTGATGGCGGACATTTCCTTGCATGGTGTTCCTCGAGCTTGGTTTCTCGTTCGCTACAGGTCGCGTAAATCCGTTTGGTCGTCCTCGTCGTCGGGCCTATCGACCAGGTCGCTTTCCAGCATAAATTCGAACCCGTCCAGTCCGCAGCGTTCCCTCAACTGGGTGACGATCGCCAGCGCCTGGCTGTCCGTATGGTTGGGCCCTTGCGCGTAGAAGGGTTTGCCTTTATGTCCAAAGACAAACGTCTCCTGGCAAGCGGACGCATCGATGTCGCCCAGGACGACGGAAGCTTTTTCATAATCGTCATGAGGCTCCAGGCCCAGGTTGCTCGCATAGGCGATGGACCCTTCGATCAATTTTCGCGCATAGGCGGGGGATACTTCGTGCAGGGGTTCCGACAGCCTCGCTTTGGCCAGCAATTCTTCTTGGAATTCGCGCGGCGAAAGCGCCGAAAGAAACGCATCTTTGATCCCGAGGCAGTAAACGTCCACCAAAAATACGCCGATAATCAGGTGTCCATCCGGCAGGATTCGACTGACGAACACGCTGCCGATTCCAAGCTCGAAAAATTCGCGGTTTGCCCACACTTGATGAATCGGCGCATGTTCGATTTGCCCGCGAGTAAAACCCAACTGGGCGAAAAGGCTCCCTTCCATCCTATGTTGCTGCCGTTTGCGTTGCGCCTTGCGCGCCGCCAGACGGGCATTTTTCTTCGCCCGGTTTTGTTGAATGCGTTTTTTGTCTTTGCCCATGAATCACCCCTAAAATTAGGCGCCGATTAATTCATATTAGGGTCGAGGATTCAAGTCCGGACTATTGGGGACGTGACGGAATCTGGGCGTTCTGGATACGGACGCAAGCCGCAGCGTCATTCAAAGCCAATCGGAGAACGGACGTTCCAATCAGCCGCTATTTGCAAGAACGCGCGTTCGAAAACACGCCCTCCGATGGCTGCCGTCGCCAACTCCTTGTTCTGCGGGCGCATCTTGACACAGCCCCCGCGCATACGAATAAGAGCCTATTTCAGTAGTGCCCCTCTGCCTCCTAATCATAATCTTAATCGTAATCCTAATCTCTTTGTTGTATCGATGAAGAGATTAGGATTACGATTAAGATTATGATTAGGAGGGGGATAAATGGGGGCTGACGCGAGTCGATGCGTTACGAATGAAAAGGTGTACGCTTGAGCCTACCGAAATAGGCTCTCTAAGAATCCACGTCCTTACGGACGCGGCTACGTAGTGCCAGACGTTGAGGAGGCCGTGTCAAGATGCCCCCCCGTTCTGCGGGCGCATCCTGACACTGCCGCAACATCGGACGGCGACGGAGCGCCGTCCCTACCTTTCTTTGCCGTTGGTAGGGCGCTCACTCCGCTGAGCGCCTTCTTTTCCCCATACAATCTGCGGCCGTGTCGAGATGCACCCCCGTTCTGCTCATGTTTGAAATATTGCTTGAGCCGTTTCGGCATTCGTGGTATCGGAAGCAAAACTGAATATATTTTAGCTTCGTACGCGAAGTCTGAATCGGAAACTACCACATTTGAGGTGATAAGCCTCAGATACAGATCAGGACTCGTGATGCGGTGCGCTCCCCTCGGGAGCGTCATTTCGCACACTGATCCTATCTGTAGCCCTGTGGTAGGGGTCCGGTTGGGTTAAGTTGCGTAAATGGCGTCTCCCGTTATACTTACGGAAGACCGAGCAAGCAAAAAAGGGGAGGTTCAGCATGAGGAGGTCGTTCGTATCTGGTTTTGGTCGACTCGTCGACGTGTTTGTGGCTGAATGGTCGCCGAACCAGAAGGGGTGGGGAAATGGTGCGGAAAATTAGACGTCTCGTGGGTCGGGTCGATGTGCGCGTGTTGTGTCTTTTGTTGTTGGTCGCCTTGATCGGTAGTTTTGCCTTCGCCGCCGTCCAATTGACCAAAGAGCAAGCCGAAGATTTCAATGCCCGGACGCTCAACACCTGGGCGCAACTGACCAAAGAGTTCACCGCCTTCCGCGAGACTTCCTATCCTTTGGTCATTCCGGCCTTATTGCCCGACGATGCCGCGATTGACTGGGCGGCTCTCCAAAACGACGACCCCGAATGGTATTGGGACTTCGATGGTGGGACCTACTACTTCGACCCCGGCAGCGAAATTTCCAAGCAAATCCCGCACGACGCCAACTTGATGGTCTACGAAGACATCGCCCAAGAAGAACTTCTGGTCTTGAGCGTCCCCAAAACTGCGGGCTCGCCCTACAAAGAAGAAATGGTTTTCCGCGCCCTCCCCTGGCCCCAGCCGTCCAAGTTCGAACGCTACCCACGTTACCTCGACCGCGAACTCTGCAAGCGCCGGATCGTCTGGCACATCACGCTGAAATCCCGCCGTCTGGCCGAGAAGGAAGAAGCGCAGCCAGGCATGACCGCGCTCCTTGAAGGACCGCAGGCATTCCTGCCTGCGAATCCCCCGATGCAAACGATGAGCATGGAATCCCTGACCGATCTAAAAATCACGGCTATCAAAAAGGTTTCCAATACCACCGAGATAACCGTCTCTTATCCCTCATCCTATTCCGGCTCCATTTGGTCGGTCTACTCCTACGACATGCCCGCCTGCGTCTACACCAACGAAAGCGCAGGCGGCGGCGGTGGAGGCTTCGAGCCCCCCACCAACGAAGCGCCCTGCGAAGGCTGCTCGACCTGCACCACCGACCCGGAAAGAAGCTTCGCCGGCCTGGCCCGCGTCTGGGCGCTGGTCGTGAGCAACCTGGTCCTCACCGGCGAAACCAGCACCGTTTGGCTCGACACCCGCCCCCTGGGCCTCGACACCAACAACGAGTCTTGCCATCGCATCGTCAGCTTTGGATCCAATGTCGACGAAGACAACGACGGCCTCAGTTCCGCCGCCGAACTCTGCATTCACAAAACCCAAGTCCACCTCTCCGACACCGACCTCGACGGCGCCCTGGACGGCGCGGAAATTGGGGCAGGAACCAATCCCCTGAACCATCCCGGCGACAGCGACGAGGACGGCTTGAGCGACGATCTGGAAACCGTTCTAGGCACCGATCCGGACTCCGCCGACACGGATTTGGATTGGGCTTCGGATGGCTTCGAACGAGACCAAGGCTCCGATCCGTTGGAATCCACCAATACACCCGCCTTGTTCGTTAAAATTGACGAAGGCAAAGGCGTCACCAGTTGCACCAATCTTTCCATTTCATTTATTGGGGTTGTGGCTGATCTGGTGCGATTTTCCGAGACGACCAACTTTACCGGCGATGCGCTGACCATGAGCAATGCTTTGCCTTATTCGCTTCAAGGTTCATCCAACGGCCTGCGGCAAGTCTATGCCCAATTGCAGCGAATCCCGTATCAGGAAACCTTAACGCTCAACGATGCCATCGCCCTGGATACCGTTGCGCCCGTGTTCTCAGCGCTTTCGCCCACGAACACCAAAACGACCAATCGGCGGTGGATCAAGATCGAGGGGGTTGCGACCGATGCCGTCAGTGCGGTTTCCGTCCGGGTGAATGGGGAATGGGTAGACGGCGTGTCCAATCAGGTGTTCGGATACGATAGGTTTTATCTCAACCCAGGTTCGAATAGCATTGAAATCACCGGTCGTGACTTGGCCGGCAATTGCGCGACGCAATGTGTTTGGGTTTTACTCGACGCCTCCGGAGACACAACGGCGCCCTCCTTGACGCTGGATTTGTGCAAAGATGTGGTGGTGACCAACGGCGTAACAAACATCCTCGATTCGACCACCTTTGGGGATAGTGAAGTGCTTTATCTAAAGGGTTCCACCGATGACGAGACGGCCCAGATCGTCTTTTGGGTCTTTGGCACAGAAGGCACGAACGGCGCCTATGCCGGCAATCTCGTCGGGACGCAATTTGTAGGTGAGGTCCGACTGTTTTCCGGCTCGAATACTCTTCATGCTTTGGCCACCGATGCGGCGGGTAATACGACCACCAACATCGCCACGATTATCCGTCAAACCAACTACGTTTTTGCCATCACCAGCCCCGAAGCTTTCCAGGTGATGAATGCCTCTTCGACCCGGGTTTCCGGCATCGCCTCTCCGATATTTTTGCAGGCGACGATCACCGTTAATGGGGTTGGCACGGTCCTTTCAAACGCAGGCGATCACATCACCTTCACGACCACCAATCCCGTGCCCTTGAATCCGGATTGGACTTATTTGCAGGCCGAGGCCCAATTGGATGGTCGCGTGTATTATGCCGATCCTCCCATCAACGGCTACGAGATTCAGGCTTGGGCTTTATGGGGGGACGGGATGCGGGAATGGCACGATTATTCCCCCAACAGTACGCAATATGAATACCACCAATTTGAGGACTGGGACTCTAGCTGGGATTGGAATTCGACCACCTGTTTAAAGGCTGACTATTTTCATTCTTCAGCACATGGTTACTGGCTTGACGAAAACCCAGAATACTCCGGTTCTTATGAGCAGGAGCATACGACAAACTCCGTTTGCTATGTAAGTCCTGCGTCGCCCTATGTCCATCACGGTTCGTCAGCTTTGGACTCCAGTTGGGAGGAGGAGGGCTCGGAGATCCAGCGCAAGAGTTCATCGAGCTATTCAGGTTTCTTGAGCTTTGTGAAACGATCTCCGACCCAGGAAACTCAACTCGTTGTTCTTCAATTCCCTCACCTGGATTATGGCCTTTCGATGGTGGGACCGGTGGATCCCACAGCGATGACCTTCCGCGGCCAACCCGGCTTCTGGTTCAACGGTCATGTTTCCTTCCTCGTGCCGATTCGCACCGGAATTCGCTATACCATCAGCGAATCAGATTTTATATGGCCTGAGGTCTCTTATTACGGACCGGACCCGCTCTGTTTGCTTTTCGAGATTCCGAATTCCTCCTGCGTCATTAAGAATCATGAGCTCTACCATGAAGGCGTGACTAACCATCAGGTCCGTGTCATGCTAGACTCCTATTCGGCGATGAACTCACCGAAGGAATTCAAAGTTTGTGAGACGACGTTCGATTCGCCTTGCATGAAGGACCCCGCAAAAGAAGACGTCCAATGTTTGACTATTTATTACAACGAGGTCTTCAACTATAACACTAGAATTTTACAACAGCTTGATGTCGGTTTGCTGGTTTCACCGATGGATCTTGACGGGATAAGCTGGTCGAAAGTAAGTGGTCCGAATTCAGGCGAGCTTATCGACCCCAATAACAGTGAAGCAATCTTTCGCAATCCGACTAAGGGTGGTGTTTATCAGTTTGAGGTTTCCATTCGGGGGCAGACAACGCGTGCTCAATTATGGCTGCCGGTCGCGGGGCCTGATATTTCATATTACTGGCAGAATGAAATCGATTATTTTAAAAATACTTGGGGGCCTGCGTACAGGTCGAAACTGAATGATAGAACTATTTTACTGGCGACTTGGCCGCTACGCCGAATTGCTGCCAAGGCTACTCTTGCTACCGCCGACATGGATTATCTTGGTGGCGACCTCGACTGGAATGGAACGATCTCAGGACAGAACACTCCGTGTGGTCTCCCATCGTCCGCATCAGCTCCTATACGCTTAACAATCAAAGAGGTTGTTGTTGATTGGAAAAAGCGAAACAATATGATGTATGGACTGATCGGAAAAGAGATGGGCATACCTGAACCCATTCTATATTTGGGTGGGGATCCAAGGTACAACCCCTTCGCAATAGGAGCGCCCGACACCCCTGCAACTCGTGCCTCGTATAGAGCAGGATTTGACTTGTCGGATGGGGATTCACTACAAGATGTCATGAATGAACACGGGTATGATATGCAAGAGCCAGATTCGGCGACGCAAAGGGAATGGCCATCTCCCGAAATCTCAACCGACAGTTTGAATCGCATCGGACAATCCAAACTAGAGGAGTTAATTCAATGAAAATCAGCATGCTTCTTTCTAAGTATTTATTAGCAGCAACATTCCTGCTTGTGCATTTGCCCATGGTGACGGCTGATGATATTGATGATTTTGCGACTGAAATTAATTCAGCGTGGTCTTCAACCAACGACTCACAAATCGCAACGTTGATTAATCAGCGGCTTAGCCAAGACACGAATGACGTGGTTGCACTTTCGGTCAAGATGTACTACCACCTATGGATTGATGGCAACATCACGAATGCTCAACTCGTCGCTACGCATCTTGATGCTATTGTTCAAGCAACTACAAACATAGCAATTGTAGATGTTTTAACAGAGATGAAGGCTGAGGTTGACGGAATTCCTCTGAGCGAATCAGGGTCGTTTCCTCAGGATGCACTGAATCAACTTCGTCATGAAACCAGAGGCATTTTTCCTGGTATTCAGAAGTGCGTGTGGTTAGCCAAGGCACTTTTCCCCTTTGAATAAAACACATCGTGGAGTTTCTATGAAAAGCATATTGATAGTTCTGAATCTATTGGCCGCTTTATTAATCCTGCCTGCCATGCATTTGGTTCACAAAGCATATTTTGTGCGCTGTGTGTCCATGTACGTTGAGCTAGATCGAGCCCAAGTCATCAACAGAGAGCAATTGCACTTGGCCTTCCCTATGGAATATGAAAATGATCGCCGCAAAATTCCAGAACTCCTGTTCGGACAGTTTTACCGTGTAAAATATTTAGCGTATCCCTGCATTGTTGGCTTTCTTTTGAATGCTGCACTTATCAGCAGATTCATGAGAAAGGGGCGGGATGCCAGTCCGTCTCAATGATCCAGCCCTAGAAGATCAAGACGGGCCAAGCGGGAGCTCTGGGGTCGTCTCTCAAAACCGGGCAGACTAACGCGCTTGTGTGTCGATATCCGGGTCGGACCAAAACCAGGGTTGATAATCAACGCCTTGCATCAAAACAATCGCTCCCAGAGCCGTGTTAGCAGCGCTTTTTGGGGACTAAAACCGGTTGTAAGGTTTGAGCAGGCTTTGAATAGATCCTGTTGAGGTGAGGGAAAAGCGGTCGCGACGGAGCGCGCCCCTCCAAAAAACAAGAATCCGCTTCTTCTCTCCTGGAGGGTTCCGCTCCGTCGGAACCTCTTTAATTTTTTAGCGCCTTTTCGCGTGTTTAGCGGGCTTTTGTCTTCTAAAGCGCCTATCAACTCAGCTTTTTGCGTCTCTTGCGCCTTTTCGCGGCTAACTCATATCTTCTTGAGGATTCAAGTCCGGATGCGTTCGGACGGACGGATCGGTCTTTTTATTTATATTTATTCAGCGCTTTGGGTACTTTCCCTTGCTGTATGACAGCAGGCTCTTGCATGAACACGCGGATCAGGCGCAGCGAGCGGCCTATTCCTTTGGACAAAAGCGCCTTGGATTCACTGGTCGGTCTAGTGCTGGATTTCAATATGAAAAGAATAAGCGTATGGGCGGCGATGTGTCTGATGGCGGGGCTTCCAATTCACGCGGCATTCGCGCAACAGGTGGCGTGCCTGGGACAGATTGTTCCGGGCGAACGGATGATTCGGCTGACCGCCCCGGCCGGCGCTCTAATCGGCGAGTTGCGGGTTCAACGCGGCGCCCAGGTGGAGAAGGGGGCTGTGGTCGCTGTCCTCCGGGATGCCCCGATCTATCGGGCTCAACTCGACCGGGCGAAACAACAGGTCGCTTTGGCCGAGGCGGACATGAAACTGGTGCGCGCCGGCGAGCGTCCCGAACTGGTTGAAGCCCAAGAGGCCGTGATCGCCGCTCAACAGTCGGAAGCCAAGTTTCAGGAAAACCGCATCGCGCGCTACGACAAGCTGCTCGAATCGCAACACGTGGCCCAGGATCGATACGACGAATTGTTGAGCCAGCACGAATCCCTCGAGGCGAAGATCCGCCGGGAGCAAAGCGTTTTGGAAAGCTTTCGTACCTGCCGGCCCGAGGCGGTGACCAAGGCGGAGGTCGCGGTTCGTCTCGCTGAAGCGCAAGCCGCGGAGGCGGACGCCTTGCTTGAATTGCAGTATATCCGCGCGCCGTTTGCGGGAGAGATCCTGGATATTCTCGCCTGGCCGGGCGAAAGCGTGTCTGCCGGCGGCGCCATTGCCAATTTGGGAGACACCCAAAACATGAGGATCGTCGCCGAGGTTTACGAGTCGGATTTGTCGCGCGTGAAGGTGGGGCAACGCGCGGTGATTCGCGGACAGGCTTTCAAAGGGGAATTCGGCGGCGAAGTGGTGGAAATTCAGAAATTTGTCGAGAGCAGCCGGGTGTTTCCGTTGGAACCTTCCGCCTATGTGGATCGGCGTGTGGTGGCCGTCCGCATACGCCCCGACGATCCTTCCTCCCTCGCGGCGCTCAGCCATGCGCAGGTTATTGTCACTATCCAGACCCCATGAACGTGTTTCAAAAACTTGCGGCGCCGTGGACGCCCGGAGGGATTCCGCTGGCCTGGCTTCAGCTCATGGGCGAAAAGAAGCGTTTCTTTGTGGCCGTGGGCGGGGTGTCGTTCGGGGTCATCCTCATGCTGTTCCAACTGGGCATATTCCAGGCGTTCATGCGCATGGCGGTGCGCCCCATCGTAGCCATGAAGGGCGAGTTGGCCATGATCAGCCGCGATTTTCAATATATCATGACCACCGAACCCTTTCCCGAGCGCCGCCTGATTCAAGCGCTGGCGCTGCCCGACGTGAAAGAGGTCTATCCGGTCATGCTGCGATTCGGTTCGTGGCGCAATCCGGACACCGGCCTGCAATGCAAGGTGGCGCTCTTTGGGGTTTCGGCGAATGCCAATCCTTTTATCTTGCCCGAAGTGCTCGCCCAGGAAGGAGTGCTTGCTTTGCCCGACGGCGCGCTCTACGACGAGCTTTGCCCGGCGAAATTCGGCAACGTCGCCGGACTCCTGCGCCGGGAGGGCGCGATCGAGGGCGAAGTGAACAAATACCGCGTTCGCGTCCTCGGCACGTTTCGACACGGACGAACCCTCGCCACCAATGGCCATATTTTACTCGGCGCGGAAACGTTCCGGCGGGTGACCGAGCGCAAGAGCCACACGATCGAGGTGGGCATGATCGAACTGCGCGCCGGCGCAAACCCGGCCGATGTGGCCCGGCAGCTTAACGAACGGCTCCCGCCCGACGTCGAGGTGCTCACGCGCGAAGACCTGATCCGCCGGGAAAAAAATTATTGGCAGGCCAACACACCGCTCGGGTTCATTGTGACCGCCGGCATGGTGATTGCCATGTTCGTCGGGTCCGTCATCGCCTATCAGACCCTCTACACCGACATCAACGACCATCTCCGCGAATATGCGACGCTCAAGGCCTTGGGGCTGGGCCGCGGATTTTTTCTGCGGCTCATCTTGCAGGAAGCCGCCATCTTGCCCGCCTTTGGATTCATCCCCGGGGTGCTGCTCGCCATGGGGCTGTTCCATGTCGCCAACACGCTGGGCGGCATTCCTACGCGCCTGACCCTGCCCGACACCCTGATGGTGTTTGGCCTGACCATCCTCTCCTGCGCCTTGGCCGGGTTTCTGGCCACGAAACGCCTGCGCGCGGCGGATCCGGCGGACATTTTCTGACCATGAATACCGAACCCATCATCGCCATCGAGCAACTCAGTCATACCTTCGGACGGGCTGAGGCCGCGCGAACGGTTCTTAAAAACATCAGCGTGAACTTTTACGCCGGAGAAATCGTCATCGTGATGGGTCCTTCCGGCGCCGGCAAGACCACCCTGCTGACCTTGGCCGGCGCTTTGCGTTCGCCCCAAAACGGAAGCGTGCGGGTGGTGGGCCGCGAATTGTACGGCGCCTCCGCCCAGCAACAACTGGAGGTCCGGCAACACATCGGCTTCATATTCCAGCATCACAATTTGCTCGATTCCCTGACCGCGCTGGAAAATGTGCAGATGGGGCTGGCCCATCAACCGTTTCTCCCCTTCGCCGAATCGCGCCGCCGCGCGAGCGCCATGCTGGAGCGCGTGGGCCTCGCGGATCATGCCAAAAAACCGCCGGCGGAGCTTTCCGGCGGACAGCGCCAACGCGTGGCCATTGCCCGCGCGCTCGTCCGGGACCCCGCCATTATTCTGGCCGACGAACCCACCGCCGCGCTGGACAGTCATTCCGGGCGCGAGATCGTCGAGTTGCTTCAAAAGCTGGCCCGCGAACAGCACTACGCCATTTTGCTGGTCACCCATGACAATCGCATCCTGGACATCGCCGACCGCATCCTGACGCTGGAAGACGGCTGCATCGAGGAAAACAATCGCACCCTGGAACGCATACGAAAAGGCCTGGCCGAAACGATGCGGGCGATCGCGCGCTATCCCACCTTGCTGATGTCCGCTCAGCCCGCCGCCGCGGGCCATCTTCAGGCGACGACCGACCGTCTCGCGGCCTGGCGTCGCGAGGCCGCTACGCTCGCCTCGCGCAAGCTGAGTCCAACCTTGCTCGGGCAAACCACCGCCCTCGCCGAAGCCGCCGAGCACCTGCACCAAATTGAAATCGCGGTACGGCGCTTCTGCGAGCAGATCGGTCCGACCGGAGAAGTCGGCGCCGCGGGGCCCGCCGACCGGCTTTTCCAAAGTTTGGATTTTCTTCTGCTCACGGCGTCTGACGCGTTCGCCTCCGAAACGGCGGAAGAAATGGACTGCCTCATCCTTTTGACCGGCGACCGCGGCGAGATGATGCAGGCCCTGAGAGCCAGACAAACCGAAACGCTCAGTGCGGATCTCGCGCCATCGCGAAATCTGTTTTTCGATCTGACGGATATCTTTACGCGCACCGTCTATTTCCTGCACGAGCTGACGTCCGCTTGGAAAATGAGCAAGTAATCATGCACAGCACTTTTAAAAGAGCCTTTTTGAATCGAGTAGGGAGTCTGTATCTTCGCAAGGTTTATCAGGATCACATCGGCTTTTTAAGGAATGCGCGCGTCACCCAGGAGCGGCTGTTCAAGCAGGTGCAGAGGCAGTTGGCAGGAACCGCGCTGGGGACCGATATTCAAGTCGAACGCCACGCCTCTTTTAAGGAATTTGTAAAAAGCTTCGGTCCCCAGCCCTACGAATTTTATGAGCCTTATGTGAAGCGCGTTCTGCAGGGCGAACCCCGTGTCCTGTATAAAGACGACACCGAATATTTCCTGGTAACTTCCGGGAATTCCGGCTTCAACAGCAAGGTCATTCCCTGCAACACCGGCCTGAAACAAATCATCGGAAAATTTCAGCAGAAAGTGCTCTCCGCGATTATTCCCGAATGCGAGAGCTTCAAATTGACGTCCGACCGCTTTGCCTACGGCTCCAGGACCCAAGGGGAGTATATGAACGGCATCCCCAAGGATTATATCAGCGGAGTCTTAACATCCCTGATTCCCGGCGCGTTCAAGGAATATGTAGTTCCCTTCATGGACACATTAGGGGAGACCTGCTGGGAAACGAAACTCAGCAACATCATTGCGCAATCGCGACACCGGGACATTCGGCTCATTTCCGGCCTGCCGGCCTATCTGCTTCACGTCCTCAAGGCCATGATGGATAAGATGAACATTTCCAATTTAAGAGAGATCTGGCCTCATTTGGAAGTGTGCGTGTATTCGGGAACCACCGTCCATCCATACGAAACAACTTTGAATCAACTGGCGGGCGTGGAGCTTAAATATTTTGGGGCCTATGTTTCAACCGAGAGTCCGTTGGGCTTTGAAATGCCCGCCCTCTCCACCCAAAAACGCCACATGTTCTTCGTGCCCGACATGGTGCTTTATACGTTTCATGATTTAAATGGCCCTGATGCCGCGCCGCTGACCCTGGACGAATTAAGAGCAGGCGGCGAGTATTTGGTCAACTTGGGCACGCCCAATGGCCTGATTCATTATGCCATCAAGGATTACATCAAAGTTTCCGATGTGCAGCCCTTTGTACAGTTTGAATTACAGGGGCGGTACGGTTCTGCCATAAATATTGCCGCGGAAAAAGTGTCGGAGACGGAAATCGGCAAGACTGTTCATTTGCTGCAGGAGCGGGTCCCTCTAAAAGTCGAACACGTCTTCGTTTATCCTTCGGATGACACGGATGCGCCCCGCTACGAATGGGTCATCGCCGCCGATACCACCTTCACCGCCGACGAGTTGTCTGAACATATCGACCAAGCCCTCATGAACATTTCAGCGGATTACAAGGAAGCCCGCCTGGATACGAAAGTCCTCGCGGGGCCTCAGGTCCAGGTCATTTCCCCTCAGTTGATTAAACGATATTTCCAAAGCCGGCAAGGCGCCGGTCAGTTTAAAATGAAATCCGCATTTTCGGATAAACGGGCATTTTTATCGTATGCCAGCCATTGTAATTATGAACCAAAAGGTGGCCCGGCTTCTCCCTGCCCGCAACGCTTCGCGTAGCGATGCGCAGGCGGGCGAAGACGGGCTCTTTACCAAATAAACCATTCATCATCTGACATGGGTGTTACAAGGAGAGAGCATGGGCATAACCATCAGGAAAGTAAGGGAACAGGACCGGGAGACGCTCTTCTCCTGGGTGGCGGCGCTGGGCTGGAATCCGGGCATCAAGGACGGCGAGTGCCTGATGGCGACCGATCCCGACGGCATGTTTTTGGCGGAGCAAGACGGCAGGCCGGTGGGTTGCGCCACGGGCATCGCCTACGACGCCGCCTTCGGCTTCGTGGGCGCTTTGGTGGTGGACCCGGCCCTGCGCGGCAAAGGGCACAGCGTCAATCTGCAATTATACCGCCGCATCTCAGAGTACATGGGCGCCCGCAACGTCGGCATGGACACCATGCCATCAAGCCGAAAATTCTTTGCTAGAACCGGCAATATTTCGACCTACCGACACCTGCGTTATGAAGGACCCATCGCCGGCCCTCGCCCCTCCAACTCCATCGTCCCCCTGTCCGAGATTCCCTTCGCGGACATCTGCGCCTACGACGCCGCCTGCTTCCCCGTGCGACGTGAACGCTTCCTGCGCCTCTGGCTGGACGCCTACTCCGCAGGCGGATTCGCCAGCCTGCGGCACGACCGCCTGGCCGGATTCGGCCTCGTGCGCCCCGCCTTGCGCGGATTCCGCATCGGCCCCTTGCTGGCCGACGACGCCACGGTTGCCGAAGAACTCCTGCAAGCCATGGGAACTCTCTCTGGCCAAGCCTCCGTCGCCCTGGACGTGCCGGAAGCCAACGCCGCCTCCGTCGCGCTCGCAAAGCGGCTGGGCCTGGACTACGCCTTCGACACCGTGCGCATGTATTCGCGCGCCGTCCCCGAGCTGCCCCTCGACCGCATCTTCGGCATCGCCAGCTATGAATTCGGATAGCTGACCTCTCCGCAAAACAGTCGGTGGCCCGGCTTCTCCCTGCCCGCAACGCTTCGCGTAGCGATGCGCAGGCGGGCGAAGACGGGCTCTTCGCTTTCTCAGGCCGCGTTGTGGAAAACGCGGCCCACCCTGCCAGGTTGCATCTCGATACGTTCGCAATCTCGGAAAAATCTCTTCGTCGTAGGTAGGGCGGCCACTCCGCTGGCCGCCTTTTCGGACGCGAGCGCCCGCGCCTGCAGCACTGCGGGCAGAGAGTAGCGTCCATACCTGTTTCCCAGAGCCGCCTGCGGCAGTAATGGGATGCACCCCCTTATGCAACGTTCTTCTGTCTGCCATGCTGCACTCTGCTGGCCATCGGAAAGTGTGCCACCCCGAGGCGGTTGGTTGTGCGGAGGCCATTGGGGGCGGGTCTCGATATTCGATTCTGCTGAAAAAGTAGCCGGTTCACAGAACCGGCCTACAAAAAAACTGCCAAAACGTTGGGCTTTTATTGTAGGCCGACTCTATGAGTCGACGTTTTTGGACTTTTTCAGCAGAATCGATATTCGACAATTAGTCTATAGACACCGCGGATAACGTGATTTTAGGATGAGGATAAGAGCTAAATGTCGAATGCCGTGACTCCCGGCATTTAATGGATGACCCCTATTGTGCTTCGAGGCAGCCGTACTCATTATGGCCTCTTTCCGTTGGCCATGGACGGCGAGGCCGCCGTCCCTCCCGTTAAAAATACCTGTTGCCAACGTTGGGAGGGGCCGCGGCCTCGCGGCCCAGGGCTATAATGCAAACGGCTGGATGCGACCTCCCCGACTCTTGACGCCGAGACACAACCGTGTACACTAAAGGGTAACGATTGGAGACCCCTATGAAGTTTTTGACCGTACGCGAACTGCGAGGCAATGCGGCGGCCATCTGGAAGCAGTTGCCGTCGGAGCATGAGATGGTTGTGACGAACAACGGCAAGCCCGTGGCTATTTTGTCTGCCGTTGGCGAAGCGGATTTGGAAGAAAGTTTGAGTTCCATCCGCAGGGCCCGGGCGATGTCGGCGGTTGCCCGCATGCAGAGCCGGTCGGTGGAACGAGGCCTCGAGAACCTTTCCGCCAAAGAGATTGAGGCGGAGATTGCCGCGGTTCGCCGGGGCCGCTCCAAGTGAACGTGGTGGTCGACACGAATGTGCTGGTGTCCGGACTGCTTCGTCCCTTTTCGCCGCCCGGCGAGATCGTGCGCATGATTTCCGCGGGCGAGCTTCGGCTTTGCATCGACGGACGGCTCATCGCCGAATACGGTGAAGTGCTGCGACGTCCCAAATTCCAATTCGAGCCTGCTCTGGTGGGCGATTTCCTTGATTTGATTGTCCATGAAGGGTTCCTTGTTGCGGGGACGCCGCTGGACGCAAAACTTCCCGATGACGACGATCGACCGTTTTTGGAAGTGGCCGTTGCTTCCGGGGCACGGGGTCTTGTGACGGGAAATTTGAAGCACTTCCCTGCGCATGCGAGACAAGGGATCAAGGTTTTGTCTCCGACACAGTTTTTGGAATTCTACAGGCCATATCGAAACAAACCCTAGGCCTTCATCCAATTCTCGATAATGCCGCTATACAGGACGGAAAGAAAATTAGCCCCACGGATGCCATAGCGGTCCCACGGATTTGCGAGGAATGGACTTTTCTTCCCATGGCTGGCACGAAGGATTTTCATGATCACACTTTGCAAAGTGTGATCATGCAGAGGAAACGAAGACCGGATCGTCGCAAAGGGTTGCGACTCCTACAGGGGGATGGTTTTTCTTTATCCGTGGGACCGCTTTGCCATCCGTGGGGAAATGCTTAATTTAATGGAAAGCTGAACGAAGCAAATCCTCGGCAGATCATAGGGATCAATCCGCACATAGTTGCAGAAACGAATTGAGCAGAGGGCTGCAACAATGTGCGGACTCTGACCCCTAATTCCATTAAAAAGTCGTACGGCCTTTGTAGGTCACAAGACTAGGTATCGAAATACGGTCCTGATGCCATCCGGCGCGGGAGCCGACTACTTTTCGAATTCGAAGGCGCCCAGCGCGCTGGTCTGGTCGAGAATTCGGTCCAGCGAAACGGCCATGGCCAAGGCTCCGCCCGTGTAATACAACCCATTGTCCGGTTCTAACGTTTGTATAGAACGAATGATGCGTCCGCTTTGTCCATCCACCAGATACAGTGCGATTTCCTGGTGCGGCGCCACAAAGCTGGATCGGAATATAGGAACGAAGAGTATCACATGCCACTTCTTCACGAAAAAGCAGGTGTCCCGGACAATGGGGATGAGCAGCTCGTCGCATCCGAAGGCCGCAGAAAGCTCTTGTGCCGCCTTCGCCGGGATTACTCGCTCGCTCGCAGGCTTCTGAATGAGCTGCCAGTTCAATGACAGATTAGCCGGGACCATTGCCGCGTTCGTTTGTTCATTCCGTGGGATGGGCCCATGAATCGTCCACTGGTAGCGCTGGCTTTCGCAGATGGCCTGGACGCGATCGTACTTGATGCCCCGATCGCCCGACCATGGGGCTGGATTCATGGTGAACGGCGTGTCGGACTTTTCGCGGTACAGAGTTCGATCAAAATCCACCAGTTCGTTAAGCAATGTCTGGTAGGCTTGGTTCAAGCGGGGCTGGTCGGACAGGATCTTCTCCAGTTCCGGGCTGGTCACCAGCACGTCGGAGGATTCCGCGTATTGTATAAACGTCTCCATTCCAGCATTCATCGGACGGACGTGCTGTTGAAAGGCCAGTCGCCCGGCCGGGGGCAGCAGAGCTACGCGGCGGGCGTTCGAGGAGGACGAGCCTTCCAAGTTTTTCGTCTCCACGCTGTACAGGCGCAGGGAAGGCGATGTGCAGCCGGTGGCCAGCAGCATCAGGGCAAGGATCAGGCAGAGATTATTGTTCGAATTCATAATGCACCTCTTCACTTCTCACCTGGACGCCGCTTACTTGCAACTCGATGGGTCCCATTTCATGCAGAAGTTGGAGGGGATACTCCGAGGTCTCCGGATCGAAATCGTTGCCGATGGCCAGGACCTCCTCGGCCAGGACGGATGTTTTCTCCAGATCCACCAAGGCCATAGTAAAAGCTGGAACCCGGGTTCCCGGACGTTCACTGATCTGAATCGGCGCCGTGCCGAATATAATAATGGGGACGGCGGGGATGATATAAGCAATGGACAACACATGAACATCGCTCCAGCTGGCGGCGCCATAGGTCGGTACGACGGCGTAGCGGCATCCGCTGGCTTGCTGGAGTTTTTTGCATAGCCCGGAGTAAATTTTCAGGCGCGATTCCAGGTTGCAGTTGCCCGTCAGACTCGTATGGCACTCTTCCATCAGCGTTGCGTGATCGTTCCGCAACTGTCCGATAGCGACATAGCGGGAAGTCCAGACCCCGCTTAGGGCCTGGTCGATACACGCCTCGTGACGGTGTTGTGTTTCCGCCGACAGCGGCGCCCCGTTTTCCAGCAGAGGCAGGCCGGCAATGCCCGCCGAGGCATCGTACGCTTCCCGGTTTGGTGAAATATAGTGCGTATAGTAGGTCGACTGACATCCCGTCATCGCAACCAACAATAAAATCGCAACTAACCCCGGCCCACGACAAACCATCATAGCCTTCTCCTTTTCATGCGAGGTTATTAAGACCCAGTCATTCCGTAAATGACCTGCGGAACCCTCTGTAAGCCAAAATGTTGAACGAAAGAATCTTTCGTAATTGTGACGAAGTCAAGAAATTGCGCGTCGTCGGCGAGGAGAGTAGGGGGCCTAGTTCTTAAGTATTGAATATTATCAGCTTCCAGGCGGATGCGATTTGCTTAAATGTGAGGCCCCTTTGCTCCGTTGGAGTTCTACGGGCCATGTCGAGTAACCCCGTAGAGACTCTGGCTTTTTCCCCCTCTGTTAACTCCTGTTAAATTTTTTTGAACAGGAGGAAATAGAGAGGAATTCTGCGTCCGTATCGTGGTGCACCCGTGCGCGACGGAAAGAAAAATTAGTCCCACGGATGGCAAAGCGGTCCCACGGATTTGCGAGGAATGGACTTTTCGCCCCATGTCAGGCGCGAAGGATTCTCATGATCACACTTTGCAAAGTGTGATCATGCAGAGGAATTGAAGATCCGATCGTCGCAAAGGGTTGCGACTCCTACAGGGGAGGGGGAGCGATTCTTTTCTTTATCCGTGGGACGCTTGCGCCAGTATGCTTTAAGGGACATGGCCGCCCGGCAGGGCCTGTACACAAGATCTCGCCTTTGGGCTTAAAAATCCGGTTTGCTCAAATACTTGCGTCCCGGGGCGGGAAGCGTTCCGCCACTTTATCGCGGCTAGCGTTTTGCTTGCTCTGTTTGGCCGGCAGGCCATCACGGAGTCGATGTATCCCGGCCAAGGGAATGATCCTCTGGACTCCTGGCTTTTACCAAACATTACTCTATAATATGTGCATGTGTTTGGTAACTTGACGGCTCTTACCAAACGCGGTAGTCTATTTTACATGCTTGTTTGGTAAGAGGTCAATATGGCTATCAGAGAACTCCTAAAGGAAGAACTGGCCAACTCGGTTCGTATGGAGCGGGACTATCAACGCGAACTCGCCCGGCTGCCGCGCGGCTGCGTTGTGAAAAAACTTATACGGGGGAAGGCTTATTACTACCTGGCTTTTAGAGAAGAGGGGAAAGTCCGCTTCCAGTATCAAGGCCGGGATATGGATGTGAAGAAGATCGCCCTCCATCGGAAAGCCAAGCAGGATCGAATTCAATACCGGAAACTGTTGTCGGAGGTCCGCAAGCAAATCAAATTCATGCGAAAGGCTCTCCGTGCAAAACAAGCAGTATGATCTTTGCCAAAAGGTGCTAAGCCGGTTGCATACGGCTGGGGTTCTTCAGCACTTGGTGCTGATCGGGAGCTGGTGTCTTGTGGTTTATCGCGAGTATTTTCGAGATGTGGGCGTCATTCACGCCGTGCGGACTCGAGATATGGACTTTCTGGTTCCACCTACCCCAAAATTCAACGGGAAAGTTGACGTACCAGAATTGTTGAATGACCTGGGCTTTATCACCGGTTTTCGCGGGCAGCATGGGGTTATGTTGTTGGAACATCCCGAAGTCATGATTGAGTTTCTGGTTCCGGAACACAGTCGCGGAAGCGATAAGCCAAAAGATTTGCCGCAATTCGGAGTCAATGCCCAGGCGCTTCGATTCATGGATATTGCACTGATGATGACCATTCAACTGCCTTTCGGGGCTATCCCTGTGAATGTTCCGCACCCAGCCGCTTTTGCTCTTCACAAGCTGTTGATCGTCCCGCGACGGACGAATGCCGAAAAGAAGCAAAAGGATTTGGATTCTGCCGTCCAAGTTCTCAAGTTGCTCGACAAAAAGGGCGAGCTATCTATCGCGAAGGATTTGTTGGTAAAATTTCCAAAGCCGTGGAAGAACGTGATCCTCAAGACGCTGACCGATAACCGCCAGGATGCAATAGCGGAACAACTCACGTAAACGAGCAATGTCTCGGCGCCCCAATCCGTACCGTTCTTTGCCAGGGCGCTCACTCCCGGGCGACGAGGTGTTCGTCCGGGTTAGAGAACGCTTCGCGCGATGAAGTATTTGTTCCATCCGGAGGCGGCCGCCGAGTTGCACGCGGCGATCAATTATTACGAGGGTTGCGAGGTGGGGCTGGGAGAGGATTTTGCGCTCGAGATTCATGCTGCCTTCGGAACATCCTTGCCCATCCGGCCGCTTGGCCTATTCTTAACGACGAGATCCATCGCTGCCTTGTAAATCGTTTTCCATATGGCGTTTTGTACAGCATCGAAGCGGATGGAATCTTTATTCTTGCCGTGATGCATCTGCACAGAAGTCCTGACTATTGGAAAGACAGAAGCGAACCCAAAGAATAGCGGGTTGCTCTTTTTTCAAGGAAAGAACCTTTCATCTCTGTTCCCAAAATTAGCCCCACGGATTTGTGAGAAATAGACTTTTCGTCCTATGTCTGGCTCGAAGGATTCTCATGATCACACTTTGCAAAGTGTGATCATGCAGAGGAATCGAAGATCGGATCGTCGCAAAGGGTTGCGACTCCTACAGGGAGCGGCCATTAGGGTCGGGTCTCGATATTCGATTCCGCTGAAAAAATCGCCGGTTCGCAGAACCGGCCTACAAAAAGAGGTCAAGTCGGCCTACAGAAATGCCGAGGTTGCCGCTGTTGATGTAGGCCGGTTCTGCGAGCCGGCGCGGGTATAGGTTGAACGCAAAGCCCGCGAAGAAGCGGGCGGTTGCTTGATTTAATTCGTTGGAACTTTTTCTTACTCAAGTCCGCCGATTCATGCCTGCTTTGTGGGCATTCAAGATCGAAAACGCGGCAAAACATTACCTGACAGCATTCTCTGATTGTGGTATTTTTATGTATGGGAAATTTAGGTCAGCTTTATGAAAAAGAAATCACAACGGAAACTTCTGTCCGCATGGGAACAAGCCCGGGCGTACGGGTGCGACATGGCGCTCCTGGACGAATGTTTGCGCCGAACGCCGTCCGAGCGAATAGCTCGGCATCAAGCTTGTTTGGATATGGTGGTTGCACTACGTAAAGGAGTAAAGGCTCGGTGTGAAAAATCTCGGTGATCTTTTAAAACGACTGACCGAACACAAGGTTCAATATGTCTTGGTGGGTGGTTATGCCGCGGCAGCCCATGGGGCGACGCTGGTCACGCAGGATGTCGACATCTGCTTCCGATTTTCTGTGGCGAACTTGATGAGACTTCAAAAGGCCCTGGCTGATCTCCATCCGGTACATCGTTTGACGCCTCAAAGATTGCCGCTTTTGTTGACGCCTAAGGCCTGCAAGGGATTGAAAAATCTTTACATTTCAACCGATGGGGGAATTCTTGATTGCCTGGGAAACATTGCGGGTATTGGAGATTACGCTTCGGTTCGGCAACAAAGCGAATCGATTGATTTGGGGTTTGGCCCGATTCGAATGCTTACGCTGGACTCCTTGATCAAAGCCAAGGAAGCCATGAATCGCCCTCGGGACCGGGAAGCGGTCATTCAGTTGAAGGCTGTAAGGGAGCGGAAGGGCGGATAGGGATTGGGCCTTCACCCGATTCGCGATAATGCCGCTATACAGGGCGAAAAGAAAAGATTAGTCCCACGGATGGCAAAGCGGTCCCACGGATTCGCGAGGGATGGACTTTTTTCCCATGTCTGGCGCGAGGGATTCTCATGATCACACTTCGCGAAGTGTGGTCATGCAGAGGAATCGAAGATCGGATCGTCGCAAAGGGTTGCGACTCCTACAGGGAAGCGGGGCGATGCTCTTTGTTGTTTCTGATTATTCGATGAAATGCTTGTTTCAATGAAAAGCTGAACGCAGTACTTCTTCGGCAGCAGCGGTCCATGATCGGCTGAAACGGCGGCCTTTTTTTAATTGGATGAAGAGCCTTCGTCCAGCCAGCAGGTGTCGGCGGCGCAAGCCGAGGAAGTGGTCGAGCGGCAGGCGGGGGCATTGTTGCAGCGTTTGAATCAGGAGCTCGAGCAGGTCGAGGGGTTCCTCCTGTTCGACGGCCAGCACGAACTGCCAGAGGATGTGAGGTTCATGGGCGACGGCTTGCTGAAGCTGGATTGCGATCTGTCGTTGTTGAACGAAAAGGTCTGAGCCGCGAAAGATCATCGCGCGGCGATGGGTCTGTCCGAGTTGGGGCGCGTCGACCTGTTCAGGAAAAAGATCCGGCAAATTACGTCCGACGAATTGTTGTGCCGGGCAATCGTATTGGGCTCCGATGGCTTGTTCGATGAAGGCTTCCGCTTGGGCGAGATGGTCGGTCGGCATTCGATCGGTGGCCAGCACGGAATAGGGCGGCCGATCTTCCGCCTCCAAGGCATGCAACTGACGCTTTTGTCGCAGTTCGGTGCCGGGCAATAGCAAGGTTTGAAGGCACTGAACGCGGACGCGTCGGCGTCCGGTTGCCCAGAGGACCGCTTGCTTGATGTCTTTCAAGGTTTGTCCGGGCAGTCCGTACATCAAGTCGAGCGTGACTTGTATTCCGGCGGCCGCGAGAAATCGTATGCCCCGATCCAGTGCTGCGATGGAGAGCGGTCGATGGATTGTCCGGAGCACGGAGGGATTCAAACTTTGGACGCCTACTTCGATGTCGACGAATCCCGCCCGGGCCAAGGCGCGGGCTTGATCGAGGGTGAGCCGATCCGCCCTCAGTTCGGCGAAGCACTTCATGGACTGGTCGTGATTGATCTCTCCCATGCCTTGCAGGATTTCATCGAAGGCGGGGTTGGCATTGAAGGTCGGATCGATGAACCGGATTTCGTTTACGCCGGAAGCCTTCAACTTTCGGATGATGGCCAGGGTTTCCTTGGCAGTGAGGGACGTGTGCCGGGTTCTCTGCTGATTGTAGCTGCAATAGGCGCAGTGCATGGGACAGCCGCGCGTGGTTTCGAGGCAGGCCATGTCGCCGGTGCGCGCATGACGGCGCAGCCAGGAGGGTGGGGGCAGCATTTCGCGCAAGGGTTTTTCGGGCCGCGGTTGTTTTCCCCAGCGATAATGTCCGCGCACAAGCCAGGCCACATTTTGGAAATCGGTTCGTTTTTTCAGGCGTATGGCGCGGAGAATTTCCGCGATGACCGGCTCGCCTTCGCCGATGGCAGCGACGTCGGCCAAACGCCTGCGAAAAAGAAAGGGATGATCGCGGGCGACTTCAGGGCCGCCGGCTAAAACAACCAGGCGAGGGAGTATTTCCTTCAGCCGAGCAATCAGGTCCAGGGTCCGCTCGATATTCCAGAGATAAAGCGTGCAGGCGATCAGGTCCGGTTTCGTTGCGACGATGCGCCGGAGCAAATGCGCGTCGTCGAGTTCTTCGTCGGCGGGGCGGAGCCGGAGGGCGCGGTAAAAAGCGCGCTCGCTGCTTTGCTGAAGCGCGTACTGAAGATAGCAGGCGGCCAACGGGGTATTTTCGTGCTCGGGACTTACGTCGTTGTCGAGCTGGGGAAGCTGAAGGAACAGGATTTTGCGGGCCATGGAGGTCAGAGTGCTGCCTGAGGACGGCGACGGAGCGCCGTCCCTACCGCTTTTCGCTGTGTTTAGTTTTGGAATTTGCGGTTGCGTCAAGACACACCCTGGCGCTTAGAGTTGGGGCAGGAGCGGCGAGAGATGGGCTCTCAACTCCTGCTCCAAATTACGGTTTTCGAAACGGCTCAATCGTTCGCGCTGGCTTTGCAGGACGGCGTTCCGCAGGGCGGCATCGCGATGGAGACGGCCCAGGGTTTCCGCGATCAGATCGAATCGCTTTTCTTTGAAAAGGGCGCCGGCTCCGCCGAGGGTTTCCGGGACGGCTCCGGCCGCATAGGCGACGACGGGTACATCGTGAACGAGGCTTTCGATCAGCGGGATGCAGAAGCCTTCGTGCTCGCTCATGCAGAGAAAGGCCCGAGACGCTTTGTAGCAGGCGTTGAGTTCGTCTTGCCGAACGGACCCGATCAGTTCGACGTTTTCGAGTTGGAGATCGCGGATCATGGTCAGCAGGATGGCGTGATACTGTTCGGTGCCCGCATAAGAGCCCGCGTGAATGAACCGCGAGTTGGGTTCGACGTACTTTTGGAAATAGTAAAAGGCGGCCAGGGCGTCTTCGATCCGCTTGTTGGGTACGCAGCGCCCGACAAAAAGGATGTTAGCCAGTCCGTCGTTGTATTTCTTCAGGATCGCGCGATTGGGCGATTCCCGCAAGCGGCTGAGATCCAACACCAACGGAAGCACCTGCACGTTGCGGTAGCCCCAGGAGGTCAGTTCTTCGGCATTGAATTGGCTGTCCGCCAGATTGACGGACGCCTGTCCCGCCAGGGCCCGGGCCTCTTCGCGTCCGCGCGCCAGCGAAGCCGCGATTTGCGGCTGTACGGCCGCAAAATATTCCGAGGGCGTGATGTTGTGGTACAGGATGACTTTGTGGCCGGGCAATTCGGGAAAGATCTGATTGACGATCGATCCGATGGACAAGTGCAGGAGCACGATGTCGTCGGCCTTGAACTCAGACCGATGCTGAACCAGATCCTTGGCCTCGTTGCGCAGTTCCGGCAGGATGCGCCGGCTTTCGCAAAAAATATCGGACCCGTATCCCCAGGAACGAAAAATCTTCCGCATGACGAGGGCCTCGTTGCTGATGGCATCGCCGCGGCTGAATCCTGCTACAAGTTGATGAATGGCCGGCATAAGATGTGTTGGATATAGCCGATTTGAAAGAACCTCTCAAGCTCCTCCGAAGAAGAATTTTAACCACGAACAAACACGAATTAGAAGAAAAGGAATTCATTTGTGTGTATTCGTGTTCATTCGTGGTTAAAATTCCCTCTGCTTTCAGGTCAACGGCTCGATCAGGTCTTTGTGGTTTGGATAGAGGCGGAGCAAATCGTCCCGCCGGGCCAGTTCGAAATCGGCGAAATCGAAGCCGGGGGCGACGGTGCAGCCGATGAGGGTGTAGGAGTCGGGTTGCTCGACCTGCGCGCCAAACCAGGCGTTGGCGGGAATGACCGCTTGAAAGGTTTCGCCTTGTTCGGGATCCCTGCCCAACAGGATTCGCCGGTATTCCCCGTGAGGGTGAAGAACATGAATGGCCAGCGGAGCTCCCTCATGGAAGTGCCACATTTCGTCGGATTTAAACCGGTGGAAATGCGAGCCTTCGCCGCTTCGAAGTAAGAAAAAAATACCGGTGGAGCAGGCGCGCAGTCCTGAAAAGCCGGGGGGGCGAATCAAGGTTTCAGACCGATAGGTTTCCCGATAGAAGCCGCCTTCGGGATGTGGAAGCAATTGCAGCCGGGATATCCAGTAGTCAGCCGTTTTCATGGGGTGGAGTATAGAATCGGAATGAGGCGGGGTGAAAGTGAAAAGTACTTGATATCGATGGGAGACAAAGCCAAGGAATGGGCGGCCATTTGCCTTGTGCGCAATCTGGGCTCCGGCGGTTCCCGCCTTGACAAAAGCGGGGCTTAGGGAAACGATTACAAGCAAACAGCCAGTATCAACAGGTTTATGCTGGTCATAGCCGCGGACATGAGTTATGTTCGCAACAAATTCGGACCGACGATTAAGGTTTTCTACGGTTCAAGATAAGCGAGCATATGTCGCAAGACAACAAACAACAGGTTGATTACGCTCAGGTGGATATGTTTATCAGCGGGGCGTACATATTGGCCGTCGACGATTTCAGTTCGATTCGGCGCATCATCGTCAATACCTTTCGGTCTCGCGAAGCCTATGTGGACGAGGCCTCCAACGGCGCCATGGCGCTCGACAAGATGCGCATGGCCCTCGAAAACCATTCTCCCTACGATCTGGTGTTTGTCGATGTGGAAATGCCGGTGATGGACGGCATCGAATTTTTACGCCATTTGCGGACGGACAAGGATTTGGGCGAAACCCCGGTGGTCGTCTTGAGTTCGCACTCCGATTCCGAGGAGATCCGGGAATGCATCAGTCTTAAGATCAGCGATTACATCATCAAGCCGCCGACTCGCGAGCGCTTGTATCAGGCCATGGCCAAGGCCATGTCGGATCGGGATCAAGTCCGGGCCGCAAAAGGTCTGACGGTCGGCAAGGATGCCGCGCCCCGCGAAAAAGGCGCCGCCGAAAAAGACTATTCGAAGGTGATTTTCAAGAAACTGGAAACCATCGAACGGTTGCCCGCCTTGCCGGTGGTGTTGGAACGCATCAAAGCGCTGACCCACGATCCCAACTCCAACAGCGAACGCATTGCCATGATCATGAAGGACGAGCCGTCCTTGATGGCGAACGTCTTCAAGCTGGCGAATTCGGTGTTGTATGGGGCGCGGGACCCCATCGATTCGCTGCAGGGCGCCATTACGCGGCTTGGACTCAATGCCGTCAACAACATGGCCACGTCCATGGCGGTGCTGGCGGTGATGAACCAGAAGATGGAAGGCTTTGACCACAAGGCGTACTGCAAGCATTGCATCAGTACGGGCATTGCCATGTGCGTCCTGTACGATCATTGCCGCGAAAAACTTCGCGAAACCTATACCAGGGATCTGCTTCACCTGGCCGGCTTGTTGCACGACATCGGCAAGATCATCATCATTCAATTCTTTCACAAGGAATTCCTTGATGCCGTCGAATTCGGCAAGAAACAAGCCATTCCGCTGTTTGTGGCCGAGCAAAAGACCCTGGGGGTGGATCATTCGGAAGTCGGCGCCTGGCTCGGGCGGAAATGGAATTTGTCCACCATGCAAATGGCCTCCATCCGTTACCATCATTCTCCGCTGATGACGGATACCGGCCATGACGATCTTGTGATGCTCTGCCACTGCGCCAACTACATCTGCAATCTGGAGAAGATCGGCGATGGCGGCGATACGATGACCCCGATGTTCGATCAGCGCGTGTTCGATAAAATCGGCCTGAGGCAGGGCGACATCCCCGGTATTCTCGAGCGGGTGCGCAACGAAGCCCGGAAGTCCGAGATTATGATGTCGTTCCTAAGCTGATGTAGACGTTCCCTCTCTTATCTTAGAGCCTATTTCGGCAGGATGCCGTTCTGATTCGACCTCATAATCGTAATCCTAATCTTAATCATAATCTCCATTATTTTTATCCAGAAAGAGATTAGGATTACGATTAAGATTTTGATTATGAGGGAGATAGGATAAGATCTGCGTTGACGTGAGGCACTTCATGGGAGGGCGTAACCTGCGGCAATCAAGATGGGTCCTGCTCAAGCCTGGGCAATAATATTTCCATCCTGAAAGATAGGCATTCCGTTGAATTTCGCCAGCGCGTTGGGGCCGGTGGCGATGGATTGGATGGCCTGTTGCATCTGGGAGAATTCGTATTGAAGGCTCTGTCGGTCGATGGCAGATTTTGTTCCGTCGTTGGCCGCCACCGCCAGCTCGCCCATGCGGCCCAGGATATTATCGATGGATTGAGCCCATCCGTCGGCTGTTTGGGCGTACGAAATCTCGTTTTCCAGGTTCGATTGGGCCGCCTGTTCCTGGAGAAGGTGGGCCTGCCTTCGTAATTGCATGGCTTGTTCCGCCGCATTGCGCATGCGGGGACTGCGCAGGCCCATCAGCGAGCTTTCCAGATAAGCGCGAGCAAAGGTCGATTCGATATTCATTTTCAGACTCCCGGCTTGAATGAATCGGAACAGCGCGAATCAAGATACCCCGGAGGGGCTAATGAGTGAAGCCGTCTCCGCTGGAGGGAGACGGCTTCGTTGGGTGAAAGATCGGATCAGCCGAAGCATCTCTTCAAATGGTCTTCGGAAAGCTTGCGGGTGAACATGGAAACCAGCACCGTGACCAACATGGCCAGCGGCAGTCCGATCACCAGCGGGTCCACAAACGCCCAGACCATCGGCCCGGCGTGAACGAAAACTTCCTTGCCTTCCACGAGTTTGATGCCCAGCGAACGCACGCCGAACAGCGTCTTGCAAAGCAGTAGGGCCGTGGATTCTTTTTCGTGGACGAAGAGCATCCACAGCATGCTGGAGCACGCCCCGGTCAACATGCCCGCGATGGCGCCCGCGCGCGTTATGGCGCGGCTCCACAGGGCGCCGGCGTACATCGGCAGGAAGGCGCAGGCGCACAGTCCGAAAAAGACGGCCGTGCCGCGCGCGACGATTTCCGTGCCGGTTTTGCCAAACCGTTTTTCCAATTCGTAGCCCAGATAAACGCTGACGAGAATACCGATCAGAACGCCCAACCGCGTGGCCAGCATGCCGCTCCCGGCCTTTTTGGCCCGGAAGGCTTGCTCGACCAGGTCGCGGCCCAGGGAGGTGCCCATCACATGAATCTGACTGCTGACGGTGCTCATCGCCGCCGACAGCAGCGTCAGCATGAACAACAGCCCAAACCACGCGGGCATGGCGCCCTTGATGTACATGGGAATGATTTTTTCCACATCGCCGGCCGCGGCGCCGATGGCGATTTTGCCGACGGAATTGAAGAAGTACACATTCGTCAGGGCGCCGACGACAAAGGCCACGCCGGTCATCATCAGAATGAAGACGCCGCCGATGGGCACCGCGCGATTCAATTCGCGGCCGCTTTTGACGGTCATGTAACGCACCGCCAGTTGCGGTTGGGCCAGTACGCCGACGCCCACGCCCATGACAATGGTGCTGACCAGCGTCCACCAGAGCGGAGATCCGAACTTCGGCATGCTGGTCCAGCCCAGATGTCCGCCGGCCTTCAGCTTGTCGGGCACTTGCTCGACCAACCGCGTCAAGGCTTCGTGAGCGGGAGCAATGCCGCCGAGAGAATGGTAAGTCAGCGCGATGAGCGCGATCATGCCCACCAGCATGATGGTGCCTTGCAGGGCATCTGTGTACATGACGCCTTTGATGCCGCCCATGATGACGTACAACGCAACCACCACGGAGAAGACAAACAAGGCCGCCTCATAGGGAATGCCCAATTGCTCGGCAATGAATTTGGCCGCGCCAATCAAAACGGCCGAGGCATACAAGGGCATGAACAGGAAGATGATCAGGGCCGAGCTGCCCTGGAGAAAGCGGGATTTGAATCGGCGCCCCAGGAGTTCCGGGAAAGTGTGAGCATCCAGTCGCAGCCCTATCGATCGGGTCCGTCCGCCGAACAGCACGAAGGCGATGAAGATGCCGAAAAAGATATTGAGCACCGTCAGCCAGAGCAGTCCCATGCCGAAGACGCCGGCGGCGCCGCCAAATCCGACAATGGCCGACGTGCTGATAAACGTGGCGCCGTAGGATATGGCCATCACGTAGGGATGTGTTTTACGCCCGGCAATCAGGTAGTCTGTCGCCGAATGCGTGGCGCGATAGCCGCGATAGCCCAGATAGCCGACGGCAAATAAATAGACAATGACCGTAATTGTCATCCATAGCGAATCCATAAGCTCCTCCTCAATGTGTTAAAGTTCTTCTTCTACTTTGTCTTCTTCTTCGGCCCAGTGGCGGACTTCTTCGTCCGGCTCTTTGGCCGAGTCGTCTTTGTTCCAATTGAAGATGCCCCATCCCACGCAAAGCACGGCGCTAAGAATGGAAAGCACATAGGCGAGCCAAACCCAAGGATCTTGAATGCCGAACAGCATAACTCCTCCAAGTGTTATTATGACAAGACAGGTTGCCGGCGGTCCGGTTTCCGTCTTTGTTAGGCGTGCATATTGTGGTATTTGAGAAAAAATGGCAAAACCTTATCCTTGTGTTTTTCATTTTTTGGGCTGTCGAAAAGGCTGACAAAGTGGACCCGAACAGGCACACTAAAACGTGATGGCAGTTGTCGGAAGGAGAATCAAGTCGATGAGCGCGATATCGGAACAATCTTTTGTTGAAATCGTTCATCTCATTCAACAGGCCCGGCAGAAGGCGTTTCAAGCGGTGAATACCGCTTTGATCGATCTTTATTGGCAGGTGGGCGAACATATCAGTCGAAAAGCACAGTCTGATGGATGGGGAAAATCTGTGGTTCAGCAATTAGCCGACTATCTGCGTAAAACCGAATCGGAACTGCGGGGTTTTTCAGCTCCTAATCTGTGGCGGATGAAACAATTTTATGAAACATATCGCGACTTTCAGAATCTCTCGACACTGTTGAGAGATTTATCCTGGTCAGCACACTTGCATCTGATGTCAAAATGCAAGTCTATGGAAGAAAGAGCCGTTTATCTTCAAGTAGCGAGCCGTGAAAAATGGTCTGTACGAGAGTTGGAAAGACAGATAGACAGCGGGTTATATGAACGAATGATGCTGTCGCCGACAAAACTCTCAACAGCGCTGAGAGAATTATATCCTAATGTGGGACAGATCTTTAAAGATAAGTATTTGCTGGATTTTCTTCATCTACCTGAGGCTCACTCCGAAGGCGATCTGCAGAAAGGCCTTATGGCCGATTTGAAAAAATTCCTAACTGAATTGGGGCGCGATTTTTGCTTTGTTGGTGAAGAGTTCCCTTTGCAGGTTGGTGGTAAAGACTTCTTCATTGACTTGCTATTTTATCACCGCGGGCTTTCATGCCTGGTGGCCTTTGAACTGAAGATCGACGATTTTAAACCAGAATACTTGGATAAGCTATCATTCTATTTGGAAGCCTTGGATCGTGATGTACGCAAACCTCATGAAAAACCCAGCGTGGGTGTTTTGTTGTGTAAATCCAGAGATAGCGCGGTTGTGGAATATGCCCTCAGTCGGACTCTTTCGCCGGCACTTGTTTCCGAATATCGAACGTCTTTGCCAGATAGAACTCTGCTGCAACAGAAGCTTCGTGAGTTCTATGAGCTGGAATTAGGAAGAAAAGAATGCTGATTCAACCCATTCGTTCCGATCATACGGACTTTATGCGCGACGAATCGCGCCGGACGGGGCGGGCGGACTACATTGCCTTTCCGGAATCTGACGTGGAAGCGGCTGAAGCCCTGCGATTTGCGGCGGCCGGCGCGCGGCCGGTGACGATCCAGGGGGCTCGTACGGGGATTACAGCGGGGGCGGTGCCCGAGGGCGGCCTGATCCTCAACCTTAGCCGCATGAAAAAGGTTCTGGGACTTCGGTACGATGAAGCGAAGGATCGCTTTTATGCCCTGGTCCAACCCGGCGTCGTGCTGTCCGAACTGCGCGAGGCGTTGCACAAGCGGCAGTTCGATGCAACGGGATGGAGTGCGGAATCGTTGAAGGCCTTGGAACTCTTCAGGGCCGGCCCGTCCTTTTTCTTTCCGCCCGATCCGACCGAAGCGACGGCGTCCATTGGCGGCATGATCGCCTGCAATGCCTCTGGCGCGCAGACTTTTTTTTATGGTTCGACCCGGCGGTACGCAACCGCGTTGAAGGTGATCCTGGCCGATGGCCGGTGTCTGGCTCTGTTGCGAGGGGAGCACAAGGCTTCGGGGCGCGCCTTTTCGTTGGTTGCGACGGACGGCGCCCGGTTCGAAGGACTCCTGCCGGCGTACGCCCTGCCGCTGGTCAAGAGCGCGGCAGGGTATTACGCGTCCGACGATATGGACTTGATCGATCTTTTCATCGGCTCGGAGGGCACGTTGGGCGTTGTGGTGGAAGCCGAGCTGGAGCTGATTCCGCGGCCGAAAGTGGTCTGGGGCATTGTTTCGTTCTTTCCTGCGGAAGCCTGCGCCGTCCGATTTGTGCGGGCGTTGCGCGGGGAGGTCGGCGAGGTGTTGATCCGTCCGGCCGCCATAGAATATTTCGACGGGCGCGCCCTGGACTTGGTGCGCGCGACGCCGGTGGAGGGGCTTCCGGCGCCCGCGCCGGAATACCAGGCGGCGATTTATACCGAGTGGCATGGGGATAGCGAGGACGAGTTGGCCGACGCGCTGGAGGCCATGACCGCGGCCATGACCGCCTGTGGCGGGGATGAAGCCGCCACCTGGTCGGGCATGGACGATCGGGACATGGAACGTTTGCACAAATTCCGCCATGCCGTTCCGGAGCGGGTCAATGCGCGGATTGACGAACGTCGCCGTTCGACGCCCGGCTTGACCAAGCTGGGCACCGATATGTCAGTGCCGGACAGCCGATTGGAAGAGGTGCTGGCCTTGTACCACCAGGGTTTGGCGGAAGCAGGTCTGGAGTATGTGATTTTTGGGCATATCGGAAACAACCATGTGCATGTCAATATTCTGCCCCGCACGATGGCGGAATATGAGCAGGGCAAAGCGCTTTATGTGCGGTGGGCGGAAACGGTGGTGGGATGGGGCGGGTCGGTTTCCGCCGAACATGGCATTGGGAAGCTAAAAACAGAATTGCTGAAACGCATGTATGGTCCTGCTGGGATTGAGGAAATGAAGCGGGTCAAACGGCTTCTGGATCCCTCGGGGCGTTTAAATCGGGGAAATTTATTCGTATCATGAATGCAAGAAAATGGTGTTTTGCACTATGGGTGTGGAGCGCGATCCTGAGCCCTGTTTTTGCCGGGTTTTATTCCAATGTTCTGCTCAACGGCGGTTTTGAAGCGGGTGCTTCCCATACCAACATTACCGATTGGAGCCGTTTTGGAAATTCGTATCGATATGCCTATGCCTCGGCGCATGAAGGCTCGTACGCTTTGCTGGCGTATGGCAATTGGTGGCCGGACAATCCGCCCGACTGGAATGGAACGGGCGTATACCAGGATCAACCGGCCCGGGAAGGCGAAATATGGGAGGGTACGGTTTGGGCTCGTTCCGATACCTGCGTGACCGGCCGCTTTTTCGGCGAACTGCAGATGTCCTTTTTCAATGCCGCCAGCCAGGCCATCTATGAGGTTCGTTCGGCCCGGCAGCTGGTGAACGGCAGTCCGTCCGGCACGTGGACCCAACTGACGGCACGCGCCAAGGCCGTGCGGAGTACGGCCTATGTCCGAATGCGCCCGATCGTTGTCCAGTCCCCCGATTTTGAGAGCAGTTCGGTTTGGTTCGACGATGCGGCGCTGTATCGAAGACCTGACTCTACCCTGCGCTTTGCCGGCAGGGAATGGGTTTATATCGATGGTTATTACAACCCGGGGCCCAATTTCTTTTCCACCAACAGCGCTTTTCTGGACGAGAGCGGCCGGCTTCATCTCAAACTTCAGTGGTTGGATGGGAAGTGGCATTGCGCCTTTATCGAAAGCCCGGAGCCGCTGGGCTTCGGCGAGTACCGCTGGCATCTAAACAATCGGGTGGATCGACTGGACACCAATCTGATCTTGGGCTTGTTTACCTATGCCTTGGAATCCGTTTTGAAAACGAACCAGAACGAAGTGGATATCGAGTTAAGTCATGCCTTTCCCGGCATGCAGACGAACATGTTGCTCTATTCCATCCAGCCGTACACCATTGGCGGCAACAGCACTCCATTTCTCTATCCGCAAACCAACGACCTGACGACCCACCGCTTCGTCTGGCGTCCGGATCAGGTGCTGTTCGAGAGTTATCACGGCCACAGCCCCACGGCCCGGCAGACCAACGATCTTCTGGCGTCGCATGTGTTTCGCGGACGGGGCATCCCCATCGAGACCAATGAAAAGGTCTGCATGAATCTGTGGCTGTTTTTTACCAATGCCCCGGCGAATACCCAGGAGGTCGAGGTGGTGATCTCCGACTTTGTGTTTGTCCCTTTCAACGGCTTCATCCTGCTGGACGAGTTTGAAGATGGGCAGAAGAGCAATGTATGGGATGTAGCCGGCCCCGCCGGCGCCGTGCAGGAAACCAACGGCTGCCTGGTAATTAGTCCGCCATCCAATGGCGAGCCGGCCGGCTATCTGACGCACGACACGATCCACCGGAACGAGCGGGGCACGCGGTATGTCTTTTCCGCCCAGTGGACCAGTGTGACCGTTTCGCGCGCATGCAGCGGCGAGGACGTTTGCGCGCTCCTGTATTTGAGCACAGAACAGGACTCCGTGCGCGCCGCGAATTCGGCCGTGGCGTTGGAGGGGCGTTATGACGCGGACAGCGATACCCTGGCCGTCGTGTTGTTGGCCAAAACCAATGCGCCCGGAGCGGACGGGATCGTACGGTTTGAGGGAGTGCTAGATTCCGCCGCCTCAAAAATCCATGCGCCCGGCGGCTTGGGATTCCAGCTCGCTCTGGATCCTCAAGCGTATGAAGTTTCGGTCAGCGGTCCGGATGGCCAGTGTCTGGCCCTGCAAACCAACCAGGGGTGTTCCATCGGGCTTCATCAATTCGGGGAATTGCTCGATTACGCCTATTGGTTTGTCGGCGCGCAAAACGGCGGCCTGGGCGCGACCGGAACCGTCGTATGGAGCCGGACTGTGGTAGGCGTTCGCGCGCAGGAACAAGACATGGCTATTGAGGAGCTGGCATATGCCGGCGGCCAACTTCAGGTGAAATTTCCCGGCGCCTTCCAGGCGCCGTACGGCGTTTATGCCTCCACCAGCGCGCCGGACCGGGGTTACGTGTGCATCCAATCCAATCGCACGGTGTCCTCGCCGGTGGAGCAGGTGAATATCGTTCCCACCAACCCTGATACAATGTTCTATCGGATTGGGGAGTAATTTTTTCCGCGTCGATGTGCGATCCTTAATTTAAGGAGAATCTTGTTGTAATGACCTAAGACAAGATTCCTGGCAGCGTCTCAAGTCTGGCTTTGTGTTTCTTCCAGTCAGGCATAAATTGCTCCAGCAATCTATAGAATCCGGAGCCATGATGCCGATGGATCAAATGACAGAGTTCGTGGACAACGACATAGTCTATGCATGAACGAGGTGTACGGATCAAAGCGATGTTTAGCGTCAGGTTCCCTTTGCCGGAAAGACTGCCCCAGCGTGTTTTCATCCGGCGTATTTTTAGGTTGGGGCGGGACACTCCCCGCTTTTCAAACGCTGGCCAGCAGCGATCGACGGATGCGGCGAAATGCTCTTCAGCCTTTTCGGCGTACCACCGATCAAACAGCGACTTTATTTTTCTGGGTGACGGATCTTCGCGAAGCAATATCTGGAACTGTCCGCCGCACAGTTTGATTCGGTTTTGTTCAGCTCGTTTAACTTTCAGGCGATATTGCTTTCCGAGATAAAGGTGAGTTTCTCCGCTGACATACCGGCGGGGCGGCGTGCGCGGCTCAAATTGCTTAAAATAGTTGAGCTGTTTAATAATCCATCGACTCCGGCGCAACACTCGCTCTTTCACTTCTTCGAGGGGCATTCCCTTTGGAGCTTTTACAATAATTCTTTCGTCCGGATAAACCGCAATTTTCATGGTTTTCCGGCGGGCGAAAAGCAGTTCAAACGAAATCAGCATACGTCCATAATGGATGCCGTAGGGCAGCGCGTTCATTTTGATGTCCGGTGCTTCGCAACACGCATAATCTGTTCGATGAGTTCATCCATTTGTTCAGGGGATAGTGTTATGTTCTGCTGTCCGCGAATCTCATCAAACAGATAATCGTCAATTTCATTCACCGCCTGATTTTGCGCATCCTTGTCGTCCCAGAAATGCACTCGGCTTGCAAACGGCTGAAGAATTCGTTGAACGGCAGTTGCCAGGGCCGTCGCGGCTTTTTCATTCGCTTTTCCAAGGATGGGAAGCGCCAGGCCGAAATACGCGAGCGCGTCGTCGTTCCCGGACAATTCAGCGGGCGCGTTGTCATGCTGGCGCGTTACGACTTTCTGGCGGAGATCGGAAATCCGTTTCAGATATTCCTGCGCGGAAATGAGTTTTTGACGAAACTGGTCGATGGCGTCCTGAATCAATTTGGAAAACTTCTCATACAGAGCCGGATCTTCCTCCAGGTGCTCCGTGATTTCCCGCTTAAGCGCATGGGCGATGGTGTCGGCCCGGGCGGCTGGAGTTTTCGTTGCGTAAACGCCCTGTTCCTCTTTCACCAGATTAAAGCTTCGTTCGTCGAAGATATTTACCGGCTCGTTGAGCTGAATGACTTCATTGGCCTGAATATGCGTATCCAACAGTTTTTTTATCTTGGGCTCATAGTCCCGGTAATCAACGGCCTCGGCATAACGCATTTTGACGGCGGCGCGCAATTTATGGAACCGCTTCAAATCGGCTTTGTATCGTTCGACCGTTTCTTCAGCCGTATCGGTTACAAACTTTTCGCTCGAAAGCGCGATGGCCATCGTCTTGCTATAGACCGTCAAACGGGCATAGAACTCTTCACGTATGGCGTCATCTGCCAAAAGCTGTTCATACGCCTCTTCGTCATAACTGTTTTTGACGGCTTTGAAGATATCCCACAAATCGGAATAATGTTGCGGTAGTTTTCTGATTTCCTCGTGGATGGAATTTAGCGTTCCCTCCAGATCCTTCTCGTCGAATCCTTCCAGCGCATTGTACATCGTTAGCGCGTTGTCCAGCTCCCCGAGCAGGCCGACATAGTCCACGACATATCCATAGTCTTTGTTCTCGTAAATCCGGTTAACGCGGGCAATGGCCTGAAGCAGGGTGTGCTCCTTCAGTTCCTTGCAGAGGTAAATCACCGTATTGCGCGGCGCGTCAAAGCCGGTGAGCAACTTGCTGACGACGATCAGGATTTCCGGCTCGTCGCCAAACTTGAACTGATTGACAATCTGGGTGTTGTAGTCCTCCTCGCTGCCATAGCGGGTCATCATGGTCTGCCAGAACTTCACCACCTCATCCGTCGGCTCCTCGTCTGTCTCCTCGTAGCCTTCGCGCATGTCCGGGCCGCTGATGACCACCTCAGAGGAAACGGAGCCTAGTTCGTTGAGAAAGGCATGATACTTCAGCGCGACGGCCTTGCTGGGCGCGACCAACTGGGCCTTAAAGCCGGTTCCCTGCCAGGCGCTTCGGTAGTGTTCGCTGATGTCGAACGCCCGCATGTACACAACCTGCTCCGTTTTATTCAGCATCTCCGCGCGGGCATACTTCTTTTTCAGGTCCGCCTGCTGTTTTTTCGTCAGCCCTTTCGTGTGACGCTCAAACCAGAGATCTATCGCGGCCTTGTTCTGCTCCATCTCCACCAGCCGTCCCTCGTAAAGCAGGGGGACCACCGCGTTGTCTTCCACCGCCTGCCGGATGGGATAGTGCGGCTCAATGAGGCCGCCGAATTTCACAAAATTGTTTTTCTCCTCCTTCATCAGCGGGGTGCCCGTAAACCCGATGTAACAGGCGCGCGGGAACATCTGACGCATCCGCGCGGAGAACGATCCGAACTGCGTGCGGTGACTTTCGTCCACCAGGACGAAAATATCCGGCGAATCGTCCTGATGCTTGCGCACCTTCATGGCCTTGTCGAATTTGTGGATCAAGGTGGTTACGATTCCCGCCTTGTCCTCCGCCACCAGCTCCAGCAGATCGCGGCCTGAAGTCGCGCGTTGCGGATTCAGTCCGCAGGCGGCGAACGTATTGCCCAATTGACGGTCCAGATCTTCGCGATCCGTCACCAACACAATGCGAGGATTGGAAATATCGGGGTCCAGCGCCAGATTACGCGCCAGCATCACCATGGTTAGCGATTTGCCGGAACCCTGCGTATGCCAGATGATTCCGCCCTTGCGGAGTCCGCCGGTATCGAGTTGCTTGATCCGTTGCAGGGCCGACTGAATTACGAAATATTGCTGATAGCGGGCAATCTTCTTGATTCCGCCGTCGAAGATCGTGAACTTGTAGACCAACTCCAACAACCGCTCCGGGCGGCACAGCGCGAACAATGCCTTGTCTTGTTCCGTCGTCAGCCGTTCACCCTGCGCCTCCAGTTCGTCAAAATAAGATCGCGCCGGGGCAAAATCGCCCTTCAAGAGCGCTTTCTTGTCCTCGACAGTCAATGGCTTGTTTACCGCTTCATCAATCGGCAATCGGCGATCGGCAATCGGCAATTCCTTCCAAACTCCCCAGAATTTTTTCCCGGCGCCGACGGTGGCATACTGCGCTTTGTTTTTATTGATCCCCATCGCCAATTGGACATAAGCGAACAGCTTCGGGATGAACTCATCGCTCTGATTGCGGATCGACTGCGAAACCGCTTCCTCGATCTCAATGTCCGGCGCTTTGCACTCGATGGCCGCCAGCGGAATCCCGTTCACGAACAGCACGATATCCGGGCGGACCGTCTCCGTCCGGCGCGTGCGCTCTACGCTGAACTCGGCGGTCACGTGAAATACATTGTTCCGCCAGTGCTTCCAGTCGATATACCGCAGATTGAAGCTCTTCGAATCGCCTTCAACGGACTGTTCCATCGCTGTGCCGAGCGTGATCAGGTCGTAAACCGCTTCATTGGTCTTCTGCAAGCCATCGAACTTGACGGTCTTCAGCTTCTGAATCGCCGACTGGAGATTCTCCTCGCTAAAGAGATAGTCGCGACCCTTGAAATTGATCCGGTTGATCCGCTTCAATTGCTCCCGCAGAATATTTTCCAGCAGTACGTTGCCGAACTTGCCCAACCGCTCCTTTAACGCTGTCTCCGGGGGCAAGTAGGTGAATCCCAAATTCATCAACACCTGCAGGGCGGGGATCTGCGAGAGATGTTTTTCGTTGAACTGGAATGGGCTCATAATCACCTCAGTTGTTGGGAGAGAACCACGAATGAATGTCCGTATTCTGGAATGGATAAATGGAGGCCAAACCGGAAGTAGCCCCTGAAATTTCGAAGCAGCGTTTAGAAGTGCCGATGGGAAGAATAATCATTTTTTCTCTACTTCTTGATGTGCTTCTGGTTCTTTATCCTGAGCTACGGGGCGTTTCCAAGGAATCGAATTGATGAGCAGTCGTAACGCAAGCCACCAGGAATAAATCGCGTAAAGAGATCTGGCGCTGTCAGCTTCTATCAGCCCATGCGCAACCTCATTTCTCAAGTTGGGACCTGTCGAATCAGTTAAGAGGGCCTTAAATTCGAAGAGAAGATCTTTGCCAAGAATCTGTTCTGCTTCAGGGATATCCAAAAGCGTACTCAAGCCGTTTTCTGTTTCGATCCCTTCTGAATTGAGAGTCGATGTTTTTGCTTTGGCGTGTTTCAGGCGCATTCTGACAAAATGCTCGATTTGCGGAATCAATAGATGTGTTGAAGCAATAAAGTCATTTTCGAAGCCAGCATAAATGCCCTTTGCCCAAAGCAGTTCACGGCCATGTGGCACAACATGAGATAATCCGCATAGTTCAAATATTTGTTTTTCGGTAATACGATGTTCTAAATTAGTTGCTTGTAAAGCAGGCAATATACAGGCTTGGGTCACCAATTCTATGCGTTGATTGTATCGTTGGAGCATATGCTGCCATATCATCTGTGAATATTCCGCATCTTCATGATTGCCTGGATACAAACCCAGTGACCGACGCGCAACTCTTCCATCCCGAGTTAAGTGTGTTGATGTGCATAATTGTTCGAATACGGAATGTTTTAGTCCTTCTTCTGCCTCGTCTCTAATATCATCAACTTTTGCACAAGAATGTATATTTGCTAGTGCGATCAGTACTTCTGGGAATGACCGTTTGGAAACATGCTTACGGCTGGCTTCAACAGAATCGCTTATATCGATTCCAGGCATCTCAATCATCTCCATTTCACCCAGCGCTAATTGATTAGCGGTGTTCATCTTTTGATGAAGGTCGTGGATACGATTATCCACGCCAAGAGCAGAGCGATTTTTGGTCGGTATCTTTCTGTATTCTTTGATCGCACTTTCATAGAAGCTTCCGGCAACCATGTTGCTTTCAGCGGCGCGAATTTCAGCTTCGGACACCCAGGTCTCTGCAATGGCGACGGTTAATCGATGTGTCTGATTTTCGTCTTGAAGTCGTTTGTGCCAATCGAGTGCACCCTCAAGAAACTGCCTGGATTTATAAAAATCCCCTTCGACTTTTGCTTGAACGGAAAGCGCTTCTAATTTGCCCGCGATATCTTTACTTTTCTGTTCCTCAATGCTGATAAGCAACAGAATCTCTGCCAGCCAGAGTGTTCGATATCCTTCGTCATATGAGGAACTGTTAAAGGTATCTAGCAATTTAGCTCGTATGCTATCAATATATTGTGAGGCAGCCTTCCCAATCATCAGTGAAAGGCGTATGGCTCGTTCAAAGGCTTGCTTCCCGTCTTTCAGAAGGCTGTCATGATCAAGCGAGAATTGGCTGTAACAATCGATTGCAGATAAGGCGTGTGAAATTTGCCTTGGCTTCTTCAACAGCCAAAGAATATCTGCCAGACGGGCATTTAAACGAACGTCCAGAATCTTGCCCAAGGCAGATTCGAAGAATTCGATATCCTGAGCAGAGAAATCTTCAGGAATGGCAGATCGCTTTCCCTCTATTACTGCGTATGGCTGAAATGGATTGTGAATACTGTCGGGCTTTAAAGCCATAGAGCAGATGTCTGCTAATAACCACAAACATTTGCCTTTAGAGGTTAGGCCAGACTCAATAGCTGTTCGTGCCGCTTGGGATAGAGCGGCATGGTAATTGATATAACCGCATTCTGCAGAACTAGCTAGAAGCGTGCTTACTTCTCCGACATCAAAATCGTCGGCAGTAACAACCAAATCTATTGGGAATCGAGGTTCGTTCATCTACAAGCCCCCTCCAACTGTACCTTCCACGCTCCTGTCAGCAGCTTCTGCATCAGCCCAAGTTTCTGCTGTTTGTATTTATCCGCTAGGCTCTTAAGCAGCTTAATTTCCATCCGCATCCCATTCAATGTTTCCGCTATTCGGTTTTGTTCGGGCAGGGACGGAAGAGAAATCGTTATTCCAAAAAAGTCCGACTTCGTAATGTTTAGTAGTCCATGACTTCTTGCACCTTCTTGGCAAATGCTACGCAACTGCCGGTTCAATAGTCCGGACTCAAAGACATTGAGTAAAAAGTTGGAGTTGCATTTTGCAGATGGTTCTAGCGCAAAGCATAAATAGAGAGTCGATAGTAAACCTTGTTCATGATCGTCCAGCCGCTTGATAGTTCCAAACGGATAGCCAATAGAAGAACTTCTGTTGTATGCGAACTCCCCTCGCTGAATCAGGTAGTATCCCTCAAGGTTTTCAGCCGAAACGCTTTTGTTGTAATAATTCAACTGACTTACTAGCCCATGTTGAGCAGAAGAGGTTAGAACATTTGTTTCTCCCACAGAGTTTTTCCGAGTAATGGGACTGCAAACTTCTCCCAGCTTAATTGTTTTCCATTCTCCCTGCTCACTTTGAATAATGAGCATGTTCCTTAACCAGGAAACCTGATCTTCTTTGGCAGCGATGAGTCGTACGGTTTTTTCTATTGCCCTGTCCCACATCGATAACACCGCGACAATCGCCTTCTGTTCCGGGAGGGGAGGGTACAAGACGGGGAATTCCTTCAGTTGCGACGAATTAATGCTTGCAAGATTTGTGCTCTGTTTCGAGCAACGCAGAAAGTAAGCCTTGCCGTATGAGCTTCCCGTCAGCATAGAGAGGAATTCGGAGAGAATTATCTCGGGGTTCGGCCTGACGGCAAATACATGATTCTGATGCAGGCAGTGTTCTATGGAACCGTTCCAAACAGCGCCCCGGCCAAGTTTGTCAAAATCTCCCCCTTCAGTGAGAAGCACGTCGCCTTTTTGTAGGGAATAGCGAGTCACTTTCGATTGGTCGACCGTGACGGTTTTGATGTGAGTAAGATCCAAATATCCATCCTGTACATTTGCCACTCGAAGATATGGCAATTGAACTGGGTGGTGAACAGTTTTCTGTCCTTTCGCCAGGCCGGTTTGAATTTGCGCGACATGGTCTAGCGGTTCTTTTTTCCATCCCTTTGAAATCATCTTCCCACCTCCAAAAGAAGAAGAGTGAACGCGGCGATTTTCCAATGGTTGGAAAATTTTGAGCCGGTTTTTCCAATGATTGGAAAATTATGCGCGGGGTTTTCCAATGATTGGAAAAGATAGATCCTCCGTTTTTTTTCGCGTCTATTCGCGCGCATCCGCGGTTCAAAAATCGTCATGCTTGTTTCTCCAGAAGCTGTTTCCCTTTTTCGGTGAGGCGGTATTTCTGCAGGCGGCTGTTGGGCTTTTCGGGAAGGGTGTATTCCAGCAGTCCGCACTCCCTCAGGTGTGGAAGTGTTTTGCGGAGATTGCCGCTTAAGGTTTTGTGTCCAAGCGCCGCGGCGATTTGTCCGGAAGAAAGCGGCTGGTCCATGCAGGCTTGCAGAATGCGCAATACGACTTGTGCCTCAACTTGTGCCCTGACTTGTGCCCTGACTTGTGCCTCGACGGGCGTTGCCGCCAGCGGCACGGTCAGTTCGAAGCCGTGCAGGGTCTCCCTAAACACAGGCTTGGCGCCGTGGGCATAGAGCGGCAGATATTTGTTGATGTTGGTGACCCCGGAGCCGAGTTCGTCGAATCGCCCGAGCTGGATCATGAATTTGCAGATGGTCGGGTTCTTGGAGAACGGGCGCAGGTTTTCAGGGGTGATCTCCCCGAAGTGGTGCTGCACGGTCGGGTTGTCCAGAATGACCCGATCCTTGTAGATTATCAGCCGGGCGGGCGCGGCGCTGGTGTATTCGCGGTGCGAGACGATGTTGGAAACGGCCTCGCGGAATATTTTATCGCGCAGGCTGATTCGCATGTCGCCTTCGAGATAGAAGGGGTCATTCAAATGCTTTTCGACAAAGCCCATCATCTGGTCGTACGCATCGATCAGGTTGGTGCGGATCATCAGCCGGTCGTCGTAGCGGTCCACATTCTCCCGGCGAAGCAGGCAGTCGAACTTGTACGCGGGCACGGCTTGCTGAATGGCGGTATCGGCGCCGAACATCAGCACGGCCGCCAGCGTCAGGCAGGTTTTCCCTGTTTCCCGGTCGGCGGCATAGAAGCCGCCGATTTTCAGCAGTTCTTCGTTGCTGAGGTCTGCCCACGGATGCTGTGAGTTGTAGGAACGCATCAACCGGCGGGCTCGGTCGAAGAGTTCAGGGCGTAGATCGTCCAGAGTGGCGTGCGGAAGCGCGCGCTGCTCGGTAAACAGGCCCAGCTTGCGGTTGAGGAGTCCGGCGAGCTGGTGCGTTCCCTGCACGCGGTAGTCGCCGTCTTCGCTCCGCAGGAAGATGTGGCCGCCGGTCTTATGCAGTTGCGAACTGAGCGGAACCTGAACCGCAATGACGATCTTCCCGTCCAGTTCAAATTCATGCGGGAACAGCAGCCAGGGCGGCTCGATTTTCTGCGGATTGTTTGACAGGCCAGCCAGGTCGGATTTCATTTGCGTCGCCGCATCGGGATCGACGCCGGTTACTGTTCCGTCATCCGCAACGCCCAGCAAAATGGTTCCTCCGTCGGTATTGAGGAAGGCGCAGACCGTTTCAAAAAGGTTGCGAGGCAATTGACTGCCCGCTTCTTTGAACTCGCGGTGCAGCCCTTCGCCTTGCGCCCTATCTTCCTGGACCTGTTGCAGGTTCATCCCCGCTGGATCTCCTTCAGTTTTTTTGCCATTTGCACGCGGACCTTCGCCAATTCTTTTTCGAGGTCGTCGATTTCTTTTTGTACGGAATCGATGTCGATTTCCGCCTCCTCCTCGAAGGTGTCCACGTAGCGGGGAATGTTGAGATTGAAATCGTTTTCTTTGATCTCCTTGAAGGAGGCCACATGAGCGTATTTTTTGATCGCCTTGCGGTTGCGATAAGCGCTGATGATTTTGTCGATGTGCTCTTTGCTCAGCGTGTGCTGGTTTTTGCCCGGCACGTATTCGCGGCTCGCATCCATGAAGAGCACGTCTTTGCGGTCGTGATTTTTCCCGCCTTTTTCACGACTGCGGTCAAACACCAGAATGGCGACGGGAATGGAGGTGGTCTGAAACAGATTGCCCGGCAAGCCGATAACGGCATCGAGCAGGTTTTCTTCGATCAAGGCCTGCCGGATGCGTCCCTCCGCCGCTCCGCGGAACAGCACGCCGTGCGGGACCACGACGGCCACGCGCCCGTCTTTTTCGAGCGCGGATTCAATCATGTGACTGATGAAGGCATAGTCGCCCTTGCTCTTTGGCGGAGTCCCGCGCCAGAAACGGTTGTAGCGATCGTTTTCCGCCTCTTCCGCGCCCCATTTGTCGAGTGAGAAGGGGGGATTGGCCACAACGACGTTGAACTTCATCAGCCGGTCGTTCTCGACCAGCGCCGGCGAAGTCAGCGTGTTGCACCATTCAATGCGGGCGCTGTCGAAACTGTGCAGAAACATATTCATCCGCGCCAGCGCCCAGGTCGCGCCGTTCGCTTCCATGCCGAAGAGGGCAAAATTTCGATCGCCCACTTCGCGTACCGCTTCGATCAGCAGGGTCGCCGAGCCGCAGGCCGGGTCGCAAATCCGGTCGCCTGGCTTTGGCTGCGCCAAACGGGCCACCAGTTGCGAAACCTGAAAGGGCGTGTAAAATTCTCCCGCTTTTTTGCCGGCATCCGTGGCAAAGCGTTCGATCAGGTATAAATAGGTGTTGCCGATGACGTCTTCGGGAACCCGGCTGGGGCTCATATCGAGTTGAGGCTTGCTGAAGTCCTCCAGCATCATTTTCAGCCGGCGGTTGCGGTCCTTTGTTTTTCCGAGGTTGTCTTCGCTGTTGAAGTCGATACGGAAGACGCCATCCAGCTTGGCTTTGTTCGCCTCTTCAATGGCATCGAGAACGATGTTAATCAGTTCTCCGATATTGGCCGCGCCGCGTCGTTCATAGAGACTGTAGTAATCAGCAAGGAATCGATCCTCTACCTTCCCGGTTTCCGGATCTTTCAGCTCGGTCATCGGCAGAACAAACCGCTCTCGCTCCAGTCGGCGGCGGATGCGCGTATCGTCATCGCCGTATTGCTTGCGATATGCTTCATAATGATCTTTCCAGACATCGGAAATGTATTTCAGGAACAGCATCACGAGGATGTAGTCCTTGTATTGTGCTGGATCGACCGCCCCGCGAAACGTGTCGCATGCCGCCCATGCGGCATTGTTGATGTCTCTTTGCTCAATTTTCGGAATCATTTCTCTTTCCTTGCATCTTTAGGGGGCTTCGTTGGCATGGGTTGCTTCCATTGCTGTATTTATTAAAACAGTCTGTAGTTTTCGGCTCTTTGCTTTCGTCAGTCGGGCTATCAGGCTTTGCTCCTCTTCACTGAGGAGCGCCAGTTCGACAATCTGCTGCTGAATTTTCAGCGACGGCAGGGCGACCTCCAGTGTTTCCAATGCTTCCCGACTGATCATTTGGACCGAGGTTCCCCGTGCGTGGCGGTCAAGATGAGCTTGCGCCAGCGGCTGATTGATCCACCAGCCGAGATAGTCTGGCAGAAGATTTTCCGATGTAACGCGGATGCTTATCAAGGGCGCGGCCGTTATTGTTGGCCCCAGGTCCGCTTTGAGGATTACGCAAGTGTTGGTTTGGCCGCGTGAGCGGAAGATGATGTCGTCCAACTTCAACAGATAGCGATCTTTGACTTCAGAGACCGTAATTCGAGCTGGCGAAGCAGATTTCATCTGGAGCGTATTGGGCAAGTCTTTCATTTGGATTACGGCGATTTTGCCATTTTCCGAGTTTTCAATGCGTCGCGGGAATGGGTGTCCACTTTGAATCTGCGCTAAATTGTGTAAATAAAAATTCATAAGAATAGCATTACTCGAAATGTATTCTATGCGATTTGAATTGTAAAGCGCTAAATATAATAAGTAATGCTATTACTAAATATTATGCATTTTTCGGTTGGAGGCCGATCAGCCCATAAGCTTTTCGATCCGGTCCAATCGGGCCTGCCGGGTGGCTTCCAATTGTGTGTAGGTGGCTTTGGCTTCCAGGTAGCTGATTTCTTCTTTAACGAGCGGGGTCATCGCTTCCATGACGGCGATTCGTTCCGGCTTGTACTGATGGCGCTTGAGCATCTTGACGATAAAATCCAGCGAAGACCCGCCTTGAGGAATCAACCCGTTGATAACCATGGCGACCTGGATTTCGAATTGCTGATCGTAGGCCAGAAGCGTCTCGTCAGGAGGGGACGTGCTCATATTATTTTTGCCGGTAATAATTCAGGTTTTTCGATGCCGAGGCATTGAGCGAAGTTCCTATATGGAACGGCTCGCCGTGGGAGTCGGGACGGAACTCCTGAATGTAAATGACGCCGACGAGAGCTTCGGTGAGCGCCGAGCTGTCCAGCAGGTGCCGCATATCCACATAGTTTCCGTCGGTGACGACCCGGCGGATTTCTCCATCGAAATCGACCGGCCGATCCGGTGCGGGCAGGGGATCGAAGACTACGGCGTGATTGTGCAGCAATTCGGTTTTGTTGCCGACATTGGCCGGGTGCAGATAGAACACCTTGTTCAACTCCGCCTGGTCGAAGCCGGAGAGATCGCCGCCGAGATCCGCGCCGATGCCGCAAATCAGCGCTGTGACGTTTCGATGGCGGGGCTGCGTGTCGCAGTCGAACCATTCCTTGATGTTGTCCGCGTGCGTGATCGTCTCGCCATTGGCCGGCGCGAGGCGGGTGACCGGGGACTTGGTGATGCCCGAGCCGAGAACCGTGGCCATTTGGGCCCGGATGGCCAACCCCAGGACGCCCTTGAAATCCGGCCGGCGCTTCCGGGCCATGCCGAACAGGTCGCGATAAAGTTCGGAGATGGTGGTTCCTTCCGGTCGGGCGCTCTTATAAAGGACATACTCGTTGAAACCGCCGGACAGGGCGACATTGTAGCCGGTGCGGATCATCACATGCCCGGCTTCCGTTTTGGGAATGAGAAAATCCGGCGTGTCGTGACCGTCGGTCGGCAGCCAGACCATCGTGCCGCCAATGGTGATCATCTCGCCCATGAGGGTAAAGAAATCCTCCAGCCGGTTGCCCAAGCCCCCCAGGCCGATGGAATACTCGGTTTCGAAGAACCGCTTGGAAAAAAGGCTTTCCTGAGAAACACGGGCGTAGAGCACATCCTTGATGTCGCCCAGCACTTCGGCGGCGCCGGGCTTCTCTGCGCCGGGCGCGATCAGGGCCGAGCCATGATCGAGTTGCAGCGTTTCGGTGGGGTCGAGGCCTTCCGTCGCGCCGCCGGTCCGAATCCGGTTTTCGCAGTAGGCTTCCGCCTGCGGGAGATCGGCAAAGATTGGGAAAGCGTCCGCGAAGCCGGTCATTTCGATGACGTCCCGGCAATAAGGTTGCAGTCCCACGAGCGAGAGCGCGCCTTTGCGGGCGCCGAGCTTCTTGCCGGTGGCGAGCAGGACGCGGATGCCGGCGCTGCTGATGTAAGAGACGTCGGTCAGATCGAGAATGCAGCACAGGACCTGATCCGTCAGATGCTCGTCGAGCGCCTTTTGCAGGGCATTGGAGCCAAATGCATCCAGGCGGTCTTTGAGCAGCAAGACGATGAAACGGCTTTTTACCTGAACGGCGATATTCATGTTTTATCCAAGGCTTCAAACAGTCGTTTTTCCACGGAAGGCCAGGAGTAAATGCGTTGGACGTATTCGCGGCCGGCGGCGCCCATAGCGTTTCGAAGAGGCGCTTCTTCCAGCAGCAGGCGCAGTTCCTCTTCGAATTCCGGATAATTCGCGAACCACAAGCCGGCGTTGCTTTGGGCGCACTGCCAGCGCAGGACCTCGCTGCGGGTGTGCACCAGGGCAGGGGTTTTGGCCAGCCACGATTCTAGCAGCACAATGCCGAGGCTTTCGTTGACCGACGGATGGATGAAGACCGCCGCGCCGGCCATCGCCTCGCGCTTTTCCTGTTCGGAGACAAAGCCCAGATCGAGGATGTGAGGTTGCAGATCGGGCGGGGCGTCGATTTGTCCGCTGCCGGTAAAAACGATCTTTACGTCGCGGCCTGTACGCTGGCGGAAGGCGTCCACGTAATCGCAGAGCAAGGGGGTGCCCTTGAGCGGCTCGCGCCGGCCGGCATACATTACATAGGGGCTGTTCAATTTGTGCCGCGCGACAAAGGCGCGGGGATCGGCCTCGAACGGCTCCAGCCCCATGCCGACGACGGCGCATTTTTCGGCTGGGACTTGGAAGAGGCGCCGCGCGAGGTCCTGCTCAGGTTCGGTGTTGAACAGGAATCCGTCGACGCCGCCGAACAGGTTGTGCATGATCGACAGCCATGCAAAGGGCTCGTCGTGCAGACAGGGGACCAATAAAGTTTTATTCGGATGAATCTGCGCGGCGAAGTAGACCAGCCCGAAGAGGTAGGGCCCCATGACGATGCGGTCGTAGTCGTCGCCGTGCTGCCGCAGGTGCTCGCAGAGCGGCGTACTGTTCACGCTGTTGCGAATCCAAAGCTCCTCGTCCGGCGGCGTAAAGTTGCCGCGTTGGCAAATGGCTTGCTGCACGCGGAGAAACGACGACGCGTCGCGGGAGTCCACCGGAAAATAATGCACCTCGAGATTTCCAATCCGGCGGCGTCCGGGCGGCAGCGTATTCTCCCAGGTGAAATGACTTTGGGCGCAGGTGGTCAGGAAGTCGACCTGACGGCCGGCGGCCGCCGCGCGGTCGGCCAGGTTCTTCAGCAGGGTTTCCGCTCCGCCGACCGTGCCTCCTTCCGCGAACCGCGGACAAACAAACGCTATGCGTTGGGCTTTGGGCATGATAAGGGCCGTCAGGATGAAGACGTTTTCTTTTCCAGTTTATCGAGGCGATCCTGCAATTCCTTGATGCGCGCGGAATATTTTTCGTCCAAGCCTTCGATGGCGGTGACGATCAGTCCGTTGACTTGATTCTGCTGGGACCAGAGCCGGTACGTATAAAACTTCAGCAGGCCCCAAATGCATTTTTTCAGTTTCACCAGCAGGGGCGCGAGAACCGGCCGGCGTTCCCGTATTTCGAAGTCGGAGATGTCGACAAACACGGAATCCCGCAGGCACTTGAGATAAAAGCTGAGGAATTGGTCGTCGGTCTTCAAGTTGACCAGATTGGTGCGCTCGGCGCGGGCGATGCGGGCGTCGGCATAGGCGCCTTCCTCGATTTTCTTGCGAACGGTTGCCTGGATATCGGCTACGATTTTGCGGGCATCCAAGCCGGCAGCCCCTATTTCCATCACGGACGATTCCTTCACGACCCCTCCTGCATGATAAACGACGACATGCGTTGACATTAATGACGCAGCCGTGGGGTGTCAATAGCCGCAGCAATTGTAATTATGACTCAAGACGCATTGAACGGCCATTAGAGCCTATTTCGGCAGGACGCCGATGCCCCTTATCGAAGCAGGTTCTTATGATGAACAAGCTCTGGACGAAAGATTCACGAAGACCTGGCTTTGTTTTTACAACAAGGGGGCGCCAGGGTAGATGTTACGCAGGAGATCAATGCCGACCTGCAGACGGTATGAATCATTCTATGACTGAAAGCAATATAGTAGACTCCATGACCGCCGAGCGGCTGGAAATTCTTCGCGAAACCAATGCGGCGCAAACATCCCTATTGGAACTTCTTGGAAACATTACCGCCCAGGAGTCCGTGTCGGACATCTGCCGAACCGTCGTGGAAGGGGTGCGCAAATATTTTGGATTCGAGCGGGCCGGCTTGTTCCTTTGGGATGACGAGAAAAAGAAATTCTGTGGAACCTTCGGCACCGATCTGAAAGGTAAGACGCGGGAAGAGTGGGGCATTTTTCTGGGCGAGGAAGACGGCCCCGGCGGACCGGCGGATCGGATTCTCGCCGGCTCCGTCATCGAACGGGGTTGTCGATTGGGTCAACCGGCAGCCCAACCGGGCGAGGAAAACGTCAAAGCCGATTTGCTGGGGCTGCGCGCCCGTGGCAAGTTGTACGGCATTTTGAGCGTGGACAACCGGATTTCCCGGCAGCCGATTTCGGAACGCGAGCTCCAACACATGACCTTGATGAGTCACGTCTTGGGCAATGCCCTGGAAAGCATGCAAGATCACACCGCCTTGCTGAAAAGCGAGGAACGCTTCCGTCAGGTGGCCGAGAACAGCGGCGAATGGATTTGGGAAGTCAATCCGGACGGCCGTTACATCTATTCCAGCCCGGTCGTTCGCAGCATCCTGGGCTATGAGCCGCAGGATGTTCTGGGCATGCGCATGTTGGACTTGGTAGGCGAAGACGACCGTCAGCAAGTGGCGGACGTCCTGCATCGGGCCTTTCTCGAAAAGACGTCCATCCGGCTGGTCATCAATACCCAACAGCACAAAAACGGCCAGAAAGTCATCCTGGAAACCAGCGGCCTGCCGATGGTGGACGCCGCCGGCCGGTTGATCGGATATCGGGGGGCTCATCGGGACATTACGCGCGAGACGGAGCTGGAAGCCCAACTTCGGCATTCCCAGAAAATGGAAGTCATCGGACGGCTGGCCGGCGGCATCGCGCACGATTTTAACAACCTCCTGACATCGATCATCGGATGCAGCAGCCTGCTTTTGGACGATATGGACGAAGATAACGCTTCCCGTCCGGACGTCGAACTGATCAGGACCTCCGGGGAGCGCGCGGCGGCCTTGACCCGCCAGCTCCAGGCCTTCAGCAAGCGGCAGGTCCTTCGGATGGAGAGCCTGATTGTCAACGACATCGTTCGCGACATGGAAAAGATCCTGCGGCGCACGTTAGGCGAGGATATCGAGCTGGCGACCGAATTGGATGCGCACATCGAGCCGGTCATAGCCGATGCCGGCCAGTTGGAGCAGATCATCATGCATCTGGCCGTCAATGCGCGCGAAGCCATGATCGATTCCCAGGCCAGCTATCGCGCCCTGCAATTCCCCGGCGTGGGAAAGGAAATGCCCGTCGGAGTTAGCGAAAAGACCAAGCGATTGGTCATTCGCACGGCACACCGCGAGCTCGACGAACGGTTTTGCCGTCACAACGCGCAATTCACGCCCGGAGGCTACGTGGTGCTGACCGTCAGCGACTCGGGCGCCGGAATAACGCCCGAGGTGAAGGAACACCTGTTCGAGCCATTTTTTACGACCAAAGGCGTCGGGCGGGGCTCCGGGCTCGGGCTGTCGACCATCTACGGGATCATCAAACAACTGGGCGGCGTCATTCAAGTCCAGAGCCGTCCCGGGCATGGGACCACCTTCGACATATTCCTTAAACAGGCCACCTTCCAGGAAACGCTCCGGCAATCCGAATTGCCTGCCGCCAATACGAAAGGTCAGGAAACCATCCTGGTGGTGGAAGACGAAGAATCGGTGCGGCGTCTCATCGTGCGCATTCTGCAATCTTGCGGCTACACGACCCTCGAAGCCGGGCATGGCGGCGAAGGGTTGAAGGTCTGCGCGGCGCATGACGCCCGGATCGACCTGATCATCACCGACATGATCATGCCGCACGTCAGCGGAAAGCAGTTTATCGAGCAGCTTCGCAAGAGCCGCAACGACTTCAAGGTGCTGTTCGTTTCGGGCTACAGCAGCGACGATACGGTCGACGGCGCGATCATCGGCGTCGATACCCCGTTGATCCAGAAGCCCTTCACGCGCGAAAGCCTGGCCCGCAAGGTTCGCGAAGTGCTCGACGCCTCGTAAGTCCGTTCTCCTGGAAGCCGGCTTGAGGGCGTCGAAACAAGCCCCATCCTTCCTCCGGTCGCAGTTGACACTCCTGGGGTTCGCCTTTAAGGTAGTCGTGTTTTTTCAGGGAATAATATGGCGACGTCCCCCACAACAAAAATAGCTGAACTGCTGGCCCGGCTGGAGTTGTTTACCCCCGTGCAAATCGAGGAGCTCCTGACCAAATACCGGCAGGAAGGCGGTTCGATTACCGACTTGCTGGTGAGCCAGGGCTATGCCCGCGAAGAGGTCTTTCTCGAAGCCCTGGCGAAGGCCATGAGCGTCCCCTTTGCGCGCGCGGGCGAAACGAACATTGCCAAGGATGTGCTCGAAAAAGTGCCGACGAAGGCCATTTTTCAATACAACATCATCCCGCTGGTCATGGAAAAGGGCAGTCTGCGCATTGCCACGCACGATCCGTTCCGCCCGGGTTTGATGGATGCCCTGCGCCTGGCCACCGGGTTGCGGATACGCTTTACGCTGTGCCCTTCGATCGAAATTGCCAAGGCCTCCAAGAAGCTTTATGGCGTCGGCGCGGATACTTTGGAGCGCATGATTCAGGACAACCGCATCGAGGTTGCACCCGAAGAAGATATGCTCAAAGACGATTTGAGCGAGCTGGACCAGGAGGCGTCGGTGGTCAAGTTCGTCAATCAGATCATCTGGGAGGCGTATCAGGAGCGCTCCACGGATATTCACCTGGAGCCGATGGAAACCGATTTGCGCATCCGTTACCGCGTGGACGGCGTGCTGCATCAAACACCCGTGCCGCCGCAATTGAAGCGGTTCCAGCCGGCGATCATCTCCCGCATCAAGGTCATGGCCGGCATGGATATCGCCGAGAAACGCCTGCCGCAGGACGGACGCATCAGCCTGCGCATTCGCGGCGAGGAAATCGACGTGCGCGTTTCGACCATGCCGACCGTCTACGGCGAAAGCGTCAGCTTGCGTCTGCTGATGCGTTCCAGCGGCATGATCGGCATGGACCAGTTGGGCCTGAATCCGCACGACGAGGCCATCCTGAAGAAGCTGATTCACAAGCCCCACGGCATCCTGCTGGTGACCGGTCCGACCGGGTCGGGAAAATCCACCTCCCTCTATGCGTGGCTGCACACCATCAATTCCATGGATAAGCGCATCCTGACCCTGGAAGACCCGATCGAATATGAAATGGCCGGCATCAACCAGATCGAGGTGCGCGCGGAGATCGGCCTGACCTTTGCCATCGGTTTGCGCCATATCTTGCGCCAGGACCCTAATGTCATCATGGTCGGCGAAATTCGCGACAAGGAAACCGCCGAAAACGCCATTCGCGGCGCGCTGACGGGGCATTTGGTCTTCAGCACGCTGCATACCAACGACTCCGCGGGCGCCGTGACCCGGTTGATCGACATGGGCATCGAACCGTTCCTGGTGGCTTCTTCCGTCGAAGCGCTGGTCGCCCAGCGTTTGATCCGAAGGCTGTGCCAGAAATGCCGCCGCCCGCGCAAGATGGACGAGGCGTATATGGCCAGTATTGCCTTTCCCATGGACCGCTTGAACGAGGGCATTGTCTATGAGGCGGTCGGGTGCGAGGAATGCCGGATGAGCGGTTTTCGCGGGCGAACGGGCATTTATGAAATCCTGGTGATGACGGACCAGATTCGTCCGCTGGTGATCACCCGCGCCTCTTCGAACGAAATCAAGCAGATCGCCTTGCGCGAGGGGATGCGCACGCTGCGCAGCGACGGCTGGAACAAGGTTTTGGCGGGCGTGACGACCATTGAGGAAGTCCTGCGCGTATCCGAAGAAGACGAGGCGATGACCGAAGGGTGATAAGACCGGTAGGGACGGCGCTCCGTCGCCGTCCGGAACGGCGCTCAGCGGAGTGAGCGCCCTACCCCAATACGAGAAGCTGCATTTTATGTCGCAATTCAAGTACATAGCCCGAACCAGGGCCGGCCAGAAGATCGAAGGCTCGGTCGAAGCCTCCGACAAAAGAAGCGCTCTGCTTCAGATCGAGCGGATGGGGCATGTGCCGGTCTCGGTGGCGGAAGGCGGTCTTGGCGCGCCGGCCGCCAAATCCGGATCCAAGGAGCGAAAGCAGTGGTTTAAGCTGGAGTCGAATCGCAAGAAGCCGGGCCGGATGAAGCTGCGCGACGTGCTCTTGTTTACGCGCGAAATGAGCGACCTGCTTTCCTCGGGCATGACGCTGGGCAAGGCCTTGCATACCCTTGCCAAACGCAAGACCAACCGGGCACAGGATCAGGTCGTGGTCGAGCTGCGCGACGAAATCGTCCAGGGTTCAAGTCTTTCCGACGCCCTGGCCAAACGGCCCGGATCGTTTTCCAATCTCTACGTCAGCATGGTGCGGGCCGGCGAGGCCAGCGGGCAGTTGTCCGAGGTGCTGGAGCGGCTTTGCCGCCACTACGAGCGCGTGCAGGAAGCCCAGGAAAAAGTGTTGATGGCCATGACCTATCCGGGCATCGTGCTGACCGTCGGCATCGGGACCATGGTGTTCACGATGATCTTCGTCATTCCCCGGTTTTCCGCCATCTTCGCGGAACTCGGCAGTACGTTGCCCCTGCCGACCCAAATCCTGATTGGAATCAGCACGGTAATGATTCGCTATGGCTGGGCGATTATCATCGGCTTCGTGGCGTTGTTTATGTTTCTGCGCAAGCTGATCGATACGCCTCCCGGGCGCCTGTGGTGGGACAAATTTCTGTTAAGGATGCCCGTTGTGCGAGGGATTGTGGCGGCCAATGCCTATGCGAACTTTGCGCGGACCTTGAGCACCCTGTTGGCCAACGGCGTGCAGGTGCTGCAGGCCCTGACCATCGTGGAAAATACCGTCGGCAACGTCGTCATCGCCCGCGCCATTCGCGACGCGCACGAAAAGGTGACCGACGGCGCCACGATTTCCAAGCCGCTGGCCGATGCAGGGGCGTTTCCCACCCTGCTGACCGACATGCTGGCCGTGGGCGAGGAATCCGGCGACATGAGCGGCGCGCTGGAGCATATCGGCAAGCGCTACGACACCGAATTGGATCGGAGCGTCAAGGTGTTCACGACGGTGCTGGAGCCCATCCTGATTCTCCTGATGGCCTTGATGGTCGGGTTTGTGGCCATCAGCATGCTGCTGGCCGTGTTCGACCTGACCAGCGGGCTGAAGGCGTAAAAAAACGGAAGAACGGAAAACAGGAAGACGGAAAATACGGCTTTTGGCCTGCCCGTTGGGGGTGGGTTATGGTATTTGTGAAGCGAGCAATAAAATTACGAAGGGATTAGTCATATGGAAAAAACATCCTGCAACAATCAACGCAATCGTCGGGCCGGTTTTACCTTGATCGAAGTTCTGCTGGTCGTCGTCATTATCGGCATTCTGGCCGCTGTGGCGGTGCCCAAGCTGACGGGCCGCGTCAAGCAGAGCCAGATCGGAGCCGCCAAGGGCAGCATTTCGGGAATGGGGGTATCCGTGGATCTTTATGAAACCGATAACGGAAATCTGCCGGACAGCCTGAACGCACTGGTAACCAAGGGCGCCGAGCCCAACTGGAACGGTCCGTACCTTAAAGATGCCAAGGTGCCCAACGATCCGTGGGGAACGGCTTTTCAATATACCAAGAAAGACAACGCCTACGAGATTCGTTCGGCCGGTCCCGACAAGTCGTTCGGGACGGACGACGACGTAACCAAGTGAAGCGGCGATTTCCCAGTTCATGGCCGGGCCGGGTTGCCGGGTTCACGATGATCGAGCTGCTGTTGGTGGTTGTGATCATCATGATCTCCTCAGCCATTGCCGTGCCGTCGTTCATCAAGTCGTATCGCGGCGCCAAGCTGCGCACCTCGGCCCGCACGGTGACGATGGTGCATCGCCATGCGCGAAGCATGTCCGTCCTGGGCCAGAAGCAAATCGCCATTCTTTTCGACGCCAAGAAAAACGAGGTGGAGGTCGTTTCGGTGACCTCCGGCGCCGGCTCCGAGGGACAGGACATGTTTCTCGATCAGCGCTCGCAACGGACATCGCAGTCCGTCGATGCCGCCCATGAAGAGGAGGCGGGCGGGGAGGGGGCCGCGGCCGAAGCCTCGGTGTCCTCCCAAATGATCCGTCCCATGGCCGATGGCGTCCGTATAGCCGATTTCGAAAGCGAGAAGTCGGGCCAGGTAGTCGACGAGCTATATTGGATCAACTACTATCCCAACGGCATGTGCGACAAGTACGAGCTGACGCTGACCGACGCCTACGGCAAATCGGCGGAGATCAAGGTGGACGCTTTGTCCGGCCGCGTGGCGATCGAGTATCCGTAGGGGAGAAAAGGATGAGGGATAAAGGATGAAAAGATTACAAACGGTGCATCCTTCTTTTTGTTTCGGCTCTCGCGCCGGCCTGACGCTGGTGGAAGTGCTCCTGGCGGTGGTCATCCTGGGCATTGGGGTCACCGTGTTGGTGGAGACGGCGTCGCGATGCCTGGCGGTGGTGCGGCGCGCGCGGGACTACGAAACGACCCGCCACCTCCTGGCCCGCGTCGAGATGGAGAAGCCCCTCCAGTTGGAGGAGGAGATCAAGGAAGGAACGGAGAACGGCGACTTCAAGGGCGGTCCCTCCGAATACAAGTGGGAGCGGGAGATTCGCGTCATTGGCGAAGAGGAAGACGGGCTCTTTGAAGTTCGCATCCGCGTATTTCGCGGGGGAACCCGGCCGGCCTCTTCCGAGGAAACGGTGACCTGGCTTTATGCACCCAAGAAAAAAGACTCCTAGTAGTCGAAGCGGCTTTACCATGCTCGAACTGCTGATCGCCCTGGCGATCATGAGCGCGGCCTTTGCCATCATCTGGAGCACGTTCTCCGCGACCGTCCGGGCCTGGACGCGCGGCAGCGAATTGCTCGACAACCTGCATCACGGCGATTTTGTCATGGAGCAAATGGTCAGCGCCCTGCGCTCGGCGGCTTTTTTCAGTACCGCTCCGGATAAATACGGCTTTCATCTCAAGGATCGCGGCACGGGCCGCGATGCCGCCGACGTGGTCAGTTGGGTCACCTCGGGGACGGCTTTTCTGCCGCCCGATTCGCCGCTGGCCAACGGGCTGCACCGGATCACCGTGACCATCGAGGATAATCGCGACGGCAAGCCCTCCGTATGCGTCATGGCCTATCCCCACCTGGCCGATATCGACGAGGGCAGTGTGGAGACGGAGAAGTGGTTCATCTCCTCCGAGGTCAAAGGCCTCGAGTGCCAGGTTTACAACAAGGAGGACGAGGATTGGGACGACGAATGGGAGGACACCAATTCCATCCCGCGCCTCGTGCAGATTACCCTCTACATGGATCCATTGGAAAAATACGGCGATCCGGTGAAGCTCGAGCGGCTCGTCGAACTGCCCGTCGCCCCGCCGCTGGATGCGGCGGTTACGCCGGAAGGTTCTCAAGGCGCGAAAGAGGGCGAGGGCAATCCGCCTCCTGAGCGCCGTGAAGAAAACCCGCCGGCCAAGAATCCGTAGGCTCATGTAGGGTCTTGATTTTCACCTTTTGCGTCCAAAGTACTCCCGCTATACACCGGCAACTCGAGTGGGGCAAGCATAGGGGCATTCCAAATACTTATCTCACCCGCCTGGGGGCGGCAAAAATTACCCCAAAGGGAGCGATCCCATTAAAATTGTCGAAAAAGGACTTTACAGGAAGCAAGCTTGTAGGTATTAACCTACAAGATGGGTTCAAAAGGTTTCTGAATGTCACAAGGAGTAATCAGTTAAATTAGTGAACTCGATGAAGTTGTTCGATTAATCCAGCTTTATGTTTATTCCAACAGATACATTAAACACTTGCCCTGGTAATGCGGGAGCGCTCCCTTTTAAACAGTAATAGTAGGAGGAGGTCTCATGAGTAGTTGGCGTTTGGCAGTTCAACGGGTGGTTGTGACGGGTTTGATCATCGCGGGATGCGCTGGGACCGCATCGTCGAAGGAAATGCTGAGCCTTTCCGAGCCAGGACTCGCCCAGAAGGTCGAATGTGTTCGAGTGCCGTTTGTCGCCAACGAAGGCCAGCTCGATAATCCCTCCGTCCGCTATTACGCCCAAACCTTCGCCGGAACCGTTTATGTGATGCAAGACGGACGGGTGGTTTATTCTTTGCCGTCCAAGGCAACCTCGGACGCCCAAGGCTGGGTGTTGAACGAAACCGTGCTGGGCGCCCAGTTGACTCAGCCGCAGGGAAAGAACCGGACGGAGGCGCAGGTCAGCTATTTTAGAGGCAACGATCCGGCGCAATGGCGTTCCGGGCTGGCGAGCTGGGAACGCGTGAGCCTGGGCGAAGTGTATGAAGGCATTGAGCTCTCCTTGCGCGCCGGCGGCAACAACGTGGAAAAAATCTTTACGGTCCAGCCGTCCGCAGATCCCCAACAAATTCAGTTGGCCGTGGCGGGCGCCGAAGCCCTGACGGTGGCGTCTGATGGGGCGCTGGTCGTGAAAACCGGCTTCGGCGACGCCCGTTTCAGCGCGCCGGTGGCTTTCCAGGACATTGACGGGCAAAGAAAACCGGTGGAAGTAGCGTATAAAGTCGAAGGCCATCGATATGGGTTTGAATTGGGCGCGTATGATGTCTCCCAAGCCCTGGTGATCGATCCGTGGCTGGCGGCGACTTTTCTCGGCGGGATGAGCAATGAGCAGGCCTATGCCATGGCGCGGGATTCTTCCGGCAATATTTACGTCGCGGGTTGTGTGCAGTCCCCCAATTTCCCGACCACGGTCGGCGCGTACCGGAGGACCCTTTCAAGCGGCGGCACCATGTTTGGATGGGGCTGGAGCACCTATTCGTTCTATGGCGATGTCTTTGTGTCCAAGTTCAACGCGACGCTTTCCTCGTTGCTGGCCTCCACTTATCTGGGCGGGACCAACGACGACAACTGCTATGCCATGAGAGTGGATAACTCCGGGAATGTGTTTCTTGCAGGACGTACCAAGTCCACCAATTTTCCGACGACGGTTGGCGCGTATAAATCCCTCTACACGAACAATAGCGTCGCAGCCTCCTTTGTCGTTAAACTCGGCGGCAGCCTGACCAATTTGCTGGCGTCTTCCATGATTCGGAATCTAAGCGGCTGCGGGGCGAGCGATCTGCAATTGGATCCGTCTACCAATGTATATATCGTGGGCAGCGCCTATGGTTTGGGCGGCCCCTACCCGGGCTATTATCCGACAACGCCGGGCGCCTATATGACCAATCCTCCGGGCACCGGAGAACGGTTGATCGTTTCGAAATTCAACAGTAGTTTGTCCACGCTGCTGGCCTCCACTTATCTGGGTACGCGAAATCTGGGCGCTTTTGACTATGGGTACGGCCTGGCGCTCGACTCGGCGACCAACGTTTTCGTGACCGGCGAGACGAGCTCCACCAACTTCCCGACGACGGCCGGCGCCTACATGGCCGGAAGCCCCAAAGGCACGAATTTCGCGGCCTACAGCAGCATAATCGTTTCGAAGTTCAATTCCTCCCTCACCACGCTGCTGGCCTCCACCTACATGGGTTCGTTCTCCGCATCGCACGAAGAAGCTTACGACATCGCGGTGGACAGCGCCGGTTCGGTCTACATTACGGGCAAGAGCGAGGCGACGAATTATCCCATTACGGCCGGCGTCTTCGATACGACGCGTGGACAAGCCTCTGCTCCGGATGCGATTGTCTCGAAGTTCAACAATTCATTGACGGCCTTGCAAGCGTCCATCTGCTTGGGCGGGCCCGGCATCTTCGACAAGGAACTTGGATATGCGCTGGCCATCGACAGCGCCGGAAACGTCGTGCTGGCCGGATCGGCCGTCAACGTGCCGACCACCGCCGGGGCCTATACCAATAAGAGCAACGCCTTCGTAGCCCGGATGAACAACACCTTCACCCAACTCCTGGCCTGCACCTATTTGCCTTGCACAGAGTATGCCGGCGCTCTCGTCTGCGAGAACGGCACGAGCATCTATGTGGCCGGCGAAACGGATTCCGGCGCGCCGGGCGCCGGATTCCCCACCACGCTGGGCGCGTATGACCGGACTCAAAACGGACTCTTCGACGCGTTCGTCGCTCGACTCACGCCGGATCTTCGGGCGAGCATCGCGCCCGCCATCACGAGTCCCGGGAACAATGCGGTTTTTGGCCGGCCGGTGCATATTCCTTTGTTTGCCCAGGCGCCGCAGGGCGGAGTGTTGCCCAGTTGGGTGACGCAAGTGGTCTTCTATGCCGGCACGACGCTGGTCGCCACGGACGTTGCGGCCCCGTGGAGCTGCGTTTGGTCCAATGTGCCTGCCGGGCTGCACAGCATGACCGTTCGCGCCCGCGATGGCGCCGGCCAGGTCTGGACCTCCGCCGCCGTCAACGTACGGGCGGAAGAAGCGCCGTCCGTCACGATCACCAACCCGCTCAACAACGCGGTGGTTTATTGGAAGCAGACCAACCGGCTTTGCGCGGTCGCCAGCGATCCGGACGGCGCCGTGACGCAGGTGGCGTTTTATGCGGGCGCGGCGCTGGTGGGTCGCGTGTCGGCGAGCCCCTTCTGCTACTCCTGGACGTCTGCACAGGCGGGAACCAATATTCTGACGGCCCGGGCTTGGGATAACTACGGCCTCTGCCGCACTTCGGCGGCGATCCGGCTGACGGTCACGAACCGTAATCCTTCCGCCAGCATCACGGCGCCGGCCAACAACACCTATGTCTATTGGAAGTCGACCAACACGATCACGGCCACCGCGAGCGATCCCGATGGCTGGATTACCAACGTGGCTTTCTATTCTTCGCTGAAGGGTTTGATCGCCAACGATTCCGTCAGCCCTTATACCGTCAACTGGTCGACGCCGTGCGCCGGTACGCATGGCCTGACCGCCGTGGCAACCGACAACAGCGGCCAGCGGTGGACCTCCACGGTGGTCAATCTGATCGTCACCAACGTTCCGCCGACGGCGGCGCTGACCGCGCCGACGAACGGTTCCGTGTTTTTCTGGAAGACCACCAATATTCTTTCCGCCACGGCGAGCGATCCGGACGGCACGGTAACGCAGGTGGCCTTCTATACCGGAACGACGCTCATTGGCCGGGATTCCGTGAGCCCCTATTCGTGGAATTGGACCGGCGGCAAGGCTGGGGTAAACGCTTTGACGGCGCGCGTCTGGGACAACAGCAGCCAATGCCGGACCTCGTCCGTGGTCAACGTGACGATCACGAATTTGCCTCCGACCGGCACGCTCACCAATCCGCTGAACGGATCGGTGTACGGCCAGATTGCCAATCTTACGCTTAACGCGACGGCGAGCGATCCGGACGGCACGGTGAGTTCGGTAGCCTTCTATGCCGGTTCATCCAACTTGGGCAGCGATGTATCGAATCCCTACAGCTTGCCTTGGAACAACATTAAAGCCGGGGTCTATGCGCTGACGGTCCGGATCACGGACAACAGCAGCCAGGTGAGGACCTCTGCGGTGGTCACGATCACCGTGACCAACAATCGGCCGACGGTCGCGATGACCTCGCCGACGAACGGCAATGTGTTTGTGGCGCCGGCGTCCATCACGCTCAACGCCAATGCCGCCGATGCCGACGGCGTGGTGACGCAAGTCGTGTTCTTTGCCGGTTCCAGCAACCTCGGCGTGGATGCCGTCAGTCCGTACAGCGTTTCCTGGCTGAACGTGGGCGTGGGCTCCTATGCGCTTACGGCCCGGGCCTTGGACAACAGCGGGGGCGTCAGCACCTCGGCCGTGGTGAATGTCACGGTCAATGCGAACACGCCGCCGACCACCAGCATCACGAGTCCGGCCAACGGGACGCTCTTTACGACGGTTCCGGCGAGCATCACGATCAATGCCAACGCCTCCGACTCCGACGGCGCCGTGACGCAGGTGCTCTTCTTTGCCGGCGCCTTGAACGTTGGCGTGGACACGGCCAGTCCGTATAGCTGTCTGTGGTCCGGCGTTGGAGCCGGCTCCTACAGCCTGACAACCCGCGCCTTCGATAACTGTGGCCGCGTGAGCACCTCCGCCGCGATCAACATCACGGTTCGCATACCTCCGGTCGTGACCCTGACGGCGCCGGGCAGCGGTTCGTCGTATGTGGCGCCGGCCAACATTTCGCTGGCGGCCACGGCCTCCTCCGGCGGCTCGATCACCCAGGTGGCGTTCTACTCCGGGTCCGGCGCGATCGGCACGGATACGGTCAGCCCGTACAGTTACAGTTGGAACGGCGTAGCCACCGGCGCTTACACGCTGAGCGCTCGCGCCTGGGACAATCTGGGCCTCGTCAGCACGTCGGCCGCGGCCAACATCACCGTCGTGGCGCCGGTTCCCGGCGCGGAATATCCGACCAACGGCGCGCTGCTGTACGTCAACGCGGCTCCGTCGGCGCGCAAGACGATCAACCCGCGCATTTACGGGGTCAACATCGCCAACTGGTGCCAGGCGTACTACCTGAAGATTTGCACGCCGCTGTTGACCAACGCCCGCGTCAGCGTAGTGCGTTACGGCGCGACGAACATCGAGCGGTACAACTGGCGCAATAACCGGATGTACAACGTGATTTCGAAGGAAAACCAGTACGTGCCGACGAGCTGGCGCTCGTTCATCAAGTGGACGCGCGACGAAGTCAAGGCGGAGCCCTTCTTGCAGACGGCGGTCTTCGGGCATGTCGCTTCGGACGTAAGTTCGAACTACTACAGCTACGACCAGAGTTCGCAGGACATTATCGACTGGGTGCTGGCCGCCGGGACCAATGTGCAGATTTGGGGCGTCGGCAACGAGCCGTTCATCGCCTGGAAGATTGCCGAGTACAAGGACGCGCGCACCAACGGCGAGACCTACGCCTACAACGACGGCGCCCACGGCGACCAGATTTACAACGAAGACATCTATCACGATACGTTCTTCTCGAATTACATCCGCGTGGCCTCGGCCATCCGCAGCGCCAGCGCCACCGCCACGATCCTGGGCCCGACGCCGGCCAATTGGTGGTTGTACTGGGGCACCGACTATTCGGCGCTGTGCGCGGCCAAGCGCAACAACCCGGGCGCGCACTTCGACGACAACGGCTGGTACATGATGGCCAACCCGGCCAACCAGGCCGATCCGCGCATCTTCCCGGAACGGGGCGGGTCCTCGGACGTGATCGGCTGGGAAATGGACGAAATCACCGGGAAATTTAACGACACCCGGACTCTGTGCCAGTTCGCCAAACGCATGGGCGAATACTCGGCCAGCCACGGCGGCGAGCAAATCTGCAACTACTTGGATTTCCACCGCTACATGAACACCGCCAACGACGCGACGGCAGTCCAGGAAACCCGCGACTTGTGGGATCCGGATTATCAGAGCTTCGACAAGGAAACCGGCGGCTCGGGCACCCGGACCAAGATTCTCGTGCGGTTCAACAACATCATCAATCACTACTGCACGAACATGATGAATCCGTCCTTGTCCGAGTACGACTTCTTCTACTGGCAAGGACATCCCGACGAGATGCAGATCTCGGCCTTGGGGCAAGTCGATTACCTGGGCGTCTTCCCGCGCCAGAACGTGCAGATGGCCTGCAACTGGTACATCGGCGAACCCGACCAATCGGGCGGCGGCTACGAACACGCGGCCGATGCGGCCAAGCAGGCGATGTTCAAGGAAGACGGCGAACCCAACCCGAAGTATTGGGCCTTGAAGCTGATGAGCACGCACTTTCGCGACCAGTCGCTGCAAACGATTGCCAGCGACAACAGCCAGTTCAGCATCTACGCGGGACTGGAGACTTCGAGTTCGCAGTTGACCGTCGTGGCCGCCTACAAGGGCCAGTACGTGCCGTGGTGGGACGAACACCATGCGGGCGCGTTTATCCAGGGCCAGGGCAATTCCAACGCGACGATCGTGGTGAGCAACTTCACGATCACCGGCGTGAGCAAGGTGCTGCGTTACGGCCGGCGCGATCCGGGCATCCTGATGATGGCCCCCGGCGGCGTGCGCGTCACGAACAACACCTTCGGCTACGAGTTCGAGCCGCTCTCGATTTATCTGTTCCAGTTTAACGGCGTCGCCACTCCCCCGGCGGAGCAGGCGCCCTCGACCTACGTGAACGTGGAACCCAAGCGCCTCGACTTCGGCCCCTACGGCTCGGGCTCCGAGCAAGTGCGGCATCATGACGAACACACGGGCGAGACCTGGTACACGACCAACTTCACGCACACGCTCAAGATCTCGAACACCCGCAACAGCAACACGACCTGGCAGGTGAATGAATCCTGCGCCTGGCTGGCTGTAGTCGGCCCGACCTCCGGCGTGGCCACCGTCACCGACGTGATTCCGTTGATCGTCACGAACCGCGCCCTGGCGGTCGGCGTCTATAGCACGGACGTGCAGGTCGTCACCTCGCAAGGCACGATGTTGGTTCCCGTGACCATGGAAATCATCCCAGGCGAAGCCAACGGCGAGAAGCAGCTCTTCGACGCCGAGACCAAGTCGCTGGCGCACACCTGGAGCCTGGCCGAACCCTACTCGATCGGCTTCTACGACGGCCACGGCAATCCGGAAGACATGGACGGCCCGTACATCTACGACTTCTCGATGGATGCCGCCGAAAAATCCGGCGTGGGCGGCACGACCTCGATGCGCATCGACTTTGACCGCGGCAACGGCGACAACGCCGCCGGCAAGTTGTATTCGGCCTTCGGCACCTATGGGCACACCAACGGCACCATGGTCTGGGTCCCGACCAACGCCAGCGCGTCCAATTATGTCTTCAAGTTCGACATCAAGACCAAGACGGAAGGTCCCGGCTTCACCAGCACCAAGCTCTTGATCGTCTTTTCCGACTTCGACGGCCACAAGGGCAAGCCCAAGGTCGGCATTAGCAGCTTCAAGGACTGCATGGTCCTTCAGGACGGCGGCTGGCAGACGGTTTCCATCCCGTTGAACAGCCTGTTCTACAACTGGGCCTATCCGAGCGGACAGGACGGCAGCTATGCGAACCTGAACTTCGCCCATATGAAGCAGGTCGAGTTCTGTCCGTGGGTCGGCGCCGAGGACAAGCGCGGCACGATGTGGCTCGACAATATCCGCATCGAAACGCTTACCACCGTCTCGAACAAGTATCCGATGGCTGTGGCGGGCCAGAACAAGCGCCTGATCGGCACCAACGAAACCGTGGCGCTGAGCGCGACCAACAGCTACGATCCCAACGGCTCGATCGCTTCCTACTCGTGGAGCCCGGCGGCGGGTCTCTCCTCCGCCTCGGTCGCCAACCCGACCTTCACTCCGCCGGGACCTGGCCTGTATATCTACGAACTGGTCGTGACCGACAACCAGGGCCTCAAGAGCCGCAACCCGGCGCAAGTCGTGATCAAGGTGACGCCCACGCTGGTGGGTTCGAGCATCCAGTTCTACCGCGACGCGGGCCTGACGCAGGTCATTACCAACCCGGCGGCCAACTGCCTGGATGTGTACGTCAAGCTGACGTGCAGCGCGGGCGGCATGGCCAATGAAGCCGACTTCACCCTGGCGACGGTGTCGAGCACCGACGTCTTCCCGGCCGATACGTACAACAACGTCAGCCCGATCGCCGTGGTCTTGAACGAAACGGGCCTCGACACCAAGGTCTTCGCCGGTCAATTCCGGCTGGCGGCGTTCAGCGACGAACTCTCGGCGCGGATCGGCTTCAAGGAAGGCTGCACCGTGAAGGCCGCCGGCTCCGGCGTGACCAATGCGTTGACGATCGGCCAACAGAGATACGGCTTCGAGAAGCCGATCGACTACGTCGAACGCGGCGACAAGCAGTTCAATCTGTTCGGCGGCGTGTGGAACTCTTACAACGACAATCCGAACAGCAATGCCTCCGTGATCTACATGGCCTCGTCGACCAACGCGGCGCACGCCGATTCGTCCCAGTCCATGCGCGGGTGGGGCACGCTGCGGCTCAGTCCGACGGGCTCGGTCGACCAGCTCTTCGGCGGCATCATGACCAAGCTCACGCCCTACACCAACGACGGCGGCAATGCCTATTGCGACATCGGCAGCCCGACCGGCATCAAGGGCATCAGCTTCTGGATGAAGGGCAACGGCAAGCGCTTGAGCGTCGTCTTGAAGTCGCTCGCGGTGACCAATTACGACGATTACCTCTTCACCATCGAGCACACGCCCACCGGCGGCTGGAAGCGATTCTATTTGCCGCTGGCCGACTTCTATCAAGAGGGCTGGGGCAACGCGCCCGTGCTCAAGGAAGACGCGCTGAGCGTACTGAACGCCATCCAGTTCAAGTTTGCCTCCAAGATCAACAACGAGACCAACGAGGTCTTCATCGACGATCTCTCGCTCTACGGCGGCAGCGTGCAGTACAACGCCAATGCCATTTATCATAAGGGCAACACGGTGAGCATGGAAGGTTTCGGCGGCCTGCTCGTGAACGGGACCTTCGACGGCCCCGGCGCGCCTGGTTGGACGATGGTCAACATTGCAGCCAACGAGAACTGGGGCGAGTGGATGGCGGTCATGGAGCACTGGAACGGCTCTTCGGCTTCGGTGGGCGAGTACTACCAAATCGTCAGCAACGGCATCTCGGCCGGCCAGTCGTACAAGTTCGACATTCAGGCGCAGTCGGCCGCCGGGTATTCGGGCCGGGCCTCGATCTCGCTGGTGTGGCTGAACGCCGCGGGCGCCGCGCTCTCGACCAATGAAGTGGAGATCACCTCGGGGCTGAGCCAGGCGCAATTCATCACGTTCACGACGGACTGGCGGACGGCGCCGGCAAACTCGGCCAAGGTGCGCGTGGGCTTCAAGTCCTGGAACTCCACGGTGCCGCCGTACGCCGACAACTGCGTCAAGTTCGACAATGCGGTGCTCCTGAAGCAGGGGATCGAACCGGATGCCGCCTGGATCACCACCTGGACCAACGGCTTCAGCGCGACCTACACGACCAACCGCGCGGAAGGCGAAAAGGCCATGCAAATCGGCACGTCGGTCGCGACGCCGGGCTGGCTGGCCGGCTTCGCCGTGGCGCCGTACGGCCAGGGCGTGACCCTGACGAACTTCTCGGGCTTCAGCGCGTTCTCGATCAAGGCGCGGCGCGCCCCGTCCTACAAGACCACGGGCGCGACCAATGCCCAGTTCCGCATCGCGGTCTGCCAGGGCACGAACGATCAGCCGGCCGCGAAGTGCCGGTGGATACCGGTCGACGCGAGCGTCTGGGGCGATTCGATCGTCATTGCCAAGGACAAGTTCTACACGGTCGCCACGGTGGACGACGTCAATCCGGCCAACTGGGCGGTGTGGAGCAATGCCTGGACCGACATCGGACGGATCGTCATCGAGTATGGTCCGGAATACACGGGGGCAGACCCGTACGATCTGTTGTTGGACGACTTCCGGCCCTGCAATGGAACCTATTTGCACTAGAGGAGACGAACATGAACAAACATACAAATAAACTTATTGTGACCGCCTCCTTGTTGATGACGCTCTCCGTCGGCTCCGTCGGAGCCGCCATGGGCGATTTCACTGCGCTGCACTCCCTGCCCGGCGGGGTGAATGGCGGCATCTGGCCGATGGGCACGCCGATCGAAAGCGGCGGCCAGCTTTACGGCATGGCCCAAATCGGCGGCGCGAGCAACTACGGCGTGGTGTACCGGGCCAACGTAAACGGCGCGGGCTACACCAACCTGTTTTCGTTCGGCGGCTACAATGGACGGTATCCCAGCGGCAAGCTTCTACTCCACGGAGGCTACTTCTACGGCATGACCGCGCGCGGCGGAACGGAAGACAACGGCGTGGTTTTCCGGATGACGACCAACGGAACCGGCTACACGCTTCTGCATTCCTTCCGGGCCACGAATCTGGTCGAAGGCGCCATTCCCTGGGGCGGGTTGATCGTCAACTCGACCAACCTCTATGGCATGACCTACTTCGGCGGCGTGAGCAACCTGGGCGTGATCTTCCGGATCAGCACCACCGGCACCGGCTACGCCAACCTGCACCACTTCGTCGGCAAGAAAGGCGACGGCAAGCATCCCAAGGGCGACCTGCTGCTCGACGGCGGCAAGCTCTACGGCATGACCAGCGAAGGCGGCTCGAACAATGCCGGCGTGGTTTTCTCCCTGGCGCTGGACGGAACGCAGTTCAAGACGCTCTATGAGTTCACCGGCAAGCCCAACGATGCCGAGACCCCCTCGGGCAGCCTGCTCAAGGATGGCAATTATCTCTACGGAATGGCCTTCAGCGGGCCCAACAAAGCGGGCGTGGCTTTCAGCGTTCATACCAACGGCGGCACGCTCAATATCTTGAAGGCCTTCGGCGGCGCCGCAACCGGCCGCGATCCGTTCGGCTCGCTGGCCAAGTCCGGCTCCCGGATTTACGGCATGACCCGCTACGGCGGCGCTCACAACGCCGGCGTGATTTTTTCGCTCGGCGGCAACTACACCAACGATTATCAGTGGCCCTCCGGCGGCGAGCCGATAGGCGATCCGGTCTTTGTCGGCAGCGCCTTGTACGGCTCGACCCTGCGCGGCGGCACGATCAACAAAGGCACGCTCTTCAAATACGAGCCTGATCCCACCGATACCGCTATGGCCTGGTGCGCCGTGACCTGGATCGAAAGCCAGCCGCTGCTCACCGTGACCGCCGGCGATTACTGCGGCGACCGCTTCTGGGTGCGCCACAACAAGGGCGCCGGGATGCCCGATCAGGCCTTCATCGGCTACGGCAAGACCCAGAACTTCGACGACCAGACTTGGAAGTGGATACCCATGACCGACTTTGCCGACGTGGGCTCCGACTACGAATACACCGGCCGCGTCGGTCGCGCTTCGGCCGGCAGCTATTACACCGCCGCCAAGTTCATCAAGGGCTCCCACGTCTATTACGCGGCCACCATCGGCTCCTGGGGCGACTGGACGACCCAGTTGTTCAGCCCCAACACCTGGACCGTGCTGCCCCTGAGCGCGCCGAGCAACTGCACGGCCACGGCGTACAGCTCCAGCCAGATCGACCTGGCATGGAACGGCGACGGCGCGCATTGGGTGGCCGTGTTCCGCAAGACCACTAACGCCCTGTCCGCCCCTGTGGATGGCACGGACTACACCCAGGGCTACAATTATGCCGACCAGGGCCTCTGCGTCTATCGCGGCTCCGCCAATTCGTTCTCCGACGGGGACCTCAACTCCGGCACGACCTATTACTACTCCTTCTACACGGAAAACTACGCCTATTACTCCAGCGGCCAAGTCGCTTCCGCTTCGACCCCGGGCGGCGGGGGCGGCGGCGGCCGGAGCGCGGCCCGGACCGCTTCCTCGGGCGCCTCGTCGGCGGCCGCCAGGAAGGCGTCTACGCTGGACAGCTCGAAGCCCGAGGGCGGGACGCTGGAGAACATCCTGTTCCAGGATAATTTCGATAGCGGCAACATCGACCGCTGGCTGGCCGCCGAACCCACCAACGTGACCTGGTCGGTCACCCCGGCTCAGCAGCTGCGCGCCGAAGGCCATGCCGCCGACAGCTACTCGTACAGCATCGTCCAAAATCTTGACGTGGCGAACCGCAATATCGCCGTCGAGTACGACGTGCAGTACGGAGAAAACGCCGTCCATGCCGGCTTGATTTACCGCGGCCGCGTGCTCTACATCAGCCCCGCCCTTTGCGGATGGGCCGACGAGAAGCCCGTCTACACGCTCAGCGCCGGCCTGGCGAGCAACGCCGTGCATCACGTCAGCGTCTTCATCACCTGCGGCGCCCCGTATCCAATCAGCGACCTGTTCGTCGACGGCCAATCGGTCTTCGTCAACGAACCCATCGAAGTCGATGCCTGGTCCACCAACAGCCTCGGCTTCCTGAGCGCCTATGGCCCGGCGATCATGGATTGGGACAACGTCAAAGTCATCGAAGTGCCCGCTAAACCGTAAGTCACGCCTAATCGGCGCCGTGCCGGGCGAATACGTCCGGCACGGCGCTGCATCGCATCGCTTATCCCCTTTTGGAGGATTGCGCTCCAGCGCAAGTCCCGCTTGCCCTTCGACCCGCTCAGGACGGGCAGCATGGGGCAAAACGGAGACGCGCCATCTTGGTCCATTGGCGGCGTTGTCGAAGGCCGGGCGGACAAAAGTCCTGCCCGGCCTTCGACGCCTTGCCACTGAACCAAGCTGACGCGTCCCCGTTTTGCCCCATGCGCCCTGTCCTGAGCGGGTCGAAGGGCAAGCGACAGCCACCCCATGCCAGTAAACTGGACATGGGGTCCCATTGCGGTAGTTTGTAGTTCTTTGGAGCCGGAGCGACCTCGCTCCGCCAGAGGAAAAAAAAGCCCATATCCAAGATTTTATGGGGGGTCACGCTCCGTCGTGACCGGCTTCGATTTTTGGATAGAAAGGGTTTCAAGTAAGACCGTTGAGTTCGACAACGACAAGGGTCATTAGTGTCTAAAATGTTGTTTCTTAAGGGCCTTGCATTGAGAGGGGAGCGTTCCCAGAAAATATCCAAACTATTTCCTTAACATGCCCTGTGCTTGTAGGTATTATACTGACACAGTAATTTCAAGGAGTTTCGATTTCTTAATCAAAACAGCTCGATCATGAAGGGAGGTGCGTTGTTTGTGTAAACGGGAGCGATCCCGTTCCGGTGTTGATATTAGGCGCATTTACTTGAGGAGGTCTCCATGAGTTGTCGAGTTGCAGATCGTCGAGTTAGTCCATCGAGTTTGTTGTCGTCAGCAGGATCGTTGAAGGGCATGGCGCGGCGCACCGTCCTGGGTGCGGCGGCGTTGCTGCTCGGCGCCAGTGCGAGCTGGGCGAATTTACTGTCTAATCCGGGCTTTGCCACCCAAGGCTCCGATGCCGCGCACGCGCAATCGTGGGAAGGCAATGTGACCGGCGGGATGTGGGGCAACTCGGAACGGTCGAACTGGAATAACAACGACAGCGATGGATATTCCGATCTGGTCAAGGGCAACTGGGGCGGCAACACGTACGGCGGCTCCTGGCAGCGGGTCGCGGTGACGGCCGGACAAACTTTTCAGGCCGATGCCTGGTTCTACGTGGACAACGGCTGGACGGCCTCCACGTGGCAGCTGAAGATCGAATGGCACGACAGCCAGGGCGGTTTCCTCAGCGAAGAGGTCCTGAATGTCACGGGCGTTCCCGCCTCCACCTGGACGAAGAAATCCGTTTCCGCGCAAGCGCCCGCGAATTCGGCGTATGCTCATTTTGTAATGCTCGCCGACGGGATTGGCTCTTCCGGCGCGATGTACATGGACCAGGTGAATCTGGACCAAGTGGCCGGCGCTCCGGACTGGGGCGTTCGCAATGCCGGGTTTGAAACCCAAGGCTCGTCGGATACGGTGGCTCTGTATTGGGACGGCAACGGCGGCGGCGTGTGGGGCGGTCCGGCCCGTCGCGCCTGGACCAAGCGCTCCGGCGACTGGTCGATGGCGTTGCAAGGCAACTGGAGCGGGTTTGACTATGCCGGCTGCTGGCAGTCGATCAACGTGACGGCCGGAACACCGTACGAGGTTACCGCCTATTTTCATCGCGACGACGGTTGGACGGCTTCGGCGCTGACCTTGAAACTCGAATGGTATACCAGCGCGGATTCGTTCCTCAGCGAAAACACTTTGGATGTGAACAATCTGGCGGCGTATACGTGGACGGAAAAAACGCTGTCCGCGACGGCGCCGGCCGGCGCCGCGAAAGTCCATGTGGCCATTTCCGCCTCGGGCATTGGCGCTTCGGCTTGCTGCTACGTAGACGACCTGAGCATCGTACCCACCGAGCCGCCTCCTCCGGCCGCGGTGGCCCTGTCCGTCGACGTGGGCACGGACCGCAAGCAGATCAGCAAGTATCTGTATGGTTTGAACATCGCCAACTGGGCGGCCGGGTATTACCTCGATTTGTGCACGCCGATGGTCAAGGACGCGGGCTTCACCGTGATTCGCTACGGCGCGACGAACATCGAACGCTACAACTACGAAAACAACCGGCTCTACAACGTCATTTCCCGCCTCAACCAGTATGTGCCGGTAAGCTGGGAGAGCTTCATCGACTGGTGCCTGGACGACCTTCAGGCCGAGCCGCTGGTGCAGGTGTCCGCGTTCAGCCATGTCGCCGGCGAAGGCTGGGGCCTGGGCGATCCCACGTACGATCACGTACAGACCATGGCGGAAGTGTCCAACTGGATCGCCAGCGCCGGACAATATGTGAAATTCTGGGGCATCGGCAACGAGCCCATGATTGCCTGGAAGCGCAAGGATTTTCCGGGGCACTTCGGCGACGCCGCCCATGGCGACCAGGTGTTGAACCAGGATGTGTCATACAACGCATACTTCCCGAAATTCATCCAGATCGCCAACACGATCAAGGGCGCCAATCCCGATGCGAAGATCCTCGGCCCGACGCCGGCCAACTGGTGGCTGTATTGGTCCAGCGATTATTCCCCGAACTGCCCCGTGACGACGCCGGGCGGCGATCCGCAGATCGGTCATCCGGGCTGGGCGGAAATGTCCGCCATGTCGAATCAATGGCGCCAGCAGACCTTCCCGAGCCGCGGCGGCGATCCCGGAGTGGTGGGTTGGGAAACCGACACGAACCGGTTCCTCTGCCAATATGCGGCCCGCCTGAACAAGGCCGAGCAGGATCATGGCAAACGGCTCGCGGACTTCATGGACGTGCATCGTTACATGAACTGCTGGACCGACAAGGACGCCATCAACGAGCCTCGCGGCCTGCATGAAGAAGGCTTCCAGAGCTGGGACCAGGAAACGGGCTGCGCAGGAACCGAGACGAAGCTCTTCCGGCGGTTCCAAAACATCATCGACTCGCACTATCCGGGCTTGGATCTGTCGTTGTCCGAATACGACTTCTTCTACTGGAACGGCCATCCGAGCATTCCGCAGGTGGCGGCGGTCGGGCAGATGGAATACCTCGGCATCTTCGCCCAGATGGGCGTGCAACTGGCCTGCAACTGGTACCTGGGCGAACCGGATCAATCCGGCGGCGACTTCGAGCATGCGTCCGACGCTTCGAAGCAGGCGATGTTCAACGAGGAAGGCCAGCCGAATCCCAAGTATTGGGTCATTTGGATGATGCGCCGGTACTTCGACGACACCGTGGTGAAGGCCCAGTCGGCCGACAACGGCCAGTTTGCGGTCTTCGCCTGCCATCGCACCAACGCCAACGAAGTGGCGGTGTTCGTGGCCAACAAGGGCGAATATAACGCCAACGGCTCCCTGGCCGCTTCGCAGCCGGCCCGCACGGCGAACCTGACCGTCACGAACGCGACGGTGAGCAGCGTGAAGAAGATCCTGCGCTTCGGCCATCACGATCCGTATCCCGTGGAGATGGATCTCTCCGGCGTGACGCTGAGCGGCAACACGATCTCTTATCCGTTCGAATCGCTGGCGATCTACACCGTCATCTTCAGCACGACCGGCCAGGTTGCCGGCCCGACGAACTACCTGCACGTCAATCCGCGCCACGTCGATTTCGGCCCCTACAAGACCGGCTCGGAAACGGTGGAAGAAGTGACGACCTACACGCACCCGATCAAGATCTCCAACGCCCGCCAGGGCACGACCTCGTGGTCGGTCAGCGAGAACTGCTCGTGGTTGAGCGTGGTGAACGCCAGCGGCGACGTCAAGGTCACCGATATGGCGAACCTCGTCGTGAACCGCTCCGGCCTGGCCTACGGCCGGCATTGCACGACCGTCGCCGTCCAGACCGCGGAAGGCACGGCGCTCGTGCCCGTGAGCGTCGACGTGATCCCCGGCGAGAACCAGGGCGAAAAGCGCATCTGCGACTTCGACACCGCCTCGCTGGCCCACGCCTGGAATCATCTGCCCCCGTATTCCTTCGGCTGGTGGGATGGCCACGGCAATCCGGAAGACCGGAACAGCCCGTACATCTACAACCTCTCGCTCGATCATAGCCAAAAGTCGCGGATCGGCGGCATCGCGGCCATGCGCATCGACTACAACCGCGCCAACGGCGACCTGGGCAACGGACGGCTCTACTCCTCGTTCGGCACCTATGGACACAAGTCCATCATTAAGCATCATGACGGATCGGCCGAGACCAACAACGCGACCGGCGACTGGACGGGTTACGACGCCTTGCAGTTCGACGTCAAGGCCAAGACCACCGGCATCGGCCCGACCAAGACCCGCTTCCTGATGACGATCGCCGACGAGGACGGCCTCACCGCCAAGCCCCTGGTGGCCGGCATGAGCAGCTACAAGGACTTGATCGAAATCGAGGACGACGAATGGACCACCCTCTCGATCCCGCTGAACGGCACGTTCTACAATTGGGCGTACCCGGGCGGACAGGACGGTTCCACGTTGCAGTTGAACTTCGCCAAGATCTTCTCGATCCAGTTCACGCCGTGGGCGACCGACGAAACGAAGTCGGGCGTCATGTTCCTGGATAACTTCCGCCTGGTCCGCGCCGACGGCAGCAACAACAAGCGCCCGATGGCGGTCGCCACGCAGGCCAAGAAGATTGCCAATCCCAGCGAGCAGATCGCGTTGAGCGGCAGCGGCAGCACGGATGCCGACGGCACGATCGCCGGCTATCGTTGGGAACCGGCCGCCGGCCTGTCCAATCCGAACATCGCCTCGCCGACCTTCAGCTCGGCCGTCTCCGGCACGCACGTCTACGACCTGATCGTGACGGACAACGCCGGCGCCGAGAGCCGCAATGTGGCGCAGGTGGCCATCACCGTGCTTCCGCAGCTCTCCGGCCAGTCCGTCGCGCTTTATCGCGATGCGGCCCTGACGGACACCAACGTCGGCCCGGACAGCCTGGACGTGTTCGTGAAGCTCACCGCGACCGGCGGCGGCAATGCGGCCTGTGAAGACTTCACGGTCTGCAACGTCAGCAGCAGCGACCCGTACACCGGCGATCCGAACAACAACTGCGGGACCATCCAGGTCATGCTCGTGGAAACCGGACCGGACACGAAGATCTTCTCCGGCTCGTTCAAGGTCGGCGCCTTCAGCGACGACGAAGCGGACCGGATCGGCTGCTCGGAAGGCCGCGTCGTCACGACGGCCTCCAGCGACGCGTCGGCCTCCAAGGCCTTCACGTTCAAGCGGCCGACCTACGGCCTGTGGCGCTGGGTCGACCGCATCGAACTCGACCTGTGGAAAGCGAACCACTTCGAGGGCTTTGCCTGCGCCTACAACGACAATCAGTACACGAACAATTCCGTGGCCTATGTGAATTACGTGGACGGCGGCACGCCGCACACGAATTCGTCGAAGTGCCTCCAGGGCGACATCACGCTGAACCTGGGCGTCAGCCAGGATTACTACCGCCTCTTCGGCGGCATCTCCTGCAAGCTGAATCCCTTCGGCGAGACCTCGTCCAACGTAACGCAAAACACCGACCTGCGCCCGTCCACCACCTGGACCAAGGGCGTCAGCTTCTGGCTCAAGGGCAACGGCCGGATGGTCAGCGTGGTGGTCAAGTCGGCCAATGTGCACGACTACGACGACTACGTCTTCACCATGGCCCACACCCCCAACCAGTGGCGGCGCTACTTCATCCCCCTGAGCGAATTCAAGCAGGAAGGGTGGGGGACCGCGGTCGACTTCGATACCGCCATGTCGCAGGTCGAAGCCATCCAGTTCAAAGCCGCCTCGAAGACGGACGACGAATACAGCCAGATCTTCGTCGACGACGTCGCGCTCTTCGGCGGCTGCATCGACCCCGTGGCGGCGCTCGTGAGCTGGCCCGGCAGCCAGAACACGTTCGAGCCGGATTTCCGCGGCGGGACCTACGGCTGGGATAGCTGGAACACGAACTTCGGCTACGGCATGTGGGCCAGTATGCCGCACCTCGAAGGCACGGGTTCGTTCATGACCGTCAACAGCATCGCCCAAGGCTGGTGGCTGAGCGCCTTTGTGCCCGAGCTGACCAACCGCGCTTATGCCCAACCCACCGTGACGAATCTCTCGAACGTGGACGGCATCGCGATTCGGATGTGGAGACGGGACGTCCTCAACAGCACCACCCCGTACACCAACTACCCGACGCCCGACGGCTCGGCCATGCGCGTGCGCATGGTGGTCAGCGAAGGAACCGGCGACGACTTCACCAACGCCGGCATCAGCCGCTGGTTCGTGGTCGACAGCACGTCCTCGGATTCCGACTACATCCTGTTCCCGAAGGATAAGTTCTATACGGAAGCCACCGTGGACGCGCAGGTCACCAACGACGTCCTGCCCTGGGTGCAGTGGAACGGCAATTGGAGCAACATCCGGAAGTTCCGCATCGACTTCGGCGGCATGTCCGAAACCGCCCGGCCCTATTGGGTGTTCCTCGACGACCTGAAGACCTACGTCGACGAGGCCGACCAGTATCCGTGCCCGTGGTAATCGGCCCGGCCCGATAAACCCAAAAGGCCCTCCCGGCAACGGGAGGGCCTTTTGCTTTGGCCGAACGTTGCCTTTCCGAGGTATCACACTTTGCAAAGTGTGACACCGCGAAAAGGCAATTATTTTTTGTGCTCTTGAAGGAACGCGGGCGTTCTCAGCCGCGAGGGATGGTGGACACCGTAAAAAAGATAGGGTAATCTTCTCAGGTTCCCATCGGACGATTCCGTTAGAATTGAATAACGGCTCGTTTTTGTTAAGTTAATCCTTTGACTTATAAATAGGCCCTGATGATCCGAAAAAATCCAGAGTTTTCCAACCCTTGGAAAAACAGCCGCCCAATTTTCCAATCCTTGGAAAACTCGCCAAAACTTTTTCCAACCCTTGGAAAACTCGCCAAGACTTTTTCCAACCCTTGGAAAACTCCCCCCGCCTTGGACCTTGGACCTTGGACTTTAGACTCTTCCTCCTCTTCTTCTTCCCAATCCGGCGCCGCGCTGATCGTCGCGCTGTGGGTGATCATCATTCTTTCCCTGCTGATTTCCGCGTTTGCCTTCGACATGCACGTCGAGTCGGGCATTACCTCGTTTTACCGCAAGCGGCTCAAGGCGCAGTACGCCGCGCAGGCGGGCGTCGAGTATGCGAAATTCCTTCTCGTGCAAAGCTACAAGGCCAACAACGCGGAGGAAAGCGACGAGGAAAAGGAAGACCTGCGGATCAAGGCCATCAACCTTTCGCGCGGCGTCGCGCTCACCGGCCTCTCGAAGGAAATCGGCCAGGGCAAATTTACCATCGACATCATGCCCGAACCCGGCCGCCGCAACGTCAACAATTTGAGCGACGAAGACTGGGAGGAAATCCTCGATCAAGGCAATGTGTCCGAAGAAAAATGGCCCGAGCTGATCGACTGCTTTAACGACTGGATCGACGAAAGCGACGAGCATCGTCTGAACGGCGCGGAGTCCGACGACTCCTTCTACGAGGAGCGCGGCTACGAAGTCAAAAACGCCAAGCTCGACACCGTAGACGAACTGCTGCTGATCAAGGGCTTCTCCCCGGCGATCGTGTACGGCGGCCCGTCCGAAAACGAAGGCGAAGAATCTTATCCCGGCATCGCGCAATTTCTGACGACCTGGGGCGATGGCAAGCTTAACGTCAACACCGCCTCCAAGGAAGTCCTGATGACCCTGCCCGACATCGACGAATGGGTCGTGGACGACATCGTCGAAGGCCGCGTCGGCAAAGATCAAACCGAAGGCACCAAGGACGACGGCTGGGACAGCGTCGATGAAGTCATGAGCCAGACGGGCCTGAATGCGGATCTCAGGGAGAAGATCACCGTCAGCGACCGCAAATACGTCCGCCTCGTCTCCATCGGCGAAATCCAGGGCGTTAAAAGCGGCATCTGGTGCATCCTCAGCGCCGACGAAACCTCCGTCACCCCCGTCTTCTGGCGGGAAGAGACGATGAGGTGAGGTCTCGGCAGGGGGTCTCCTTGCCTTGCAAGAGGCGCAAAAAATGTATGGCTGTACCGAACGATTGTATGGTATAAGCGAACATATGAATATTTTGGCTCAGCTGGTGTGTTCGCGGGTGCGGGCGGAAGTGTTCCGCTTGCTGTTTGGGATTTCATCTGTGCCCCTGCATTTGCGTGATCTCCAACGGCAAGCGGGGTTTTCGGTGGGAACCGTCCGGCAGGATGTCGAAAAACTGGTGAAACTGGGGCTTGTGTCTCGAAGAAAAGACGGCAATCGGGTCTATTATTCGGCCAATGAAACGCACCCGCTCTTTCCGGATATTCGGAGCCTGGTCCTCAAGACCTCCGGGTTGACGGAGGTGTTAAGAAAGGCCTTGATGCCTGCCGGATCAAACGCAACACGGTCGAATACGATTATGCCGGCGGGGTAACCGGGAGCGATGCGGATGAACTGATCGAATTCGCTCAGGGCCTGGAGAAAGACACTCTGGCATGGTTGAAGAAACGCCATCCGGATTTTTTGAAGAAATAAGGGCTATTCGAATCGACGAACCCTGGTCACGCCGTTGTTCTGGCGTGAAGAGATGATGAATTGATCCATGGAAGACATCCTTCACGTGAAGCCGGTGTTGTCGAGTGCGGTCATTTTACCCCCTTCTGCGCAGGCTGAAAAGGATGGAAAAAGGACGGATGCGTAACAATTCGGTAACAAGCCTTCTTCAGGATGATCTCCAAGCAAATAGCCCATGGTGGGCTGTGCGTGAGGAGAAGAAGATATGAAGAAGTGTTTGATATTGGTGGGCGTAGCCCTGGTGACCATTGCTTCCAGGGCGTGGGCGGGCGAGCCGATGGCGGTTCTGCTGGAGAAAGGAATCTATGCTGAAGAAACCGCAGGCGACTTTGACGAGGCGCTTCGCCTCTATCAGCAGGTGACTGTCGAGGCGGCCTCGAATCAACCCTACGCGGCCGAAGCGGTCTTCCGTACCGGAATGTGCCAGCTGCGGAAAGGAAACAAGGCGGAGGCCGTTGCCTCCTTTGAAAATGTGGCGGCGAATTTCTCCGCCCAAACGGGGTTGATCGAAAAGGCCAAGGCGCAATTGGCGGAATTAAACTGGGCGCCGCTGGAATTGGCGCCGGCGCCTTGGCAGGATGGAGAGATTCTTCATTACAATCAGCTGTTGCATTCAGGGGTGTTGGGGGGCGTCGAAAAATGGATGATCAAAGCGGATAAACTGGGCGATCAGGACGTCTGGCGGATTGAAGAACTGCATCACAACTTCGGGCCCGGCTACCGGCAATACGTACGCGTCGAGGCGGATCGGGATACGATGATTCCCATCGAGAGCCACTACGAGCAAGGCGTCTACGGGACGTTCGATGTGCGTTACCAGCGCGGTAAAATCCAGTTGAAGGGCGAAGCCAACAATAAAACGGTAAGCCGTGATATCGCCGCCGGGGGCGTCGCTTACGATCTGTGCCAGGCGCAACAACTTATTCGCCGACTGCCGCTGACCAACGGCTGCCGGCAGAAGTTCTACACCTTCTATGCACAGGACGATCGATGCGGTCAATGGTCCATGGAGGTGAAGGCCCGGGAAAAAGTTTCGGTTCCGGCAGGCGACTTTGATTGCTATCGGGTGGAGTATTCGACGTCCGGATGGGGAAGCTACTTTACGCTTTGGGTGTCAGCGGATGAACACCGATATATAGTGAAGTCGTCTTACTTCCGCAGCGAAGACGCGATGCTGGAGCTGGCGAGCATCACGCATGAGCCCCAACGGCAGTTCTTCAAGAATGGGAAACCCGATTTCGATTACGTGAGTTCGCGTCAACCGATGCGGAGCCTGGAGGAAATACAACCGATCGTTCAGCAAGCGGTGTCGACTATCTCCACGTGCGCCGAAAACGATCCGCGCGTGGCCAAGGCCCTGGAAACTCTGAAAGGACCGGACGAAGAGAACACGTTGAAAGCCCTGGCCCCGTTTCTAAGTTCTGATCAAGCGACGATTCGTCGGTCGGCAATCTTTATGGTCTGGCAAGGCGGCTTCTCCCATATCGAGCCCGTGCTCGCCAAACTGCAGGACCTGTGCGGACATTCGGAGGATCTGACCCGGGGCATGGCCGCTCTCGCGTTAGGAGCGCATCAGGCGGGCTCCAGCTTCGATCTGCTGGCGGCCATGGCGACGAAGGATGCCAGCGGTTATGCGCGGCGATGCGCCGCCTATGCGCTCGGCGCCCTCGGAATGGAATCCGCTCGCCCTGTACTTGAAAAGGCGTCCACCGATTCGGATCCTCTGGTAGCCGGCAACGCACGAACGGCCCTCAAGGCTTTGTCGGATTCTCTCGCGAATAAGAACATCTCGGAGCCGCGCTAAACCTCATGTGGAATTCCTCCAGAACCACAGGCCAGAGCCGCGAACTTGGGTTGTTGTTGTCGCTTCTTTTGGCGACGGCATTGATTCCGGCCCTTTGTGTCCTGTGGTTCATGGCGGAGGCGGCGCAAAACGAACGCATGGCGGTGCGGCAGAAATGGTCGGATCTCTATCAGGCCGAACTCACGGCCGTTCAAAATTCCATCGAGTCTTATTGGAAGACCCAGAGCCAACGGTTGGATTCCTATGACGACTTGCCGCCGGCCGGCCGGTTCGAGGCTTTGGCAGTCCATCGGTTGGTCGATAGCGCCATCCTATTCGATGAGAAAGGCCAGCTGGCCTATCCGGCCTTTTGTTCTTTCGTGGAAGATGACTTCGCTTCCGCGTCCAACCAATCCGCTCAAGAAATCAATATTCGTGCGCTTATGGCGCGGGGAGATGAAGCGAGCGCTCTGCGATTTCTTGCAGAGACTCTGGATGAACCCGCGTGGAAAAAACAGGCATCGATTCGCCGGCGCTTGAATCTTCCTTATCTCGGGCTGTGGGTTTTGGAAAAGGTCGGCGATCGCACGACTCCCGCTTACCGGCAGAATATCGATCGTTTGCAGCGTATCGCCTCGGATTATCGGTTGCCCATGCGGTCATCCCAAAGGTTGTTGCTGATGCAGCGGCTAAACGCGTTAGATCCTTCTCGCGAATTCCCAACCCTGCAGGCGGAAGAGATCGCGTTGCGGTTAAACAGCGAATGGACATTGCCTGAAAATGCTTTCCTTCGGTCGGTCGCTTCCAATGAATTGTGGCAGCTAGCCTCTTCAAGTCGCCAAGTGCTGGGCTTGTTTACAACGGAAGGGGTGTTACGGCGAATGAACCCCTTGCTCGAAACCGCTCGTCTGCCCGGAGCCTCTGTAACTTTAGAGTTGGCAACCCTTCAGCCGGGGAAGGATCCATTTCTTGTGCGGCTGTTTGGCCATACGATGCCCGGTTGGGAATTGCGATTGTACCTGGACGAACCGAATCCGTTTGCAATGGCCGCAGAAAAAAGAGTGGCGGTTTATCTTTGGACGGCGGCGCTGGTTGTGGCCCTCATGGCTTTCTTGGTCTTTTTGCTGGCCCGGTATTTCATCCGGCAGGTGCGGCTGAATCGGTTGAAAAACGATTTTGTCGCGACGGTTTCGCACGAACTGAAGACGCCGCTGACCTCCATGCGGGTGCTGGTGGACACCTTGTTGGATGGCCGCCCGCACGATGCGCGGCAATCGATGGAATATCTGCGGTTGATTTCGAAGGAAAACGAACGGCTTAGCCGCTTGATCGATAACTTCCTGACATTTTCCCGGATGGAGCGCAACAAGCGGGCCTTCGCGCGGGCTGAAGTGCAACCGGAGACCATCGTGCAGACGGCGATCGATGCCGTGCAGGAGCGCTTCAATTCGGGCGGCTTTCAGTTGAAGACGGAAATGCAACCGGGCAAGGCTTCGATTATCGGCGATCGCGACGCGTTGACGACCGTGCTGATCAACCTGTTGGACAATGCGTATAAATATTCCGAAGCCGACAAGCGTGTGACGGTTCGATGTCGCGAAGAAAACGGATCGGTGCTTTTCGAAGTGGAAGATCATGGGGTGGGGTTGAGTCTCCGGGATTCAAAGCGGGTGTTCGATCGGTTTTATCAGGTCGATCAAAGCCTTTCCCGGCGGGTAGGGGGATGCGGGCTGGGTTTGAGCATCGTGAAATTCATCGTTGAGGCGCATGGCGGCTCCATGGAGGTCAAGTGCCAGCTCGGACGGGGCAGCGTGTTTACGGTAAAAATTCCCTCGGCGCGAACCGGGGGCAGCTGAAAAGAATAGGTGAACGCATGGCCGGTGAAACCGTATTGATCATCGAAGACGATCCTGCCCTGTTGCGGGGCGTAAAGGATAATTTTGAGAGCGTCGGCTATATTGTACATGCCGCCGCCGACGGTGAAAAGGGGTTGAACGACGCCCTTCGTATCCGTCCCGATCTGATTCTGCTCGATCTCATGCTGCCCAAGGTGAACGGCTACGAGATTTGTCGCGCACTCCGGGACAACGGCCAGGAAATGCCCATCATCATGCTGACGGCCAAGAGCCAGGAGTCGGACATCGTCTTGGGTCTTAATCTCGGCGCCGACGACTATGTCACGAAGCCGTTCAGCATCAAGGAACTGTTGGCCCGCTCCCACGCATTTTTACGGCGCCGAGGGACGACGAAATCGGCGATCCGGCGATTCGGCGATTTCGAACTCGACCTGGACTCCCGAAAACTACGGCGAAAAAACGTTGAAATCGAACTGACGCCCAAGGAATTCGAGTTGCTCGCTTTTCTGACCGAGCAAGCTGGGAAGGCGCTGACGCGCGAACGGATACTGAATGCGGTCTGGGGCCACGATGTCTTTGTCACTTCGCGCAGCGTCGACCGTTGCATCAACACTCTGCGGGGAAAAATCGAGCGTTCAGCCGCCTATCCCGTATTTATCAAGACCGTCCGCGAAATCGGATATCGATTTGAAATGCCCTGACCGCCATGATCACACTTCGCAAAGTGTGATCATGCCGTTTGAAGAGGCGAAGCATCACATTACGGTGCACGGGAACGGACGGGAGAAGCTGTTCCATGAGCCGGAGGTTTATACCTGTCTTTTATACATAAATCTAAAAAAAATTGAGGGTTCCGCTCGGTCGGAACCTTCCTCTTTCGGTCGCGACGGAGCGCGACCCTCCAAAATGCAAACCTTCTTGTCGCTGCAACTCTTTGCGGCGATCCTTTTCCCCTGAGAAGAGTTACCCCACGGATGGCAAAGCGGTCCCACGGATAAGAGAGGGTTTAGAGAGAATTTTTCGCGTCATTCCGCGGGCACACCTCTTTGTTGCAGAAAGAAGAATAGGCCCGCGAAACACGCGGAATGACACGAAAAAGAGAGCCCCTCCTCTCCTTTGCGACCTCTGGTGCGGCTTGGCTTTGCGGCCTTTGCGTTGAAATTCTTCGTTGTGTTCCTTGGTTGCGGTTGAGTTGGGTGACGCTCTTTTCTTGTAACAGTCCGGTGTCTGGACTTTGTGTATAAGAGACAGGGTTTATACAGCGGTTGAATACGGCTTGCGGACGGCGATCGGTAACCCGTCTTCTGGCGGGAAGAGATGATGAGGTCGTCCGCCTGTCTTTTATGCCCAAATTCTCCAAGAGCGTCCGGCATCCAAACGAGTCGGAATTTCTTATCCGTGGGGCTGCCCTCTTTTTCGATCGGCACATCATTCCTGGCCACCTTCTGTTCCCGTACACGATAAAAACAGAGATTAGGATTACGAGTATGAGCAGGAATCAGAACGCCATCCGACCGAAAAAAAGGCCCTTAATTGGGCTTTGCGTCCAGCAGATCCTCCCGGAGGCTGACGTCGCGGCCTTTTTGATCCTCGATCCAGAAGTGGACTCTTTCGCCGGCATCCCGTGAGCGCAGGGTGTAAAGGTTTCCCGCTTGTGCGACGAACGAGAGCTGTCCGTCCGCGTCGCGGAAGGACAGATTGTTGGCGTGTACGGTATCGTAGCATTTCCAGTAAAAGGCAAGCCGATGGGCGCCCGGCAATACGCAGAGCACGGGTTGGCCGGCGAGGAAACGGGATCTTATGGGCCGGCCGTCCACCGCGGTGATGACCGTGAAGGGCTCGCCGCCCGATTCGCAGGCAATCCGGGCGATTTCCTGGGGCGGTCGGGCCGGCCCCGGATAAAGGTGGGTGTTTCGGGTGGTGGAGCACCCGGTCAGGACGATCGCCAACAGCAGCAGCGCGGCGGTCGGGGTATTTCGTTTTAACAAGCGGCGCATCATGTTAACGGTTGTCCGGGTTTTGTTTTAAAACGTCATCTAATTCTCCGGCCATCCGCTGGGCGGCCTCGCGGCCAATGGCTTCGAGGCTGTTCTTCAGGCGCTCGGGATTTCGAATGTAGGCGTCGCGGCTCGATCCGGGCAGAAAGATCAGGCGCGAGGAGCGCGCTACAATGAAATTGGTCTGCCATAACACCGAGTTGGTTTCCCGATATTTAATGTAGCGCTGAAGAGAGCTGGCCGATCGGTAAGTTGTGTAGGCGGCCGGCGGATTTTTGGCCAGCACGGCGTTGAACTTGACGCGCGGGATCACGGTGTGAAAAAGAGAGTTGTAGCCGTCGTCTTGGAAGCCCAGCTCGGAGACATAAACCAGAAGTTCGGCATCGGCCGGTTGGCCTTGGGAAATCAGCGTCCATCGCGGCCCCCCGGCGCTGGACAGCGCGCGGGGCAACTCGTTGCTTAAAACCGCCGCCAGGGTTTCCTCCGGCCGGACCTTTTCTCCGATGTCCGCATTCCGGTTCCAAAGCGACGAATCCCGCTGGAGCGGCTTGGTTACTTTCTGAAAGATATCGGCTACTTCCGTGCCGGAGTCCTTTCTTGACGATACCGATTTGAGGTTGAAATTGGTTGGCGCGAGATAGTCTTCGCACAGGACGACGGTACGAATGGCTGACAGCGCGGAGTCCTTTTTTCCGGATGGAGACCGGCAACTTGCCGGCAGCGCCAGTACGGCGAAGCAAAAAGCCCATATGAAGAGTTGTTTCATTAATTAATCAGTCTAACGTATACGCGGGCAGGGCGCAATCCGGCAGGAAAAGGCCGTCCCCAACAAGATCATGCATTTATCATTGATTCTGGAAGGGTTTTTCGTCATTAGTCTGTATTTAGCTTTATGGCACAACAATTAATAACAGGGGCGGTTTTTCGCGAGGGACGCCTGGATTGGACGACGTTACGCCCATCCAAGGGCCGCCTTGACGTATTAATCCATGAGCAAGAGACGCTTGCATCTGCCGAAAAGGCGTCCGAAGAAGCGGTTCCTGAATCGATTGCCGCCCTGAAAAAGCTTCATGGCCGGCTCCGGGGCTTGCTGTCCCTGTCCCTTCCCTCCGAGAAGGTCCTCTTGCGCGTGGTGGATTTGCCGACGATCGATCCGGACGAAATGAAAAGCATGGTCGATTTGCAGGTCGACAAGTTTTCGCCGTTTCCCATCGAACATATGTCGGTTTCGCACGAGGTGATTCAGAAGAGGGCTGCCTCCGCGCTGGTCCTGATTGCCGCGGTGCAGCGCTCGGTGGTGGACGACCTCGGCGAACGTTTTCTCAAGGCGGCGTATCTGCCGCATGGCATCGATGTCGAGATCCTGGGTTGGTGGTATCTGCTCAACGAGGCCGGCCGCGTACCCGAAAAAGGCCGCCGGGTCTTTGTGCTGCTGGACCGGATGGAAACCGAATTGCTGGTCAGCCAGGATGGCGTTCCCGTGATGTTTCGGTCCTTGGGCCGTTGCGGCGACGATGCGGCGACGATGGCCGACATGGTGGAGGAAATCGGCTATAACCTGACTTCGCTGGAGGCAGAGTGGGGCGGCGAGGACGGCCTGTTGCTGAGCGTATGGCATTGGAACGGCCACGCCGCCGCCGAAATGCTGGCCGCCGAATTGAAACGCGAATTCGGCTTGGAAGCCAGCCTTCAGCGCCTGGACGATTTGCCGCCGTTGAGCGAAGGGTTGGCCCGCCGCGCGGCCTCGCGCGGGGAGCGTCCCCTGGATTTGTCGCCGCCCGAATGGCATCGAAAAGAGCAGGCGCGTAAAACCCGGAAGGGGCTCGTCGTGGCCACCGCGATCTTTATGAGCGTCTGGCTGATCGGCATCGCCGGGTTTCTGCTGGCGTTGAATATCCAGCGCAACCAGTTGGTGGCGCTCAAGACGCAAGTCGAGCAGATCGAGGAGCCGGCCCGCGAAGTTCGCCGCCTTCAGGGCAAGGTGAAGTCGTTCGAGCAATATGCGGACCGTACCCATTCGTCCTTGGAGTGCCTTTTACAGATCACCCTGGTGCTGCCCAACGGCGTGGATTTGACCTCCTACATCTACAAAAAAGGCGCCTCCGTGAATCTGCGCGGCGAAAGCAACAGCGCCGAACCGATCTACGACTTTTTCCAGGCCTTGGAACAAGGTAAATTCTTTACGCAAGTCAAACCGGAAGGCGTGACCACCAGAATGCAGGGCAACCAGAGCCGCGCCCAATTTGGCGTGACGCTCGGCCTGCCGGGAGGACAGCCGTGAAGGTGTCAAACCGCGAAATCTATCTGGGCTGGGCCACCCTGGTGGCGGTCCTGCTGGCCGGCACCTATTGGCTGGGCGAAGCGAAGCTGAAGGAATGGGACGAATTCTCCACCGCCCGGCAGGCTTTGAACGTCCGCCTTCAGGAGGCGGAGGTTTGGGCCAACCGGCAGGGCGTCGTGGATAAAAGCCTCGACGCCATCCGCCAGCAACTGCCCCGCTATCCCGTCGGCCAGGATGTCACCGCCGAACTGCTCAAAACCCTCGAGCGCACGGCCCAAAGCCACAATCTGACCCTGTTGCGCCGCGAGCCGGACAAGGAAAAAAGCGTCGGCGATCTCTACGAAGTGGCCATCAACTGCAGTTGGGAAGGCGAACTGGATGCCTTGGTTCATTTTCTCTATGCTTTGCAGGTGCAGGGTGCTATGTTGGACATTCGACAGTTGACGATTACCCCCGGCCAGGGCGGGCCGGGCCGGTTGAAGGGCAATTTCACGGTAGATTGCGCCTACAGCCGGGAATCGGCGGGTGCAAATACGTTAAAGGTGGAGTCCCCATAAGATAACCGATTTCTAAATTTCTTGCGGCGCTTTTTGAACGATGGGGAACCGGTCTTCCCGCCTGTACGACAGGCCGGGGCCGTGAAAAAAGCGCAGCGGAGCAGCGGGTGAACGGTATGCGGAAAATATTGATCCATAACATGGCCCGAGGGATCTCCGGGTGGCTGATCGTTTCTTTTATCGGCAGCGGCGTGCCGTCGTTTGCTCAATTGCCGCCCCCTCCCGGTTTCACGCCCCCCGAACCGGCGCGGCCGGCCGCCGCGCCTGGCGCGACACGCTCCGAAGGCGCCTCCATGGAACGCTCAGGCCAGGATCTCTATTCCCTGAAATACGTCGACGCCCCGCTCGATCAGATCCTGCAGTTTTATTCCGATCTCACCGGGCGCACGATGATCAAGTCGCCAGGCATCAATGCCACCATCACCTTGCGCGGCCAGACCAAATTGACCCGCGACGAAGCCCTCGAAGCCATCACCGCCGTGCTGGCCATGAACAACGTCACCCTCGTGCCGATGGGTAAAAAATTCTTCAAGGTCGTCCAGCCGACCGCCGCCCGCCAGGAAGGCCTGTCCATTTCGAAGGAACTTCCCGAAAAAGGCTTTGCCAGCGACGATTCGCTGATCAGCCAGGTCGTGGCCTTGAAGTACATCGAATTGGCCGACGCCCAGACCGTGATTCAGGGTTTGCTGCACGGATACGGCAAAATCCAGCCTTTCGAGCGCATCAACAGCCTGCTGATTACCGATACGGCGTCCAACCTGCAACGGATCATGGAAATCCTGGAGCTCATCGACCAGCCCACCGAATTGAAGGTCGAAACGCGCATTTATGAACTGAAATACGCCGAAGCCGCCAAGATCGCCGGCCGCCTGAACGAACTGATTTCCGACTCGCAGGCCAAGGAAGATAAGCCCCGCGTGGCTACCGGCGCCCCCGCCATGCCGACGCCTCCGACGCCCGCGGGCGTGATTCGCGGCCGTGTGCCGGTCGCCGTGGAAACTGCGGAGGCCGCCGTCGAAGCCGCCATGGCCGAAAAGGGCATCATCCAGGGCAAGGTGAAGATCATCGCCGACGACCGGATGAACATCCTGATCGTCATTTCCCGCCCGTCGAATTTTATTTTCTTCAACAAGATCGTGGATGCCCTGGATCGGCCGGTCGATCCGGAAGTTATTGTGCGGGTCGTGGCCATGGAATATGCCGATGCCGAACAGGTGGCCGGCATTCTGAACGAATTCATCGGCGTGGCCAAAGCCGAGACGCCGGCGGCCGCGGCCCGCGCCGCCGATGGCGCTCCGGCCGAAGGTCAGCCCGCCGGCGCCCGCGCCCTGGAAGACTTTGTCCGCCAGCGCGCCGCCGCGGAAAACCGCGTCGCGCAAGCCGTCGGGGCCGAACAAGCCGCCAAGATCGGGCAGCTCTCCGCCAACACCCGGATACTGGCCGACAAGCGCACCAACTCCCTGCTCCTGATGGGGCCCAAGGGCGATATCGCCGCCTTGGAGGACGTGATCGACAAGCTCGACATCATGCTGGCCCAGGTGCTGATCGAAGCGGTGATCCTGGAAGTCAACTTGAGCCGCGGCGTGCAATACGGCGTCGACTGGCTCCAACGCTCGATGGTGATGTACAACAAAACCACCAAGGGCCCGAACGGCGGCGTGGCAGTTCGCGATCCGCTGATGGCCTACGGCGGCGCCTGGAGCGCCAACACCAAGACGTTCCGCGACGGCTCCACGATAGACCGCTCGATGGATTTGTCCGGCGGACTCGGCTACTTCCTCTCGCTCTATGACCTGAACATCGATGCCGTGATCCGCATGGCGGCCAACTCCGGCGATGCGCGCGTGCTTTCCACCCCGGTCATTATGACCACCGACAACACCGAAGCGACCATCAACAGCAGCGAACAGCGCCCGGTGGTGACCCAAACCGCCACCACCGAAGGCGGACAAATCCGGTCGAGCTACGAATATCGCGACATCGGCATCAAGCTGAAGGTCAAGCCCCGCATCAATCCGGCCCGCTACGTCGTGCTCGACATCACCCAGACGGCCGACACCCCGGGCGAGGAAGTCCAGATCGACAACAACAGCGTGCCCCGCATCTTCAAGCGCGAGCTGCAAGCCTCCATTGCCGTGCCCAGCCGCTCGACCGTCGTCCTCGGCGGCCTCGTGCAATCCGATCACAAGCAATCCCGCTCCAAGGTCCCCATTCTGGGCGATATTCCCATCATCGGCGCGCTTTTCCGGTCCGACGACCGCCAAAAAACCCGTACCGAGTTGCTCGTGTTGATCACGCCCTATGTATTGATGACGCCCGACGAGGCGCGACAGGAAACCGAGCGCCTGCACCGCAATTCGATGACCTCGAAGGAAAATTGGCAGCGGGGCTGGTCCGACAGTCCGCTCGCCGATCTCTCCGCCGCCGAGAAGAAACGCCAAAAAGACGCCGCGGCCGCCGAGGAAGAATTGCGCAAGGTCCGGGAAGAGAAAATGCGCTCCGAAGCCCTTCAGGGGGCCAAAACGCCGATGCCCCGGATCATCGACGACGTGGATATTCCCAGCTACGGCACGGTGACCGTGACCGAAGTGACGCCGGCCCATGAGCCGCCGGAAGCCGCCATGCCGGCCCTTGTGACGCCGGAACCTGCCGTTACCGTGCCGGATGCCCCGGCGACAAAGGGCGAAGATAATGTCGACGAGCCCGTTCCCTTGAACTAATATTACGATGTTTGAAGATTGCCTTTGGAAGTAATTCAACCCCGGAGGTCGTTGTGTCAGAGGATAATCAGGAACCCTTGGAAGAAGAGGCCGATATCGTTTTTGACTGCCCTCATTGCGGGAAAAGTCTCGAAATCGATGCGCGAGGCGCTGGTATGGCGATCGTTTGCCCCGACTGCAACAACAGCGTTCAGGTGCCCATCCCCGAAGAATCCAATATCGTCGCGATTTCTTCCGGACCCGCTCCGTCCCTCGAAGGAGCTTTGGCCCAGATTCACTCTTTGACGGTTTCCGCGGCGGCCTCCCAGGCCAAAATCGAACGGTTAGTGGAGAGCTTGGAAGAAATCCGCGACCGCCGGGCCTATCTGGAGAAACTCCGCATCGAAAACATGGCCCGTTTCGACCGCGTCGCCGGCGAAATGACGGTGATCCAATCCGCCATCGACCGCATCGTCAGCATCCTGCAAGACGCGAAAGCGGAGAAGACGGCGGAATAGGACAAAGAGTCCAAAGTCCAAAGTCCAAAGTCCAAGAAGTCCAAAGTCCAAGGTCCAAAGTGTCCAAAGTCAGAAATCGATTGCTCTTCGTTTTTGACTTTGGACTTCTTGGACTTTGGACCTTGGACTTCTTTATTGCTCTTCGTTTTTGACTTTGGACTCTTTGGACCTTGGACTTCCTCTTGGACCTTGGACTTCCTTATCGGATCCGCTCCACAAATTTCTTCATGCGGATCATGGCTTCTTTCAGATTGTCCATGCTCGTGGCATAGGCGCAGCGCAGGAAGCCTTCGCCGCATTCGCCGAAAGCCGAGCCGGGCACGGCGGCGACATTTTCCTCGTTGAGCAGCCTCAGCGCGAAATCCTTCGACGAAAGGCCCAGGTGCTCGATCTTGGGAAAGGCGTAGAACGCGCCCAGCGGTTTGGCGCAGGGCAGGCCGATGTCGACCAGCGACTGATAAACGAAATTCCGGCGCCGACGATACTCGGACACCATCTCGCCAATGTCGAATTCCGGCTTGGTTAGCGCTTCGATGGAAGCTTTCTGGCTGATGGTGGAAGCGCACAGCATGGTGTATTGATGAATCTTCATCATCGCTTCCGAGAGTTCGGCCGGCGCACAGGAATAGCCCATCCGGAAGCCGGTCATCGCCCAGGCCTTCGAAAAGCCGTGCATGAAAATCGTCCGGTCGCGCATGCCGGGAATCGACGCAATGCTCACGTGCTCCTGATCGTAGGTCAGCTCCGCATAAATTTCGTCGCTGATGACAATCAGGTCGTGTTCTTCCGCCAGTTGCGCAATGCCTTCCAGGTCCTCGCGGGTCACAATGGCGCCGGTCGGATTGTTCGGGAAATTCAGCATCAACACCCGAGTGCGCGGCGTGATTTTGCCTTCCAGCAGCTCCCGGGTCAGGCGGAAGCCGTTTTCCGGCTTCGTGTTGACCGCCACCGGGACGCCGTGCGCAAAAACGATCGAAGGCCGGTAAGACACGTAGCAGGGTTCGTGGTAGAGCACCTCGTCGCCGGGATTGACCAGCGCCCGCAGCGCCAGGTCCAACGCCTCGCTCACGCCCACCGTGATCAGAATCTCCGATTCGGCGTCATAGGCGACCTTGAACGTCTTTTTCACGTACGCCGCAATCGCTTCCCGCAGTTCCAGCAGGCCGCGGTTGGAGGTGTAGTGCGTCGCGCCCTTCTCGAGCGAGAACATCGTCGACTCGCGTACGTGCCAGGGCGTGTCGAAATCCGGCTCGCCAATGCCCAGGCTGATGATGTCCTTCTTGGTGCTGACAATGTCGAAAAAATCGCGGATGCCGGAACGCGGAATATCCACGATATGCCGGGCAATGCGATTAAGGTGTGATTTGGAGTCGTTCGTCTTCATGGCTGGTTTCCATCAATACGCCGTGTTGCTTGTAAGTCTTGAGCATGAAATGAGTCGAGGTGGAGATGACCCCTTGAATGGTCGCCAGCTTCTCGCTGACGAAAAGGGCCACATCCTTCAGGTTGTTGCCGGCCACGAACAAAAGCAAATCGTAAGCCCCGGACATGAGATACACCGACTGCACCTCCGAGAAACGGCTGATGCGGGAGGCCACCCGGTTGAATCCGCCTTCGCGTTCCGGCGTCACCTTCACCTCGATCACCGCCGTCACCCGGTTCAATTCCAGTTGATCTTCGTCCACCACCGCCTGATAACCGCGGATTACGCCTTGTTTCTCGTATTCCGCAATGCGGGCCTTTACGTCGTCAATCGACAGGTTCAGCATCCGAGCGATGTCCTCGGGTTTTTCCAACGCGTTCTTTTTCAAAATACTAAGCAGTTCGTCCATAATGCGCCTCCAGTCAAAAAGGATGAGACTACGTATAACGGATGCCCGTCATTGTCGAGCCTAGATTCCACAAAGGAATGTTAAGAAGATGGAAAACACAGAATTCTTCGTCTTTTTTGGGTTGCGGTTTCGCTGCGCCGGGGTTTCTAGAGCCGGTGGTCACGAATACGTCCGCTGCTTCCAGCCCAATCCCTTGCCCGTGTAATGGCGGAGGGCGGAGGACGTGCCGGCCAGGCAGTACACGAGGGCCGCCATCGGCAGCAGCCAGGCGTAGCCGCGGGAAACTTTCAGCACCCGGAAAAGTTTGGTCAGGACGAGCGGAATGGCCGCGCAAATCGCCGTGCCGGACAGCAGGAAAATCAAACCCAGGACGGGATATTGAGCCCGTATCGCCAGACCCGCCCCGATCGCCAGCCACGGCGTCAAGGCCCCCACCAGCGCCGCAAGCCAGGCCGCGCCCAGGAAAAGAAGGGAATATTTCATCATGGGAAAGCTCAGCCGGTTGAGCCCGAGCCACAGGTCGTGAAAGGTATCGTACATGCGCGTGCGCGCCAGATCGGTCGTGTAGGTCAGCCAGATATTGCGTTCCTGTTTCTTCAGGTTGCGGGCCAGGGCCATGTCCTCCAGGATCTGGTCCGAAATCGCGCGGTGGCCGCCGGCGGCTTCGTACACCTTTCGCTTGATCAGGATAAACGCCCCGGAAAGCCGGCTGCCGCGTTTGTCCGGATGATTCGCCCGGTCCATCGGCTCCACCAAGGTGCTCAGGAGGGCAAACAGCGGCATGATGATTTTTTCCCAAAAGGATACGCATTCGATCGCCGGCATGATGCTCAGGGCGTCCACATGCATTTGAATCGCCATGGACATCGCCTTGCGCATGGCCAGCGGATGATGCACCACATCGGAATCGATAAACAGCAGCCAGTCGCCTTTGGCCTCTTCCACGCCCTGCACCAGCGCCCAGCTTTTGCCCACCCACGTCCCCGTCGGCCGGGGCCGGCCGGCGATCGTGCGCGCAAACGGATGCGGTTCCAGCGTGCGGCGGGCCAGCTCCAGCGTCCGGTCCGTCGATTCGTCGTCGATGAAAATCAATTCATAGGCCGGATAATCCTGCGCCGCCAGGGAGGCCAGACAGGCCTCAACGTCCCGCTCCTCGTTTCGGCCCGGCACCAACACCGATACGAACGGCCAGCCCTGGTACGGCTCTTCCATCCGGCTTTCGGCGCTGAGCGGAGGAAACGTCCCCTCGATAAAATGCATCCGAATGCCGACGATGACCCATACGGCCAGCGAGCAAACTATGAAGATGCAAAGCAATGTAATCATCCCGGCCATCCATCGAATCCTGATAAGCGCTGATTCTTCCTCATTTTTATGAGCGGTATACTAGAAGGTCGTAAGAACTCCGTAAAGAAGCGAGTCGCGTCGGGCGCATCTTGACGCGGCCCCTCCTCAACGGCTGGCGCTGGAAAGGAGCTGCCGGCTTACGCACGGTCTTTTATACGCAAATCCTCCTTCATGCAGAGCTGGGCCAAGAGGATCGCCGTAAAGAGTTGCAGCTGCATAAAGATTTATACTTTGGAGGGTCGCGCTCCGTCGCGACCGGAAGAAGACGGTTCCGACAGAGCGGAACCCTCCGAAAACTCAGAGATCGTTATTGGGCGAACGATAGGTTCCCAAGATGGTGGATCAAATCAACCAGCCTACAAGGCGTGATTGTTTCTGGAAAAAAAGAAAATTGACTAACATTTCCTAATTAACTAAAAACTAGTTATACAAAAGAAGACGGCAAGTTTTCGCTATAGCGGTACAGCAAGGACTGAAGATGACGTCGTACGGAATCAACGATAACGAAAAATCGGCGTTTGCCGGTTGCTCCCCGCTTCGGCCCGACACCAAAATCCGCCACGTGGAAATCGTTGCCCGTCTGGTCGAGCGAATCCACCAACAGCCGGGTTTTTTTCAAAGACGCGGGGATATCGCTTTTGAAGCGCTCATGAGCCCTGCGCATTTTACGCGCGTGTTCAAGTCCGTGACGGGACAGACGCCGCAGAATCATCTGACAGAAGCGAAAAAACAGCATTCCTGCGAATTGCTCGGCAACCCGAATCTTCGCATTAAACAAATCTCCGCCCGATGCGGCTTTGTTAACCAAAATCATTTCTCCGCCTGGTTCAAAAAACAAACCGGCCAATCCCCCAGCCAGTTCCGAGCAGCCTTGAGAAGAATTTAGCACGGATAGAAAGACTCTGGTTCTCGCCTTGGACAGGCCTTTCCCGCTTCAATAAGTCTTTCGTTATTCTCTTGATTTAGAAAAAGACAAGGTTTATCAACACGGACTCGCATAAACAGTGGATTATTAAACAGGAACATATTATGCAACTAAGTAAAACAAGTCTTGTTCGATATGCGCCGGGCCGCCGTCGATTGCATCACATTATCAACAGCGCCTTGCGGCGGCGGTTGGCCGTCCTGTTGGGCATGGTCGCTGCATCCGGATATGCGGAGGACCTGTTGCTGGAGCGTGTAACGGAAGCGACGACGGCGACGTACGTTTTGGGCGCCTGTGGAGCCGGGGCTCAAGGAGCGGGTTCTTCCGTCGGGGCCTCCGGCGCGGTCGAGTATCGATTTCCCATGGGAGACGTGACGGCCGTCTACTCGTCGGATCAAGGTTGGTCCATCGGCGGGGGAAGCGTGATTGAACGAAGTTCAAAGTGGGGCGTTCCGACTTATACAGCCAACGATCTCTTTATGTTGGATGGGGAAGAAATGGCTGTATATATGGGATTCTATCACACCAGCCGCGAAAATTATTTGCGCATCAGGCAGCAGAATGCGGGTGGGGCCGACTCCTGGTGGCAGGTCGAAGCGCAGGACGGCACGGTTTCCAAATATGGGATCACCGCGGACTCGCGAATCGAAGGCATCGGCAAAGCGGCGACGCAACCCAGGGCCTGGGCGATCAGCGAAGCGCGAAATGTACTGCGTGGAACGCTGGTTAAATATGTTTATGAAGAGGATGCCGCGACCGGGAGCTTTTATCTATCAAAGATTATTTCAGGCAAGATCGGCGCCGCCTCCGCCAACGGGTTTGCTTCGACGACTTTGACGTATGAAGAAAAGCCGGCCAGTGAATGCGGTTGGAATTACCGGCCGGGGTGCGCGGTCAAAAATCACAAAAGAGCGACCTGGGTGACCCGGCGAATCGGGTGCGATTCCAACGGCAACGGCGGATCGGCGGTCGAGGCGTTCAAAATCGACTGGGTACAAAGCGCGCTGATGGGCCGGTCGCTGGTTAAAGCCATAACCCCGTATGGAGCCGACTTGGTCAAGCAACTGCCGTCGACCCGCTTCGAATATCCTACGCTGGCTGAAATGACGCTCGGGTATGAGGCTACGGGACGTGATTGGCCGAATGCCGGAGGCGACCCCTACATAGAGCGCATCTGGTCCGGTTTGGACACGGAACCCTGCATGAACCGGCTGACGGCCCTTATGGATATCAATGGAGACCATTTGCCCGACAAGGTGTGGTGTGACAGCAGCGCGCGGATGTGGGTGAGACGCAATACCGGCGCTGGTTTCGAAGCCAACGATCAGGAATGGCAGAACGCCCGGGCCTGGTTGCGAAAGCAATATGTGCCACGGGAGAAGTCCAACAACGAAACGATATCCAAGATGACGGGGTTTCAAATCCCGACACGCCGTGAAGGCAACGGGTGTGATATTGCAGGAGTTGCGGCTTCGTATTACAAAAATTGCTATGCCTATTCGAAAACCCATCAAGACATGATGGATTTGAATGGCGATGGGCTTCCTGATCAAATTTTCCAAGACTACACCACAGCCTATATACGGCGGAACAATGGGACCAGCGGTTTTCAGGCCGAGGAATGGTGGGGTCCGGGGAATATGATGTGCTGGAATGTCATACGGCAGACGCAATGGAGCGATTACCGAGATGTTCCCGGGACAATCTATATTGACATGTTAGATATCAATGGCGATGGCTTGCCGGACAAAGTGGCCGATGCAAACGACGGGGTGATCTATGTTAGTTTTAACACACGTACCGGATTCAGAGACTGGGAAGTATGGGCTGGTGGGCAAAGCGATCCATTGTTTCAGAAGGCATTGAGAAAAACTGTATTCCAGAAAGTCACTACCTGCCTAACGGGTGGATATGAGTCTTGCTCGGGAGGCCGTGCATTCGTCGCAACGAAAAGATATGGAGTATTCGTTGCCGACGGCCAACTGACCATCGCGGATATCAACGGAGATGGCTTGCAAGACAAGGTGGCTTGTGAGGCTGGCAAGACTTGGGTTTCGTTGAATACGGGACGTGGTTTTGCGGATAGAATCGAGTGGGTTAACGGTTCGCCAGGCGGCTTCAGTCACACGGAAAGCACCGAAGCGACCTTGGATGAAAGGGATCAGTATTTCCGCGACGGGCGCCTGCCCAATCAGGATTACGAGGATATCACGCTGCGGGAGTTCCTGGACATAAACGGCGATGGCTTGCCGGACCAAGTCTGGGCCGATAACAGTACGATCAGGGCTCGCATCAATACGGGAACTGGCTTCCTTCCCGAAATGGCGTGGGGCATTACTCCGGTGAATGCGCTGCGCAAATCGTCCGTACAAATTCGCTCGACAACGAATATTGGCCGGGACGATCGGGTCTATTTTGACATGGCGGATATGAACGGGGATGGCGTTCTCGATTTGGTCCATCAGAACGGCGGGGGCATGAGCGTCTATCTGGGACGAGCTTTGTGGCCCAGCGACATGGCGTTGAAGCGCGTCACGAATTCCTTGGGTGGAGCGGTGGAATACAGCTATAAACCCGCCGATCGGACGATGGGCGTGGTTTATCCTTTAAACCGGTGGGTGGTTAATGCCGTGACGGCCAAAGATGGTCTCGGGGGCGTCGAGTCCACGTCTTACCAGTTTAGCGATCCAGCCTTTAGCGCCTCTACGAAAGAAGATCGTGGATTTGGCCGGGTCGTTCAGATCGATCCGGCGGGCAATAAGACGGAGACGTTTTACTGTCAGGACGATGTGTTGGCCGGGCTGGTTCAGAAGCAGATTGTGCGGGATGCCGACGGCAACATGTACTCCTACGTGTATAACACCTATGAAGATTTTGAGCATCGCCCCAATCACTGGGGCAACGGGATCACCAACGCGAGGCCTCTGGCGGGTCCGGCTGTATATGTTAAAGCGCCCAAGCTGGTGCAGCAAGACACCTACCTGATCGATGGGCAAATGCTCGCCGATCAAGGCCGTCAACCTAGCGGGTCCGACTATAAACGACTGAAGACCTGCTATGACTACGCCATTTACGGACAGCCTTTGGTTGTCGAGAACTTCGGCGAAGTCGACGCCCTGAGCGGAAACGATGTTCTTGCCGATAAGGTGCGGGTTGAATTCGGAAACCTGGTGAACGCGTCCAGTTGGGCTTTTGCCCCCGAGTATAAGCGGGTGAAGGGGACCGACGGCCAGAGCGCCGACTATACCCGAACCGTGACCGAATACTATCGATACAGTTGTTATCCGGACCTAGATCTGGGTTGGGTGGACAGCGGCTATCTTGCAACGCCTCCCTATTTGAAAGCCGTGTATGAAGAATATAGCGGGCAGCGAATCTATAAGGCAAGATACGGATACGATGCCTACGGCAATGTGACGACGATAGTGGACGGCAACGGCAATTGCATTTGGACCTCCTTCGATACCCGGTATCGGAGTTTCCCTGTCGCCAGGACCAACGCAAGCGGCATGGACTACTATGCCACCCGGACCACGGAAGCGTACGAATACGACGGCCTGATGCGCGCAACCGGCGTCAAAGACGCCAATGGCGTCTGGACTCGTACGGGATACGATGTGTTCGGACGTCCGACCAACGTGATCGCTCATGGCGATTCGCCCTCTTTCCCGACCGTCCTAATGACCTATAATGACTTTGCTTTTCCCAGTTCATCGGTCGTCACGCAGCGCCAATATGCGAACTCTTCGGCTACCCTGGCCAGTTACACTTATCGGGACGGCCTGGGCCGGACGATTCAGACCAAGACCCAAGGCGTCGATACGGACGGCGCGGTCAAGTGGCGAACGGTGGATGTCTGGGATTACTATTCGGGCAATAAACGAATGAGCGAGCAAAGCGCGCCCTATTTCAGTTCCAGCGCGGCCTACAGCCCCCGCCGCCGGGGCGAGTTCACCAATCAGAGTTTCCTGGCTGCCGGCTGTGGAGCCGTGTCGCTCTCGTACAACCCGAACGGGACGTTTTCGGGAACCTACTCTTTTCCCTTGAGGACGGAGCATGTGAACGAAAAGGAGTATGGTTACGCAGAGGAATTTGACGGCTTGGGCCGGGTCAAAGAAGTGAAAAGCTATTCGGACGAGTCGTTCGACACGGTTTACCGCCGGGACGCCTTTCAGTACGAGACCGCGCGGGGAAATGTGTTGAAGGTCGTCGAAGATGCCGACGGCGCGCAGATCGTCCACTCCGCTCAGTACGACGCTTTCGGACGGTTGATTTCCGCCGTGGATCCAAACTCCGGCAGCACCAGCTATACCTACGATCCCAACGGCAATATGCTCAGCCTCACCGATCCGAAGGGCAAGACCATCTACTATACCTACGGGCCGTTGGATCGGCTTATGAAGGTGATGTATCCGGACGGCACGTCGATCTCCAACGTTTACGATCGCTACGTAGGCGAAGTCGCCAGTGGGTTCAGCACGGGACGGTTGACCAGGGTCGTCGATTCCAGCGGCAGCACGAGCTTCCGGTACGACGGACGCGGCCGAATCGTCAGCGAAGTGAAATTCATCCAGGGCTCGGCCGCCAAGACCAACGCTTACGTCTACGATTCGATGGATCGTATCGCCCGGATGGTCTATCCGGACGGGTCGGTCGTGAGCAATACGTACGACGGCAATGGATACATCAAGTCGGTCGGCTCGTCCGCGGACAAGACCCGCTACTTGATGACCAACACCTATAATGCGCTCGGCCAGATTGTTCTGCACAAACTCGGGAATAAGGCCCAGGATGTGTACGAATATTACACGGCTGTTCAAGGCAACTACCGGTTGAAGACGGCCCAGACGCGCCAGCAGAACAACACGTTGATCAGGGGCAACAGCTACAACTACGATGCGGTTGGCAATATCTCGGAATTGAACGCCAGCACGCCTGACGTAAACTACAGCCAAGCCTACAGCTACGACCCCCAGAACCGCTTGCTGGCGCAGACGTGCTCCACGTATATCGGCGGACAACTGACCTATTCTTACGACGCCCTGGACAACATCCGCAGCAAGACGACTGACGGAGCCCTGATAACCTACACGTATGATCCGGCCCGTCCGCATGCGGTCGCCGGCACCTCGGACCATTGGGTCTATGGCTACGACGCCAACGGCAATATGAACTGCCGGGAACAGTCCGTCGGAGCCCCGCCGCCGCCCCCGCCGCCGAGTTCGGCTCTGATTGCGCGCTGGACATTCGACGAAGGCAGCGGAGCCTCGGTTCTCGATGTCAGCGGCAACGGGCATCATGGGACGATTCAAGGCGGCGCCGCCTGGACGGCAGGCCATCCGGGCTCCGCGCTTCGCTTCGATGGCGTGGACGACTTTGTCGCCGTCGCCAATGCGGCGGGCATCCCGGCCGGCAACGAGCCCTACACCATCGAAGCCTGGATCAAACCGGAATCGATGGGCGCCCGCGGCATCATCGGCTGGGGGCGGTTCGATCAGGCCGGGCAAATGAATTCCGTGCGGTTGACGGATTGGGGGTTGTTGAATTCGTGGTTCGCCAACGATCTGTGGGTCAGCGCGCCGGGGCTCCTGGGCAACTGGCATCATGTGGCCGCGGTGTACGACGGAACGACGCGGTCGGTTTACTTGGACGGCGTATGCATAGGCGCGGATGCGCCGGGGCAACATACGGCAACGGCCGAAAACCTGGTGCTGGGCCGGGACTGCTTCACCTCGTACTTCCACGGAACGATCGACGAGCTGAGCGTCTGGCGCGGCGCGCGGACGCCAGGCGAAGTGGCCCGCGACAGCGAATCGATTCTCAACCCCAGCGGACTGGCGGCGTTGTGGTCCTTCAATGAGAATGGCGGGACAGTCGTGCATGATTCCAGCGGCAACGGCAATCATGGGACGGTCAACGGCGGCACAATCGACGGCGGGGTTCTGCTGTTGGACGGCGTGGACGATTTCGTGTCGGTGGCGAATCTGACGGGGATACCGGAGGGCAATCAGCCCTATACGATCGGGGCCAGCATCCAACCGATGGAAATGGGCGCCCGAGGCATTGTCGGCTGGGGGGTCTATGGCCCCAACAATGGCGCGAATGCGCTGCGTTTGACGGATGCGGGCGTAGTGAACTATTGGTGGGGGAACGATCTGACGGCGGAGGCCGTATCGCCGGGGACCGTGACGGCTACCTATGACGGCAAGACCCGGTCGATCTATGTCAACGGCGTGTTGGTCGGCTCGGATACGCCCACCGTCGCGCATGCCGTCATGCCGCAGGGGTTCACGATCGGACGTACGTGCGTCAGCGAGTACTTCAAGGGGGCCCTAAACGGGGTGGCGATCTGGCGGCGGGCGTTGAGCGCCGATGAAGTGTACCGGAGTTGGGCGGAGGTCAACCAGCCGGCCTTGGGCGCCCGTTGGACCTTCGACGAAGGCAGCGGCACGACGCTCCATGACGCCAGCGGCAACGGCAATCACGGCGCGATCTCGGGGGCGACTTGGGTGAAGGGCAAGCAGGGCAATGCGTTGTACTTTGACGGGATCAACGACGTAGTGTCGATGGCCGCCATGACGGGGATTCCCACCAACGACGAGACCTTCTCCATCACCGCCTGGATCAAGCCGGAGACGATGCACGAGGGCGGGATCGTGGGGTGGGGGAACTTTACGAATCTGGGCAAGGCGACCGGACTGAAGTTGAGCGTGGGGGGGCTGATCGATACATGGGGTGTGGACGATCTGGACGTGCCAACCTCAACGCTGATCGGCCGTTGGCATCATGTGGCCGTCACCTTCGACGGGGTCACGCGAACGCACACGATCTACCTCGATGGCGCCCCAATCGCCTATGAGATCCCTAGTACAACCCACAACGCGCAGTCAACGAATCTGAAGATCGGCCGGACGACCACGCGTCTGGGCGTGAACGAGTTCTTCAAGGGCGCGATCGACGAAGTGGCCGTCTGGCGCGGCGTCCTCTCGGCCGAAGAGGTGTTCTACCAATACCAGCAGCTCAACAAGAACCTGCCGGACCTGGCCGCGCGTTGGAAGTTCGATGAAGGCAGCGGTACGACGGTTGCCGATTCCAGCGGCAACGGCAATAACGGGACCATCAGCGGCGCGACCTGGGCGCCGGGCGCCGTGCGCAACGGGCTGCGGTTTGACGGAGTGGACGACTTCGTGAATGTCCCGATCTGTTCGGCGTTGCCCGACGGAGACTGTCCGTACACCGTTGAGGCGTGGATCAAGCCGGAGTCGGCGGCTGGAAGTCACTACGTCGTGATGTGGGGCCAACCGAGATTCAACCGGATGAACTCGCTTTGCTACATCGACAACGTGGGCAGCGGCCAGCTCATGGATAGCTGGGGCAGCAGTATGTATCTGTTCGCGGATACGGCGGACCTTGCCGGCGGCTGGCATCATATCCTGTCTACGTATGACGGAACGAATGTCAGCCTATTCGTGGATGGGAATCTCGCTGCTCGCGACTTGGCCTTCACGTCCCGACGCTCGTATTGCTTGAACCTGATGCTCGGACGCAAGGGCGATGCGATCGACGGCTACTTCAACTACTTCAAAGGGACGATTGACGAGTTGTGCATCTGGCGCAAGGCCATGAACGACGACGAGGCCAAACGGCGGTGCGCCGCCACGACGGCCACCTCGTACACGTACGACCACGAGGATCGTCTCGTCAACATCGAGAGTCCCAGTTTCATCGGAAGCTATGTCTATGACTTCAGCGGCCGACGCGTGAAGAAAACCGAGAGCGGGATCGTCACCTACTACTTCAGCCCGCTGTACGAAATAGAGAATGGGACCGCCATCAAGTACTACTATGCCGATGGCGAGCTGGTAGCCCAAGACAAGGGCGGAACGCTGACGTATTACCATAGCGATCACTTGAACAGCATCTCCCGGGTAACCGACGCCGCAGGCAACGAAATCCGCCGGATGGAATACCTGCCCTACGGCCAGACGAACGTTTCTTCGGGCTCCGGCGCCGAACCAAAATACGCCTATACCGGCCAGGAGAAAGACAGCTCCGGCCTCTACTACTACGGCGCGCGGTTCTACGATCCTGAACTCGGTCGATTCCTGACGCTAGATCCGTTGGGGGATGATTACTGCTACGCGCTTAATAACCCCATCATGTTCAACGATCCGTCGGGGATGCAGTCGCTGTTCGCGGGCGATTATCAGGTTAGAGATTCTTATTCGGCGGGAACATTCGCAACAGCGGAAAGCTCCCAGTTCGACAGAGCGCAGTTGAACAGTATGTTGCAGGGTTGCAAGCCTCTTCCGATGGAATTCAAGTCGGGTGGGTTCAGTCAAATCCCCGGGTGGGCTCAGTCCAAGTCAGGCGGATTCAGTCCTAGCCCCGAATGGGCTCAGTCCAAGTCGGGCGGATTCAGCACAAGCCCCGAGTGGGCCCAATCCAAGTCGGGTGGGTTCACGCCATTGCCGGAAGAATGGAGGCGACTGATACAAGCGCCTTGGACGAAGGAGCGTGGTGTTGGAGTGATCGGCCAGGTAAAAGAATATGGGCGGATTGGCAGCGACTATGATTTAGCTGTGGACTTTACTGGATGGAGGCGGCAGGAGATCTACGATGAAATGGCGCGCCTCAGCCGGGAACACCGGACTCGTGGCGGCAAAAAATGGCAAGTCGAGTATGCGATGCTGATTAACAGGGCGGGGAGACTGGTCGCGAGGCCGGGATATGGGCGAGGGTACGGTGGGCCGGAAGAAGATGGCTGTCCGATGAGCGTTGTGATCCAGGACGGAGAGAAGTGCATACTTCATACCCACTTGGGCAGCGTTGCCCCTAGCATCGATGACGTGTACACAATCACCGGTCACGGATTTAAACGTTTTCACATTGTTCTATGGGAAAATGGGTTTGGCCGTAGATATAATACGGGCAAACTATTCAAGGCGCATTGGGCAACGGGCGCGATGCAGAAGTACATGAAGAAGAAAGCTGAGAATCCCTAACCAAGGACCGCTCGGGGTCACTGCCGCTCGGGGTCACAGCCGCACGGGGTCCAGCCGCACGGGGTCAGTGCCGCTCGGGGTCAGGCATAGACAATAGACTTAGAGGGAGTGCTCTTTGAAACAGTGCAGGGCGAAAAGCTTTGGGAAGCAATTGGATCGCGGAGAGATAGAAGAGAAAGCGGTATATGGCGACTTATGAAATTCGGCGGATAACGTGTTCGAAGTGCGGGCGGAAGGTCGTTTGGGGGTTTCGGCGGTTTGGGCCGGCGCGGGTTTGTTGCGGGCGCTGCCAGGCGCTCCTGATTACAGATTTCGAATCCGATTGGATGCAGCCGTTTCCTTCGTGGGGGCGGGGGGACTCGTGGTTGAATTCCAACAAGCTCTGGCTTGCGTTGGCCGAAGTCATGGTTCCTTCATGGATCGGTGTTCCAGGGTTGATCGGATTTGTCTTTCATATGTTTATTTTCGCTGTGGTCCTGGGGGCGGCGACTCTGGCGGCCGTGCCGGTCGCGCAGTGGGCGTCGTCGTTGACCGAGCCCGGTCTGCATCACAATCTGCTGGTTCGCTCCTTCGGGCATTTGCTCAACTTCGGCGCCATGCTGGCGGTCATCTGTTTTTATCCGGTTCTCCTGCTCGGGAGGCTGCATCTTCTGGTGCGCGAAGCGAACGAATACTATCGCACCCAGACTCCGCCGGTTTGGAGGCGACGGCCCGCGTTTTTCGGTTAGAGCGGATGGCGCCGGATTCGCCGGACGTATCGCGATGCGCGCCTCTGCATAAGACCGGCTTTTTCAGGCTTGCATTAGCATGACGCTATTAACTAATATTTAGTCAGTCTGGAAAAAATGAAGTATCCTTTGGCAGTCGACGAATAGGCAACCATTTCGCCATGCCTGACGCATGGCGGCAATAACAAGGGCGATTGCATTGCGTAGGGCGCGGCGGGGGAAAAGTTGAAGACAGTGCAACATGGAACCAACGATAAGGACAGCCGGGCGTTGCCAGCTGCTCTTTGCTTCGGCTTGACCCCAGCATCCGCCACACGGGAAGCGTCGCCCCATTCGTAGAGCGAATCCATAAAACAAGGAGATCGTCATGAATTCAGCGGCCAGAAGGGAAAGCGGTGGAGGGATAGGATATCTGTGGCGGGTGGTTTTTGCGGCCATCCTGTTGAGTTATTATGGGCTTGGCGATGGGGGCGCCGCGCCGAATGCTCTGGGTGTCGAAATTGATCTTTATGTGGATGCCGCCAATACAAGCGGGATCGAAGACGGCAGTGCAGCTCATCCGTACGCAACGATCGAGCAGGCCGTATCCGCGTCGATGGACGGCCACACGATATCCGTGACGCCGGGGGTCTACACAAGCCGCGTCAGCATGGTGGGGAAAAGAAACCTCCTTCTGATCGGCGGCGAGGGGTGGCGCTCCGGGCAACCCATGGCGGTCATGCAGCAGAGCTCCGACTACAAGTTCTCCATTACGTCCTGTGAGAACATCACGCTCCAGAGTTTTCGACTGCAAGGGGGCGTGTTGGGCGTTCAAGTGAGTTCCTCGTCGGGAATCAACCTGTTGAGCAATGTCCTTGAGAACATCCGACAGAGCCATAGCGGCAACGGCGGCACAATCTACGGCTACAACTCGGACATCAACATCGACGGCAATCTGATCCAGAACAACTATGGGGGCCAGCGGTATGGCGCCGGCTGCCTCCGCGGATGCGATCTGCGGATGGTCGGAAACGTCGTCAGCAACTGCACGGCATGGAACTCGGCAGCCGGTCTTTATATTGACAATACCGCGGGATCTCATGTGGTGCGAATCGGCGGCAACCGCTTCTACGGAAACAAAGCGGACTTCAGCGGCGCGATCGACTTCGTCGGGACGGGCTATCTGCGAATTGACCGCAACATCATCGTGGACAGCGGCGCGGATTGGCGCGACGGCGGCGCTGTGGACGTTTATCTGTGCGCGGGCGGCAGTGCGGAGATCGTCAACAATGTGATTCGGAACGTGCCGGCGATCTCCACGGCGAGCAAGTGTCTGCGCATCAAATCGGGTTCGGTGGGATCGATCCAAGTGCTCAACAACATCTTCCAGACGGCGTCCGGCTATGCGGTGTGCAACGAAAGCGCCCTGGCGCCCGTCGTCGATTACAATAACATCTGCGGTCTTTCCTTCTATGGCCTCACGCCGGGGGTCTGCAACATTTCGACCAACCCGATGTTCGTGAATGTGGCGGACGATTATCGTCTGCAGCCGGCGTCCCCGTGCATCGACCGCGGATCTCCGGCCGCGCAATACACGGATGCCAACGGAACGCGCAATGACATGGGCGCCTTCGGCGGTCCCCTTGGAAATAATCCGCCGGTCGCTGCCGGCCAGAGCGTAAGCGTTCCCAACAGTCTGAGCCGGGAGATATTCCTGACCGCCTCGGATCGGGACGGCACGGTCCTGGACTATGAGGTGGACGTTTATCCGGCCCACGGCACGCTCGTCGTCGACGAGGCGGTCGAGCCTCGCCCTCCTTATCTGAGGGTGGTTTACCAGTCCGATCCGAACTATGTCGGACCGGACAGCATCGTGTTCCGAGCCAACGATGGAAAGGAATACAGCAATCCGGCGTCGGTTAGCATAACGGTCACGTCCAATCGCGCTCCGGTGGCGTTCGATGACGTCCTTCATACGGCGGTCAACACCCCGGCGGCCTGTGCGCTGTCGGCGTTCGATGCGGATGGAAATGTCCTCTCTTATGCGGTGATTTCGGGTCCCTCGCATGGAACGCTCAGCGGCGCGTTGCCTAATCTGGTCTACACGCCGGCTTCGAACTACGCGGGACTGGACAGCCTGACGTTTAAAGTTAGCGACGGCCGGGCGGACAGTCCGTCCGCCAGGATTTCGATTGCCGTGGCGAGCTGTTTTGTTGACGCGGCCGGCAGCGGCGGCAGCGAGGATGGGTCGCAGGCCCATCCTTATCGCTCCATGGAGGCGGCCTTGGCGGCGGCCGGCGAGGGCGCCGTCATCAGCGTTGGCGCGGGGACCTACCCGGCCATAACGATTGCATCCAAGGCGAACTTGGCCGTGGTCGGCTTAGGCGGCGAGACCCGGGTGGAGAATCCCACGAATTTCAAGTTCAGGGTAACGGGGTGTACGAATGTGACGATCCTGAGTTTTACGATTCAGGGGGGTGAAGAGGGTATTTCTGTGGTCAATTCGTCGAACGTCGTCCTTCGCGACAATATCGTGACGAATATCCGCCAGGATGCGCTGTCCAGTGTCGGCGCCCTTTACGGCTTCAATTCCAGCATCGTCATGGAGGGCAACGTCGTGGAAAACTGCTATGGCGGGCAGTACGGCGGAGCGGCTTACATTATAAACTGTCAGCTCGATGTCATCGACAACCACTTCATCAACTGCACCGCGTGGAATTCGGGTGGAGGCTTCTACATCAGCAATATGGATGCGCGAGAGGTGTGGTTTGGCGGGAATGTCTTCGATGGGAATCTGGCCGATTACAGCGGCGCCATCGATATCTCCGGCAGCGGAGTCCTCGATTTGACGATCGATCACAACGTATTCAGGCGCAGCGGTGCGGACTACGCGCAACGCGGGGGCGTGATCAAGCTCAACAACTCGAATCCCGGGAGCCTGGCGACGATCGTCAATAACGTCATCGCGTCGCCCTATTCCACCGGATACAATTATCCGACGGCCGTGAACGCGCTTTCCGTGATGCCCATCCAGTTGGTTAACAACATTATCTATAGCGGCGACTATGCCGTATACGCCGCTTATCCCAACACCGTCTTCATGGAGTACAATGACGGCTTCAATGTCCGGTATGGGTCGTACAACACAACGCAGGGCGCGGGCAACCTGACGGCGGATCCCCTGTTTGTCGATCCGGCGGCGGGCGACTATCGGCTTCGCGCTCTCTCGCCCTGCATCGACGCCGGAAATCCCTCCGAAGAATACAACGATGAAGATGGCACGCGAAACGACATCGGCGCCTATGGGGGAATCTGGTGATCCGGCGATAGGAAGGTAGAACGACGAATCCAAGCCCGCATTTTTCGCCGCCTGGCGAGAAATGCGGGCTAACCGCTTGAAGATGCAAGCCATTCAAGGCCTCGTTCATTCGTTTTCTTCGCAAAGAAGCCGGGCCGCCTTCGGGGATTCTGAAAATCTACGACAAGGCGGCTGTTCATCGTCTTTCCCTATTGAACTACAGCCGGGGGATTCTGTAACGTGGCGGCTGTTTTCGTGAAGGATGAATGAATTATGTCTTTGGATAATATACGCGTTGTACTCGTCAGTCCTATTTACTCCGGGAATATCGGGTCGGTTTGCCGGGCGATGATGAACATGGGCATCTCCGATCTCGCCATTGCGGCTCCGCGCGGCCCTATCAACTATCCCGAAGCGCGCATGATGGCCTGTCACGCGGAAGCCGTGCTGGATAACCGCAAAGAATTTCCGACGCTGGCGGAAGCGGTGGCGGATTGCGGGCTGGTGGCCGGCACGACAGGCCGCGAAGGGCTTTACCGCGAGCATGGCAAGACGCCCCGCGAATGGGCGCCCCGGCTTTTGCAGGCCGCGGAATCCTGCAAAGTGGCCCTGGTTTTTGGCACGGAAGACAACGGATTGAGCAACGAAGACATGGCGCTGTGCACGCAGATTGTAAGAATCCCCTCCAACCCGCAGTACTCCTCCCTGAATCTGTCCCAGGCCGTCATGGTTTTCTGTTACGAGCTTTATGTGGCCGCCGGGGTGTTCGAGCCGCCGGTGGAGAAATCCGTCGAGGCGCCCTCGGCCATGCGCGAAGCGATGTTCCGAAAATGGCGAGTGTCGCTGCAGGAAATCGGATTCATGGAGGAGGAAAAATCGGATCACATGATGCTGGGCATCCGCCGGATTTTCTCCCGGGGTCCGCTGACCGTTAAAGACGTGCAAATCATGATGGGCGTCGCCGCTCAAACCCTCTGGTGCGCCGGACAGATGAAAAAGCGGACCGACGAGCCGCCTCCGACGCTTATCTTGCCGGATGAACTGTGAGGGGGGGAGAAGAGTCCAAAGTCCAAGGAGTCCAAGGTTGGAGTGTGGGCTATGTCTGTCTGCTGCGTAGCCGCCGGCGTAAGCCGGTGGATTTGTTAGTGCTGATCTTTTAGGGGCGTCGCTGTTGTGGTAGGGCGCTCACTCCCTGCCCGCAATGCTGCGCATAGCGCTGCAGGCGGACGCTGAGCGCCGTCTTTTCCTAATACGACCTGCGTCCGCGTCGTGAGGCCATCCGCCGTAGTTCTTTTTGATTGTTCGCCGGCTGAATCTTGCCCATACTGCCGACCTATGGAACCGCAGGAGCGCCAACAACAACAAGGTATGAGCGAAGAGGATCTGACCCGGATGAACCGGGTGCTTCGTCATCGGCTGCGGAATCTGGCTTCGGGAATCAAGAGCACGGTGGCCTATCTTTCCCAGGAGCTGGCCGGGCGGCTGGCGCCCCAGGAATTGGAATATTTTCCGCTGGTGCTCAACGAATGCGACGCGCTCAGCGACCTGACCAGCCGCATGAGCCTGCTCTTTGACGAGTTGCCGCCGGGCTCGGACATGATGGCCGGCGACTGGCTTCAGGAGTTGTCGGTGCGCTTTCACGACCGGTTTCCCACCTCCTTGCTGGCGGTGGAGGCTGCGGCGGAGTTTCAGGCGGTTGCCCTGAGCTCTCCGGCCTGGCTTTCGGCGGCGGCGATGGAGCTGTTGACCAACGCCGCCGAGGCGGCGCCGGCCAAACTCGTACGCCTAAAGGGCTTGGTCGACGGAGGGGACGCCGTCTTGCGGCTTCAAGATTCTGGACCTGGAATTCGCGAGGAAGAGCTGGCTCAGTGCTTCAAACCGTTCTACACAACCAAAGTCCGGCATCTGGGCATCGGATTGGGGATAGCGGGTCGCTGGGCCGGACGGTTGAAAGGACAACTAAAAGCTGAACGGCAGACCGCCGGCGGGTTAATCTTTGATTTGCGCTGGCCGATTGACCGTTCGGAAATCAACCACCGGCTTACGCCGGCGGCTACGTAGCCGCACGGAAGCGATGGCGACGAGTCCAAAGGAATAGAGAAAACATGGCTGAATTGCAGATTCTTGTGGTGGAGGACGACCGGCTTTTGCGAAAGGTCGTGTACGATCGGCTGAGCAAGTGGGGCCATCATGTCCAGGCATGCGAATGTTTGCATGAAGCTCGCGGCTATTTGGAAAAAAATTCCTACGACCTCGTCTTTCTGGATATGCGCCTTCCCGACGGCGACGGCTTGGATTTTCTGACCGAGCAGAAGAAAACGCTGCCCCAGCTCGACTTGGTCATCATGACCGCCTTTGCCGACGTGCGCACCGCGGTGTCCGCCATCAAGCTCGGCGCCTACGATTATCTCCCCAAACCGTTCGAGGACGAACAACTCGAAAAGATCGTCCGCAATGTTGGCGGCAAGGTGGATCTCAGCCGCCAAGTCACCACGCTGAGCCGGTTGACGGTGGACAACTACGAAGATGTTTGGCGCTTCGACAACATGATCGGCACCGACGCCCTTGGCCGGATTTTCGAGACCGCCCAGCGCATTGCCCAAGCCCCGGACACCACCGTGCTGATTCTCGGCGAAAGCGGAACGGGCAAGGGGATGCTGGCCAAGGCCCTGCACCGTATGAGTCCGCGCGCGGAAAAGCCCTTTGTCGATATCAACTGTTCGGCCATTCCCGAACAGCTCATGGAAAGCGAAATTTTCGGCTACGAAAAGGGCGCGTTCACGGACGCCAAGAATAAGAAGCCCGGCCTGTTGGAAATTGCCGACGGCGGCTCCGTCTTTCTCGACGAAATCGGCGACATGGACCTCAACCTGCAAGGCAAGCTGTTGAAGGTGATCGAAGACAAGGAATTCCGGCGTCTGGGCGGCGCGAAGACCACCAAGGTCGACATACGGATCATTGCCGCCACCAACCGCGACCTCAAGGAGCGGGTCAAGGAAGGCAAGTTTCGCGAGGATCTCTATTACCGGCTGTCCGTCATTCCTGTCGTGATTCCACCGCTGCGGGACCACAAGGGCAGCATCGAGGTGTTGGCCGCCCATTACGTATCCGTCTTCGCGCGGCAGATGGGCCGGAAGATCAAAGGCCTGACCGCGGAAGCCCGCCAGGCGATGCAGCAATATGGCTGGCCCGGCAACATCCGCGAGCTGCGCAATGTGATCGAGCGCGGCGTGCTGCTGGCGTCCGGCGACGAGATCGACCGGGAGTCCCTCGGCCTGCAAGTGGAGAAAATCCCCGCCGCCCGCGCGGCCTCTCCCGACGAACCCGAATTGGACCTGCAAGTCGAATCCATGAGCCTGGCCGATGCCGAAAAACGCCTGATTTCCCAAGTCCTGAAATCCGTCGAAGGCAACAAAAACAAGGCCGCCGACATTCTCAAAATTCACCGCACGACCCTGTACAAGAAGATCGAAGAATACAGTCTTTGATTTCTCCTCGACCCTTATCAGGAAGTCTCGTCATGGATCGTGATGAAAACTTGCTCTATCAATACGCTGGAAATTGGATTTATTTATGGAAATACATTATTTGAAAACCAAGGACTTTGATAAAAAAACAATTGCAGGATCTTTTTCTTTCTGTTCAATGGTCTTCTGGAAATTACCCAGACCAACTGCAAATCGCCATGACGAATTCCCACAGGGTCATTTCAGCATGGAATGGAGACCAACTCGTCGGCCTTATCAACGCTCTTTCTGATGGTGTAATGACCGCATATTTTCACTATTTGCTCGTTCATCCCGACTATCAATCAACATGAAATAGCAAGGCATAGGACCCCCAAGTGGATCGTAAATGGCGGCCCGGCTTCTCCGAAGACGGGCTCTCCTTTAACCCAAGTTTTTCATAAAGATTCGGGCCACCCAGGTTCCGTTAAGCGAAGTCTTGACATTCCGTTTATTATGGTTAGCATCCGCACCCATAAGTCTGGAACAATTGTTCCGCGCGGGCGGGACATTTCCATGAGTTTAAAAATTGTGAGTTGATGGCGGCCCGCCAGCACGGGTGGCTATTCGAGGCGCAAGGTCAGCAGCAGTCGATCGGGACTGTGCTGGCCTTTTTTGTTTTCCATAAACTACCGAAAAGGAAAAATGAATACACCGTTGACAAAAAACAAGAAGCTGCTGGCGTGGGTCGAGGAAATGGCCCGCCTCTGTCGTCCTGACCGGATTCACTGGTGCGACGGCTCGGAGCAGGAAAACACCGATCTCTGCGACATGATGGTCAAGGCCGGAACTTTTACGCGGCTGAATTCCGATAAACGACCGGGCTGCTTTCTCGCAAGGTCTCATCCCAGCGATGTGGCGCGAGTGGAAGACCGGACCTTCATCTGCTCGCGCAACAAGGACGACGCCGGGCCCACCAACCATTGGGCCGATCCTGACGAGATGCGCAGGAAGATGCAAAGTTTGTTCGATGGATGCATGGCCGGCCGGACCCTGTACGTGATCCCTTTTGCCATGGGGCCGCTGGACTCGCCGATCTGCAAGATCGGCATTGAACTGACGGACTCGGCGTATGTAGTGGTCAACATGCGCATCATGACGCGCATGGGCCAAGCCGCGCTCGACAAGCTCGGAGATAACGGGGCCTTCATTCCCTGTCTGCATTCGGTCGGAGCGCCGCTCAAGCCCGGCCAGGCCGACGTATCCTGGCCCTGCGAGCCGGATCCGGCCAAGAAATACATCGTGCACTTCCTCGAAGAGCCTTCCATCTGGTCCTACGGCTCCGGTTACGGCGGCAATGCCCTGTTGGGCAAGAAATGTCTGGCCCTGCGCATCGCTTCCGTGGTGGCGCGCAAAGAAGGCTGGCTTGCGGAACACATGCTGATTTTGTGCGTGACCTCGCCGGAAGGTCGGAAACATTACGTGGCCGCCGCCTTCCCCAGCGCCTGCGGAAAGACCAATCTGGCGATGATGCAGCCCAGCCTGCCGGGCTGGAGCGTACGCTGCATAGGCGACGACATTGCCTGGATGCGCGTCGGCGACGATGGAAGGCTCTACGCCATGAACCCGGAAAGCGGATTCTTCGGCGTGGCGCCCGGCACCTCGAACAATTCCAACCCGAACGCCATGTCGACCGTCGCCCGCAACACGATCTTCACCAACGTGGCCTTGAAGCCCGATGGCGATGTCTGGTGGGAAGACATGGGCGTGCCGACTCCCGCCCAGGCCATCGACTGGCAGGGCCAGGCCTGGACGCCGGATTGTGGACGCAAGGCGGCGCATCCCAATGCCCGCTTCACCGCGCCTGCCGTGCAATGCCCGGTGATCGATCCGGAATGGCAAAATCCCGCCGGCGTCCCGATCTCGGCCTTCCTTTTCGGCGGCCGCCGAGCGAGCGTGGCGCCCCTGGTCGCGGAAGCGTTCAGCTGGGAACACGGCGTCTTCATGGGCGCTTCAGCCGGCTCCGAAACCACCGCGGCGGCGCTTCATCAGGCCGGCGTGTTGCGGCGCGACCCCTTTGCCATGCTGCCGTTCTGCGGCTATCACATGGGGGACTACCTGGCGCACTGGCTATCGTTTGTCCGGCGCACGGATCGCTCCAAACTGCCGAAGATATTCTATGTGAACTGGTTCAGAAAAAGCGGCGACGGCCGCTGGCTCTGGCCCGGATTCGGGGAAAACAGCCGCGTGCTTAAGTGGGTGTGCGAACGCGTGGAGGGAACCGGTTCGGCTGTTGAATTGCCGATCGGCCTGCTGCCGTCAACCATGGCTCTGGACATGACCGGCCTGGACATCAGGCCGGAAAACATGGAGGAACTGTTGCGTGTGGACGCCGGCGAATGGAGCAAGGAAGCCGACGATGCCGCGGCTTATTTCGGGCAATACGGGGCCAAGTTGCCGGACGCTTTGATGGGCGAGTTAGAGGCCTTGAAGCGGCGGCTCAGCCAGGCCAAATGAGCCGGGGGGCCCGCCGGAACGAACAGGAGAAGAGAAATACCATGAACGAGACAGCGCTGATGTATACGGAGGGGGTGGGCTACCCCTTGCTCTCGCGGGGAAAGGTGCGGGATGTCTATGACCTGCAAGACGCCTTGCTGGTGGTCGCCACGGACAGGATTTCCTGCTTCGATGTAGTGCTCCCCACGCCGATTCCCGGCAAGGGCCGCGTGTTGACGCAGCTTTCGCGCTTCTGGTTTGAGGCGCTGGCCGACGTCATCCCGAACCATTATATAGGCACGGATCTCTCCGGTTACGTTCGTGACCCGAACATTCTCGCGCAACTGGACGGACGCTCCATGCTGGTCCGCAAGGCCAAGCCGCTGCCGATCGAGGCGATCGTGCGCGGCTACCTGAGCGGATCGGCCTGGAAGGAATACGCGCGGACGGGAGCCTTTCGCGGCTTGGCGTTGCCCGCCGGCCTGCGCGAGTCCGATCCTCTGTCGTATCCGGTATACACCCCATCCACAAAAGCCGAACAGGGTCTGCATGACGAAAACATCACCTTCGATGAAACCGTGCATCTGGTCGGCAAGAACCTGGCGCGGGCCGTGCGCGACGCCAGCCTGCAGCTATACCGGAAGGCGGCGGACCTTGCTCGGCGCCGCGGCATCATCATGGCCGACACGAAATTCGAGTTCGGGCTGGTCGGGAATGAGGTGATCCTTATCGACGAAGTGCTCACCCCGGATTCCTCGCGTTTCTGGCCGACAGACGGTTATGCGCCGGGCGGGCCGCAACCCAGCTTCGACAAGCAATATGTCAGGGACTGGCTTGAAGACGCCGGGTGGAACAAGACGCCGCCGGCCCCGGCGCTGCCGGAAGACGTGGTCCGAAAGACCTCGGAAAAATATCAAGAAGCGCTGCGGCGCCTGACCGCAAAGCCATAAAACACATGGGACCGCTGCCGCGCGGGTCCGCGCAGGGGACCGCCGCGCGGAGCTCCCTCAACCAGAGAAAGGCAGAGCCCCATGACCAATCCGGCTCGTATTGAACTCGATGGCCAATCCGTGGAACTCCCCGTGGTGGTGGGAACCGAGGGGGAGAAGGCGGTGGACATTTCCTCCTTGAGGGACGTCAGCGGCTACATCACCCTCGACGACGGGTATGGCAACACCGGCTCGTGCACCAGCAAAATCACGTTCATAGACGGCGAGAAAGGCATCCTGCGCTATCGCGGAATTCCGATCGAGCAGCTGGCCGGCCAATCGACCTTTATCGAAACGGCATACCTCCTGATCTATGGCCGGTTGCCCCATGCGAAAGAGCTTCAACGGTTTTCCGACCTGCTGACCCTGCATGAGAACCTGCACGAGGACATGAAGTATCATTTCGAAGGGTTTCCGAGCCATGCGCACCCGATGGCTATTCTTTCGGCAATGATCAACGCCAGCAGTTGCTTCTATCCCGGCATGGAAATCGGCAAACCGACCGCGCCCTATTTCGACCAGCATGCCGCGCGGCTGATTTCCCAGGTTCGGACCATTGCCGCCTTCTCCTATCGAAAGACCCGCGGATTGCCGATCATTTATCCGAAGCCGGCCAACAAGTACACGGCGAACTTCCTCCATATGATGTTTTCGGATCCCTACCAGGACTACGAGCTGAAGCCGGAGGTCGTGCGGGCGCTGGACTTGATCTTCCTTCTCCATGCCGACCACGAACAGAATTGCTCGACCTCCACCGTTCGCATGGTGGCCTCGAGCAAAGCCAACCTCATGGCCAGCGCCGCGGCGGGCGTTTGCGCGTTGTGGGGGCCCCTGCACGGCGGCGCCAATCAAGCGGTCATCGAAATGCTGGAAGACATCCAGCGTTCCGGCGACGACGGCAGCCGCTTCATCCAGGAAGCGAAAGACAAGCGCAACGGCAAACGGCTGATGGGCTTCGGCCATCGCGTGTACAAAAACCACGATCCGCGCGCGAAGATCATCCGCCAGACGTGCAATACGCTGTTGAAGTCGCTCCAGATTCAGGACCCCCTGCTCGACATCGCTTTCCGCCTCGAGGAAGCGGCGTTGAAAGACGATTATTTTATCGAGCGCAAGCTCTATCCGAATGTGGACTTCTACAGCGGGATCATCATGCGGGCCATCGGCATTCCGACGGAACTGTTCACCGTCATCTTCGCCATCGGCCGCATGCCGGGATGGATCGCCAACTTCAAGGAGATCATGGACGAATCCAAGACCCGCATCTATCGGCCGCGACAAATCTACATGGGCCCAACTTTGAACTCGTACGTGCCGATGAAAGACCGGGGATGAAAGCGAAGCGTAAGGCCGTTTTTTTCGACCGCGATGGGACCTTTATCGAAGACCGGGGAGATTTGCGCGACCCGGGCGAGGTCGTGTTCTTTCCGGATACGGAAGACGCGCTGCGCGCCCTTCAGAAGGACTTCCTTCTTTTCATCGTAACGAATCAATCCGGCATCGGGAAGGGTCGAATCACCCGGGCGGAAGCTGCCGCGGTCAACGCCTATGTTGAGCGGCGGCTGCTGGAGAAAGGCATCCGCATTGAAGCGGTCTATTGCTGTCCGCACCGGCGGGACGAAGGATGCCCCTGCATCAAGCCCAACCCCTACTTCCTGCACCAGGCCGAGCGGGATTTCGACCTGAACCTGTCGGAGAGCTTCGTGGTGGGCGATCATCCGCACGACGTCACGCTGGCCGAAAACGCGGGCGCGCGCGGACTCTATTTGCTGACCGGGCACGGCATGAAGCATCGGGACGAGTTGCCTTCCGGCAGGATCGTCCTGCGGGGCATCCGGGAAGCCGCCGCCTGGATGGCGGCCGACGGCTACACGCGACGCTTGGAACGATCGGGCGCCCTGGAGGACGCTGCAAATCTTTTGCGCCAGGGGGGCGTGGCGGCCTTCCCCACGGAAACGGTCTACGGCCTGGGCGCTGACGCCTTCAACGAACGGGCGGTGGCGCGTATCTTCGAAATCAAGCGGCGTCCACGTTTCGATCCGCTGATTGTCCATGTGGCGGACCGGGAACAACTCGGACGGATGGTCGCCGCCATTCCCGATCCGGCGCAAGCGTTGATCGACCGCTTCTGGCCCGGCCCATTGACGATCGTGCTGCCGAAAAAAGGCCATGTGCCCGACCTGGTCACGGCGGGCCTGTCCACGGTGGCGGTGCGCATGCCCGGGCATCCGCTCGCGCTGGAGCTGATTCGCCGGGCGGAAACACCCATCGCCGCCCCGAGCGCGAATCCATTCGGACAAACCAGCCCCACCACCGCGCAGCATGTGCTCGATCAGCTTGCGGACCAGATGGACCAGGTACTCGACGGCGGCCCCTGCTCCGTCGGCGTCGAATCCACCATTGTGTCTTTCGCCGGAGACCGACCCGTGCTGCTGCGACCCGGCGGGCTGCCGCGGGAGGATATCGAGGCGTGCGCCGGCCCCGTGACCGAGCCGTCCGTGCACGCCGGCTCGCAGGTGGTCGCGCCGGGGATGTTGCCCCGGCATTACGCGCCGCAAACCAAGCTGCAAGTGCTTTCCTCGTCGGACGTCGCGAATCTGCCCCGTGGTTCCAGAATGGGCCTGCTTACACTGAATGAAGTTCCGCCGCCGGGATTTTTTGCCGCTGTGGAAGTACTGTCCGCCAAAGGCGATCTTCGCGAAGCGGCCGCCCATTTATTCGGCGCGATCCGCCGGCTGGACCGGCTCAACCTGGATCTGATCGTGGCCCATACCGTGCCCGAATCGGGGCTTGGCCTGGCCATCAACGACCGGCTCAGGCGCGCCGCCAAGTGAGCGATCCAACAGAAGAAAAGAGGAGAAACGACATGAACAAGAACGTCTCGGTATCCATCGTCATGGGAAGTCAATCCGATCTGGAAACATTGAACGAAACCGCCAACATTCTCGAGGAATTCGGCGTATCGCATGAGTTGCGGGTGATTAGCGCACACCGAACGCCGGAAGCGGCCCATCGGTTTGCAAGCACGGCGGAAGAACGCGGCGTCCAAGTGATCGTCGCCGGAGCCGGCAAGGCGGCTCACCTGGCGGGAGTGATGGCGTCGCTAACCACCTTGCCGGTCATTGGCGTCCCCATGACCACCAGCGATCTTGGCGGCTTGGATTCGCTTTTATCCACCGTACAGATGCCGGGCGGCATCCCTGTGGCGACGGTGGCCATCGGCAAGGCCGGCGCCAAGAATGCGGGGCTGCTGGCTGTCGCCATGCTGGCCATGGCCGACACCGGACTGAAGAGGAAGCTGGTCGCCTACCGCAAACGCATGACGGAAGAGGTCGAAAAGGCGGACCGGGAGCTGCAGAATGGCGGACACTGAACCTCGGGCGCACCAAGCCGGACGAGAGGCGCCCTCGAGCATATCTCCTGTGGAACAGCCTGCCTCGTACAAGCGCTGGCCGGCGTTGGCGGCGGCTGTGATCATGCAGACGTGCCTCGGCGGCATCTACGCCTGGAGTGTATTTGTACCGCCCTTGAGCGCCGCGTTCGGCTATACCGCCGGGCAAACGCAGTTGGTTTTCGGACTGGCCATTGCCTGCTTCACGATCACGATGGTTCTCGCCGGGCGATTGCTGTTGCGATGGGGGCCGCGCAGAACCGCCCTGCTGGGCAGCCTGCTGTTCGCCTGCGGGCATCTGCTGGCGGCCATGTCACAGGGTCACTATCTCCTGTTGCTGGGGGGCATTGGCTTGCTCGGGGGAGCAAGTCTTGGTTTTGGGTATGTCGCGGCCTTGGCGATCGGCATTCAATGGTTCCCAAGGCATAAAGGACTGGTCACCGGCGTCGCGGTCGCCGGGTTTGGGGCGGGGGCCATCGTCCTCTCGACCTTTACCTCCTTTTGCCTGCACCGAGGATGGCCGGTCCTGGACATCATTCGTGCGATTGGCTGGAGCTATGGGGTACTCACGGCCCTGTCAGCACTGCTGTTGTTTACCCCCCCACCGGCAATAGACCATAGGCCGCATTCTGCAACCAGCGCCTCTTTGTTGGGTGATCGCGTATTTCGGGCCTTGGTGGGGGGTATGTTTTGCGGCACCTTCGCCGGCTTGCTGGTCATTGGCAACCTCAAGCCCATCGGACTGAATGGCGGTTTGACCGCCACAACCGCCGCCATGGCCATCAGTTTCTTCGCCCTCGGCAATGCCGTGGGGCGCATCTCGTGGGGCTGGATATCGGACCGCGTCGGCTATGTGGCCATCCCCTTTTCGCTGGTTTTCTTGTGCGGCACGTTGGGACTGCTGCTGGGCGCGCGCTTCATAGCTTTGACCTTCTGGACCGTAGCTTTTCTGATGGGATTTGGTTTCGGCTCCTGTTTCGTGTTGTACGCGGCGCAGACGGCCTCCCGCTACGGCGTCTCCGAAGTGGCCAAGATCTATCCGCTGGTTTTTCTGGCCTATGGCGCGGCCGGGCTGGCCGGTCCGCCGCTGGGCGGACACCTGTTCGATCTCACACGAAATTACACCTGGTCTATTCTGGCGGGCATGGTCATGCTGCTGCTCGGCGCCGTGTGGACCTGGCGAGTTCGCCATGCCGCGCGAACCGATTGACGCAAGGCTGGATCTCGCCTAAAGTGTGCCCATCATGTAATGAAACACGAACCGACGATGAAACAAGTCAAGAGAAACACGCATCTCGATCATAAAACCAAGGGCGACATCGAGGCGGAGATCAGCGAGGCCATCATCAAGTTTGAGCGCGAATACATGGGCCGCGGCCCGGAAGGCGCACGAACGTATATCATGGATGACCTGGTCATCGTCCGTCTGCGAGGGGTGCTTACGCCCGCGGAAAGGCAACTGGCCAAGAGCGAGGGTTCGGGGCAGGGCCGCACCTTGATCAAACAGGTTCGCATGGAACTGCTGGAAAAAGCTCGTCCCTTGTTGGAAGCATTAGTTCAGGACATCACCGGCCAGACCGTAAGAAGCCTGCACACCGACATCAGCACCGTCACCGGCGAACGGATCATCGTGTTTTCACTGACCGGTTCGTTTATCCTTCCCAGCGGATAAATCGGTTTGCATTCCTTCCTGATCCGAACCCATAGAGAATCTCCATCCGGTTCTTTTGTCGGATATGCCGACAGGGGCGGATTTTCCAATGATTGGAAAAAATAGCCGCCAATTTTCCAATGATTGGAAAGACTGTATATTCAACATCTTGGGACCAGTAATGGCTGTCTTTTATTGCGCTTGGGCTCAATCAAATGGGGGGGGAGGGGTAAAATTTTTCCCCGTGGCATTTCCTGTGCTAGGGAGGTGAGCGTATGCGCATAACCATTACATCGTTCTCAATCGTTTTAGGCGGGTTGTTGCTGGCGGGGCCCGCGGGGACCTTTTCCCAGGAGACGACCGGCGAAGTCTGGCGGCCGGCGCCATCGAAGCTGCAAGTTCTCGAACAAAAAGCGGTCGATCGCGACCATCTGGCGGTGAAATGCCAGACGCTGGAGAAACAGGTTTCCTCCTTGAAGGGCACGCTCGAAGACACCAACAGTCAGCTTGGGGAATACCAGGCCAAGGACGGCTCGTCGCGCTTGCAGGACTTGGAACGCAAGGCCATTGGCTATGCCGCCATGCAGTCCACCCTTAAGAAACGGGACGACACCATCGCCGAATTGCTGGTAAAAATCGAAGAACAGCAAAAATTGGCGGTGGAATTGCAGGATGAAATCGACCGCTTGAAAGCCGAAAATGGAGAGCTGCTGCGCAAGATGAACGAATCCGGCAAATCGCAGAAATCCCTTCAGGAGACGCTCGAGCAGTTTTGGCTGGGCAATTACGAATATTACGAAGTCGTGAAAGGCGACAGCCTGGCCTCGATTGCCGCCATGCCCAATTTCTACAATGACCCGGCCAAAGGCATTTGGATTCGACAGGCAAACCAGGGACATGTGAAGGATTTGACGAACCTGACGCCGGGCGAGGTGTTGATTATTCCCCGTTTTCCGCCCAGCGGGCGGTACGAGTTTTAACGGAGGTCCCAAGCAAATCATGGCCCAAGAGGCGGGCGGCTCGTGAAGGCGCGCCCGCCATCAACGGCGCTTAAGCTTTGAACGCCGCACCTTCTTCGGCGCGCACGGTCTTGAAGACTTCGCAGGCGGCGCAGTTCAACATCTTCGTGGCAAACGAGCCCTGAACTTGTCCGCCGCACATGGTGCCGGCAATTTTCCAGCAGTGGCGCCCGCCGTTACTGCCGCTGTTCGTGCCGTGATATGCCGTGGCCGTGGAGGCGGGACAGACGCCCAATTCGCCCGTCTTCGCTCCGCCCGTTTGGCGTCCACAATTCTTGTACTCCCAGCAGTTTCGCTTCATTCGTTGCCCTCCTTTGTTTGTCTTTCTTTCTTGCGACGGCAGTTCCGGTTGCAGTTCCGCGTTCATGCTGCCAGTTCTATAGCCTTCCATGTCAACGGCCACGAAGGTGAACCCGACCTTACGATATCCATATATCCACGAAATAAAAGTAATTCCATCAAGAAAGTGGTAATTGAACTTAAATCGCCGCAAAGGGTTATGGTTCCCACCCGAAGGCATCTGATTTTTTGGAGCCGCACCCGTGCGGCGATCCGGCGCCCGTCAGCTTTTGTCGGATATGCCGACAGGGGTGGATTTTCCAATGATTGGAAAAAATAGGCGCCAATTTTCCAATGATTGGAAAATGCTAAAATACAACAACATACGGTCGTAATGGGCCGTTTTTGCCTGTGTTCGGGCTCCATCGAATGGGGGGCGAGGGGTAAAATTTTCCCCCGTGGCATTTCCTGTGCTAGGGAGGTGAACGTATGCGCATAACCACTACATCTTTTAATAGCGTTAAAAAAGCGCTGCTGGTCGACGACGAGCCCCTGGCCCGTCTGGTCGGGCGGAAGTGCCTGGAGGGGGCCGGTTGTTTCGTCACGGAAGCGGAATCCTGCGCCCAGGGCGAAGAGCTGTGGACGTCGATGCCGTTCGACTTGGTTGTACTGGACCATCGGCTCGAGGACGGCCTGGGCATGGATTTACTGCGGCGCATGCGGGAACAGGGTCGGAACGAGACGGTGATTTATCTGAGCGCCGAGGCTCAGGAAGAGCTGTCGCCGGAGAAGCGGGCGGCGTTGAAAGTCCATGCCGTACTGTCGAAGCCGCTGAACATGGACGAACTGCAGAAGACCGTCCAGTCGCTGTCCGCCGTTCCGGCGGAGATGGCCGAGGGGCCGACGGCGTTTCGCGGCCGGTTCATGGTGGCGCCTCTGGCCGGGGATTTGAATGCGGCGGCGGTCTTGGAACTCAAGGCCCGTTATGCGGGGCAATCGTGGATGGCGCTCGATGCGGCTCAAGCCGGGCTGATCGCTGAAGACGCCCTGCCTGTGCTCGTAGAGTGGGCGCAGGCCTGCCGGCAACAAGGGGGCCGGTTCTGTCTGATCCAACTGTCGGCGGCGACAACGGAACTGCTGGTGAAACAGCAACTGGACCGCGAAATCGATTTGTTGGCCGACGGGCGGGCGCTGGAGGCGTTGGGCCGCCGGCTTTCGTCCGCGTGCGAAAGACTTTCGCTGCTGGACAGCATTGTGAGGCGCAGTCCATGAAGTTCGGAAAAAACATGCTGGCCGGTTTCCGGTTCGGGCGCATCCTGACGCCGGCGCTTCTGTTTGCCTGGCTGGGACTGCTGGCCTGGGGGACGGTCGAACTCTATGTGCTGGCGATTCAGCGGGAGCCGGCCGAATCCAAAAAGGCGGCGCGCTTCTACCGGTACTACCTGCGCAGCGGCCGCGAAATGGCGCGCATCACCCGCTATGACCAGGCGGAAGCCTATTTCAAGGAAGCCCTGAAGCTGGCGTCCAGCCGGGAGGCGCGTTGCGAGGTAAGCTTCGATTTGGCCGATGCCTATTTGAACGATGCCCGCCTCCAGCCGACGCCCAATGCCTTGCTGGCGAGCCAGTATTTCGCGTCCTCGATCGAGTTGGATACGGACAGAACCCGCATGATGAAGGCTTATCTCGGCGTGATCGGGGCCTCCGCGCTGCTGAACGATTTGAAGGCGGTCAACGAGGCTTGTCAGGAAACGCTGGCCTTGGCGACCAATCCGGTGGACCGGGCGGAATTCCTGCTGCATCAGATGGACGTGTATATGGAGATCGGGCAGTGGGCCGATCTGAATAAGCTCTATCCGGACATCGAGCCTTTCATGAAGGAGGGCATTTGGAAGGAACGGTTTGACTTCAAATGGGCGGCGGTCAACGAGCAAGTGCTGTTGAGAAAAGACTGGTTTGAGGAATATGCCAAGGCTCATCCCGAGCAGAAGCCCGACGAGTTGCGTCGCGCCCTGCTGAAGGCGACCCTGGCCCAATTTCAGCAAATGGCCGATTCCGGCAACCCGAATATCCGGGACGAAAGCCTTTTTCGCATAGCCAGGCTCCTCAGCCATGAGGGGCAGTACCACGAAGCCGAATCGTACATTCAGGTGTTCCTGGACAACGAACCGTCCATTCATCTGGACGAAACCCTGCTGATCCTGACCCGCATGGCCCGTATCGAAGGCGAAACAAGAACGGCCGAAGACCTCATCTCGACGTTTCTAAAACGGTACCGGTTGAATACGCAAGCCTCCCAGGAGTTTTCGGCCGTCGTCGAACAGCTGGAAGCGAAAAAAATGTATGGCGACGCCTTGCGGCTGATCAGCCAGTACATCAACCTGCCGGCCGCGCAGGACCATCTGCCCAAGTTTGTTTCCAAGGCGGCGGAATTGGCGAACCGCCTCGGGCGTTACGACGAGGGCACCGCCTTTTTCAAGGAGCTGCTCAAGACCAATCCGGATGCCAAAATCCTGGCGTCCGCGGTGCTGGACCAAGCCACGGCCTGCATGCAGCGCAACGATCTGTCCGAAGCCGACAAATGGCTGACATATTACCTGAACCGGTTTCCCCACGACGCGAAGCGCGGGGACGCCCTGTTCAAGCTGTTCGAAATCAAGGTGCGCAGCAAGGCCTTTTCCACGGAAATCATGCTGGTCGGCACGGCGGCCCTGGAAGCCGATCCGTCGGATCCGCGCGCCGTGGACGCCCTGATCGTCATGGCCCGTTCGCTGGAGCAAATCGGGCTGCTTTCGCTGGCGCAGGCGCAGTACAGCAAGATCGGGTTGTTGAACATGACCGGCTCGTTGGACGAAAAGGACCGGCACGAGATGGGTTCCGTGGGCGGCGCCATGCTGGGCAACGCCCGCTGCCTGTACCGCATGGGGTCCTTCGTCAAGGCCGATCACTTGTTGCGCGAGCTGGTGAACAATTTCACGGTCGAACCAGTCCGGTCGGAAGCCGCCTACTGGTGGGCCAGCATGGCGCTGGACCGGCGGCAGACCGCCGAGGCCTCGCGCCGCCTGGCGCTGGCCAATCCCGAGCAGGCCCGTCCGGAAATCGCCGCCAAGATCCAGTTCGAGCGCAACCTGCTGGAAATCGCCGCCGGCGCCCAGGTGGCGGAAACCATCGACCGTCTGCTCAAGAAGCTTTCGGATCTGCCGCCCGACGAGTATTCGGATTTCGTCCGGCGAGCCTATAAAGTTTATTTCGACAAGTTGTTCAACGAGCGGGATGTCGCTTCCATGCAGAAACTGCTGACCGCGGCGGCGACGGGCCCTCATGCCAAGGAATTGCCCTTGCGCGCATTTTTTCTGGAGTTGGCGCAAGTGGTGCTGGCCGATCAGGGCCCGCAGGCCTTCATTCAATGCCTGAAAGACAACGAACCCATTCTGAACGCGACCGGCGGTCCCGGGGTTACCGACAAGGATTACCTGTTGAGCACGGTCCAAAAAATCGAGCAGTCGCGGTCGGCAGTGGAAAGTTTTATCCAGGGGAAGAAAGTGGGCGGTTGAAGAGCAAACGAGGAGTTGCCATGAGCGATCAAGAAATCATAGCCGTGTTGGTCAAGGAGCGGGAGCGTTGCCGCCAATTGGTGCAATTGTACCAAAGCCTTCGCGCCGCCCGCGACCAGGGCGCCTTGCCGGACCCGGAAGTTCTGCAGACGGCCAACCGGATTCTGACCCAGGTTTTGACCCATATCCGGGATCTGCCCCGGAAGCCCTCCACCTCCCTCGATACGGAAGACAACCGGCAGGAAGCCCGCCGGCTGCTGCGGGAGATCGGCGACTTGCTCGAACGCGCCATCGTAGCCGAACGGGAAACTCGCGAACGGGCGACACCCAAGCCGGCCCCGCCGGCCGGAGCGGTCATGAATCGGGCCATGAGGATGTACGCAGGAACATGAAAACCGAATACCACAACGTTTGCGAACAGAATGACGAAGCCGGGCGCCAGGGCATCAAGGCCATGGATACGCCCGAGGTGCTCTCGAGGATTCGAAGCGCCTTTGAATTGTTCGACAGCCAGAGCGCGCTGCTGCGATCCTCCTTCGAGAATCTCAAGCAGGATCTGGCCAAGGCCAACGAGCAGCTCAACGTAAAAAACAAAGCCCTTTCGGGCAAAGTGGAAGAACTCCAGCAGATGTCGAGCCGGCTGCACTGCATCCTGGAAAGCCTGGCCGACGGCGTGCTGGTGGTGAACACCCAGCTGCACGTCGAGCGCTGCAACCCCGCCGCCGAAAATTTATTGAACCTGCCCCGCTCGTTTGTGGAAGGGCGTCCCTATGCGGACATCACCAACGGCCTGGGCAACGTCGAGAAACTGACCGTCGCCATCGAACAGGGCCGCACGGTGCTGGACGAGCAACGCAGCAGCGTGGACGCCCGCGGCCGCCGGACGATCGTCCTGGCCAGCGTCGCCCCAATCCGCTCGGCCACCGGAACGATCCTGGGCGCCGTGGAAGTCTTGCGCGACGTGACCCCCCTGCGCGCGTTGGAAGAGCGGGTGCAACACCAGAAGCGCATGGCCGCGCTGGGCGAAATGGCCGCCAGCGTCGCCCACGAAATCCGCAATCCGCTGGGCACCATCGAGGGCTTTGCGCGCCTGCTGAAGCACGATCTCGACCTGGCGGGGCAACCCGAGCATTCCCGGCTTTCGTCGAAGATTATCGAAGGCGCGCAAAACCTGAACTACGTGATCACCAATCTGCTGACCTATGCCCGGCCCATGCAACTGCAATACGAGACGTTCGAGGTCTCTACGCTGTTCAACAGCGTAAGCGACGTGCTGGCCGACGGCGCCGCGGTGCATGGCGTGAACCTTCAGCTCAACATGCCCGAGCCCCTGTTCCGCCTGAACGGCGACATCCGGCAACTGCGGCAGGTGTTGATCAATCTCGGGCGCAACGCCATCGATGCCTGCCCGAAAGGCGGGCACGTCTCGCTCGACGGAACCCTTCAGAAGAAGGACGTGCTTTTCACGGTTTCCGACGACGGCAGCGGCATCGCGCCGGAGGATTTATCGAGCATTTTCGATCCATTTTTTACCCGGAAAGAGGGCGGTACGGGGCTGGGTCTTTCCCTGAGCCATAAAATTGTGGGGGCTCACGGGGGAGAAATTCTGGTGAACAGCAAGCTGGACGCCGGAACGATCGTCAAAGTCGTACTCCCGCAACTTGGAGAAGGATCATGATCACAACGGTTGAAACAGCGCTGGTAATCGACGACGACGCCCTCATGCGGGAATTCATCGTGGAAACGCTTCGTCGCAACGGCATTGCCGTGACGGAAACAAGCAACGGGCTTGACGCCAAGCGCATGCTGGAAGAACGCCAGTTCGACATGGCCTTCATCGATTTGAAGATGCCGGGCCTGGACGGCATGCAAATTTTGAAGTTCATGAAAACGAGCCATATCGGTACGCTGCCCGTGATCATCACGGCCTTCGGCACCGTCGAAAAGGCGGTCGAGGCAATGCGCAACGGGGCCTACGACTTTCTCATGAAGCCGTTCTCGCCGGAGCAGGTGGAAATCATCGTCAACCGGGCCAAGGACTGGGCCGGCTTGCAGGCGCAGAACACGTATTTGAAGGAAGAACTCGGCTGGATTCTGCCGCACGGGCGGCAAATGGTGGGCCAATCGGCGTCGATCTGCAAACTGATGAAGGACGTCAAGCAAGTGGCCGCCTCCAACTCGACCGTGCTGGTCACCGGCGAAAGCGGCACCGGCAAGGAACTGGTGGCCCTGGCCATTCATTCGTTGAGCGAGCGGAGCAGCCAGCCGTTCATTCGCATGAACTGCGCGGCGGTGCCGGACGCCCTGATGGACAGCGAATTGTTCGGCCACGAAAAAGGCTCGTTCACCAGCGCCGTCACGCGGCGCATCGGGCGGTTCGAGCTGGCGCATCACGGGACCCTGCTGCTGGACGAAATCAGCGAGATGAACGTCGGCGTGCAGGCCAAACTCCTGCGCGTGCTCCAGGAACACGAATTCGAGCGCGTCGGCGGAAGCAATACCATCCATACCGACTGCCGCCTGATCGCGACGACCAACCGCAACCTGAAAGAGCAAGTCGACAAAGGCGCCTTCCGGCAGGATCTTTATTACCGCCTGAACGTCGTGCCCATCGTGGCTCCGCCCCTGCGCGACCGCCCCGAGGATATTCCCTTGCTCGTCAAGGCCTTCATCCAGCGCTTTTCGCAGAATCGCGGCAAGAACGCGCCCGTGATCTCGCTGTCCGATGAGGCGATGGCCGGTTTACAGCGCTATCCCTGGCCCGGCAACGTGCGGGAACTCGAGAATCTCATCGAACGGCTATGCGTAATGGAGCAGGGGACGGAGGTCGGCATCGAGAAGCTGCCCATGGACGGCCATTCGCTGCCGGCGGCGGTCGCCGCCGAAAGCGACGGACCCTCCGATGCCATGTTCAGCATTCCCGACATCGAACATCGGACCATCCTGCGCGCCTTGAAGGCCACCGGCGGAAACCGCCGCCGCAGCGCCGAACTGCTGGGCATCAGCATCCGGACCCTGCGGAACAAACTCAACCTCTATCGAGCCACCAGCCGGATGCCGGAAGACATCTAAGAGGGTCATGGCATGAGCGATGCTATCTCTTAAGCGGATAGGCGGTTCATTATGAACGAAACCTTACAAGTACTGGATAAGTTGCTCGATGTTTCCGCGTTGCGGCAGCGCGTGTTGGCGAACAATATCGCCAACATCAACACGCCGGGCTTTAAACGCGAGGATGTGACCTTCCGCGATGCGTTCAAGGAGGCCATCGAATCGGGCAGTCGGCAGAAGATCGAAGCCGTACAGCCCGAGGTTGAAAAAGATATGACCGCGCCGTCCCGGCCCGATGGAAACACGGTTTCCATGCAGGACGAAATGGCGGCGATGACGGAAAACGGCCTGCTGTACACGCTGGCGACCAAGTTGGCGAGCGCCAAGTACAGCCGATTGCACGCCGTGATCAAGAGTCGATAAAGATTTAAGATGAAGGAGCTGCGACCATGTCCGATTTTTCACTGATACCGGCCTTGCAAATCAGCGCCAGCGGCCTGAATGCGGAAGGCCGCCGGATGGAGGTCATTGCCAATAACGTGGCCAATGCCCAGACCACCCGCGGCGAAGACGGCAAGGTTTTCCGGCGAAAAGAGGTCGTATTTGCCGCCCGCCTGGCCTCGGAGCTCGGCGCCGGCAACCAGGCGGACAGCGAACTTAAGGGAGTGGAAATCAAGGGCATTGTGGACGACCAGCGTCCGCTCAAGCGCATTTTCCGGCCGGGTCACCCGGATGCGGACAAAGAGGGTTATGTCGCGCTGCCCAACATCAATCCGGTCGAAGAAATGGTGGATATGATGAGCGCCTCGCGGGCGTACGAAGCGAATCTGGCGGCCATGAAATCGTCCCGTACGATGGCTAGCGCGGCGATCGATATTTTGAAATAGTATTTAAGCGGAGAACATCGTGAATCCGATCGAAAACAACATAAGCATTGGGTTGGAAAAAACGGGGTTGCTGCCCCAAAAAGACGGCGGAGGCCTGGGCCAGGCCGCCGGAACGGAAGCCTCCTTTCAGGATGTGCTCCGGGGCCTGGTCGACAAGGTCGATTCCCTGCAAAAGGACGCCGACGCCTCCATCAAGGGCCTGGCGACGGGCGAAACCACCAATATTCACGACGTGACCATGAAGCTCGAAGAAGCCGGCGTGGCGTTCGAGTTGATGATGGAAATTCGCAATAAGTTGCTGGACGCCTATCAGGAAGTCATGAAGATGCAGCCGTAATCGAGGAGCCCTGTCATGCCCAATTCACTCAGCCTGCTCGCAACGCAACTCAAGGAAATCTGGCGGCATTTCGGGGTCAATCAAAAGTTCAGCGTGATCGTCGGCCTGATTATCATCGCCGCCTCCATCGGCGGCGTGCTCTACTGGAGCTCGCGCCCCGATTTTCAACTGCTCTATTCGGGGTTGTCCCTGAAGGATGCCTCGTCCGTCCGCGAACAACTCTCCGACGAAAAAATTCCCTATCAGCTCAAGGATTCCGGCCGTACGATTCTGGTGCCCGCCCAGGACGTCTACCGGGGCCGCCTCCTGCTGGCCGCCCAGGGCCTGCCCAAGGATAATTCCACGGGCTTCGAACTCTTCGAACAACCCAAGTTCGGGTTGACGGATTTTGCCCAGCAAGTGAACTATCAGCGCGCCCTGCAAGGGGAGCTGGAACGGACCATCATGACCATGAGCGGCATCGAGGCCGCCCGCGTGATGCTCGTGCTGCCGAAGGAACGGCTGTTTTCGACCGAGGACGAGAAGAAAGCCTCGGCCTCGATTCTCCTGACGTTGTCGGGAGGCGCTTCCCTGGCGCCCGGACAAGTCCAAAGCATCGCCCAGTTGGTCGGCAGCTCGGTGCCCGGCCTGGACCCGGCCGCCATTACCATCACCGACCAGCGCGGCCAGTTGCTCAGCCAGCGGTCCGGCGCTTCGGACGACCAATCCCAGCAAGCCGGCGATCAGCTCGCCATGCAGTCGAAACTCGAAGCGCTCCTGGCGCAAAAAGCCCAGGACATGCTCGACAAGGCCATGGGCCCGGGTCGCTCCATTGTCCGCGTCAATGCCGTGCTGGATTTCAGCAAGATCGAACGCCGCTCGGAACAGTACGACGCGGAAGGCCGGGTGGTCCGCAGCGAAGCGATCGAATCCGAAAGCAGCAGCTCTCCGGCCGGCAACGGCGGCGGCGTGGCGGGCGTGGTGGCCAATGTGCCGGTCGGCAGCCCGTCGAGCGGCACCGTCGAGCAGGAAATGAGCCGCAGCAAGAAAGAAAACGTTCGCACGGAATACGCCATTCCGAGCGAGGTCGAAATGGTCACGCGCAACGGCGCGCAACTGGCGAATTTGTCGGTCTCCGTCTGCGTGGCCAAAGGCGAAGAGCCCCGGACCGAGGCGGAACTCAAGAAGATCGAGCAGATGGTCAAAAGCTCGGTGGGCTTTACGGACTCCGAAACGCGCAAGGATCTCATCGACGTCAGCGAAATGGTGTTTGCTCCGCCCGCACTTCCTCCGTCCATTCCATGGTATCAAACCTTGCCGATCCGTTGGGATTCGCTGGGCCGCGGCATTGTCGCCGCCTTGTTGGTCTTCATTGTCTATCGGCTGAGCCGCCGCGTGATCGCCGGTTTGGTGGTTCGCCGCGAAGATGCGGGAGTGCCGGTCCAGTCGTTGACCGATGAGTACGGCCGGCCCGGAGCGCGCGGTTTCAAAGGCGAACCCGGCTCGCTGGACGCCAATTTGGACGAAATTACGCAGATTGCGGAGCAGAATCCCAAGGCCATAGCGGCCTGGATTTCGAGCATTGCCAAACCGAGTTAAGCTGGAGTTGGACGCGGGGAAATTGAACGATGGAACATCCCTTGGCCATAAAAAAAGAGCTGTCGCCGGAGGAGAAGATCGCGGTATTGATCGCGAGTCTCGACCAGGCCGTCTCGGCCTCCATTCTCCAGCAGTTGGAGCCGCGCGTCATGGTGAAGGTGGTTAACGCGATCAAGAAGCTGGGCGTGGTGCCCGGCCCGGTGCGCGACAAGGCCATTGCCGAATGTCTTTCCGAAATCCGCGAAATGGGGCACGCCGTGCAGGGCGACGAATCGATGGTGACGACGCTGCTGAACCAGGCCGTCGGCGAGAAAAAAGCCGCGGCCATGCTTTCCGAAAACCGCACCGAAGAGGGCGGAGAGGCCTTTGCCGGCATGGCCCAGATGGGGCCGGAGCAGATTGCCGGGCTGATTTCGAAGGAGCAAGCCGGCGTCATTGCCCTGGTGCTGCGCCACCTGCCGAGCAGCCTGTCGTCCGAGGTTATGGAAGTGCTGCCGAGTGAAACCCGCCGCCGGGTCATCGTTTTTATGTGCACGGCCGAGACGCCGTCCGAAGAAGTCGTTTCCCGGGTAGAGGCGCACCTGAGCGCCAAGACCGGCCCCACCAAGAAGAAAAAAGCCAGCGAAGGCGACAAACTCGATGCGGTCACCGGCATCATCCAGCACGCCAAGAGTTCGGTCGAAGAAGATCTGCTGGCCGCCATCGAGGAAAAATCCGAAGTCCTGGCCAACGCCATTCGCGACCGGCTGTTCACTTTCGAGGATATCGTCAAACTCAGCGACGTGGCCATGCGGCGCGTCATGCAGGAAATCGATATGGGCGTGCTGGCCATCGCCCTGCGCAACGGAAATGCCGAGCTGAAGGACAAATTCTTCGGCAACATGTCCAAGCGCGCGGCGGAAGGCCTCAAGGAAGAAATGGATTATGCGCAGAAGGTGCGTTTGACCGACGTGGAAGCCAAGCAGCGGGAAATCGTCAACACGGTTCGCGCGCTGGCCGGCCAGGGTCAAATCTCCATCGGCAGCGAGGACGAATATGTCTAGACCCATCGTCATGAGCCCCGGCGTGAAGGATTTCGTGCTGACCGGAACCATCCGTCCGCCGCCGCCGCCCCCGGACCCCGCGGAAGCCATCCGCAAGGCCGCCGAACAAGCCCGCCGGGAAGCCGTGGCCGAAACGGAAGCCCGGCTGCGCGCCGAATTTGCCGGCGAACGGCAGCAGGAGCAGAAACGCTGGGCCCTTTTCGAAAAACGCCTCGACGACCTGCTCAAGTCCATGGAAAAACAGATTGCCGACCAGTTGATCGGCGTCTCCATCGGCGTGGCCGCAACGATTTTGCGCAACGAAATGCCCAACAAGACCATGATCGAGGAAGTCATCCGCGAAACGCTCGCGCCCATCAGCGATCTGCAGGGCGTCAAGGTGCGCCTGAATCCCGTCGACGCCGCCCGGCTGATCGCGAGCCGTAACGGTTCCGCCGACGCGCCGTCGATGTACGACCGGCTCGAAATTGTGGCCGATCCCTCCCTGACGCCCGGCGACGTGATGATGGAAAGCCGCAACGGCTATTTCGATGCGCGCATCAAGGAACGGCTGACCCTGCTGGAAGAACGTTTGCGACTGCGCTACAGGAACCAACATGCCGACCCTACCGGAAATTAAGATCGACCATCTGCTTAAGGGCATGGAAAACGAATGCGTGGCCCGGCCCGAGGGGCGCGTGTACGAGGTGGCCGGTTTGACCGTCAAGTCGGTGGGCCCCCACATTTCCATTGGCGACATGGCCTGGATCGAAACCGAAAGCCTGCAAGGCGCCAAACGCATCCCCTGCGAAGTCGTCGGATTCCGCGACCGCTTTGTGCTGTTGATGCCGGTCGAGCGGCTGGGCGGCATCCGCCCCGGCGCCCGGGTGGTCCCCGGCGGCCGCATGAGCGTTTCGGCGGGATACAGCATGCTGGGCCGCGTGGTGGACGGGCTCGGCCGCCCGATCGACAACGGACCCGAAATTTACGACGTGCAAGCGGTCGACATCGACCGCGCCGCGCCGCCGCCGATGAGCCGCGAGCGCCTGACCCAGGTCTTTTCCACCGGCGTCCGTTCGATCGACGGTTTGCTGACCTGCGCCAAAGGCCAGCGGGTGGGTATTTTTGCGGGCAGCGGCGTGGGCAAGAGCGTGCTGCTCGGCAGCCTGGCTCGGAACTCCTGCGCCACCGTCAACGTCATCGCGCTGATCGGCGAGCGCGGCCGCGAAGTGCGCGATTTCGTCGAAAACGCCTTGGGACCGGAAGGCCTGGCCAAGTCCGTGGTGGTGGTCGTCACGTCCGACGAATCTCCGCTGATTCGCAGCAAGGGGGCTTCGACGGCCATGGCCATAGCCGAATATTTCCGGGATCGGGGCGAGCATGTCCTGCTGCTGATGGATTCGGTGACCCGCTTTGCCATGGCCCAGCGCGAAATCGGCCTGGCCGTCGGCGAGCCGCCGACCACCAAGGGCTATCCGCCCAGCGTATTCGGTTTGCTGGCCCGCCTGCTGGAACGCGCCGGCGCCTCCGACAAAGGCAGCATCACCGCCTTTTTCACCGTACTGGTCGAAGCCGACGACATGAACGACCCGATCGCCGATTCCGTCCGCTCGATTCTCGACGGTCATATTGTGTTGTCCCGGGCGCTGGCCGAGCACAACCATTATCCCTCCATCGACGTCCTGATGAGCATCAGCCGCTTGATGAGCGAAGTGACCCAGCCCCGCCACCGCGAGCTGGCCGGCAAAATGCGCTCCCTGATTTCGACCTATCGGAAGGCCGAAGACCTGATCAATATCGGCGCCTATGTCGCCGGGTCCAACCCGAAGATCGACGAAGCCCTGAAGAAAATCGACACGATTAACGCCTTCTTGCGCCAGGGGCAGAACCTCTCGGTTGAGTGGCCCCGGGTCCTGCAGGAACTGGAGACGGCCGTCAAATGAAAGCCTTTGAATTTAGCCTGCAAAAACTGCTCGATGTGAAGGAAGCCTTCGAACGGGCGACAGAAGCCCGCCTGGCCGAGGCGACGCGAAAACTGGAAGCCTGCAAGGCGAAGCTCAAGGAATTGTCAGTTCGGCGCCAACAGGAAGTCGGCCAGATCGAAGCCTTGGGCGGCGCCAAAACGCAACGGCACAAATTGGAGGCGCACCGGCGGTATCTGGACCGGATACAAACCCAGCTCAACGCCCAGATTCAGACGGTCGTGGAACAAGAGTTGGTCGTGGAACAAATCCGCCAGGAGCTTTGCGAATACGTGCGCGAACGCAAGAGCCTGGAAAAACTCAAAGAAAACGAACGACGGCAATGGCTGGCGGAACACAAGCGCAAAGAGCAGAAGGAAACCGACGAATTCGCCGTGAACGGCTTCCTTCGCCAGCAGGATATGGAGATGGTGGCGGACAGTTGATCCGCGGCGGGCAAGATAGCCTATGAAATATCTATTTTTCATGATGTGTATTATTTGTGCGGTCACGCTCAGCATCCTCAGCGTGATCGTTAAAACCGGACGCATTCCCTTTCAACCGCCTCCCGAGCCCGTCGCGGCAAAACCGGCGGAAGAAAAAGGCGCCGAATCCCTGGCCGTTTTTTCCGATAGCGGCAAGACGGTGGAGGAATTAATTGCCGCTTTGAAGGCCGAGCGGACCCAATACGAGAAAAAAACGGCCGAATTAGGGGCGCGTGAAGAGGAAGTTAAAATGCAGGAAGCGGTCCTGAACCGCCTGCAAACCGAGCTGAAAGAGCTGCAAGCGCAACTGGACGAGAATATTACGCGTATGGTCGAGGCGGAGAAGGCCAATATGCGGCGGCTGGCGGAGGTGTGCGGCAAAATGGATTCGGCCAGCGCGGCCTCGTCCCTGCTACAGATGGAGAAGGAACGCGCGGCCATGATTTTATCGCTCATGAACGAACGCCAGGCCGCGGGCATCCTGGATGCCACGGTGGCGCAAGGCGCCAAGGGAACCGAAACGGTGGCGGAATGGACGGATATCATGCGGCGGTTGGAACGGGATAATCCAAAAGCCAAGGCGAAAAAAGGAGTTTGAACCATGTCAGGAGCATTTTTGGGCATTCAGCCGGCGGCGGCTCCCAGAGCATCGACCCCCTACGTCCCGGTCACGGAACCGGCGGCCGATAAAGGGTTCGGCGATCTGATGCGCGGCATGTTGAAACACAACGAACAAAAGCCCCGCGCGGAAAACAAGCCTGCCGTCCCGGCGAAGGCAAAAAAAGCAACGAACGAACAGGCTGTTTCGCGTCCCGTTGCGTCGCACTCCAAACCGAAACCGATGGCCCGTAAAATGTCGAAAGGCGCGCCCGAGCAGGAGCCGCCCGAAACCGATTTGCAGGAACAGGACGTCTCCATCGACGAACCCCTGCCCGTAGAAGATCAGGAAGTTTGCGAAGCCGATATTTCGACGCCGGAAGAACCGGCAGCGAAAGCCGGGGAGCCGACCGTACAGGCCGAGCCTGCTTTGACGGCGGCGCCGGTGGAAGCGCCTGTTTTAGACGACGAGGTTCCGTCCATCGGGCCGTTCCTCTCCGATAACCGGCCGGCCGACGCGGCCTGGCCGAAGGCCGGCGAACCGGCGGCAACGAGCCTGGAAGAAGGGATCGTACTTCCGGATGAACTCGCCGAGGCGGTTCCTACGGAGGCGCCCCGCGTTCTTTCCCAGGACGTGAAGGTCCCCGCCTCGCCCTCGGTTCCCAAAATGGACGTTCGTCCGGATTCCATAAAAGTTGTCGAACAACCCGCCGTGGCGGAACAAAGTCCGGTCGTGACGGAGCCAAGTCCGGTCGCGGCAGAGCCAAGCCAGGCCGTGACGGACGAAGAAACGGTCCTGCCGGCCCAACAGCCTGTCGCCTTGGATTTGGATGAAGAAGTTGCCGCGACGAGCGAAAAACTTGTCGAACCGGCTACTCGGGAAGCCTCCGGCCGGGACATGCCCTTGCCGCAAGCCGCCGAAAAACCGGAGACGCCTGTCGTAAAAATGGAGCAGGCCGCTCCGGTAAAAGTGGAGAAAGTCCCGGAACTAATGGACGAAGAGGTCTCGACGCTGGAGGCCAATCCATCGGAAAAGAAGCCTGCGAACGAACCTCTTGAAGCCAAAACGCCGGTGGAAGCCAAAACGCCTGCCGCCGCTTCGCCGACGGCTGCGCCGGTAGCGGCCGCGAAGCCCCTAGCGCCGGTAGCCGTGCCGAAAACGCAGGACGAAGTGCCTGTTCCAGCGGAAGCCGCGCGGACGTCGGCCCCGGCAATGCAGGTCGTCCAAGAAGTCGCGAAGAAATCGGAAGCTTCAACCCCGTCGGCTGCCAAGGCCAAGTCGTCCCCCGAAGCGAAAGCCTCGGCGGTCATGGTCGAAGATACGGCAAAAAGCGGTGAGTCCGCCCGGGAACAGGGCGGTTCGTCCGGATTTACCAGCCAGGATCAATCGAATGGGCGGTCTCCGGCCTCCTTCGAGGAAAGCCCGGTCGCACCGCGTACGACGCGAGCGGCGCCTTCGCCGTTGCCCGGCGAATTTTCGTCGTATCGATCCGCTCAAACCGCGGCGACCCCATCCGCCGCACAGGTTGCGCCCGGCGCCGGCTCCTGGGGACCGAGCGTGAACCGAATCGAGCGCCTGCACGAACTTATGGAGCGATTGGACGAACACGTCGTCTCCCTGGCGGCGGGCAAGGAAAAAACCATGTCGATCACCTTGTCGCCGGAAAGCCTCGGCAAGGTCGTGCTGAATTGCCGGGAACAGGGCGGCCAGATGATCGTCGAGATCGTCGCGGAAACGCAGGTAGTGAAGAATCTGCTGCAACAGCAGGAATCCTCCCTGCGCCATGTACTGGAACAAAGCGGCTACAAGATGGGCGCTTTCGATGTGAGAACGCAGGATGGACACAGTGACCGCCGTCCCTTCGAGCGACAACAGGCCCACGCGGAGGACGCGATGTCGTTGTTCGGAGGAACCGCGCGCGCGGGCGGCAACGCCGGCGGCGAGCCGGTGAAGTCGTCCGCCTGGAAACCCGCCGGAGCCGGCGGCATCTGGGTGGTGGCTTGAGGAACGAAGCGATGCCATTGAGCGGAAGGAGAACGTTATGGAATTAGCAGCAGCCAGCGCAACAGCGAGAACTCAAGCCGCTTCCACGTCGAACAGCTCGACGACGGAGGCGGGCGGCGCCATGGGCAAGAACGAGTTTCTGAAATTGCTGACCACGCAAATGAAAAGCCAGGACCCCCTCAACCCCATGGACAGCACGGCCATGATCGCCGAACTGGCGCAGTTCAGCGCGCTGGAGCAGATGCAGAACCTGAACCAGCAATTCGAAGGCTTCCGCCGCGACAACGGACTGGCGCTTTCCTACATGCTGGGCGGACAGGAAGTGTCGCTGGCGTTGAATACGGGCGAGACCGTTCAAGGCTTGGTGGATCAAATCGTGTGGGAGGACAACGAGGCCAAGCTTCAAATGAACGACACATTGTATCCCCTCAGCAGCATAATCAGTTTGCAAAAAGTCATGGCCGAGGAGACGGAGGAAGCGGCGGCGGACGAGACGCCCGCCACCTGACGATTCGAACGGCTAACCGGGCATTAAAAGACGGGCAAGGATGAAGCAGAAGAAAAGGAGTTCGATATGTTAAGAGCAATGATGAGCGGAGTATCGGGTCTTAGAACGCATCAGACGCGCATGGACGTCATCGCCAACGACGTGGCCAACGTCAACACCACGGGCTATAAGCAAAGCGACGTGACGTTCAAGGAAACCCTCGTGACCACCCTGCGCTCGCCCGCGCCCCAAACGCCGGGCATGCAGGTGGGGTTGGGCGTTCAGATCGGCAGCATCAGCAAAAACTTTGAAGACGGCATCATGTTCCAGACCGGCCAGGCCTCCAACATGGGCATCACCGGCAACGGCTTTTTTGTCGTGGCCGATCCGGGCGCCGCGGCGGGCAGCGTGTATTACACCCGCGCCGGCGATTACGTGCACGATGTCGACACCGCCACCGGCGATATTTATCTCCAGAATGCCAGCGGCAAGCGCTTGCTGGGCGTCATGGGCGCCGATCCGGATCCCACGGGTTTGACGCCGGCCGATTTGACGCCGATCGTCCTGCCGCCGGATACCGAATCGTATTCCATCGGCATGGACGGCATGATCTACGCCACGGTCGGGGGCATTCAAGAGACCATCGGCATGGTGCCCCTGGTCAAATTTGCCAACAACTCCGGCTTGCTGGCCTTGGGGAACAACCTCTTCCAGTCCACCACCGCCGCGGGCATCCAGCCCATGACGGTTCCCGGCGTGGACGGCACCGGGCAGATTTTTCAAGGCTACCTGGAAAATTCGAACGTCGACTTGGCCAAGGAATTCACCGAAATGATCATTACGCAACGCGGCTTCCAGGCCAACTCCAAGACGATTACGACTTCAGATGAAATGTTGCTCGAATTATTGAATCTGAAGCGGTAACCTAAGTGCGAGCTAGTGTAAGCGGAGGTGGTCGCACATGATTGAGATAACCGATCTAAAAGGCAGTCAGCGGTATATCAACGCGGAGCTGATCGAGTCGGTCGAGGCCAACCCGGATACCCAGGTGGTGCTCAGCAACGGCCATCGCTTCTACGCGCGCGAGAAGCCGGCCGTGATTGTCGAACGCGTCCTTCTCTATCGTCAACGTTGCCATCTTCCGCCGGATCTGGCCGGCGGAAAACCAAACGGGGGAAGTCAGGGAGTGGAGTCATAAGCTATGGATTTAGGATCAATTGTCGGGATCGTTCTCGGCTGGCTGTTTGTCATCATCTCCATTGTCATGGGGGGAGGCGCGGGCTTCATCAACGCGCCTTCCATGATGATCACCATCGGCGGCGCGCTTTCTTCCACCTTGATCCATTATCCTTTGCCTAAGATCCTGGCGACCCTTGGCGTGGTCCGCAAGGCCTTCATGAGCCGGGAACACGACTACGTGAAGCTCTTCGACAATCTGTCCGACATCGCCGTGCGCGCCCGGCGCGACGGCATCCTGGCCTTGGAAAACGACATCGAAAAGATGGACGACCCGTTCATGAAAAAGGGCTTCCAAATGGCGGTCGACGGCAATTCCACCGACATCATCCGGCATGTGCTGGAAGAGGATATCAACTCCATGATGGCCCGGCATATCGTCGGGCAGGGCGTATTCAAGGCGCTGGCCAACTATGCGCCGGCCTTCGGTATGATAGGAACCCTGATCGGCTTGGTTCAAATGCTGCGCAACATGAGCGATCCCAGCGCCATCGGCAGCGGCATGGCGGTCGCCCTGATCACCACGCTCTACGGCGCGCTGATTTCCAACGTGGTGGCTTTGCCCATTGCCGGTAAACTGGAGCAACGCAGCGGGGAAGAAGTGGCCATCAAGACCATGGTCTTGGAAGGCATTCTTTCCATTCAGGAGGGCAACAGCCCTCGCGTGGTCCAGGAAAAACTCCGCAGTTTCATGCCGCCCAAGATCCGGCTGCAAACCGAGGAAAATGAGCGCAAAGCCAAAACCGCCTGATGAGGTCGGATGCCCGCTCTGGATGTTGTCCTTTGGGGATTGCATTTCTTTGCTGGTCACTTTTTTCGTGATGCTGATTTCTTTTTCCGACCTGGAAGAGGCCAAGCTGTTGGAGCTGATCGGCGCATTGAAGGGCGGTTTTCGCGTAACGCTTACTTTGAACCAGAGCCTCGGCACCAGCCAGAAGGCCAAGAAGCTCGAAAAAAATGTGGGTTCCTCCGAAGGGCAGACCCTTGTGGCGCGGAGCCAGGCCTCGAAAATTTCGGCGAACGAGATGATGCTGCAGAAGCGTTTTTCGGCCAATACCATCGGCAGCTTCGACAAGGGTTATGTCATCCGCCTGCTGGACGAGGGGTTGTCCTTTATTATTCGCACGGATTCGCTCTTCGAGATCGGCAAAGCGACCTTGCTGCCCAAGAAAGAGGACGTTCTGGGCGTGGTAGCCGACATCGCGGCCAATTTGAGCAACGAGATTCGCGTCATCGGCGTGACGCCCGGCTCCATGCAGGTGCTTTCGCTCAAATCCAAAACCCCGTGGGGCTTGGCGGCGGAGCGGGCCCTGACGGTGAAGCAGGCCTTGATCGATAAAACCGGGTTCGAGACCGAGCGGTTCAGCATCGGCGCGCGGGTGGAAGAAAAGGATGGAAATTTGATTCATCGGAAGGAGGCCTTTCCTCCCGATCGGCTGGAAATTATTATTGTCGGCTTTAGGGACTTGTCGAAGATCCCGTCCGCCGAAATCATTATTAACGATCGGTGGAAATGAACGGAGGATGAACGCGCATGAGTAAAAAGCCTGAACCTCCCAAAGAACCGCAAGCGCCGGCGTATTTCGTCCAATATGCCGCGTTGTGGTGTCTCATGCTGGCCTTTTTCGTTGTGTTGCTTTCCATGGGGCACGAGCGCACGGCCGATTTCAAAGCCGGCGTGGGCGCCATTCGCGATGCCTTCGGCCTGAAAGGCGGGCTGGGCATGATGGCCTTCTGGCGCAAGTCGACTTCCGGCCTGGGGGATAACAACCCGACGGCCATCAGGAAAAAGAAGGAGGAGGAGGGCGATATTGTCGGCAATTTCAAGGGCATGCTTTGGAAGGAAGGCCTGTCCAGCGTCGATATTTTGCAGACGCAATTCGACGACCGGGGCATCAGCATCACCCTGAGCACGCCCCTGCGATTTGCGTCGAAGAGCGCCGTGCTGGATCGCGAGATGCGGTCTTTCCTGAATCGGATCGGGACCATCTTTTTTGCCATGCCGGACACCGTGATTACGATCGGCTGTCTGACTGACGACGGCGCAGACAATGACGACTTGTTGAGGGCGGCGGAACGTTCGACGGCCATCACCCGGTATTTTATCGACGAATGCATGATTCCCGGAACTCGCCTTGATGCCGTCGGATATTCGCATCACACGTATTTACAAGGATTGAATTCGAACCAGTGGAGTCAAGCGGTGATTTTTTCGATTCGCAAGCTGAAGGAAGAAAGGGCGGGCGGCCGTTCGTCCGCCATGCCGATATAGGAAACGAGGAGGAACGTCATGGCAGAAGAAGAAAAACCCACAGCGGAAGCGGCGGCAGCTACGGCCCAAGCCGCGGCGAAGCCCAAATCCAATTTGATAGTGGTCATTATCATCGGCGTGGCGATCACGATCGCGACGCCCTTGATCACTTATTTTGTGGTCAGGGCGACCGTTCCCCCTCCCGTGGTGGCGGAGGAAAAGGAGAGTGCCAAGGCGGGCGGCTATTGCGACATGATGGAAATGTACGTCAATATCGCGGAAACCAAGGGCACGCGAATTCTAAAAATCCAGCCCGTGCTTGTGCTCAGCGACGCGAAGCTGGAGGAAAAAATAAAACAGCTCGAAGCCATGATCAAGGATAAGATCCTGATGGCGACGAGCACCAAGACCATCGACGAGCTGGAGGGGCCCAACGGCAAGGAAGCCTTAAAACGCGAAATCGTCTCGTTGATCAATGCCGCCATCAAGGATAAGATGTCCGGCGCTATAACCGATGTGTACTTTACGCAGTTTCTGATACAGTAGCGCGGCGGGTTGAAAATCGTACGGAAGCAACATGGATAAAACACTATCCCAGGAAGAGGTCGATGCCCTGCTTCAGGCCATGAAGTCGGGCGACGTGAAGACGGAGTCGGAACCGGCGAAGGCCAGTGCCGAGGAAGTGAAGGTCGTTTCCTACAACTTCCGCAAGCCGACGCTGGTCTCCGGCGACCAGTTGCGGGGCTTCCAGGTGCTTCACGATCTTTTCGTCAAAGGGATTCAAAGCAGTCTTTTCGTAGCGTTGAAAACGTCCATGGAGATCAAACTGGTCGCCATCGACCAATTCACCTACGGCGAATTCGTGCTCTCCCTTCTGCGCCCGACGTACATCGGCGTGCTGGCCACGACGCCGAACATCGGCGAGATCGCGGTGGAAATGAATCTGCCGCTGATTTTGTCGATGATCGACATTCTCTTGGGCGGCGATGGGGCCGGCGCCCAGGAACCCCGGGAATTGACGGCCATCGAAATGTCGATTTCCAGCGACATCATGGAGGTGATCGTCGCCGAGTTGAAGTCGGCGTGGGCCGGCATCATGGATATCAGTTTTACGGTGCAGTCCTACGAATCGAACCCGGAATACATCCAGTTGGCGACCAGCGAGGCCCAGGTGCTGAGCGTGACCCTGGACTTGCGAATGGGCGAAATCACGGGCGTCCTGAATATCTGCTATCCCTACCAGATGGTGCAGCCCGTCCTGGATCGCCTCAGCTCCCGTATCGGCGCCCGCAAAGATCCCACGATGTCCAAGACGGAAAAGAAACACGACGAAATGGTGACGGCTATCGGAACCGTCCCGCTCGATCTGCATGCCGTGATCGGACATTCGACCATTCTGGCCAGCCAGTTGGCCTCCCTGAAGCCCGGGGATGTGATTTGCCTCGACCAGACTCTTAGTCATCCGGCCGAGGTCACGATCGGGACTCATGCCTGTTTCAAGGCCCAGATCGGACAGCGCAACGGCCGTGCGGCCGTGCGCTTGATAGCCCAAAGCCAGGCCAACCCGACACCCGGCAACGGGGGCCCGGTCGAGACAAAGAAGAAGTGACAAATCCACGTTACAGCGAGGTCTTTCATGGAAGAACCCAACGATAAAAAGCCCGGCGAAGCACAGAACCCGACCCCTCAAGACATTGCCGACCAGGAATTGGCCGAGTTGTATAAACAAATGGAAAAGGAAGCTCAGGGCGCGGCTGCCGTAGTGGCCAGCCCGATCGAGTTGCCGCAGGTGGAAGCGATTCCCCAGGCGCCGGCCGATCCCAAGGCCAAAGATATGAACCTTTCCATGATTTTGGATATTCCCGTCGACGTGCACGTGGAGCTGGGGCAAACCCAGATTTCCATCCAGGACATCCTGCGCCTGGGCGTCGGCTCGATCATCGAACTGGACCGCCTGGCGGGCAGCTCGGCGGACATCGTCGTAAACGGCAAGCTGGTCGGGCAGGGCGATGTGGTCGTGATCAACGAAAACTTCGGCGTCCGCATCAGCAAGCTGGTGGACCCGCAGAAGCGCATCGAATCCCTGTGAGCGCAAAAATTGCGGTGGGCATGAGCGGAGGGGTGGACAGCTCCGCCGTGGCGGCGATGTTGGTGGAGCAGGGGCATGAGGTGCTCGGTTTCACGGCGCGCATGTGGGAGGGGGCGTCGGAGGAGGATATCCGGCGCGCAAGGCAGGTCGCCTCGTTCCTTGGCATTCGCCATCAGGTGGTGGACGCGACGGATTATTTCCGCCGAATGGTCCTGGAGCCGTTTCTTTCCGAATATTACAGCGGGCGAACGCCTTCGCCCTGCATCGTGTGCAATCAGCACGTTAAATTCGGCCACCTGCTGCTGCACGCCCGGCGCCTGGGCTGTACGCATGTGGCAACCGGCCACTATGCGCGCCTGGAGCAGCGCGAGGACGGCTGGCATCTTTTTCGGGCGCGCGACCCTCAGAAGGATCAATCCTATTTTCTCCACCGTCTGAGCCAGGAGCAGCTCGGCAGCATCCTTTTCCCCTTGTTCGACCGGCTGAAGGAAGACGTCCGCCAGTATGTCGTCGGCCGGGGCCTTCCTGTAACGTTCCGCGGCGAAAGCCAGGATTTATGCTTCTTGCCGGATGGCGATTATCCGGCATTTTTGGAAAAGCATTATCCCGAAGTGCGAAAGAAGGGGCGGATACTGGATGTCGACGGAAAGATTTTAGGGGAACATTCGGGGTTTTATCGATTTACCATCGGCCAGCGGGAAGGCCTGGGGGTGGCGTCGGCCAGTCGCCTGTACGTGCGGGAATTGCGCCCGGAAAGCAACGAGGTCGTGCTCGCTCCGCGCGAAGAGGTGATGAGTTCCGGATGCCGCATCGAAGAGGTGCACTGGGTGGGCCTGGAGCCGGAGCCGGATCGGCTGGATTGCCGGATTCGCTTGCGCTACCGGCATGGCGGCGCCGACTCTTTCATCCAAAAACTGGACTCCGGTGCGGTTCGTGCTACTTTTATGGAGAAGCAATTTGCGGTGACCCCCGGACAGGCCGCCGTTTTTTATCGAGGCGACGAGGTTCTGGGCGGGGGCTGGATTTCACAAGCTTACTACGACTAGATAAACGCCTGACTAAAGGAAGACGTCATGACAGCATCCGTATTGAAGACCCAATGGCCGGCCGCGCTGGAATCGAAGATTATTGCATTGGAAAAGCGCCTTCGCGAAATGGGATCGGCGCTCGTCGCCTTCAGCGCCGGGACCGACAGCACGTTCCTGACGGCCATGGCGCAGGAGGTCCTGGGCGATCGCAGCCTGGCTGTTACCGCCGTATCTCCGTCCGTCCCGCAAAAAGAGCAGGATGAGGCCGTGCGCCTGGCGATCGAAATCGGAATTCGCCACCGGCTGGCGTCCACGAACGAACTGGAATTGGCGCAATACGCCTGCAACGAACCCGACCGGTGCTATCACTGCAAACACCGCCTTTTCAGCATCCTGCGCCGCATTGCGAACGAGGAACAGATTGCCTTCGTCCTGGACGGCAGCAATGCCGACGACCAGCACGACTATCGTCCCGGCGCGCGGGCGGGTCAGGAGCAAGGTGTGAAGAGTCCCCTTCAGGAAGTTGGTTTTACCAAGGAAGAAATTCGCCAGGCGTCGCGGGTTTTGGGTTTGCCTACGGCCGACAAACCGGCCTCGGCCTGTCTGGCCTCCCGCATTCCCTATGGAACAACCATTACGGCGAAATCTCTTCGGGCCGTCGAGCTGGCCGAAGAGGCCCTCCATAATCTGGGATTTCACCACGTGCGCGTTCGCGCGACGGGCGATACGGCCCGGATCGAATTGGCCCCATCGGATGTTGCCAAAGCGGCCTCCGAGAGCGTCCGCAGCCAGATTGTCGAACGGCTGCAAAAGGCGGGGTTCAAGTTTATCACCTTGGATCTTCAGGGCTATCGGCGGGGCAGTTGGAACTCAAGACTCTCTTCCTCGGAACCAGCGTGAACTTGATCCTTTTGGAGGAACACGAACTGGGGGACGGGTCGCGGGTTGTTTTATCCGATCGTCGGGCCGATCACATTTTGAATACGTTGAAGTGCAATCCGGGTTCCACCGTTCGCGTAGGCTTGGTGAATGGGTCATTGGGTCTCGCCACGCTGGTGGAATCCTCCGGGGAAACCGTTGAATTGGATTGCCGATTTGAAGACGACCCCCCCGCTTGCCCTTCGGTCGATTTGCTGCTGGCGCTGCCCCGGCCCAAAGTCATGCGGCGTCTATGGGCGCCTCTGGCTTCGTTGGGGGTCGGACATATCGCCCTGACCAACGCATGGAAGGTGGAGCGCAACTACTTCGATACGCATGTCTTGGATGAGGAAACCTATCGGCCTCTTTTGATCGAAGGACTCCAGCAAGCTCGCGATACGTTGCTGCCGCAAGTCTCCATCCACCGGCAATTCAAAAAATTGGTCGAGGACGAGCTGGACGATTTGTTTCCGCCGCAAATTCGTTTGATGGCGGACCCGTCGGCGCACGAGCGCATACAGGAAGTCTTGGGCCGGAATAATCCCGCGCGCGTTCTTTTAGCCGTGGGTCCCGAAGGCGGATGGACGGATTATGAAAAAGATCTGCTGGTTCAACACGGCTTCCTGCCGGTGGGGATGGGCCAACGCATTCTCCGAACCGATACGGCCTGCATCGGGCTGCTGACGCTGGTGCACTCTGCGCTTGATTCGGAAGGAAGAAAACATCGAACATCCAACATCGAACAACGAACTTCGAACTAAGAAAATATTGGATGTTGGTTGTTCGATGTTTTCTTCGGTTTCTTACACGTTCCTCGCCGTCCCCTTCTTATAAAACGGCAATTCCACTACCCGCGCCGGCAGCCGCTTGCCATGCACTTCGACTTCCAGCGCCGTCCCGATTTGAGCTAACGATTTATCCACAAACGCCATGGCCACCGCCACGTTCAGGCTGGGGGCCAGGGAACCGCTGGTGACTTCCCCAACGAGCTCGCTATCGTTGAATACTTGGTCATGTGCGCGTGCGGCACGGCGGCTTTCGAGCAGTAAGCCTGCCAACAATCTTTCGGCGCCTTGTGCCAAGTCGTTTTCGACAGCGGGCTTCCCTGTGAAATCCTTTTTTACATCGATGAAGCAGCCGCGGCCGGTCGCGACCGGCGTCCGGTCGGTAGACAGCTCATGACCATAAAGCGGATAACCCATCTCCAATCGCAACGTATCGCGCGCGCCCAGGCCCGCCGGCCGAATATTCTTATTGGCTAGAAATCTTTCCCAAAAAGCCGTCGCTTGATTCCAGGGGAAATAGAGTTCGTAGCCCCATTCGCCGGTGTAGCCCGTACGGCTCAGCAGGCATTTTTCGCCCCAAAGTTCCCACTCGGTAAACCGGAAATACTTCAGCTCGGGCAACGGCCGCCCAATGACCGCCTCCATTTCGATCTTGGAGGTGGGACCTTGGATGTCCAGCTTGGCAATCTGCGGGGAGAGATCGTTGAATTCGGTTTGGGGCGACAGGTGCGAGCGGACCCAGGCTGCGTCCCCTGCGCAGGTCCCGGCATTGACCACCAGCCAGAAATGCTCAGGCCCGAACCGGTAACACGTCAAATCGTCCAGCACCCCTCCGTCCTCCCGGAGGAGATACCCATAACGACACTGCCCCGGCGCCAGGTTGCCGATGTTTTGCGTCAGCAGCCGCTCCAAATCCGCCAACGCCGTCGCGCCTCTCAATTCGAACTCGCCCATATGGCAGATATCGAATATCGCGGTTTTCTGCCGGGTTTGTTCGTGTTCCTGGATAATTCCGTCGTATTGGATGGGCATGTCCCAGCCGCCAAAGGGACCCATGCGGGCGCCCAGCGCCACGTGAGCATCGAATAAAGGTGTTTTCATAAGGAGAACCAGTTTATAGGCCCCGAGCCTCCTTTGGCCAGCGCGATTTTATGAAGACCTATTTGAAATGTTCTTATCTTTTAACTATTCTATAGTAAGAAAGGAACAGGTCGTGGATAAGGATATTTCAAAACTTCTTAAGGACTGGAGCTACGATCCGGCCAACATCAGCGCCCGCTGGCTTGAGGCGGAGGATGGACGGCGTCTGGTTCAATTGCGCCTGGACCTTGGGTTGTTTCAAATGGAAATCACCGGGCGTCCCGACGGAACCAAACCCCGGAATTGCGCCTCCCTTCTGGATTACTACAGTATCGCGCTGGAAGCCGCCAAAGACGACGATCCCCCCCTGGTTTTGGATTTCGATGCCTGTGCGGAACTGCAGCAGGAAGCCATGCAGTTTTATTACCGCTATCTGTCGTTTTACGCCCTGCATTGCCTCGATGGCGTGATCGACGATACCGCACACAACCTGTCCATCATCGATCTGGTCTCCGAATATGCCGAAGACGACGACATGGCCTGGCAGTTCCTTCAATTCTTTCCCTATGTGCGCATGATGAACGCCCGCGCCCAAGCCGAGAAAGCCGTCGAGGCCAAACGATTTGAAGAAGCTGTGACCGTGCTGGAATATGCGTTGGAGGATATCCGGTCCTTCTGGAACGATCACGGCGATTTCGAAATGGGCGTGGAAAGTCACGAAGTCGAGTTGCTCACCGGGCTGTTGCGCCAAGTCATGGATAAAAAACCCAAGAGCAAGAGCGACCGGCTGCGCGAAGAACTCGAAACCGCCATCTCCCAGGAAAACTACGAAAAAGCCGCCGCCCTGCGCGACCAACTCAACCGCCTCCAGGCTTCCGTCAAACATCCGTCACGTTAAGCGGTCGGCCAGCAGAACGGCTTGGCTCGAAGACGAGGAATTCCGTCGTTTCCAAAATCAACGGAACAGGTTATATTATTACACATGATTACAACGCGTCATATTCTATGGTCGGTTTTATTGATCGTTTCCTCGACGGCTTGGGGCGAGACACAGGCAACATTTGAGCGTTACCAAACCATTTTGAACCGGAACCCATTCGGGAATCCTCCTCTGACGACGATTCTGCCATCAGACCGAGTTTCTTTAGAACCATCGTTTGCCCGCACCCTTCGCATGACGGCTTTGGTCAAACAGAATGACGACTCCATTCGCGTGGGACTCATCGACTCTCAAAGCAATCAGAGCTTCTTTTTGGGCGAAGGCGAAAGCGAGAATGGGGTCGAACTGGTTTTTGCCGATTACGACAAAGAAGAAGCGGTGCTGCGTAAAGAGTCTCAAATGGCCGTCATCACCCTAACCTCCGGTGAAATTCAAACCCTGAACCCGCAGCAGCAAGAACGGATTACTTCGCCATCCCCACGCATATCTTATTCCGTCCGCCGCGCTGCCCGCGAGCGAGTCCGCCGCGAAGCCCTTCCGCAACCCAAATACATGGGTGAGGAGCTTGAAAATCATTTGCAGGAATACCAGATGGACGTCATCCGCCAAGGCCTCCCGCCACTCCCCCTCCCATTAACCCCCGAAATGGACGATCAACTCGTTGCCGAAGGGGTTTTGCCCCCGGTGCAGTAAAGAAAAGTATTCGAGTTATATCGTCCTGTTTTTGCGTATTTAGCGGGCAACTTCTTTGTCGTATTCGCTGTCGAAAGAAGACGGCCCGCGAAACACGCGAAAAGGCAGGGGAAGAAATGAGAAGGAAGCGGACTAAGAACGGGGTCTCTTCCTTGTCTTTTTTGAGGGCGCCCGCCCGCTCATGGATTCGATGGCGCTGACCAATTCCTTGTAAACGGTTTTGGCATTTTTCTCCAGCGCCTGGCAAACCCAATAAAACTCGACGACATCCAAACGGCGTTCGCCTTTTTCGATGCGCCATACAAAGGAATATTCGCGGTCCAGTCTCTTGGCCAGCGCCCGCTGGGTAAGCCCGGCTTCTTTGCGCATGGCAATCAATTTGGCCAGGACAAGCTGGTATTCCTCGCTGTGCACAGACTTTCGCATGCCGCCACTATAGGGTGAATGCATAAATGCACGCAAAATGCGTGCGGCTGGCTCTTGACGCCGCAAGCCGGGCTGTGCTAAGGTGTTTTTTAAGGAGAGAGGGCTGTCGGCCTCCATGATTTTGTTCGAGGACAGCAATAAATAGGGGTGGGCTATGGTTCAAAAAATTAGGCGTCTCATGGGCCGGGTCGATGTGCGCGTGTTGTATCTCGTGTTTCTTATGGCCTTGATCGGCAGCCTGGCCTTCGCCGCCGTCCAGTTGACCAAAGAACAAGCCGAAGATTTCAATGCCCGAACGCTCAACACTTGGGCGCAACTGACCAAAGAGTTCACCTCCTTCCGCGAGAGTTCTTATCCCTTGGTCATTCCGGCCTTACTGCCCGACGAAGCTGCAATAGATTGGGCGGCCCTCCAAAATGACGACACCGAATGGTATTGGGACTTCGATGGTGGGACCTACTACTTCGACCCCGGCAGCGAAATCTCCAAGCAAATCCCCCACGATACCGAACTCGTGGTTTTTGAAGACATCGCCCAAGAAGAACTTCTGGTCTTGAGCGTCCCCCAAACCGCAGGCTCGCCCTACAAAGAAGAAATGGTTTTCCGCGCCCTCCCCTGGCCGCCGCCGTCCAAGTTCGAACGTTACCAACGTTACCTCGACCGCGAACTCTGCAAGCGCCGGATCGTCTGGCACATCACGCTAAAGTCCCGACGTGTGGCCGAACGAGAGGTCTCCTTGGCCGCGAGCCAACCCGTCATGGCCTTGGATGAGGGCGGCGGCTCCATGCAGATGATGTCCATGGAATCGGTGACCGAGCTTAAAATCACCAACATCAAGAACATTTCCAATAGCCTGCAACTCGAAATTTCTTATCCCATATCCGGTTATTCTGGTTCTGTTTGGTCTGTATATTCTTATGACGCTCCCGCGGGCGCAGACGGCGAACCCGACTTTTCCAAACGATTCCAAGGCTTGGACAAGGTCTGGACTTTGGCCAAGAGCAACCTGGTTTTATCAGGGGTATCCAACACCCTTTGGCTCGATGCCCGGCCGATGGCGGTGGATACCAACGGAGAGCCGTGTAATCGTTTTCTGGGGCTTGGAAATAACGGCATTAATCCTGATAATGACGGCCTTTCAAGCGCCAGTGAGCTATATATTCATAAAACCAATCCGGCCCTCGCCGACACCGACGGCGACGGGGCTTCGGATGGCGCGGAAGTAAGGTTTGGCACGAATCCTTTGAACAACCCCGGCGACAGCGATGCGGATGGTTTGAGCGACGATCTGGAAATTTGCATCGGCACTTCCATTTCCAGTCAGGATACCGACCTGGACTGGTTTGGCGACGCCTACGAATATGGCATCGGCGCCAGCCCCACTAACGCCAACGAAAGACCTATCTTGCGCATGGTCATTAACAATCTGGACCGCTTCGCCTCCCACACCAATCTTGCCGTCGGCTTCCCTGGGACGGTTGCCGAGGCCGTAGCTATTGCAGAAAGCAACGATCTCTCCGGCACTCTTTCGCGACCCATTAGCACCAACTGCGCCTACAGCCTTATTAGCGAAACCAACGGTTCACGCCTGCTCTACGCCCGCCTCTATCGCAACACCATCGAACAAAGCCCTCTCATCGAGGGTCATATCGTATTTGACAACGTCTCTCCGAGTTTTGGCTCACTCGATCCCACCAACTGCGCCGTCACTGACCGCCGCTGGATCAAGCTCGCTGGGTTGGCTACTGACAACCTTAGCCGCGCCCACGTCCTGATCGATGGCCAGTGGGCTGACGGGATCGTCAACGACGAGTTCGTCTACGACCGCTACAAACTCACGGCCGGAACCAACCTCATAGCCCTTGCCGCTGTCGACGAAGCCGGCAATGTCGCCACCCAACAGCTTGCTATCGTCCTTGATGCTTCCGGCGATACCCATGCGCCAATAGCCTCGCTCAGCCTTCCTCGCGACTACCAGATTGTCGATGGCCAAACCAACTGGTTCGACACCACCACCTTCGGCAGCAACAAGATCCTGTATGTATACGGCAGCGTCGATGACGAAACCGCCGATGTCCATATCCAAGTTCACTCTGGAGTCCAAAGCTCCGAGGTCTTTGAGGCCGTTGTCGACAGCAATATCCTTTGGGCCGCCATCGAAGTATATCCTGGAACCAACAGCCTCATACTCACCGCCGCCGACGCCGCCGGTAACGCCACCACATCCTCCTATTGCGTCGTCAGGGACACCAACATCACTTTGGAAATCATCTCTCCAAGCGCCTACCAAGTCATCAACGCCACCAATGTCACCGTCGTAGTCCGCGCTTTGCCGGGCTTCTCCAGTGGATCCATTTCCGTCAACGGCATTGGCGTGGCCGGGGGCTTTTTCGGCATTTTCTCCACCACCAAGAAGGTTCCCCTTAACACCCAACTGACCAGTCTGATCGTCACCGCCACGCGAAACGGCAGAAGCTACTACGCGG
>MHBK01000002.1 GCA_001804865.1 Lentisphaerae bacterium GWF2_57_35
GGTAGTCCCGCACGTACGGATCTGCGCGGGGAGGGCTTGCGACAAACGTCGCAAGTCCTTCTACCGCAACTAGACAATAGACAAAGAGAGTAAGGGGAGCGCAAAGGATCAGTCCGCGTATCGCAGTAAATCACATCGGCAACGCTGAAGAGGCCATAGGGGGCCGTTCCGGCACATGTGCAAAAAAAGTACGGACAAGGATACTCGTATCAACGCGCTCCACGTAGACAACGCTGATGAAAAAGTCGAAAAATGTGTTTCTGATTCTGTGCTTGGTTGCTGCCGCCTTGGCCTTGTGGGCGTTGTCCTTCATGTTCAAAACGCGCCTGCTCATCGAGAGCGGCCGGCGATGGCTGCGTCTAAAGAGCGTCCGCAGATGGTCTCCAACGTTTTGACCTTGGCTTCTGCGCGTTCGCCTCTGACCAACGCGATAGCTCGTCCGCTTAAGGCAGAGATTCCAATGCGGTTGAAGCCTATTCTTGAGAGAAACAACTCCTTCAAACACGACTGACGGCCTTGCGAGGGCTTGTTTCTCCTCTGGCTTTTTCCGAGATGCAGGCGTTGTATGCGTTTCTTTATGAAACCGCGATGGAGACGACCGAGGGCGTTCCTGCCCGCGAGTTGGTTAGGATAGCTGACGTCGGCACAGCAGGCTGGAGAGCACAGCCAGCAGGCTGGCCGCGAAGGTGAAGACGGCCAGCGCCGCGATGTCCTGCGAGCCGCGTTCCATCAGAGCGCCGAGCACCGCGCTGCCCACGGCGGCAGCTCCGAGCGTCAGGCAGCCAAACAGCGAGGAGGCGGCGCCCACCCGTGCGGGGAATGCGGAGAGACCGGCTTTCATGCCGATGGGGATCAACGCGCCGAAGCCGAGACAGAAGACCGCGGAGGCGGCCAGAATGGCAAGGACGGAGATCCAATGCATGAGCAGAACAAAAAGAAAGAGCAGCCCGCCGAGGAAGGCCAGCGCGGCGCCGGCCACGTACGTGGGATACAAGCCCCACCGCTTCAAGCAGGCCATGCAGACGAATCGTCCGCTCACCAACGCGCCCACCAACAGCAAGCTGGTGGCGCCGAATGTTGCGGGGGTCATATTCAGAAGATGGATAAAAATAAAAGGCGAGCTGACCAGGTACGCTCCTTGAACGGCAAAGCACGCCATGACCGGCATCAGCGGCAGCATAAAGCTGGGCGTGACGAGCATCGCTCCATAGGCCCGGAGAGTTCCCGAAATCTCGAAGGGCATCCGGTTGGCGAGGGACAAGGTCTCGGGCGCCTGTCGGTGTGCCAAGACGCCTACAGCCAGCGTAACGCCGGTCAGCAGGTAAAAATTGGAGCGCCAGCCAAAGCCCTGGGTGAGGAATCCGCCGAGTACGGGCGCGAGCACCGGCGCCAATCCGGTGATGGCCCCGATCCAGCCCAGGACGCCGATCATCTGGCGGTCGTTGAACGCGTCGCGGGTCATGGCGCGGGTCGCCACCGGAATCGCGCTGCCGCCCACGGCTTGCAGGATGCGCCCGGTCAATAGCAGTCCGTAGCCCTCTGCAACGGCGCAGAACAGGGACCCGATGAAATACACGGCGAGGCCGCCTTGGATCAAAACCCGCCGGCCCCAGTGATCGGACAAGGGCCCCAACAGTACGGAGGCCGCCGCAAAGGCGGCCAGATAAGCGGTCATGGTGGATGCCAGTTGGTGGGTCGAGAGGTTCAGCTCAAGCCCCATGCGAGGCAAGGCGGGCAGGTATAGACTGGTCCCCAGCCGAACCAGGGCGGTGATCAGGATCAAATACCCGCCCAAGGCCACAAGAGCCCGAGGCATCGCTTTAGATGTTTTTGCGGAATCTTCCATTAGGCAACGCTTAAATCTCGAAGACTTGCCCAAGCAGCTCGGGGTGCGGCATTTTATCGCAGATCAAGGGCAGCTTCAATTGACTGATGGAAATGCCGGGACGCACATGATCGGCATGAATGCGATCCAACCATCCGGGTTTCATGACAATAAGGCGCGGGGATTGGATCAGCCGCTGCCCGCTCAGGATGCGGTAAATCGGGGCTTGGTCGAGCAGCGTTTTTTCCAAATCTGCAAGCCAGGCGGCGTCGGGGAACGCTTCGCCTTCCGGCTCGATGCAATAATCGTAGCCGTGCCGGGCGCTGTCCGCGACCACGCAAAAATGCCGCCAGCGCAGGTTTCGAGCCGCCAGGGTATCTCGGATGCGTTCCGCGAGAAACGCGCCGGTGAGTTTTTCGCCGGCCAGGTTGGCGATGTCGCGGGTCTTGCTGATGAAGTGAATGTTGGGGTTCTGGCCTGTGAATCCTTTGACGCGAACGATGTCATGCAAATCATACCGATACAGTCCGGAATAGGAAGTGAGCAGCAGGCCGTAATCCTCGCCGTCTTTGAGTTCATGAGCCATCAGCGGCTCCCCGCCGGACATGGGCTCGAATTCAAAGAAATAGCCCAGGATGGCCAAGGGTCCTTCGGACAGGCCGGCCTTCATTGGGATGTTGAACTTGCCTTCGCTGGCGCCGTAGCCGCAGTCGGTGAAGGCCACGCCTTCCGGCAGCCAGGGCTTCAGGCCCTCCAGGTAGCGTCCGATGGTTCCGCCCAGCCAGCAGGAAATCATCTTCAAGCCCGGCCAGTAATCGCGCGGCTCCAGCCGGCCTCGTGTTGCGACCATCTGCCGCAGGGCCTGTGCGCGTTCCGGGTCCGGCTTCAGATTCGCTTCGAGCAGTTGTCGGACCTCGGGATCCAGCGCCAAGTCCTTTGGCAAGGTCCCTTGTTCAATGTCGGCGATCAAGCGGTCACGCAGATTATTCGCGGTTTCCGCCAGTGAGGTCAGCCGGCCGGGATTATTCCCCACCACCAGTCGCACCAAGGGCTGGGCCACGGCGTAGCGCATGATCAGGTAATCCAACGTTTCGGCGTCTTTCGCCCGCAGGATGTCGGGAGGAAAAGCCATGCGGCGGCGAATCTCCTCCGGCGTGCCGGCCAAGGTTAGCCCCGACGCCGTGCCAAAGGGGATGCCGCAAGCCGCTTGGCCCATCACGGCGGCGTTGGAAAGGGGAATGAAATAACCGTTCATCAGCTCGGGGATCATTTTCACAAGCAGGGCCGTGCGCATGCGGCTGACCAAGGCTTTCGCAAATTCGCCTTCGGCGCTCTCGGGCAGCAGCTTCATATGGCCGGTGGTGCCGCTGGTGCAGACAAAGTGCATGGGTTGGCCGGCAAATAATAGATCCTTTTCGCCCTGTTCCATGCGTTGGGTGTAAGGCTCAAATTTCTCCCAGACGCCGATCGGAACTTGCCGTCGAAATTCTTCGACCGACCGAATGCCTTCAAAGCCGTGAGCCTTTCCAAATTCCGTCTGAGCATTACGGTGGACGATATCCATTAGAATGGCGTGCTGTACTTTCTCCACGGAAGAACAGGCGCCCATGAAAGTTTGGACCAGTTCCGGTTCCTTCTTGCCGCGCAGGTCATCCAGCGAACGGATGCCTTCCGCCAGGGCCTTGACCTTGGCCATGGCTCGTTCCTTGAGCTGCCGTCCGATGCTCTTCAGGATTTCGACGGGAACATTGATCACGTTGCAGGATTCGATGCCTTGGAATCCGGGGATGGAATTGGCCTCGCCGACGACAAAGCCGTCGCCCTTGAACAGCAAATCGATGCCGCCGATGTTCAGGCCCAGGATTTCGATCACGCGGCTCGACAAGGCGCGGATGGCGTCGGTCAGCGGGTAGGCCTCGGCCGAACCTCCGGCGGAGACGTTCGATTTGAAACCCTCCGGCGAACGATTTTTGCGCAGCATGCCCACCCGGGGTTGCGCGTCGATCACCAACACGCGCAAATCGTGGCCGCGGCTGTCGGCGATGAATTCCTGCGCCAGGATGCCGGTGGGCGAGCGAGCGGCTTCCAGCATTTCCAGCAGGTTTTCCAATTCCTTCTCCGTTTGCACCAGCGTCACGCCATGGCCCTTGGAGCCGTCGACGATCTTGATCACGACCGGCAGGCCCAGTTGTTCGCAAATGAATTGGGGCGACGAATCCTTGCGGACGAGGATCGTTTTCGGCACGGGCAGCCCCTGCGCCGCGAGCAGTTGCAGGGTCAGCAGTTTGTCGCCGGTTTTCTTCAGGGTATCGGCGCGGTTTACGCAGAGCACGCCCTGGGTTTCGAGTTGCTGGAGCAGGGCCAGGTTGTAGAAATCGGCTTCCTCCACGAAGGCGGCCAGGGCAAACATGGGCAGGGGAGTTGCGACCCCGTTGCGGAAGACTTTCGGTTCACGACCATCCAGGACCAGTTCGATTTCCTTGGGGGCGACCACTTCGAGTTGCACGCCGGCCGTCCGGGCTTCCTCGCAAGCGCGGGTGAGTTCCTTGACTTCGTTCCCCGTATACAGAATCCATCCATGCATCGTTGGTTTATTATCCATCAGAGCACCGCCTCATGAAAACAGGTTTCCACGTACGTTCTCAGTTCCATCGCCAAAGGGTCGCACAATTGAATCCGTCCGAAATCGAACCGTTGCGCGTTCAGCCGCGTGTACAGCAGCCACCACCGGTCCGGCGCTTCCACGACCCAGCCGCTGAAGAAAATTCGCAAGGCCCGCGCCTCACGATCCCAATCCGCCGGTTGCGGATGCCAGCCGGGAAGACGGATGAACACCGTCTTCATGCCGTCCGATTCCAGGTCGAAGAGTTTCGCTCGCAAAGCAGCGGCGCAGTCCAGGCCCGGCTCCTGAATGGAAAGGACGGCCAAGGCCGAATCTGCGTGCTTTTCAATATTCAGCATGGTCTGGGCCGGCAGAGGGCAGGGCGACGCCTTGCCTGGAAGAGCTGCGGTCTCTGAGCTCTCGATAGAAATCCCGACGCCGGCAAATAGCTTCCGGGTGATTTCCAGGTGGCGGGGAGGAACGAACAGGCGAACAGGCGGCACGGGACGGAGGATCGTTATGGCATGCAAAAGAGTTTCCCGCTGACGATCGGCCTCTTCCGCCAGCGCAAGAAACTTGGCTCTTCCGTGTACCGAAAGCTTCAGCGCCATGGGTTTGAAGTGAAACATGCCGCAGACTTTTTGTGACAGGGTGTGAGTCGTCACCAGGTTGGCTTCCACTAACGCAAGCGAGTGGTCCTGATTTTTAACCGCATGATTAACGACCTTGAGAAGCTGCAGCAGGCCCATGCTGCGGCGGTATTCCGGTTGAATCATCACGGCGCCGACTTCGGCCGCGTCCTGGCTGTTCGCGGAATACAAGATGGCCATTTGCCCGACCACGCGATTTTCCGGATTCAGCGCAATGAAGGATTCGATCTTGCCGCCGGCGATCGCAGCCCGGAGTCGATCGGCATAGTAGAAAAGATCCTTGCTGTAGGAATACCCGTAGTTGCGATAGGCCAGTTCGACAATGCCCGGAACGTGCTCGAGGCCGGCCTGCACAATACGAAGTTTTTCCCGGGACGCCGCCAGGTTCCCGGCTTCTTCGTTGGGCTGGGAAACCGGCGCCTTCAACTGAGCCAGTTTCTTTACCATGACCGTCCGCCACCCCGCGCGCCCCTGGTTGACGAACTCAAAACGATCCACCAGTTTTTCGATCAGGAAAAGCCCCAGCCCGTCGATGGTCTCTTCCGGTTGGTCGGCTGCAAACTTGGGCAAAGCCTGCGGATTGACCGGCAGCCCCATATTGCTGAAGACCACTCTCAATCCCTCCTCGCAAACCTCGCAAACCACTTCAAACTGCTCCTCCAGTCCATCGCCCGGAAAACGTTCAACGATATGCATCCCCGCCTCGTCGGAAGCCATGCCCAGCTCGGAAATTTCCTTGGGCGTCGCCCCAAGACATCGCGCAGTTTCGGTGACGAAAGAAACGATCAGCGGAAGAAACTCCATGCGGTAATAAGTCTTAAGCTGCAATTGCATGGCTTCATGAATAACCTGCAAGGCTTCCATTTTCAATGGCAATTCCAGAAATATGGCCCCTGAAAATTGGGTTGCGAGCGGCAAGTGCGCGGCTCTCTTTTCGACAACGGCGTGGCTGGCATTGCCGGCAAGGCGGTGCGCACTTCAGCGCGGGTGCATCTCGACGCGGCCGCAGATTGTATGGGGAAAAGAAGGCGCTCAGCGGAGTGAGCGCCCTGCCCACGGCAAGGAACGGTAGGGGCGGCGCTTCGTCGCCGTCCGTTGTTGCGGCCGTGTCAGGATGCACCCCTTCAGCGCTCGATTTTTTAAAGCGGTTTTACAGAGAGGATCTTAAAGCATATAACTTGATTGGCAGCGGCGTGTAACGTTCTTCGATACAAGGGGGCCGGGTTACGAAATCGCAGCTCATTTCCCAAGCAGAAGCAAGAGCTCATTCGTTTTGACGATCGAGCCATAAGGACAAATCCAAGTCAGAATGTTTAGGGATAAGGAAACCAGGAGGATCGTATGAAAACATTGATTGTGGAAGACAGCTTCACCCAGCGCGTAAATCTTCAGGCTATGCTTTCAGAGTATGGAGATGTGCATATTGCAGTCAACGGAAAGGAGGCCATGCAGGCCTTCCATCAAAGCATCTTCCGGGATGACGCCCCATACGACCTTATCTGCCTGGACATCATCATGCCGGAAATGGATGGGCAAAGCGTGCTCAAGGAGATTAGGTCGATGGAGGATCGGCAAGGCATCCCGCCGGGCGACGGCGCTAAAATTGTTATGACCACCACGTTTCACGACAAGGACAACATCATGAAGGCCTTTCGCACGCAGGCCGATGCCTATTTGGTCAAACCGATCGATCGCGCCCTGCTTATTTCCCATTTGAAGGAATTCGGGTTAATACCTTCTGAGTAAGGAAAGCCACTGCATGGGCCTCTATTTCGGTAGGATGCCGTTCTGAAAAGAGTTGCAGCTACAAGACGACTTGTGTTTTGGAGGGCCGCGCTCCGTCGCGACCGGAAGAAGAAGGTTCCGACAGAGCGGAACCCTCCAGGAAATCTTTGAAATTCCATTTTTTGACGAATGACAGGCCCATAAGGCGTTATTCCACAAGAACTCGATAGAAGCGACGGTTTTCGGCGGCGGAGGTGGTATCGGTGTAGCTGGTGGAATCCACCTGGCCGGGCAGGTTGGTGGCGAGGATCGTGAAGCCGCTGTTCAGCAGATTGGTGCGGTGTTGCAGGCGGTAGGTGCGGTCCGTGGCGCTGAGCCAGCGGATGACGACCTCAGAGGCGGCGGCGTCCTCGCGCAGGAGGCTGCACCGGAAGAAGGACTGGTCGTTGGTCGGATCCGTGCCCGCGCGCCACTCGCGCCAATTGTCGTAGCCGTCCCGGTCGTCATCGTCGTAGTCGATCGAGCCGTCGATGGGCAGGCGGTGTCGATTCAGCCACCATTCGGGGATGGCGCTCTGACAGGGGAAGATCACATCATCCAGCCACGCGCAATCCTGTCCGCCCGTGCCCGAGACATTTTTCGTGTATTCCCAAGCCACGACGGAGAGTCCATTGGTCAAGGCATACGACACCTGCTGCCAGTCGGCTTCGCCGCTGATTTGATGGGGCGTCATCGCGTTTACCTTGAAGCGCAGGTAGTCGGAGTAGGCTTGCGAGGAGACCTTCCACCAGAACGACATTTGTCCCGGACCCCGGACGGTGGTTTCGACACGGACCGTTTTGGCATGTTCAAGGGGGGCGCTTTGCAGCGCATCGACGCCGTCGTGCGTAATATTCGTCTGATGGAACCAGAAACCGTTGCCGGACCGCGACCACGGCAATCCGCGGTAATCGAGCGCCTCTCCAATGGGACTCTCAACGGTCAACAGGACCTGGCGCGACCGGGCGGCGCCGATGGTCACATTGGAGAACACCCAGGCGCCCTCGTAGGAGCCTAGCGGCAACGCGGCCGCTTCGGCATTGAAGGATACTTGAATGGTCGCCGCGACGCCGGCTCCGAGCGACCCGTTCGTCGGCGTTACGGTGCACCAATTCACCGTGGGATGGGCATGCCAGGACATGCTGGAAGCGCTGGCATTGCTCAACGCATAGGTTCGCGAGACCGGCGAGAACGGTCCGCCGGGCAGCCCGCGCGACGACAGAAAACCCGGAGAGATGGAAATAAACTCGGAAACGAAAGCGATCTCGTCCAGCCAGCCGCCATCGGCGTTATAGGACGTGGCGGCGTTCTTCGCGTAGCGCCAGCGCTGGGTGTGAACGCCGGCCGGGATCCACTGCTCCTCTCTCTTCCAGTTCACCTCGCCGCTGATATTCGTGCGGCCGGCTCCATCGACGAGGAACGTCAGGAAGTCATAGGCGCCTTCCGACGAAACCTTCCACCAGAAGGAGCATTCGCCCGGTCCCGTCCGCACGGTTTCCGCCCAGGAGTCCTGGCTGTGGCCGACCGCGCCGCTTCGTGCGGCATCCACGCCGTCATGCGTGCAGGCGGTCTGGTAGGACCAGTTGGACGTCCCGGCTCGCAACCACGTCAGGGAGCAGTCGTCGACCGCTTCGCAGAAGGGATGCTCTTCGACTTCCAGCCGGAGGTTTCGCGTCTTGATCACGCCGTGGGTTTCGTTCGAGAACACGAGCTGCCCGGTATAAACGCCTTTCGTCAGGTTGCTCGCGATTGCGTTAAAAACGATCGCGACATTTGTCGCGGCGCCCCCGGACAGCACGCCGCCGGACGGCGCGGCTGTACACCAATCCGCGTTGAGGCCCGCGGACCAGGTCAAACTCATGGGGCCAAGATTCGACACCGCATAGACCTTGCAGGCGGGTATAAAGGGTCCGCCTTCGATGCCGATGGATTCGAAGCTGGAGGAGGGGGCGACGGACATGTTGTTGGTGACGAAAACCACCTCGTCCAGAGCCGCATAGCCGCCGCCCGAGTAATATTGGTATCCGGACTGAACCAGCCATTGGACGGTGTGCGCGCCGGCTGGAATCTGGAGCGTGCGGAGCCCCCACGTGAGATTGTAATCGATGGTTTCGACCGTGTTGCCGTCCAATCGGACGTAGAGCGCGCCATTGTAACCGTATACGCCCCACTCGTAAAAATAGGCGAGGAAAGAGAGTTCGCCGGGGCCCTCCAAGGTTGCGCTCAGCGCCGTCGCGCTGTTATGCCCTATGGCCCCGCTGCGGGCGGCATCGACGCCGTCGTGCTTGAGACTGGTCTGGTAATGCCACAAGGCGGACCCGCTCCGGCTCCACTGCAAGGCGCAGTTGTCGACGGCTTCGCAGATCGGCTCTTCGAGGACCAGGGTCAACGGCCGGGTGTAGACCTGGCCATCCGTCCGATTGGAAATCAGCAGCGAGCCGCCGTAGGTTCCCAAAGCAAGGGTCGCGACCACGGCGTTGGGCGTGACGGTTACCGAGGCAACCTCGCCGGCGGCCAGGACGCCATTGAGCGGTGCGATATCCACCCAGTTAGTGGTGCTGCCCGCCTCCCACTCCAGTGTTTCCAGGCTGCGATTGGTCAGGGCATAGGCGGCGAAGGCCGGACTGTAGGGTCCAACCGGCCGTCCGCAGGGAGAGAAGCCGCTGCTGGGGCTGACGGCCAGGGCGGTCGACACGTAGGAAACCTGATCCACGATGGCCATACCGCCGGTCACCGACTCGTTGACATACCGCCAGCGGACATCGTGGAAGCCATTGGAGATCGGATATTGGTAGAGGGTCCAGTTTGGCGCAAGCCATTGCTGCATCAGAGCGCCGTCGATATAGAATTCGAGCCGATGATAAGTGGAGTACGGCAACCCTGCGGCCCAGAAGCTCAACGTCGCCGGACCTTTGATCGTGGTTTCCATCCAGGACGCCTGATTGTTGCCAACAAGACCGCTCTGAGCGGCATCGGCGCCGTCGTGCGTGTTGTTGGTTTGCCAGAACCAATAGCCGGCGCCGCCGCGCCGCCAATCCAGCGAACAGGCCTCCAGCGCGTCGCACAACGGCTGTTCCACGGCCAGCGCTAAAGTTCGCGTTCGGGAATAGTCGAGGGTTACGTTGTGGAACGTCACGGTCCCGCGATAGAAGCCCATCGGGAAGGCCAAAGCGTTTTCGTTTACCGCAACCGCCACGTTCGTGGATTCCCCGGCGGCCAGCTCGCCGCCCGTCGTGCTGAGGGTCAACCAGGGCGCGTCGGCGTCGGCGGTCCAAGTCAGCGTCGTCACTCCGCCGTTCGTGACCGTATAGGACAGCGATGCGGGCGAAAAAGGACCGCCGGGCGGGCCGGACACGGAGGCTTCGTCGCTCGGCGAAATATCCAGCTCGGTGGAGAAGAAGGACATTTGATCCAGGCGCGCGCAGTCGACGGGGCCGGGGGCGCTCCACACCCAGTTCTTCCGGTACATCCACATGACCGTGTGCGCGCCTTTTGGAATCGGCATGTTCGCGCACTGCCAGCCTCCGATCATGCCGTCCTGCCAGATGCTGCCGTCGAGATAGACTTCCAGGTGATCGCCGAAGAACTCCTGGAGGATGCACGTCCACCAGAAGGTCAAGGTTCCCGGGCCGCGAACGGAGGTGGATATCCAGGAGGCGGCGCCGTCTGCAATGGCGCCGCTTCGGGCGCTATCGCGGCCGTCGTGGCTCTGGGAGGTCTGAGTATACCATGACGGACCGCCGAGGGTCCACGTCCAGTCGCATTGATCGAGGGCGTCGCACAAACCCAAATGGGTAATCAAGCGGATGCGGCGCTCATAGGTCAGGCCCGAGAGATGGTTGCTGAAGACGATCGAAGCGCCGTGCGAGCCCCATTCCAGGTCATACGCTTGCTCATTCAGGGTCAGGATGGCCGTCTGGGTTTCGCCGGCGGCCAAGGCGCCGTTCGAAGGCGTCAGCGTTACCCAGGGCGCACTGGCCGCGACGGTCCAATTCAGTGTTCCCGGGCCGGTGTTGGTCACGGTGTAGGCGGTCTGCTCTGGCGTAAAGGGCCCGCCGGCATCGCCCGAGAAATCCACCAGGGCCGAGGGCGTTACCGCCATTAGCTCGGGCGTGGCCTCGCCGCGCAGGTTCATGGCGAGCACGGGCGTGTTCGTATCGTTGCTGACGATGAACACCCGCGAGGTATGAAGGCCCGCCGCGACGGGCGTGAAATATATATCCAGCGTAACGGACTCGCCCGGGGGAATCCGGAGCGGATAGGTCAGGGCTTCAGGCCTGAAGTTGGGGTTGATCAGGCTGATCGAGCGCCAAGCGTTGATGCGTCCGCCGGTTACGGTGTAGTCGGTCCATTCCGGCAAGGGATCGGCGCCGTTCAGGATCATCTCCTTGAGTTGCGCATACGAGGTTCCCGGACGCAGGGACAGCAACAGCGCGGCCAGCCCGGTCACGTGCGGCGCCGACATGGACGTGCCGCTGAAGCTGTCGTAGACGCCCCCGATGAGCGAACTCAGAATGTCCACGCCCGGCGCGGCGACGTCCACGGAGTGCCGTCCGTAACACGTGAACGACGCCCGGCCATCGTCGCGATCGCTGGCGGCCACGGAGAGAATGTTGGCGTTGTCGTAGCTGGCGGGATAGGTCGCCGACACATCGTTGTCCGTGCCGCTGTTGCCGGCGGCGGCGACGAAAAGGTGATTGGATGCGGCGGCGACGGCCAGCATGTTCTTGACCGCTTGCGAGTAGCCGCCTCCGCCCCACGAGTTGTTGGAAATGCGGGCGCCCTTGTCCAAGGCGTAATCCAGGGCGGCCAGCTCGTCCGCTTCCGAGCCGCGACCGCTCGAATCCATGAACTTCAGGGCCATCAGCCGGACGTTCCAGTTGATGCCGGCCATGCCCACGCCGTTGTTGCCGACGGCGCCGATGATGCCGGCGACGTGCGTTCCGTGGTCGTGGTCGTCCATCGGATTGCCGCTGGACGGGGCGCCGTAAAGGTGGGTCCAACGCGCGCCGTGGATGTCGTCCACAATGCCGTTGCCGTCGTCGTCCATGCCCGGCGCGCCGGCCCATTCGGTCTCGTTGACCCACATGTTGGCTTGCAGGTCCGGGTGGGTATAGTCGATGCCCGTATCGATCACCGCGACGACCACGTCGCGGTTTCCGGCCGTCAGGTCCCAGGCGTTGACGGCTTGAATGTCGGCGCCCGGAGTGCCGCCCTCCTGGCCGGTATTGTCCAGGCCCCACTGTTGGCCGAAAAGGGGATCGTTCGGGTAGCCTTCAAGGTGCAGGAGGCAGTTGGGTTCGACATACGTCACTTCCGGGCGGCTCAGGTAGCTGGCCGCGTATTGCGCCAGATCGGCGCCGGCCGGCAACTGGACAACGTCCGTGGCGATATGACGGTAGGAATGCAGGCGCTGGGCGCCGATGGCGGCGTGAAGCTGGAAACCCGACTGCTGATCGGCCTTCGAACGAAATCCGACGAGCAGTTGGCCGGGCACGTACTGGGGCTGCTCAAAGACGTTCGTGCCGTACTGGGGCGGTGCGCCTGCGTTTGCCGCTAGCGGAGGCGGCCGGGCCGCAGAGCGGGACGAACTCCCGCCGCCGCCGGCCGCGACGCCCTCGACGTAGATCTCTTGAACGAGCAGGTCATGCTGCGGATCGCTGTTATGCAGCGTGATCTGCTCGACGCCGACTTGTCCCACCACAAGAGTTCCGAAGGGGATAAAGTTGTCGTTGGTCGGCGCCGCGGAGTCCCACGCGACCAACCGCCCCGGAATCGCTTGCAGATGCGCCAGGACCTGCCGAACCCGGATCTTGCCGGTGGCGGCGTTGGAGACGATGAGCCGATTCTCGTAGTCGCCTGCGTTCCAGCCGCTCGCCTCGCTGTCGAGGGAGACGAGCACTTGCGCGGAGTGGCCGGGCGCCAGCACGCCCGAGGACGGTGCGACCGCGACCCCCTCGCGATCGAGCCGGGCCGTCCAGGCGATGGAGGAGGCGCCCTCGTTCGTGAGGGTATACGTTTTGCTCTCCGGCAGCGGCATGAAACCCTCATAGCCGGAGGCTGTGAAGGATTCCGGAGGCTGGATGCGCAGCGCATCGCTGCCGCACTCCAGCAGCGTCGCGAGATTCTGGAAGAAAGCCGTGCCATCCGAAAGTTGCGGGGTATCCGCGGCAAAGCCCAACAGCGCACTGCGCCCGTGGTTTCCCCAGACGATCGCCGAATTGCCGTTGGGAAATTGCGCGAGGGATTCCGCTTCCGGGTCCGCGGAAAGCCCCATCGCCCACACCGTGCGGCCGGGCGACGTCAGCGGCATGGGCGCGGCGACGCCTGCGGCCAGCTCGGCGTTCACGATCGTAACGGGGTTTTGATTGTAGTAGCCGGTGTAGCCGGCTTCCAGCAATTCAGCCAGCGCCTCGTTCCGGGAGGCGTCGGCGATGATCGCTAGGCCGGCCCCAGCCAGATGGTTGGATACGGCTTCCACATCGAGCTGCAAGGTCTGTTGGTGATTGAGTCCCACGGCCAGCGAGTAAGATCCGGTGGACAACTGTCGATTGAATGCGCTCCAGGAGGGGGCTTCCGCGATCGCGTACCCCAGATTGTGCAAGGCCGCCAGCAAGGCGTTCTCCCCCTGATAGACGTCCGCATAGTAGAGCGCCGTGCGGCCCTCCTGCTGCACATAGAGCGTTACCGGCAGCGGCTGCGGACAGTGCGAGTTTACGTTGCTGAAGGTCAGCGTATCCCGGTAGATGCCGAGGCCGAAGCCGTTGGCCAGCGGGGCCGTGCGCGCGACGACCGTGGTTCCGGCTCCGGCCGGCAAAACGCCGCCGGTCGGCGCGATCGACATCCACGTCATGTCGAATTTGGCCTGCCACATGAGATTGGAGCTCCCGGCATTGGTCAGCGTCATGGAAAGGGTTTCGGGCGAGAACCCGCCCCCCTCGAGGCCGGCGTAGGAGAGGGGAGCCCGAGGCCGGACGCGCAGGTCGTCAAAAGGAGGATAGGCGGAGGAAACCAGATCGCTTTCGACAAAATCGGCGGGTTGTTTATCTCCGTCCGACAAGCCGGCCAGGCCGTCGCGCGCCGCCAGGGCAAGCCAGGTGATGCGGATCTTTCCGTCCCAGAACAGCTCGATTTGAAAGTTGTTCTCGGTGTGAGCGCCATACTCCGGCATGTTCTGGTAGGTAATCGCCACCCGGTCGACCATCTGTTTCCAGGATATGCAATTGCTGGGCGCCGGATCGAGCAGGTCGAAGAGCCCGGAGATGCGCGGCAGCATGAAGTGGGTCGATGGGCTTTCGATGTAGCTTAAATCCGGCTTCCTGAACGTGATGTAGCCATAGGCGCTGGCATACAGGGACGTGTAGCTTGCGCCGTAAAGCCAGACGCGGTTGCCCTCGGCCAGCGTGACGGTCGCACAGCTTTGAAAGGTCACGGCCAGGGGCGTTCCTTCGGACGGGTCGGTTGGGAAAGAGCTTGCGGGATCGATGAACGCCTCGTAGTAGTTGGCGGAACCATTCGGCACGAACGTCATGGAATGATAGGCCAGATCGTTATCTTCATGGGCGAACATCTCGGTAAACCAGTCGTTCGGCCGGCCTCCGACGCGGCATCGAATATGGGCCGGCGCCGAGTAGGAACCATCGGCGTAGTGCGCCCAAAAAGTGTAGTAGGCATACAATCCGGCGGCGAGAGGGCCGTCCTCGAACGCTTCAGCGTTGCCCTCATAGATCGCTTCGCCTTCGTTCCAGCTTGCAGGAAAGCCCTGCGTGTTGCGCCGGATCGTCACTCGCTCGAATTCGGGGCCGGCGGGATTGTCCCACGAGAGAGCGACGGATGACTCGCCCTGGCCGCTGACGGCCGCAACGTTCGTGACGGCCACGACATGGGTCGGCAACAGCGCGAGACGGCAGGATTCCTTGGCGTTGATGCGTCCGCTTGTTGCGACCAATCCCTGCCACGAGGACAACCTCGTTGCCCCGTCTTGAATCCAGCGCTTCAAATCGGCATAGGAAGCGGAAGGATCGATCGACAGCAGCAAAGCGCTCAATCCGGCCGCATGCGGAGTGGCCATGGAGGTGCCGCTGAAGGTGTCCAGACGGCTGTTGGGTATTGTGCTTAAGATGTCCAAGCCGGGCGCGGCGACGTCCACGCTGGTCAAGCCATAGGAGCTGAAGTAGGCCCGTTCGTCGAGAGGGTCGCTGGCCGCCACGGCCAGGATGTTAGGGTTGTCGTAGCTGGCGGGATAGCTCGGTTTGCGATCGTTGTCCTGATTGCTGTTTCCCGCGGCTATGAGCAGCAGATGGTTGTGTTCCCCGGCCAAAGTCACCATATCTTTGAAGGACTGCAAGTATCCGCCGCCGCCCCACGAGCTATTCGAAAGAGGCGCCTCTTTGTCCAAGGCATATTCCAAGGCTGAAAGGGCGTCTGCGATATGGCCGCTGCCGTTGCTGCTGAGGAATTTCAGCGCCATGAGTCGGACCGTCCAATTGACGCCGACCACGCCATAGTTGTTGTTGCCGATCGCGCCGATGGTGCCGGCGACGTGAGTGCCGTGGTCGTTGTCGTCGAAGGGATCTCCACTGGTCGGCACGCCGGTCCCATTCACCCAGCGTGCGCCGTGGATGTCGTCTACAATGCCGTTGCCATCGTCGTCCACGCCCGCGGCTCCGGAGGCTTCCGCGACATTGACCCACATGTTCGACGCCAGGTCCGGGTGCCGGTAGTCGATGCCGGTGTCGATGATGGCGACGACCACATTCGTGCTGCCCGTGGAGAGCGCCCAGGCATGGGTCACGCCGATGTCGGCGCCCGGCGTGCCGCCGCTCTGTCCGGTGTTCAGCAGGCCCCACAGGTTTGTAAAATAGGTGTCGTTGGGAAGGTCGCTGGCCTGCACCCGGTAGTTGGGCTCCACATAGGCCACATCCGGGAATTGCCGATAGGCCGCCATCAGATCGTCGCGATTCGCGCCGGCCGGGATTTCCACCACATGGACGGGAATGCGACGCATCGCGTGCAGCTGGCGCGTCCCCAGGGCGGCATGAATTGAAGCGCGAGCCTGTAAGGTGGCGCGAGGTTTGAAGCCTACTAATAGGGTGCTGGGGTGCGCCTCCGTGGGCGCCGGCGTCGGCGGCGAGATGCTGTCGACTTCCGGAAGCGAATGGCTGGATGAAGTCTCGGTCGCCTGCGCGCCCGTTGCGCTAATGGCGGCCAGGATTAAGCCCATAACGCATAAAGACGCCAGCATCGAATCCTTGCGTATTGCCCAGATCACAGAATCCCCCCCCGTTGTCATATAAATGATACTAGGATTATTCTAGTGGCATACTATTTTGGATCAACATCATAGTTCTGCCCCATGCGTGTTTCTCTGAATATTCCGTTAAGCCGTACGAACAAGTGGTTATGCCTATACGCATAAGATACTGATTTAGAGCCGATTAGTTTAGCCCACAGCGATAGGTTTATTCGCTAAACGGGCAATATCGATAACCGGCGCCGTGCACGGTGAGCAAGGTTTGGGGCCGCCCCGGATCGGGCTCGACCTTTTTGCGAAGTTGGGCGATGTGCTGGTCCAGGGTGCGCGTGGTCCCCAGGTAATCCACCCCCCAGGCCGCATTCAACAGCTCGTCGCGGCTGAGCACTTCCTCCGGATGTTCGGCAAAAAACTGCATCAGGCGCAATTCCCTCTGGCTGATGCGAAACGACCGTTGCTGGAGACGGCCCTGCAATTTGCGCGGTTCAATCACGGCTTCGCCGAAGGCAAAGGTTTCGGAAACCGCCGGCGCCGGCGCGGCCGTGACCTGCACGCGCCGCAGCAAGGCGGCCACCCGTGCCAGCAGTTCACGGATGCCAAAGGGTTTGGCGACATAATCGTCCGCGCCGAGTTCGAGTCCGACCACCTTGTCGATCTCTTCTCCCCGGGCGGTCAGAATTAAAATGGGCGTGGAGGCGTCCTTTCGCCGTACGGCCCGGCAGACATCGTAGCCGCTTTGTTCCGGCATCATCACATCGAGAATCAGCAACGCCGGGCGGCGCGCTTCATAGCTTTCGAGCGCCGCCTTTCCGTTCGGCGCGACCGCCACGTCGTAGCCTTCGCCCGTAAGGGCGTCGGCCAGGCCTTCGCGGATATGCGCTTCGTCTTCGGCCACCAGGATCAGAGGCTTGCTCATGTGTTTTCCTTTAAATGGATTTGGAAGCAGCTTCCGCCGCCCTCCCGAGGCAGGTATCGCACGTCGCCGCCCTGGTCCCGCAGAAGCCCACGGGCAATGGTCAGGCCCAGGCCGCTTCCTGCGATGGCCGTGGTCAGCGTGTCGTCGTCGCGGTAGAACTTTTCAAAGATCTTCTCGCGGCGCCCGGCGGGAATCCCGGGTCCGCGGTCCAGGACCTCGACCGCCGCCTCGCCCGGGCCGCGCGACACCCGCACCCGCACCTCGCCGCCGCCGTACTTTAGAGCGTTGTCCAGCAGGTTGAGCAGGGCCTGCTCCAACGCGTCGCGGTCGGTGAGCCGCCAAACCGGTTCGCCGGGGATTTCACGAACCAGCCGGACGCCTTTTTCCCGGCATCGCAACTCCTGCTGGTCCGCGAGGGACCGGGCCAGCTCGGCCACATCCACCCGGCTCGGGCGGTAGGTCCGGCGATGTTGTTCGATGCGGCTGAAGTCGAGGACGTTATTGACCAGCCGGGTCAGGCGCCGGCATTCCTCCCCGATCACGTGCAAATAGCGCGCACGTTGGCCTTCCTCCGGAACGCGGCCCTCTTCGAGCATTTCCGCGTACATCCGAATGGTCGTGAGCGGAGTCTTCAATTCATGGGAAACATTGGAGACAAACAAAGTCTTGCGCTGGGCATCCAGGTAGTGGCGCCGCGCCTGCCAGAGCAGGAGCGCTTCCCCGCTGAACAACGCCGCCAGCAAGGAACCCAGCAGCAGGCCGTAAAAGATCCGTAGATTTCGGACCCCGGCCGGCCGGCCATCGCTTAGGACGTCCACCCGCCAATGCGGAAACCCGGGACCGAGCGGCGCGGATGCGCTGTCCGCCGCCTCTGTTTGGAGGCTTGGCCCCATCTGGAAAATCGGCTGGTCCTCTCCATCCCTCAGTACCGCGGTGAAATTCCCCTGCGGCTGATTCGCAAAACACGGCGCCCATTCGGACAGCAGGCACATCAGCTCCAGCTCCACGCCGAACAGCGCCTGGGACTCCGGATCGCGCCGCCAGCAGAGCAGATGCAGTTGATTCTGATCGAACCACGGCAGACAGCCCTCCAGCAAAGAGTCGCTCTCGTACGTTCTTCCCTCGCGTTCCTGCGGCGCCTTTTCCCAAGGCTGCCGCCCGCTGAAGAACGGTTCGAAGCGTTGGAGGAAATCGCGTGCGTCGCGCGTCAGGGGCCCGCCGGCCGAGGGCAGAAGTAAGCCTCGTCCCGGTTGATGAAAGAAGGCCTGCCGATACAAAGGCCGTGAAGCGGCCAACGCTTCGAGCTGTTTGAGGCGGTCCTTCGCCGGCAGCGCGGCCAGTTCCGCCAGGGTCTGCCGTTCGAGCCGTTGCGCGATGCCTCCCAGCTTCTGCGCGAGCATCTCCGCCTGCGCCTGCATGACGGTTCGGGTCAGGGACTCCCGGGATTTTTGTTCATGCTGGAGCAAGCGCCAGCCCAGACTGCCTACCGCCAAAATCGGCACGATCAGCAGCAGCCCCAAAAGTCCCATGGCCCATTTCTTCATGCATTCCGCCTTATTGGTTCAATTGCTGATTCCGCCTCTGATAGCTCTTCGTTTTCATGTCCTTCCGCTCCGAGGAGGAAATTCCCCGCTGCACGGAGCTTGCATCCGTCTCCAGCTCCTCCGCCTCGCGCAACGAAGCCGCCGGCAGGGCATTCTCGGCGGCATAGCTCGACAAGCGTTGCCGGTCGTCTTTCAGCCGGTTGACGGCCTCCTCGCGGCGGCCTTGTTCGAGCAACTCCAGGGCTTGCTCCTTGGATTCCGCGGCTTGCTGGCCCACCACATCCATCTGCACTTTCTTATTCCCTGAGGCGGAGACCTCGACTTCGCTGTGGCTGAAGCGGGCGTAAACCTCGGCGGTCACCGCTTCGCGCTGCTTCGAAAACACGCTGTCGTATTCCACGCGCGCCTGCGCAATCTCACGGCGGTCGCGCTCTCGCCCGGCGGGAACCTCCACTTCGATCAGCGCAAACTTTTCCTGCCCGCCATACAACTGGTTGAGCTGGATTTGGACCGTATTGTCGCGCAGCAGGCCGTCGCGCCCGATGATGCGCACCGGCCGCGCGCCCTCCGGGCACTCGATGGTCAGCAGCACCTTTTGCGCGACCACGCTGAGCACATCCCCCAATTCCGCAGCGAAAATCCGGGGCAGATCGGCATCGTTTTCCACGAAGTAAGTGTTGCCGTCGCTGCGCTGGGCCAGTTGGGTCATCAGATCCTCGTTATAACCGGCGCCCACGCCCACGGTGGTCACCGCAATCCCTTCCTTGGAAAGCGCAACGCCCATGCGCCCCAAGTCGGACGGCTGGCTGGGTCCGACATTCGCCTGGCCGTCGGACAGCAGAATGATCCGGTTGATCAGGCCGGAATCGAGGTGCTTGCGGACCTCCGCCGCGCCCTGGGAGACTCCGCCAAAAAGGGCTGTGCCTCCGCCGGTATGCAAAGCATGAATCTGGCTCTCCATCCATTCGGTCTTCGCCGCCGGTTGCGCGGGGATCAGCGTTTGCACCTGGTCGTCGTACACAACCAGGGCAAAGTAATCGCGCGGTCCCAGCCGGCGCAGCGCCTCGATCGCGGCCCGCTTGGCATTCTCCAGCTTGCCTCCGCTCATGGAGCCGGACCGGTCCAGCACGATCGAAAGATTGATCGGGGGGCGTTGTTCCGCATATTTCGGCGGCGGAGGAGCATCCAACGTCACCTTCACCACCGCCCGGTGGGGGGTGTCGGCGGGAAACACCTCCCGGTCCAATTCCACCCGGCAAGTGACTTTATTAACCTCCACGCTTCCCCACGCCAGGGCCCCCGCAAGGCCCATCCATATCGCCAGCATCCAAGCGCCTGTTTTCGCGATCCGCTTCATTGTCGTATCCTCCCATGTCGTTCGTTGTTTCGCAAGCACACGCACACACGTGTCGCTGAACTGCCATCCAGTAAACCCGACCGGGCCCGGAATGTCGTCATGGGGAGGTCAAACGATTGTAAAACGATTGTAAAAACAATCCGCTCTCCGATTTGTCGAAAAAATGCGGCCCAGGTATGCCTTGTACCATCTAAGATCCCCACAAGGCTTGATTTCTGGCGGCGATCTGCGAAAATGAAGGTTCTGAAATAAGCGTTTGAGCTTTGGTTAGAGGTAGAATTAGAGACAACCCTGTATTAACGTGTGGCTATGGAAAACGACGACAAAGGCATGCGGATTTATCTGCGGGAGATCGGGCAGATTGAGCTGCTGACCCCGGAGGATGAGGTCGCCCTGGCCAAACGCATCAAAAAGGGCGACGAAGAAGCGCGCCTGATCATGATCCGCGCGAACCTCCGTTTGGTGGTCAAGATCGCGCACGATTATGCCCGGTATGGACTGCCGTTGTTGGACCTCATCTCCGAAGGCAATATCGGCCTGATGAAGGCCGTCGAGCGTTTCGACCCCAAAAAAGGCGGCAAACTCAGCACCTATGCCGCTTGGTGGATCAAACAGTCCATTCGCCGCGCCCTGGCCAATCAAAGTAAAACCATCCGGCTGCCGGCACATCTGGTGGATAAAATTTCCAAGGCCCGCAAAGTCCAGAATGCCCTGACCGAAGAATTGGGGCGGGAGCCGACCAACGAGGAGGTTGCCCATCGATTGGGCATCGATCCTTCGGTGGTTTCCCAGTGGAAGACCTTGTCCATGACGCCCACCTCGCTGGATGCGCCGATCGGCGACGAGAACAGCGGGGAATTCGGCGAAATCATCGGCGACGAGAATGCGAGATCGCCGTTCGACGAAATCAACGACGCCCAACTTCGTAACGACATGGAAACGTTGATGGAACAACTCGACCAGCGCGAACAGGACATTTTGAAGTATCGCTACGGGCTTAAGGGCGTCAAGGAAGAGACTCTGGAAGACGTCGGCAAGCGGTTCGACATCACGCGCGAGCGCGTAAGACAGATACAAAATACTGCGGTTGAAAAGCTTAGAGATATGATGGATCAACAGGACCAAATGGGAACAAAAGGAAACAATACATGACAGCCGAACTGCTGAAAGCCGCCATTCGCGATGTAGCCGATTTTCCTCAGCCTGGAGTTCTTTTCAAAGATATCACGCCCGTCATAGGCAATCCGAAACTGTTCAAGACCGCCATCGAGCTTCTGGCCGAACGCTATAAAAACAGCGGGATCGAGAAAGTGGCGGTGGTGGAATCGCGCGGGTTCATTTTTGGTTCGGCCGTGGCTTTCATGTTGGGCGCCGGGTTGGTTCCGATCCGCAAGAAGGGCAAGCTGCCTTATAAGACGATTGAAGCCGACTGCACGCTCGAATACGGCACAGCCACCCTGCAAATGCATGCCGATGCCATTAAAAAGGGCGAAAAAGTGCTGTTGCTGGACGATTTGCTGGCCACGGGCGGCACGGCCGCCGCGTGTGTCGATATGATCGAAGAACTGGGCGGCAACATTGTTGAAATCGAATTTCTGATTGAATTGGCCTTTCTTAAGGGCCGTGAAAAATTGGCCGGCTACAATGTTTTTGCGCCGATTGTCTTTTAACGCAGCCCCTGCAAGACGGATGTATCCCTATACAGAACTCACGGCGGATTGGTGAAATTGGCGCCGTCGTTGCTGATCCAGACGCTGTAATAGTAGGCCTGCCCGGAAATCAGCCCGGCGTCTTCATGCATCCTGTTCGTCCCCGTATAAACCGACACTCCTGCGGCTGTGTTGGCCGGATAGTCGTTGGTGGCCGAGCGTATGTGAACGCAAGCGTTGGTGACGCCGCTGGCGGTGGGATCGGACCAACGCAGAATCACATTGTCGGTCAGGGCGACGGCGCGGAAAACCAGGGGGACGGCGGTGTTGGTGACGGCGGAAGCGGCGAGGGCGTACCAGCCGAGGGCAAGGCGTTCTTGCCCCGCCGAATTAAGATGCCAGTCTCCGCCGCCCGGATCGGAGGCATAGCCGCTGTATAACTTCTGATTGGTAACGCCTCCTGAAACGTACGTCTGTTGAACCCCATTGGGCGCCCAAGCCTGAATGTCGGCCACGTCATACAGCAGGTTGCTGTGAAGCGTGCAAAACGCGCGAATTGCCCGGTTATAATTATTGCGCAGATTGTTTTCGCTGTCGTGAAGGCCGGTCAGCGGTATGGTGACATAGACCATCCTCACGGCGGGATACATTTGCTCCAGCCGACTCATGCAAGCGACATACGTGGTCGAATTGGCATCCGGATCGATCCAGCAGAGCTTGTCCATGGCAAAGTCCACCTTGCCGTTGCCCCAGCCGGACATCGAAAACGAATTGCTGAAACAGGCGAACTTGTTTTGCCAGGGAGGATTCTCGCGGTAGCATTCGTAAATCATGCCCGAACTGGTTGAGGAGGGCGCCGTGGCAGCCCGATAATTCGCGCCGCCGAAAGAACCGGTCGTGGCGACGCCTCCGTGATAGCTGCCATCGGCGCCGGGCCAGTTATAAATGCTCAACTTGTAGCGAGTCGGGCGGCCGGCCTGCAAGGTGTGCATGCCTTCGACGATGTTGCCTCCAACCGACGCATGAGTGAAAAACCAGCGTTGCCTGCCGACGGCATCCATGACCGCCTGGGAAAGATTGCTGACCGCAGCAATATGGGTGTGGTTGATGGCGAAACTTCCATGCGGCAGGACCGTCAACCCCGACGCCGCCAGCAGCCAAAGCTGTAAAGTCGCACGCACTTGAACAAGATCCTCCAAACCGCTTGCATCATACCCTTTATATAAGCGGCTGTAAGCACCGCGAATACCGCTTTTCCAACCATTGGAAAACGCGGGCTAATTTTTTCCAATGCTTGGAAAACCGGCCCTGCGCGCGGGACTACGCCGCTTTCTTGCGCTGGCTGCGAACGATGCGGATGTACATCAGGAAGGCGGAATACTTCTTGGGAGAAAAGTACAGCGGTTTGTGAAATCCTTTGATCGTCAGGCGGATCAGCGATTTGGTGGAAGTCGCCAGGTAGGCGTTTTCCGTGATCAGCATTTCCGTTTTGACCTTCTTCTCCTGCCGGACGGATTCGATGGCGGAAATCGGGATGGGCATCAGGTAATGCACGCCGCTGATGAGAAGGCCTTCCGGACAGATCCGGTACGTGTTGGGCTTGTAGAAAAGCGGGTAGAGGTTCAGCAGCAAGCTGCGGAACGAATGATCTTTGATGGTCGGACTGACGATGTCCCATTTAATTTTACGCCACTTGAAGCGCTGGCGCATTACGTTGATGGCCAGCGCCGCCACGATGAGCAGCAGCGTGGCGCCCAGCCAGACCAGCGCGTCGAGCGCCTGGCCTTCCAGCCAGGGGAGGCGGGCGGCGCCCTGGCGCATCGCGCGTACGAGCCGGACGTAGGCCAGGATCGAGAAGAGCAGGGGCGCCATCAGGTCGAAAAGCGGCAGGGTGACCCGGGCGATGAAGGGATTGGGCGTCAAAAGATAGGCCGCGAACAGGGCAGAAATCACCAGCAGCCAGGGGGCTTCCTGCCGGTTGACGAACTTGGCCAGGGGATTCGACTCGGCTTCCGTCGGTTTCACCTGTTTCATCAGCGCCACGTTTTTCTGGTTGGCCGGCTGCGCGTTGTCATGCAGCAGACCCGGTCCGATCATGGCAACGACAAAAAAGATAAAGGCCAGGAACATAAGTTCCCAAGGTCGATGCGGAGCGCGCCAGAGTTTACTCGGTTCTTTTGGGTCCATGATCCTCCCTCAGGCGATAATCTACCTGATTGGGGGCTTCCAAGGATAGAGCAATCTAAATCAGATTGCTGCATGACGGGATTGACCTTCTTTACGCTTCTTGAGAATCTTTGTACACATTAGCAGGGAGTCGATCTTAAAACGTCCAGCAGGAACAACCTTATATGGAGCAACAGGCCATCGTTCGGAAGTTGGAAAGCATCCTCGACCTGCCCACGTTGCCGCTGGTGGTCGACAAAGTGCGGGAAGCGATTCGCGACGTCAACGCGGATGCCCAGCGCATCGCCAAGATCATCGAAGACGACCCGGCCATGATGGCGCGCGTGCTGAAAGTCGTCAATTCGCCGCTCTATGGCGGACGCGAACCCATCAACTCTCTCCAGACAGCCGTGGCCCGCATGGGCATGAACGCCGTCAACAATATCGCCATGTCCACCTCGGTCTTTTCGACCTTCGGCAAGGAGGACGACAAATTATTCGACCGCAAAGGCTATTGGCGGCATTGCATCTGCGCGGGCATCGGGGCGGCGATCATCTACGAACGCTGCAAGGCGAACATCAAAAAACGCTATACGGCGGATGTCCTGCATCTCTGCGGCTTGCTGCACGATATCGGCAAGCTGGTCCTCGTCCGCTATTTTCATGACGACTTCCTGAAGGCCATCCGCCTGGCCGACGACGAAGGACTGGCCCTGGTCGCCGCGGAAAAACAGACGGTGGGCATGGACCACGCCGAAATCGGAGGCTGGCTGGCCGCACGCTGGAAAATCCCCGCGGATCTCGCCCAAGTGGTCCGTTATCACCACGATCCGGCCGCCGCCCCGGAAGAAGTTCGGGATCTGGCCATGCTTTGTCATTGTTCCAACTACATCTGCAATCTGGAGAATCTCGGCAGCGGCGGCGACGCGGCGGCGCCGTCCTTCCAGGAATCCGCCTGGACCAAACTGGGCCTGGCCTTGTCGGATATTTCGGTCATCGTCGACCGCATTACCGAAGAATCGAAAAAATCCGAAGTCCTGATGGCCTTTGTTTGATGGCATTGATGTTGTATTCTCAACCCTAGGGAATGATTGGGACAACGTTCCTCATGGGAAACCGGCCTGCAAAAAAAAGCTGCCAAAACGGCGCCCAAAGGGGTCACTCATTAGAGGTTCTAGAGCCATCAGGGTCACAAGCCATCAGGGTCAAAGCCATCAGGGTCAGGCATCGACAATAGACTTTAAGAGCCATCAGGGTCAAAAGCCATCAGGGTCAGGCATCGACAATAGACTTTAGATCTTTCAGCATCTTCCCCATCCTCTGTTGGAGTTCTGGCTCTTGGCGAAGCCGAAGGGCCAGACGCTTGCGCAGTTTACTCACGGCATGCGGACTCACCCCTAACCGTTGACCTACGGCCCGCTGGCTCATCCCGCAAACACAGCAAACCAACTCGACCGCCACGGATTTGGCTTCGCCCAGCCCGCGACCATGCCGCAAGAAATCCTCCGCCTTCAATCCATATGCCTTCCCCACGAATTGAAGCGCCTGCTCGATGGGCATTCCATCCGCCGCCGGTCGATGCAGTTCGACAAACCGCCCGGCTTCTTGCCGAGCTTTCTCGGCTTCGGACTCCACTTGCGCGACGAACTCTTCATCCCCTATGGCATAGGCGCTCTTTTGAGTCACCTCTTTTAGGCGCTCGTCGTCGGCCTCCAGGCATTCGGCCAGATAACGAGCATACGCCTTCCTCTTTTGCGTGAGGCTTCTTCCTCGCATCAGGTCAAGCCAGCGATAGTCGATGATCTTTTCCGGTTTTGCCCACCCTGCATAGCCGCATCCGCTGCTCCAGCGATAGGTCTTGAGAGCCTCCAGCCGCTCCTTCGCAGGCCTCTCCTTCATCGATTTGATTTTTACCGGATTCAAGTGAATATACCGCGTCACCCTCGCCAGGTACTCGTCCCCCTCCACCCGCTTGGCGCCGAAGCGCCCCTGCATGCAATGCCCCGGCCGGCGCCGCTTGTACCGAAAATACTGCCCGTAGGCCGTATTCAACCGCTGCATGAACTTGGAAAGATTCCCCTCCGGCGTCTCGATCAGAAGATGATAGTGATTGCTCATGAGCGCGTACGCATACAGCACCACCCGCTCCCATTTAAGCGCCTGTTCTAACTGCTCTATGAACCGCTCATAATCCTCCGGTTCATAGAACAACTTTTCCCGTCCGTTCCCGCGCACGGTAATGTGATAGGTCGCCCCTTCAAACTGCTGTCTCCATGGTCTTGGCATGGTCCGCTTATACCCCCGTTTCGTGCGCTTTGGCAAGGTATTTGTCTATTGTCTATGCCTGACCCTGATGCTGATATGACCCTGATGCTGACAAAGACAGGCGGTCTCGCCCCGGCCAGCGGGGCCATGTGGCCCCGCCTCCAACCGTCGCTGGCCAATTTATCCCCAGGTACGTGTTTTCTGCGGCCTATCAAGATGCACCCATGACGCCTATTTACCTGAATCGGTCTTAGGCCTCAGGATGTAGGAAGTTCATAATCAGGGTTTCCCCCATCGCACCCTCTCGCTTCGTCTCCTATGGTCAAACAGGATGAAAAATAGCGCGATCCAACAGGGCAACCTGATACAGGAGAACTAAAAAATGAAACGAAACTTTCATTTCATCATCGTGATCATAGCGGTTTTAACGTTGCCGGCTTTGGCCCAGGACCCATCCGATTCTCGAACGAATGCCCCTGAAGATAACACGGAGCGCAATGTTCGAGACCGCAACGACCAGACGCTGACGCCACTCGATCAAAGCAATCGTCAGGCCGATGTGGACATCACAGCCCAAATTCGAAAGGGAATCATGGACGAGCCTGACCTGTCCATGAACGCGCGCAATGTGAAGATCATCACTCAGGATGGATGGGTCACCCTGCGTGGTCCGGTCGAGACCCAGAAGGAAAAAGATCTCATCGGAGAAATCGCGAATCGGATCGCGCGTCCTGAGCAGGTGAACAACCAATTGGAAGTGAAGGGCCGCAGCGGCAGCCACTAATGCGTGAATCAACCAGCAAACTCAAGAAAGAGGAACCCATATGCCAAACAAATCCGTATTCTGCATTACCAAGACGCACGAACAAGCGGAGCGAATCGTCGAACAGCTTAAAACCGCCAACTTCTCCAACAACGACATCTCGGTGTTATTCCCCGATAAGGAATCCAGCCGCGATTTCGCGCACGAGAAACACACGAAAGCCCCGGAAGGCGCCATCACGGGCGTCGGCACCGGCGGCGTCATTGGCGGAGCGTTGGGATGGGTGGCAGGGATTGGCGCCTTGGCCATTCCGGGGGTCGGACCCTTCATCGCCGCCGGACCGATTATGGCCGCATTAAGCGGTGCAGCGGTCGGCGCGACGGTCGGCGGCATCGCCGGCGGGCTCATCGGGTTGGGTATTCCCGAACTGGAAGCCAAGCGTTACGAAGGGAAAGTGAAGAAAGGCAATATCCTTATTTCGGTCCATACCGAGGACTCCGAGGAAATCGATCGGGCCAAGGATATCTTCACGGAAGCCGGGGCGGAAGATATCTGCAGCACGGGCGAGGCATCCACAGCCAGAGACCTCAGAGCCCCTGACCGCGCAGCGTCCCAGACCGGCGCCACGTCGCGATCCACGGATAAGCCAACCTCCGAGATCCCTTCCAGTCGCCGCTCGACGTCTACATCGGCTGAACCTCCAACCCCAATCACCACCAAACCGACGTACGATGAAGTAGCTCGGAGAGCCTACGAACTCTATTTAAAAGAGGGCTGTCCGCAAGGACGTGAAAAAGAACATTGGCGGGAGGCGGAAGAACAGATGTCGGCTTGAAAAACGCAAAAGACTTTAACAAACCACCGTGCAGGGGCGCCTACGAATAGGCGGAAGGGGCTGGGCTCGTTTGGCCGACCGCTTCCGTACTATTCGCCCCTCGCCGCAGATAAAGAGCCGGCATTCCATAGACATTCTTTCGGCCATACTTTTCGTCGTTAAGGGTCGATGACCGAAACACGATTCTCATGCCTTCGGCCTGTGGCCGGTCTTTGGCTTTTTATTGCAGGAATCCTGAAGCTCGAATCATGCCGACTAATCCCACGCCGATCCAGAACACATTCAAGAGTATGTAAGCTGGGTCTTTCTTGATCAAGGAACACCAAGAAAGCATGACCGCATCGCAGGTGTTGAAAGCCCATACAAAGAAGAAAGGGCTTCCGGGACCCAGCCAACTGACCAGTGAAAAACTGAATATTCTCATCAGAACGCCCGCCATTTCGATCGCGCGGATGTTCCGCGATACTACGTCATTCAAATTGTTTATCGTCGTCATGGCTTGCTCTTCGTCGTTGGCATCAGGATGGTCTGAACTTCTCGGGATCGATGGCAATCTCGGGACATGCTTTTCTCAACGGCCCATCAAAGGTTATGAGCGGCACATCGAGCTGTTTGGCTAAAACTACAAATTCTGCATCGCATGCTGTTATGCGATGTCGATAGGCCATCTCCAATACTTTGTCTAAGGGCACTGCATATTCTCGGTTTCGCAACAGACTCTCAGCCTTTTCCATGGTGTGTTGCGCTTGGGCAAGAGACATCCCCTCTTTTTTCATGTATAGGGTCAGAATATTTCGTAATTCCGATCTGCAAAGCAAGGGCGCTGCCCAAGTCGAATCTTGCTTAAATATCTGGTCAGCCAATTCACTCTTCTCTCCAGGTATTAGCAAGTTTGCCGCCAGATTAGAGTCTGCAACGATCATGGACGACCCGCCTCGGTTGCCTCACGAATCAGCCGGTCGTCGAGTCTTCCTGGCAGAGAAGAACGATGTCGCTGAATATCCACAAGAAGCGCGTCAACATCGACTTTTGTTGGGGATACTGCATTTTCCAAACAGGCTATCGCTTCTTTATTGAGACTTCGGCCATGGTCTCTTCCCCAATCCCCATGACGATTCTTAAACTGTTCCCATTTTTCGCCCTTCACCTTTTCGACCGCCTCAACGACCGCGTCCCACGTCGTCGCTCGGTACAACGCTCTTCGAGAAGACGTCTCCCTCATCACCTTCACCCGTTTTCGCACGCTCTCGGCAAACCGTTCGCTGCCCAAAACCGAGCCCCATTTAAGCCTCGACCAGAGACCTTCCGCCCCCTCCTGCCTGAGCTGGTCCTCCGCTTTCTTTCGATACCCCTCTCGTCCCCCCTGGACCCGACTCAGCACTTCATCCACGCTTAGCCAACGGGGAACCGGGGCATATCCCGCATAGCTCGGATAACTGCTCCACCGATGCTTTCGCAACGTTTCCAACCGCTCGTTCATCACCTCGGGGGTCGGCTGAATCAGGCCCAAACTCTCGGCTTTCTTTTCCTTCTTCCCCCAGCCCAGATTTTTCACCGCCACTGGATTGAAGTGCAGATAGAAGCTCAACGCCAATACCCATGCGCCTTCCTCGACCAACACGCCTTTAAACCGGCCTTGGAAGACATGCCCACAACGGTCATGCCGACGATTCCGCCACAGGCCGTAGCTTTGATTCAGCCACTGCACCGCCGCGCTGGCATTGGCCTTGGGGGTCCGGATCAGCAAGTGATAGTGATTGGCCATCAGAACATAGGCATGCACTTCCACGGCGAAACGCTTCGTGACTTCTTCCACTAACTCTAAAAAATGCGCGCGGTCGCGCGAGTCATGGTAAATCCTCTCCCGGTTCTGACCCCGTGCGGTTATGTGCTACCATCCATTTTCCCGATTGACTCTCAACGGTCGGCTCATGGCCCCTTGTTTCTCATAGTGAACCCCTCTTGTAAATTCTTGTATCTGGATATGTGACCCCAATGTCCTCCCGGCTAGGCAGCTTAACTGTTACTCCTTTCGTGTTTATCAGCGTATTGGCCTACCCCTTGTTATGCTGGATTGGTTGCAAACTGGAACAGGCCGGGGATCTGCGCGAATGGAAAACCATTCGTCGCCTGCTGCGAACGCACAGCCTGGCAAGCACGCGGTTCCCTTTGAAAGATGGACGAATCGTATCGATTCGCAAGCCCTCCCTTCCCGATGCCGAACAGGCGCAGGTCTATCGCGCCTTGGGCATCGATTGGCGTGCGGCCTTTCCCCCACGCCGAACGGAGATCGGGGGGACAACGACTTTGTAGTGCCAACAAAAACAGATCCGTTGGTATTCAACAGGTTACACGGGTGAATGAGAAACTTGGGTTAGGCCTTATAGGATTTTTGCGCTTTTTGCGCTTTTTTGCGGCCATTCATTAGGGGCAAAGGTTCATCCGTCTTTTTTGGCACACGTTCCCATACCGCCCAATGCGCTGGACTTTGACGGACCACGTGCCTGGTCCTTGCCCTGCCACCGCCTCACGGCGGCGGCTACAAATGGAGTTCTCCTATTGCAACAAACGCTTGATGGCGGCGGAATCGAGGACGCCGTAGCCGTATTGGTTGTCGCGGCCGGCGGCGCCGGCATCGGTGAGGGCATTGCGGAGGGCGGTCAAGGCGTCCTGTCGCGTGGCTTTCGGATGGCGGGTCAGATAGAGTGCGAGGGCGCGCGTGACATACGCGCTGGAAATGGAGGTGCCGGCGTAGGAGCCCGGCGGTCCGTTATGCCCGATGGGAAAGCTGGCCATGCCGGGAGCGGTCAACGCGACAATTGAACCGTAATTGGATTGGTTCCAAAGCCGGCCGTTCTGGTCTACGGCGCCGACGCCTACCACTCCGGAATACGCGGCAGGATAAACGGGCCGGCCCGTGGGGGCGTTGCCGGCGGCGGCGACGACGATCAGCCCTTTCGACTGGGCATAGGCGATGGCGGTCGAAAGAAATTTGCTGTCCGTCTCGGAACCCCAGCTCATGTTGACCACGCGCGCGCCTTGCTTGAGCGCATAATCGATGCTGCGCATGAGGCCATAGTAGGAGGCGTTGCCGTTCTCGTCGAAAGCCCGGATGGCGACAATCGGCACGCCCTCTGCGTCCGTTGCGCCAGCCGACGCGTCCGCCGGCTGTACGGCGCCGGCGGTGATCATCGCCATTTGCGTGCCATGCCCGACAGCGTCGGTGAGGGCCCGATCCGGGTCCAGGGCGTCATAGGCGCCGACGACGCCTTCGCCCAATCCGGAGGACGCCATCAGGCCGGAATCGAGAATGGCCGCCACGGCCGCTCCGCCCGGGGCGGCCGGCGCCGCCGGCATGGACGCCGTGGACCCGGCTTCGCCGGTCGTTGGATTGGACGGAATATTCGCGACATAGTTTGGTTCGGCCTCGGCCACGAGGGGATTGCGTTTGAGTTGTTCGATCAGCGCCGGCACGTTGGAGCCTCGCGCCAGAAGCACCCGGTAGACGCCCAACTCGGGAATGCTGCCGACCAACGTGCCGCCGAGCTGCTCGACCAACCGCTGAAACTCCTCGGCCGTTGTGCCGGGTTTCATGCCGAGGAGAATTTCGTCTTGCACAAAGGCGGAGCCGCCGCCGGGGCCGGTCGTCACGGCAAGGGTGCTGGAAGGCCGCGGCAAGGCTCTGACCGCCCGCTGCTCGCCGGGCAGAAAAACCTGCATCTCCTTGAGTTTGGGCAGCGGTCCTACGGGGCCATCGACCACCTCCCACGAAATCACATAGGCAAAGGAGGTCAGGAGCGCCTCCAGCGCAGCGTCGAGATCCTCGTTCTCGACGCTGCCGGAAACGCGATACGACTCGATGCGGGGATCGATTTTAACCGTCACGCCGCCGCGGGCAATCTCGCGCAACACCTCGCCCAACGGCGTTTGATCGGCCCGAATGGTAATCCGATCCCCGCAGAGCCGTACTTGCAGGGGCAGGGAGCGGGCTTGGACAGAGCCTGCGAGCAGGAGGACCGCCAAGACCAACGCCCGACCCCGGGGAAAGACATGGAGTGTTGGAGTATGGGAGTGCTGGAGTATTGAAAGAAGAGAACGCCAGCACTTCTTTGTCAGAGAATGTCCAATCTGTCGCATGATGATCCCCGGGAGTGCAGGTTACTCCATTTTTGGTTCTTCGCTCGGCAACACCGCGGGGGGCGCTTTCGTTTTGAGCTTCGATTGGATCGCCATAAAGGACTGCAAAAGCCCCCCGATATCGCTCAAGGCCACCCGCATGCGTCCTTTGACCGCCCGGCCGTCCACTTGTTCGAAGCCGGCCACCGTGCCCTTGGACGGAGGAATCATCTGCTGCAAGGACTGGAAGCGCGGCGAAAGCGCCAGCATCGAGCGCAGGGTGTCCAGGAGGTTTGCGTAATAGGCATCCACCAAGTCGGCGGGCATGCCGTCGGCATAGACGGCCTTGAAGGAGGCCGAATCCTTGACGTCCAGCCCCGAGCCGGCTTTGAAGCGATCGAGGGATTCGTTCATCAACTCGGAGGGGCCCATCGTATAAATGACGGCTTGGTCCACATAGGCCAGTTCCATTTTCATGTTCTCGAACAACCGCCGGAGCAGCGGCGGCATATCCTTGGCCACTTCGTCCGGCCAGGTGGTGCGATATTCGTAGGACTCGATGGCGACGCCGTCATGCTCGCGGGCGGGGCCGGGAATGAACTCGAACGACATGCCCGCCGGCATGTTGGTCATGGCCTGATTCATGGCCGCGAGCAATTGGTTCATAACGTCCTTCATGGCGCTGGAATCCCGAAGGCCGATCATTTCGATCAGTTGAAAGGGATGCTCGGCGGTCGGCGGCAGAACGGCGATGGCCACATCGCCGGAATACTGGCCGCTCATCGCCTTGACCTTTTCCTGCATGACGCTGGAAAGCTGGTCCATCCCCGGCCCCATGGCGGCATAGAGTTCCGAAACGAACTGCATGTAGGGCTCCAGCCAGAGATTCATGTCGCCCCAGTTTCCGGCTTGCGCATAAAGCGCGTCGGCCGGCAAAAATTTCTGGAAGGCCGGCGCGGGTTGGCGCAGGCTGCCGATCATTTTTTCGAGGGTGGAGTTGGGCGCAGCATCCAGCCGGAAATTGAATTCCATCCACTCCGGCCGCGTACCCATGCCGACCAGGTAGCGATCCACCTGCCGCAGCAGCGTGGTGAAAAGCCGTTGTTCGACCGCCAGGATTTCCCCAACATCCTGCGGCTGGTCCTTGGCCTGTCGATCGGCCAGCTTTTTGATTGTCTCCAACTTTTCTTCGATCAACGGATTGAACAGCTCGACGGCTTGCTTGACGTTCACAGCCATCGCCAGATCGCCTTCGACCGGCAAGCGTTCGTCTTGTTGGATGGCGCCCGCGTCGATCCATTGCGACACGAGCTCGACCGGCTCCGGGGTCTGCGCCATGAGCACGTGATTCCCGGCGACCCGCAGGCAAAGCTTGGTCCAGGGCGAAGGCATCGCCGCGGAGGTCGAAGGCTTGTAATACTCGACGCCGCGGATCGAATCGGTCTGCTCCATGCGTTCGGCGACCAAGTCGAGATATTCCTCGCCGCCGTCCTTGATCGGCAGCCCCAAAACGATGGCCGGCGCCGACGTGGGGGAGGAACGATCGGCCAGCACATACAATCGGATCAAGCCATCCGGATTGAGCCCCGTGAGGTTGGTGGTCATGAGAAAGAAACTGAGCTGGGTCGCGAGCTGCTCTTTCTGGACGGGAATCATGAGGGACCCGCCCAGGCGTTGTACGCTGTCCGCCAGTCCGTTAAAACCTCGAATCTCCACCGTCACCAGCGTTTCGGATTGGGATTCCGGAACCGCTTCCGCACGAGCGCCCGCCGTCAGAACCGTCAACATCACCGCAAAACATGCCATGAATCTTTTCATTTGTTTCCTCCTTCACGCCATATGGCCATGATCTTCTTCGTTAGTCAGCACAAATTTACAGCCCTGCAAAGCTTCCGAGCAAATTAACTTTCTTCCGTATCAGTTCGAAATTGCACAAGCGCACGGTCGGAGTGCCGTCGCTGTCCTTCATCATGGCGCCGCCGGGATTGATCGTCAGCAGGAAATGGGAGCCCTTGAGATCGAGATCCTCCATACCGGCAAACGAGAGTTGGCGGCGCACCTTGTTCAGGAGTTGCTCGCAGCCTTCCTGCGAGATGAGGCCGTCGGACAAGGCTTGCAGGGCGTTGACGCCCCGGCAGTAGCCGGTGTCGAGCCGCGCAAGAAATTCGTCGAGCCCGTTCCAGTAACCCCACACGGTAATATAATTATGGTCCGATCGCAGCATGGGCCGGCCTTCGGGCGTCAGGAGCTGCCGGTGCGACTCGTAGCGGCTGCGGTCCGTTATGTCTTCGGGATTGGCGGACTGCTGGCCGGTCATGTAGATCGCCCGGGGATAAATGGTTGCCACGCCGTTGCGGTCCAGCTCGAAGGCGCGGGCAAATTCCTCGAACGGGCTGTTGAAGCCATGTCGCACCCGCTCCTGGCTTTGGGGATCGGACGGTTCGGCGTCGGGACTTTCGCCGATGCGCGAGACCTTCCAGACGAGATTGATCTTGTCCTTGGTCAGGGTATGAAAGACCTGGTTGGCCGGCGAAAGCTGGGTCCTGGGCGTGCGGCGCCAGCGCTCGGGCTGGAAATAATCGACGAGTCCGGGATCGTTGCCCACCACCCAGAGCATGCCGCCGGTGCTTTCCGTGTGGCCGAACACATAATCCACGCCCAAGACGTTGACCGGATGCAGGTGTTGAGGAAAATCTGCGGGCCGCGTTTTGACGAACCGGTCGCGCTGCTTCTTAAGATATTGCGCGCGGCGTTGGGCCTTGACGCGCTCCTCGTGCTCGGGCGTGCGCGTGAGCAGTTCGAAGTCCACCAGCGCATAGGGGAACAATCGGCCGCGCTCCTGCGGCAGGGTACCATCCGGACGGGGCCGGACGATGATGTGCTCGGGCTTCATGTCGAGCACCTGGAATCCCTTGTGGTGCAGGTCGTCGGCCACGCGAAAAGTCAGCGACCGCAGTTCGGCCATCCGTTGTTCGCGGTCGGGAATCAGGGGATGCAACACCTCGGCGATCGAAACGCCTTTGACCCATTCGTAAATCAGGATGTACTGCCGGTAGATATCCAGCTCCACATCGCGGTACTTCGCCTTTTTCTGGGCGATCTTCGAGTGGGAGCGGCCGGTCTGCCACAGCTTGAGCCGTTCCGCCGGCACAAAAATGGCCATCGGCTTGTGCGTACGAATAATGCCGGCATAGCGGTCGTCGCGCAGTTCCATCACCATGGCGAATTCCTCGTAGGGACTGTTAAAGTCGGCTTCGACGAATTTATTCAGGGTGAAGGTGTCGATCGGGACCTGTTCGCCGACGCGGCACCACTTCACCACGAGCTCCTTGCTCAGGTTGTTCACGGGCTTCGTGCGCACCTTGTACACTGTGCTGGTGCCGATCAACTTCTCGCGGCTCTGCTCGAACCATTCCTTTTCGTACCAGCTCTCGGGCTTGAGATGATCCAGGAACGGCCAGCCGAATTTGGTCACATAGAGGTCGCCCTCGTCGCTGGTTTTAAGATGGATGTAATCCACGCCCAGCAACTGCAACGCCACGGCCTCCGCCGGCAGCGGGCGGGCATGAAAAAAGCCAGGAGAATTCTCCGGCGCGTCCAAATTGTTGTCCTGTTGCTCCATATTTACAGAGGCGTCCATTTTATGCGTGTCCGCGTTTAAAGCACGGCCTGCACCATGCGGAAAGCAACCTCCGGGCGGCCTTGCGCAGGCGTCGGCGTACGATGATACAACGTCCGTTCCGCGCCGTCCAGGCGGCCCCGCCAGCACGCGCACCGCAGGATCCGGCAATTTTTTTCGGGATCGTACAGATCGCCGGTCCATTCCCAGAGCGGCGGCTCCGGGCGCAGCAGGCCCCAGGCGTGCGGTGAGTACGAAAAGCGTCCCCCGGCATCGCGCAAAAGAGCTTCGATCCCGGCAAAATCGGCGTCGGTCCCGAAATCGGGGCAGACGTCCTTCCAAGCCGGCTCCGCGACCGCCCGGCCCAAGGCGCAACTCTCCCATTCCGCCGCGGTGGGCAGACGGTACAGGATCGGAGCGTCGTCCGCTGCACCGCATCGTTCGCCCAACCACCGGCAAAACCGTACGGCATTGTCCCAGCTCACGTTGACAGCCGGCCCGTCGCCGGGCGGGTAGTCGGAGGCAAAACAGGCGTAGGCGGAGCGGGAAACGGGGACTCGGGTCATTCGGATGCCCAGCGCGGGAAGGTCGACCCATTCCAAGTCCGGCCTTCCATCCCGGCCCCAGGCCAAGGCGTTATGTTCAGGCGATTTCATAAGTGGATTCATCATACACTAGTTTGCCCGGAAAATCACACATCCAAAATACTGGCCGCGATTCCCATTAGTGTGTAGTATTTTATCCAGAAGGCCGGTTGCAACCGGCGAATCGACGTCCGGGACAAACAAATGGATAAGACGTAATGAATCGTAATCAATCAACCAGCCCCGCCGCGCCTCAGCGGGTTAACGAAGCCGCCGGACTCGCCCGCGCTCTCGGAGTGCTGCTGAACATTGCCCAGACCTATCAAACCTCCCACGCCGTTTTTCAGCGCGCCTTGGACGAGCGTTTGCCGGTTTTCGAGATCGCCCTGAAAGGGCTTCGGGACATGACGCTGTACTTCAGCGGCGGCCAGATTCGCTATGGCGCCCTGCCCCTCGAGCCCGGCCTGCGTATGTTTCAGGACATGGCCCAGCGCCTCGAAAAAGCCGGCATACAGGGCCTGACTTTTCTGCCCGCCGTCACCGCCGGCGAATTGAAGACCTTCTTCGAACTGCTCACGCAAAACGCCGACGGCATCGCCCAACACGGGTTGCAAGTCCTGCTGGAGCGAGAGGGCGTCCGCAATATTCGCGACTGCAAGACCCGGCTGGGCGTCGTATCGGACGCCAAGGACAAGCCCGCGGATGCAACGCGCAAACCGGCCAAGTCGTTCGTTGCGCCCGGCGCAGCGACCTGGGAGATCGAAATGGACGAAGAGGCCGGGGAGACGCCGGCCGCGGAAGCGACCGACGATCCGCACACCCATGCTTTTCACGGCTATGTGCATCAAGCCCTCTCCTCGTTGACCATGGACCAGGCCGCCGTCGCCGGCGTGGCCAACAGCATCTCCGCCAAGTTCAAGGAAATCCTGACCGAGCAAGTCGAGACCGTCCGGCAGGAAGGCGAACGAAAAGCGCGACGTCTGAATACGATCAAGGACATGGTCCTGCGGGAGCTGGAGGCGCATCAACTCGCCGCCCTCGTGTGCGACAGCCGCCTGAATGTCATGGCCGCCAATCGCCTGGGCCGCGACTTGATCGGAGCCGTCGACAAGCTGGAAAAAGGGTCTGCGCTGGAACAATTCATTGCCTCCGGACTGGAGCGGCAGGTAATTGAGCTGGACGGCGCGCCGCGCGTCGCCCACATGATCCTTTCGGTGGAACCCGTATCCAACGACAATGTCCTGTTGATTTCGATCGAATGAAAAAAGGACCGCCCCTCAAAGCCATGGTGCTGGCCGCCGGTTTCGGAACCCGCTTGCTGCCGCTGACCCGCGAGACGCCCAAGCCGTTGATGCCGCTGTGGGGACGGCCCCTTCTCGACCACCTTCTACGGATGCTGCGAATCTGGGGCGTCGAGGAAGTGCTGATCAATCTGCACCACCGGCCGGACGTCCTGGCCTCGTGGCTCTGGCAGCGTCCGGCCGACGGCTTGCGCCTGACCCTGTCGTACGAGCCTGAAATCCTCGGCACCGGCGGCGGCCTGGCCAAAGCCTCGTGGTTCTTCGGCCGGGAGCCCTTCTGGCTCGTCAACGCCGACGTCGCGGCGGACCTCGACCCGACGCCGTTCATCCAGGCCATGCACAGCGGAAAAAATCTCGCCGCCGTCTGGCTCGACGAACACCGCGGCCCCCGGACGGTGGAAATGCGCAAGGGCGCCGTTCGCTGCTTCCAATCCCCGACCCCCGGCGCGCCCGGAACCGGCACCTTCTGCGGATTGCACTTGCTCTCGCCGCGCATCCTGGACTATCTCCCGCCCGAGGGCTTCAGCACCATCGTCGCCGGCTACGAGCAAGCCATGAAAAACGGCGAACGCATCGCCGGCCTCTGCCAGCCCGCTTCGTTTTGGGCGGACATCGGCACGCCGGAGCAATATCTCGACGCTCACCGCGAGACGCTGGAAGCCTGGCGGCAAGGCCGCTGCGGAAAGAGCCTGGTGGACCCGTCCGTTTACCGGCGCATGAGCCGCGCACGCCGCACGGGCGTCCGGATCGAAGGCTTTGCGGCCCTCGGACAAAACGTCGTCGCGGCCCCAGGCGCGACGATTTGCGACAGCGTGATCTGGGACGGCGCCCGGTTATCCTCCTCCGCGGAGGTGCGAGACGCGGTGGTCGGCCGGGATACGCCGGTGCAAGGCGGCGTTCGGCGGCTTATTTTGCGCGGCGCCGAGGCGCTCGAACCCGGCGAGAAAAGCCTGCTGAGCGCCCACGGCTGGACGCCGGAGCAAACGACCGCCCAATATTTCGGCGCGCGGGGTTCGGCCCGTTCGTTCGTCCGCCTGCGCCACAAGAGCGCCGGCGCCATCCTCGTCCATTACCGCCGCGAGCGGGAGGAAAATCTGTTGTACGCCCGCCACACGCAATTTTTGGCCGGCATCGGTTTACGAGTGCCGGCCCTGCTGGCCGACGAACCGTCTCAAGGGCTTTCGCTCTACGAAGATTTGGGCGACCGCTCCCTTCAAGAAATAGTCCGCACGGCCTCCGCGCCAAGCCTGCTCCGTCATTACGAGCGCGTATTGGATGCCGTCTGGCTTCTGCACTCGAAGGGCACGTCGGAAGCGCGACGCCAGAACATCCCGCTCATGCCGCCCTTTACTCCGACGCTCTACGAATGGGAACGGCAATACTTCATCGAACACCTGCTGCAAAAAAGGCTCGCGGCGGACGGCTCCTGCATCCGCCGCATCCGGCGCGAACTGGAAGAAGTCGCCCGTCAGTTGCTGCGCGCGCCGCCGGTTTTAATCCATCGCGATCTGCAATCCAGCAACATCCTATGGGCCGGCCGCGAACCGGCCCTGATCGATTACCAAGGCATGCGGCTGGGCGCCGCCGTCTACGATCTCGCCTCGTTGTTGTGCGATCCGTACGTTTCGCTGTCGGAAGCGCTGCAAAATAAACTGCTCGATTATTACGCCCAAAAAAGTTCAGACCCGGAATCCATCCGCCGCCTGTTCTGGTGGGCGGCGGTGCAGCGGCTGGCCCAGGCGCTGGGCGCCTACGCGCGGCTGTCCGCCCAACCCGGCATGGCCGGCTTCGCCGTGCATATCGTTCCCGCCGCCGCCATGCTTCGCCGCGCCCTGGAGCGCCTGTCCGCTCAAACCGCGCTGCCCACCCTGCAAACGTTTGCGGCCATGAAATGTTTTCAATGAATTGACAGTTCGCATCGGCATGTGCATTGTGTATCGCGATGAAAATTTCTAACGCCGGAATCCTCGGAGTTCGCATGGGCGCCGTTCTGTTGGCGGGTCTTTTGCTGGCCGGCTGCGTTAAAGTGGATCAAACCCTCACGCTGGAAGCCGACGGCTCCGGCGTCGTGCAACTCGCCTTCGGCGTGTCCGAGCAAACCGCCGCCCAGATGGACAACCTGGCCCGCGAGACCGGCATCGAAAGCGAGCAAGCCTTCCCCTCCGCCAGCTCCGAAGAAGACATCCGGCAAGATTTCAAGGAATACGAACCCCTTGGCGTCAGCCTGGAATCGGTTCAAACCGAAACGATCGACGGCTGGAAATATCGGCGGCTGAAAATTCGGTTCGCCAGCCTGGAAGGGCTCGCCCAAACCCCGCTGATGTCCGAGCGGCCGATGTCTCTCCGACGCCTGCCCGATGGAAACTACGAGCTTCTTCAGGCGGTCTCCGAACAAGTTTTGCCGGAGACCGCACCCGACGCCAACGCCCAGGATTTCATGAAGGGCTTTCACGCGGTTCTGCGTTTTCGGATGCCCGGTACGATCCTGGAAAGCAGCGCTCCGGAGCACTCGGGCAACGAAGCCTCGTGGGTTTTCGATCTGGCTCAAGACCCCGACGCGATAAAAAAAGCTGAAAAGGCAACAATCCGGATTGTCTTTAGCGGCAAAGGCCTTAATAATATTCCGGAATTCCAAAAGACGTCGACAGACCGATAAATGATAAAAAAAAATGGCGCCAGAGTGCGAACCAGGGCTGGGACGAACGTGGGTTTAACAAAAACAGCGAATAAATATAAGGCCGAGTTGCTGTCTTTGGCGGTCAGCCTCCCTTTTAAAAAAGTCGAGTTGCCGGAATTCGATTCGGCCGGGTTCCATCCTGTCCAGGTCCGTCAAAAGCGAACATTTCATTCCACCGATTCCAGCGTGCAAACGGTGGGACGCTTCCTGGTCGAACGCGGCACGGTAGACATTTTGACGCCGGCGCAGACCATGGATCTATTCAAGGAACTGCATTGGTGCAGTTATGAAATCCGCCGGTTGACCCGCAAACGTTTTTTGACCGCCCGCCAATGGCACGAAGCGGTTATCCGCGCCCGCAGTTTGATTTCGCAAATCGAAGCCGCCGAGGAAGAACTCTTTATTGCCAATCGCCGCCTGGTCGTCAGTTGCATCAAGCCCTACTTCTGGATCGGGCAGGTCTGGCTGGCGGATTTTCTGCAGGAAGGTTCGAAAGCGCTTTCCAACGCCATCCGCAAATTCGACTTTACGCGGGGCACTCCGTTCTATGTGTATTCGCAAAAGGCCGTCCAGAACCGTCTGCGCAATTTCTTCCGCGATCATATTCGTTCGGGCAACATCGGCATCCGGCCCACGCGGGACATGATGCTGATCAAGGAAATCCTCGATAACTGGGCCGCCGATCACAAAGATCCGCCCGCCCCCGCCGTGCTGGCCAAACTGACCGGCATCGAAGAAGCGCGCGTGCAAAAGATACTGCCGTTTATTCGGCAATGGGAGAATCTGCCGTTGCCGCTTGTTTCGCTGGATGCCGAGATGGGCAGCGGCGACAATAGCGCCAGCCTCTACGAGTTTATCGAGGACGTGGATGCCGAAGAGGCGTCCCAAGTCGTTCAACGATCGGAAATTTGGGCGGCCATCGACCACCTGCCCACCCGCGCCCGGTACATCATGCGCCTGCGATTCATCGAAGGCCGCACCTTGGAAGAAACCGGCCAGGCGCTCAATCTTACCCGCGCCCGCATCAAGCAAATTCAGGACGACTCGCTCCGCAAGCTTCGTCAAATGCTCCGCCGCGGCGTCCAGAATCCCAAGATGTAAGTTTTTAATTCAGCGGTTAAGCGGGCTGCGAAAAAAAAAGATTCACAAATCGCAAAATATACCTACACTCCCGGGGATCGGTATCATGGGTAGACGAAAACAGGGAGGGGTTGAATGAAAGTTATTCATGCTAGCCAGGTTGCGTTTGCGGTCATCTTTTCGGCATTTCTGATGGCGGCGACCTCTTCCTGTCAACGAGACGAATCTGCCGCAGAAGGCTCCAGCGAGGGTTCGTCATCCGTGGCGCCGCAAGATCCTGTTGCCCAAAGCCAGGCTCAAGTAGCCGTCCTGGAAAAAACCATTCGGGATCTTCAGCAGCAGCTCAAGGGGCGGGACGAGCAAAAACAGTCGTCGGAATCGCTCCTCCAGCAGCAACTGACAGAAAAAGACGCCCTCATCGCCGCGTTGAAGAAGCAGTCGGAAGACAGCATGCAAGCGCTCTATATGTATCAATATTCCGATCTCCTCAAGCCGCCTCGCGCAAAAAATGCCGATGTATTTCCCATTCGAGTTCACGACATCAACTATATCTACGTCGACAACACCCAGGAAGGCATCGGAAAACTTCGTTTTGGCGTACGGAACCTGACTAAAACCGATAAATGCGTCTTTCTTTCGACGGGGAAGGAAAGAAAACGCATTACCCTGGCCTCCGGCGCCGACGAGACATTGGAAATGTGGGGTAAGATAGGCAAACCCATCAAATTGGACGTGAATCATCTCACGAAAAATTTCGAGATCGAGCCCGCGATAGAACCCGCATCCACATCCGCGGCCGCACCTGCTTCCGCTGGCAACGCTCCGGCTAAAAGTGGGCCGCAGAGTCAGGCGCCCCTTTAAAAAAAGAGAGAAAGCCCTCTACCGCTGGACAATCGGTCATTGAAGGCTTTCTCTGCTACCCGCCGCTTCTCAGCAGCATAAATGGTTTTTATTTCAAATGGTTCTCGCCGGTTCCGTCCCTCACACCCAACGGCTCCCTTGGTTCGCTTCACAGGCCGTCCGGCTCGAACACTTTCTCTGTACGTTTATGGAGATCGACCCGTTCGCGAAGAACTTAATTGCCCATCTACAAATTCATAACTTAGATTGGCACGAAGGCAAAAACGGTATAGTATCCGAACGCGATGAATACGCTATCCATCACATCCAGTGACGTACAGCAGGCCATCAAGGACAACAAACCCGTTGTCCTCCGCGACAGCGGAATGAATACCGAAACCGTGGATTGCCTCGTCGGCTTCTTGAAAACATTCCTCTCGGCGATCGGCAAAGAACGCATCCACGAACATCTGGCTTACTGTCTGAGGGAATTGATCGACAATGCCATCCGCGCAAACAACAAACGTCTGTTTTTTGAAGAAAACCGGTTAAACATTCAAGCCGCCGGAGAATACGACAAAGGCGTGGCCCTTTTTCACGAGGCCTCGACGTCAGACCTCGTCCGCTTCGCCGAGTTAAGCCAGGCTCGGGAAAAATGGGTCGAGGTGAAGTTCAACATCGAGCCGTCCGTGTTCAACGTCACGGTTTCCAATAATTCCACGATGGTGGAATACGAGAAAAAGCGGGTGCTCCACAAGATCTCCACGGCGAAGATCTATAATTCGCTGGATCAAGTCTTTGAAGACATCGAAGACGCCTCGGAAAGCGCCGGATTCGGGCTGGTGATGCTCATCATCATCCTTCGCAAAATCGGCGTGCCCGACCGCAATTTCCACTTTTCGCAGGACGGCAACTGCACGAATTTTTCCATTTCCATTCCGCTGTCGCTGGTCACCGACGAGGAAACGGAATTGATCAGCGAGACCCTGGCCAAGGAAATCAACACCATCCCCCAATTTCCCAAGCACATCCTCACGCTTCAGGAGATGCTGAAAAACCCGTCCGTAGATTTCCAAAAAGTGGCCCGGATCGTACGCAAAGATCCGTCCCTGACGATGGAAGTCCTGCGCATGGCCAATTCCGCGTATTACCGGCGCTATAACCGCATCGAAAACAGCGAACTGGCCGTCAGCATCCTGGGCTTGAGAGGCCTGCGATTCATCCTGCAATCGTTTGGCGCCCGCAAGGCCATGGAGGATAAATATTCCAGCGACCTGCTCAACCGGTTATGGGAACACAGCACGGAAGTCGCCGACATCGCATCCGCATTGTGCCGTCATTATCGCATTGACGAGGAAGTGGCCGAAGTCACCTATGTGGGCGGGCTGCTGCACGACATCGGCAAGATCATCCTTGAGGGGCGGCATCCGCAAACCTACAAGGCCCTGACCGGCATCTGTGCGCACAAACACGTCCCCGTCAATGTCGTCGAGGACCTGATCGAAGGGGTCAATCACGCTCTCATCGGCGCCAAGATGGCCGCCCGGTGGAACATTCCGGAGCGCATTGTCAGCATCATCCGGCATTACCGCACGCCCCTTTCCGCTCCCGAAGACATCCGCTTGAGCGTCAAGATCATCTATCTGGCGCAAATCCTGTGGTTCCGGCTCCGCAACGAGCCGAGCGAAGTGGAAGTGGAAGAAAACATCCTCGAAGAGTTCGAACTGGCCCAGGACGACAGCCTCGAAAAGCTGATCGAATACCTGCGCGCCCGTATGAAGCCGGAAGCCTGACCGCGGCCTACGTCCATTCCTGAGGAACAGGATGGGGTGGGTGCATCTTGACGGCCCCCGCGCATACGAATAAGAATCCACGTCCTTACGGACGCGGCTACGTAGCCGCCGGCGTAAGCCGGTGGTTTCTTTCCAGTGCCAGACGTTGAGGAGGGGCCGTCAAGATGCACTAGGATGGGGCTGGACGGACTTTTTCACGAGGTAATACCCGACGGACAACGACAGGATCAAAGCGCTTAACCCCAGCAACAAAACCGAGTCGGACGCCTTGACGTCCAGCACGATCACTTTCCGGGCCAACGCAATCATGGCCACCATAAAGACTTCCTCCACCGGCATCTTGTCGTAAACGATATAGGATCGGATCGAATGCAGCAGCTCGAGACCGATGATCACCATCATGAAAATCCCAAAAAAATCCAATAACCGCGTTACGTCCAACAACAGCACGGGCGGTTCCATTAGTTGCCGGACCAGGTAAATGGCCACTTCAATGGTGGAAATGGCCACGACGAATAAAAGCATGTAGAGCAAGGCGTAGATAACGATCCGTTGAAATCTGCGAATAAGTTTCATCAAGTCCTCCGCTATAGCCAAACGCGAACCCGGCGCATCATAATTTTCATTCAGTCCGTTCGACACGGGGGGAAAGCCTTCAGGACCAGCCGTTCGGCCTCCCGCAACCAAGCCTCCCGTTGTCGGACCGTACTCGTAACCATCACGCCGAACATCCGGCGGCGAAAAAGCCGGACGCCGCACAACGCAAAGATGCAATCCTTCCAGATTCGTTGCAGGGGATCGCCGAATATCCGGAACTCCCGCTCCGCCCGCGTGTTCGATGTGTTGAGAACAATGGCTGCCCGCGCCTTGAGCAAGCCCTCCGGAACTCCCTCGCCCATATCTCCCTCCACAAACCGATAGGCCACGCCCGCCCTCAGAACTCGATCCACCCACCCCTTCAATATGGCCGGTGGTGCGCCCCACCAATTGGGATGAACGACCACAATCCCATCCGCCTCGGCAATTTCCCGGCAATGCCGGCGAATGGCCGGAGGAAGCGTCGTCTCCCGCCCTGCCTCGCCGGCGGGCAAATGAGAATCGAATCGTTCCTTGTATAAATCGTGAAACCGTATGGCGTGTCCGGCTTGCTTTAACGTATTCACGACCCTCGCGGCCAGGGCATGGTTAAAACTGGTTTTATCCGGATGGGCAAGGATGATCGAAAGCTTCAAGCTCCTTCTCCTTTGCATAAGATGCCCGCTTCCGGAATAGCAGCCGATTCCAACGAATGGCTTGCCGGCGACATCCACTTCTCGTTCATCGGTTTTATATACAACGCCATGCCTTAAGATAAAGGGCCGAACCGGTTCAGTCAACCGGTCTTCCAATGCAAAGCTTCCCCATCGCTTCCAGAACTAATTATTGAGTAAGAAGTTCGATTTTTATCGCTTGCAGGATTAAGTTATGAATGCAAAGATTTATACTTGAGCGTCAATTGTGGAGAGAGGGATTTTGCCGATGAATAAAAAGACGACGAATTCGAGGACAACGGAATCGATCCCAAAGACCTTATCCGGCATTCAGGGCCTGGACGAAATAACCCACGGCGGCTTGCCGACCGGGCGGCCTACCTTAATCTGCGGCAGCGCCGGTTGCGGCAAAACGCTTCTGGCTATGGAATTCCTGATGCGCGGAGCCACGCAATACGGCGAGCCTGGCGTCTTTATGGCGTTCGAGGAAAACGAGCAGGATCTTATCCTGAACATGCGCTCGCTGGGCTTCGATTTAAAGAAGCTGATCGCCCAGAAGAAGATCCTGCTCGATTACATCCACATTGACCGCCAGGAGATCGAGGAAACGGGCGAGTACGATCTGGAAGGCCTTTTTATCCGTCTCGATTACGCGATCAAATCCATTGGCGCCAAGCGCGTCGTGCTGGATACGATCGAAGCCTTGTTTGCCGGGCTGCCCAACGAGATGATCCTGCGCGCCGAGTTGCGCCGCCTGTTCCGCTGGCTCAAGGACCGCGGCATGACGGCTATTATCACCGGCGAAAGCGGTGATAAAACCCTGACCCGCCACGGATTGGAAGAATACGTCGCCGATTGCGTGATGACGCTCGATCACCGGGTGCAAAATCAAATGTCCACCCGCCGGCTCCGGGTCGTCAAATACCGCGGCACGGTTCATGGAACGAACGAATACCCGTTTCTGATTGGCGAGGCCGGCATCTCCGTGCTGCCGGTCACGTCGCTGGGCTTGAACCATGAGGCCTCCGTGCAACGCATTTCGTCCGGCATCCCAAAGCTGGACGAGATGCTGGCCGGCAAGGGGTACTACCGCGGCAGCAGCGTTCTCGTCAGCGGTTCGCCGGGCGTCGGCAAGTCCAGCATCGCGGCTCACTTTATCGATGCCGCGTGCCGGAGGGGCGAACGCTGTCAGCTTTTTGCCTACGAAGAATCCAGCGACCAGATTATGCGCAACATGCGATCCATCGGAATCGATCTGGCGCCGTGGATCGAAAAAGGGTTGCTGCAAATCCATGCCGTGCGACCCACCTTGTGCGGCATTGAATCGCATCTCGTCTCCATGCACCATAAGATCGGCGCCTTCAAGCCTTCGGTGGTCGTCGTCGATCCGATCTCCAGCCTGAGCATCACGCAGGATGAAGCCGAGCTAAAACCGACGCTGATGCGGTTGATCGATTTTCTAAAGATGCAAAAGATCACCGCTCTGTTCACCAGCTTGGTTTCGGGGGGCATGAATCTGGAGGACTCGCAAGTCGGCGTTTCGTCGCTGATGGACACCTGGCTGCTGCTGCGCAATGCCGAAACCAACGGGGAGCGCAACCGCACGTTCTACGTCCTCAAATCGCGCGGCACGGCGCATTCCAACCAAATCCGGGAGTTTGTGATTACCAACAAAGGCGTCGATCTGCAGGAAATCTATCTGGGCGCCGACAAGACGCTCACCGGCAGCGCGCGGGCGACGCAGGAAGCCAACGAGGCCCTGGCGGAGCAACGTCTTCAGCGGGAACACCAACGCCGGCTGCAACAACTCGACCGCAAACGTACAACCATCGCCGCCCAAATAATCGCCCTCGAAGCAGAGATGAAATCCGACGAAGAGGAAATGAAGTCTTTTGCCATGCAGGAGGAGTTGCGGCAAAAGACGCTGTCAAACGAACGCCGCACGATGTCGCGTCTGCGCGGCCAGTAGGGTAGTTGGGCCATCGACCGGCCTGAAAGGGAAAACAAGTGAAAGCCCCAAAAAACACCGATCACAAGCGCGCCGAGGCCGAGAACTGGATCTTGCGCCTATACGTGGCCGGCCAGACCAAGAAGTCGTTGATCGCGCTGGCCAACCTTAAGCGCATTTGCGAGCAGAAGCTTGAAAACAAGTACCGGATCGAGGTGGTGGACTTGCTGGAAAATCCCAAGCTCGCGGCGGGCGACCAAATCCTGGCCATACCGACCTTGGTGCGAAAGATGCCCACTCCGGTCAAAAAGATCATTGGCGATCTTTCCAACGAAGAACGCGTGCTGGTGGGATTGGATCTGAAACCGGTATCGTAAAAACAACGTTTAAAGGGACGTACGATGAAAAAAAGAGCGTCCGTGAAATCGAATGCCGCCCAGGTAAAGACGGCGGAACAACCTAAAGACGAACGATATATATTACGTTTGTATATTGCCGGCTCGACCCCTCGCTCGATGCAGGCGATCCTGAATATTCGGCGAATTTGCGAAGAGCACCTGAAAGGCCGCTACGAGTTGGTCGTGGTGGACGTGTATCAGCAACCCACTCTCGCTAAAGGCGAACAAATCATTGCCGCGCCGACTCTCGTGAAAAAACTGCCCTTGCCCCTGCGTCGCTTTATCGGCGACATGTCGAATGAACAACGCATCCTGGTCGGGCTCGATTTGCGGCCGGCGGAAGGAAAGGACCCGGCCTAACGATTTTTGCTTTCTACAAAGGGCTGCATGGGACATGAACATGAAAGTATTTAGTCGATTGGAGCTTCAACGCGAAAACGACGAGTTGCGCGAGCGCCTGGAAACCGCGGAAGAAACCTTGCAGGCCATACGCTCCGGCGAGGTGGACGCGCTGATGGTCGGGGAGCAAGTCTATACGCTTCAAGGCGCCGAACACGCTTATCGAATCCTCATGGAGACGATGAACGAAGGCGCCGCCACCGTCGCCGGCGACGGCACGGTGCTCTACGGCAACCGGCGTTTGGCGGCCCTGCTAAAGGAAGAGCTCCAGAAGATAATCGGCGCCTCGTTGTTGCGGTTTGTGTCGCCCGCTTCGTTGCCGGTTTTTACCTCGTTGCTGGACGAGCGCCAAACCGAGAACCGCCGGGGAGAAATCGCCTTCCAATGCGCCGATGGAAGCGTCGTACCGGTGCAAATTTCCCTTAGCGCTCTCGCCGGAGAAATTTCCACCTACGTTCTGGTGGCCACCGACCTGACGAAACAAAAGACGATCGAGGCGGAACTCCGGCAAGCGCGCGATACCTTGGAAGAACGCGTTCGCCAACGCACGGAAGAACTGGCCAAGGCCAACGAGGCGCTGAAAGAGGAAAGCCGCGAACGCGAACAGATCCACGAGGCCCTGCAACGCAACGAAGAGCTGGCCCGGTGGCAACTCGCCGAAATCGAGGCCTACTACCGAACCGCGCCCATCGGGCTGGCCGTGCTGGACCGGAACCTGCATTTCGTACGCATCAACGAACGGCTCGCCGAAATGAACGGCGTGCCGGCCGCCGCCCACATAGGGCGGTCGATCCACGAGCTGGCGCCGGCCTTGTCCGTTCAGTCGGAGGCACTGTTCCAAAAAGTCCTCGATACGGGAGCGCCGGTGCTCCATGTCGAGGTGGAAGGCGAAACGCCTGCGCAGCCGGGGGTGCTTCGAACCTGGATAGAGCATTGGTATCCGTTGAAAAGCTCCTGGGGCACGATCGTAGGCATTAACGTCGTGGTCGAGGAAGCCACCGAGCGCAAACGGATCGAAAAAGCGCTCCGGAGAAGCGAGGAGCGGTTTCGCGGCTTGATGGATCATATGCCGGGCGCCATCCAGGGGTACCGCGTCGACGGCACGATCACCTATTGGAACCAGGGCAGCGAACGCCTCTACGGCTATACGGCCGCCGAGGCCCTGGGCAAAAACCTGGGCGAGCTGATCATTCCTCCGGAGTTGCAGGAACCGTTCCAGCAGGCCTTAGCTGTCGGGGCCAAGCTCACCCAATCGGGAGAGTTCCAGCCTTCCGGCGAAGTGACGCTGCTATCCAAAAGCGGCGCCCGGGTACCCATTTACTCGACGCACACGGCGATCTGCAGCCCGGGCAATCCCACCGAACTCTTTTGCCTGGACCTGGATTTGTCCGCGAGCAAGGCCGCCGAACAAGCTTTGAGCGAAAACGAATTGGCAAACAAGAAGCAGCTTCGGGAATTGATGGACCACCTCGAACAGCGTGTCGAGGAACGTACCGCCCAAGTGCAACGCCAGGCCGAACAGTTGCGAGCCTTGACGACAGAGCTTTGCCAAGCGGAACTACGGGAACGCAAACGCCTGTCGAAAGTGCTTCACGATCACATCCAGCAACTGCTGGTGCTGGCCAAACTGCAACTGGAATGGATCAAATACGATGCCAAAGCGGACGAACGGACGCGAAAGGCAGCCCAAGACGCCGAGAATACGCTCAAAGAAGCTCTTTCGTCATCCCGTTCGCTGACCGTGGAGCTGAGTCCGCCCATCCTGCACGAATCGGGGCTGGCCGCCGGATTGACCTGGCTCGGGGACCGAATGCTGGAAAAGAATCAATTCAGGGTGCGCCTGCGCTTGGACAACGAAGCCGAGCCGGCGGCCGAAGAAGTAAAAATCCTGTTGTTCGAGTGCGTGCGGGAACTGCTGTTCAATGCCCTTAAGCATTCGGGAGTCATGGAAGCCCATGTGACCTTGATGCGCTGCAAAGAGCGCCAAGTCAGAATCATCGTCCGCGACGAAGGCAACGGCTTCGATCCTCAATTGCTGGATAAGCGACGCTCCGACGAAGCGACGTTCGGGCTTTTCAGCATTCAGCAGCGATTATTCCACTTGGGCGGCAGCATGCAAATCGAAACCGCGCCCGGCAAGGGCACTCACATCACCCTGACGGCCCCTCGCGGCGAAGAAGCGCTCCCCGCCGCGAAAGCGTTGCCTGCGCCAACGGCCCAAGGAGTTGTTCCCAAAGTTCACATATCGGAAATGCCCGCCGTTTCTCGCGTGTTGATCGTCGACGACCACAAGATCCTGCGCGAAGGCCTGGCAGGTCTGTTGCAGTTCGAACCAGACATTAAAGTCGTTGGAGAGGCCGACAACGGCGCCCGGGCCATTGAACTGGCCGCTGAATTAAAGCCGGATGTCGTCATCATGGACGTCAATCTCGGCGGGGAAATGAACGGAGCCGCCGCCGCCCGGGCCATCCTGCGCGCCCACCCGGGAGTGAAGGTTATTGCCCTGTCCATGCATATCGACGCCGATGTGGTCGCCTCCATGCGCGAGGCCGGCGCCGTCGTTTACCTGACCAAAGGCGGCCCCTCCCAGGAACTCATCGCCGCCATTCGCGCCTGTGCATTGTCGTGAAAGGTTCCGACAGAGCGGAGCCCTCCAAGGAATCAGAATCTCTTACCATGGGACGCCCTCGCCCGGTTGTTTAATCCCGGGGATGCCGCTTGTGCGAAGCTTTTTCGTCCATGACGGCCTCGATTTGAACCGTCTTTCCATCCAGCTTGGCATGTTGGACGGATTTCAGGACTTGCGTGGCGACGCGTTTGTCCACGGAAAACAAGGCATGATCCTGTTGCAGGTCCATCCCGGTGATCAACTGCGAGGCAATGCCGGATTTTTCGCAAACCATCCGGATAATGGCGCCTTTGTTGACATGATTCATCCGCCCGCTGAACCGCAGCATGAAGCGCTGCGAGTTCTCGCTCTCGGGCGCGCGATGCGACCGCGCCGGGGGGCGCGCAGACGAATAGGACCGTTCGTTCCTGGAAGGATACCGGGGCGAATCGGACCGATCGCCTCGGTCGGAGCGCTCGCTCCGAAAATCGACATTGATGTCGCCCGCATGCCGGTAATAATCGAGAAACCGGGTAAACTCCGCCGACACGAACCGCTTGATCAAATCTTTTTTGTCGAACGCGCTCAGCGTTTCCATTACCGCCGGCAGGTATTCCTCGATTTCGGCGGACCCCGCATCCGTCTGGACGATTTTCTCCACCAGGGAAAACAACTGCTTCTCGCAAATGGCCTTTCCATTGGGAATTTTCCGGCGTTGGAAGACAATGTTGCTGCGCTTTTCCATTTCGTTAATGCGGTATATTTCCCGCAGGTTGACCAGCGCAATCGACATGCCCGATTTGCCGGCGCGCGCGGTGCGTCCGCTGCGATGCGTATAGATGGCCGCATCGTCCGGGAGACGGTAATGGATCACATGTGTAATGTCGTCCACGTCGAGACCCCGGGCCGCCACGTCGGTCGCCACGAGAATGCGGATGGTTTTTTGCCGGAACTTGCGCATGACGGAATCGCGTTGCGCCTGCGACAAGTCGCCGTGCAGGGTTTCCGCCAGGTAGCCGTCCTGCATCAGGTCTTCGGCCACGGCCTGCGTTTCGCTTCGGGTCCGGCAGAAGACCAGCCCATAAATTTCCGGCGCAAAGTCGATGATGCGCTTCAGCCCTTGATACCGGTGCTTTTCGTGCAGCACATGGCAGACATGCGTAATATTTTCCGCACTCTGATTTTTGCCCCCAACCGTTACCTCCAGCGGGTTGGACAGGTAATGCTTCGCAATCTCGGCCACGCCCCGCGCCATCGTGGCGGAAAACAGCCAGGTCCTCTTCTCCTTGGGCATGCTTTCCAGAATGGCGTCGAGGTCTTCCTTGAAGCCCATGTTCAGCATTTCGTCCGCTTCGTCGAGGACCACGCACGAGACTTTGGAAAGATTGGCCGCCTTGCGCTTGATCATGTCGAGCAATCGGCCCGGCGTGGCGACGACAATCTGCGCCCCGCGATGAAGCTGATGGAGCTGCTGGACAATGCTCGCTCCGCCATAAATCGGAACGACCGTCACCCGCGGCAGATGTTTGGCAAACCCGCGCAGGTCGTCGGCAATTTGAAGACACAGTTCACGGGTGGGGCAAATGACCGCTACCTGCGGTTTGGGGTTGTCCAGATCGAGCCGCTGGAGCAAGGCCAACCCATAGGCGCCGGTTTTGCCCGTTCCCGTCTGGGCCAATCCGATGAAATCCTGTTCCCCCTTCAGCAACGGGGGAATGCCCTTTTGCTGAATCGGCATGGGTTTTTCAAAACCCAGCTCTTTGATGGCCTTCAATAGTTCTTCGCGCAATCCCAAGGTCGTAAAACTCATTCTATGCTCTTTCCGGAAACAATCGGAAGCGAGGTCAAGCGACGCTTCGACACGTTTTATTCATAAGACCGCCCAGTCAAATCTGGAGGGCATCGAACAAACGAAGCTCTTGCCGCTTGGGGGCAACCAAATTTCATGACACATACTGTCGGACTTCAAACCAAGCCTTGCATATACGCTTCTTTTCGAAATTAGCAACTCCTATTATGGGGACCTTGCCCGATTCGCCCGATAAAAAAGCTTGCCTCATCCGAAGCCGGCGGCGAGCATGAAGCTTATCCATGGGAGATTTTTTATGAGCTTTCTTTATGTGAACGAATCGAAATGCAAAAAAGACGGCGCCTGCGCCATGGCCTGCCCGATGGGCTTGCTGCAAGTGGAACCGGGCCAGTCGATCCCCAAGGCCATTCCCGGCGCGGAAACGCTCTGCCTTCAATGCGGGCATTGCCTGTGCGCCTGTCCGCACGCCGCCTTGTCCCTGACCACGCTAAAGATGGAAGACTGCGTCCCGTTGAAAAAGGAATTGCACGTCGGCCTGGAACAAGCCGCCCAACTCCTGAAAAGCCGCCGCTCGATCCGCCGCTACAAATCGGAGCCGCTGGAGCGTTGCGACATTGAGGCGCTGCTTGAAACCGCCCGCTATGCGCCCACCGGAAAGAACACGCAGCCGCTGTCCTGGCTGGTGGTATACGATGCCGCCCTGGTTCATACTCTGGCCGCCCACGTCGCCGACTGGATGAAAGACATGCTGCGTCAGCAGCATCCGATGGCCGCCTGGCTTCAAATGGACACCTTGGTCAAGACTTGGGATGCGGGCGCCGATCTCCTTTTGCGCCATGCGCCGCATTTGATCGTCGCGCACGCGCCCAAGGCCAATCCCATGGCGCCCCAATCCGCCACCATCGCGCTAACCACCTTCGAAATCGCCGCCGCAGCCGCCGGCCTCGGCGCCTGCTGGGCGGGCTTTTTCCAGCTCGCCGCCGGCATGTGGGAACCTTTGCAAAAGGCATTGAATCTACCCGAAGGCCACATTTCCCACGGCGCCCTGATGCTGGGCCGCCCGGCGGTGAAATACTATCGAATCCCCACCCGCAAACAACCGGATGTGATTTGGCGGTAAGAAGGCTTTGAGCTCCATGTTATAAGGGAACGGCGGCGGGATAGATTTCTTTAGACAGCCAGGATCGTCTGAGTGATGACCTCGTCAATCCTCATCTACGAGTCCGTCCGGGTAATAGAGTTTCCATTTCTCATCATACTTCCAAGTAGATTTCGCGTTGTGATCGACAAAGAAGGTTTGTTTTGGAGGAAAGGCCTTATAGACCGCTGTCGCCTGCTCGCGCAGACCAAGCCGCTCGAGGAAAAAACCAATAGACTGGGCATAGGGATAGATAAAGGACATTTGTCCGTAGATATCCAGGAGTTTTTGGATATTTAGTTTTTGCCGGGCATTCTTGAAATATTCGTACACGCTAATAATCCCCCCATTATATTGAGGCCCCACAATAGCATCGATTAACGCCCGTTCTATGGAGGTAATTTGAGACCCCTCGGGACAGAGTCCATGTCGATCGCGAACGGGTATAACTCCATATCTTGAATTCTTTGCCCGCTCAACCACCACAATCTCACACCCATTGCATTCAAAGACGCAGCGGGTATAACGGTGCGGTTTAATGAATGCACTGCGCAGTTTGTTGCCGGTTAAAGAAAGGTCGGCCTGAGATCTCCGTTTGGGCGCCGGCGATTCATGACCTACGTAGATAGACGTCGGAATCTGATTCGTTAATGCGTGGAAATATATCGATGTCAGATTGCAGAAATATCCCGTCGGAAACATGGCGTAAGCCACTTCGTAGGGGCTCGTCTGGGCAAGGGGCCGAGAAGCATACAGCGTAATGGTCTGAGTGTTTCTCGCCGTCAGACTGTACGACTTGATAATGCCCTCGGCTTCCAAGTCATGGATGAAATTTTGGACGATTTTGTATTTCGTCATGCCCATGCCGTCTTCTGCGCGCCGAATCAATTGATCGTATCTTCGCGGCTCGCTGAAATGACTAAGCAGCTTCTTTGTGACCTCTTTAGAAAACATGGCTTTATCCTGTGATACACTGTGTATACACAGTGTATCACATATTAATCAATTGCGTCAACAGGCAAAGCGATTTGACAAATTGGTATGATCGGCATATAGTGTGTATACACACTATATGCCGACTAGGATCGGGAGGCAAAAGAAGAGACCTGCCGAAACAGGCTCTTAGCGGGCGGCATGGCGGTTATTTACTTCGCACGCTCATCTGGGCCAGTTTCATGGCCACCAAGTCCTTCCAGGCCGCGAGGGTCGTCGCGGGCGTATCGGTGAACTCCACGCCGACGGAATACGGCTGGATCCCGGACGCTTCCTTGACCCAGACCACCCGCCCCACGTGTTTGAAGGCGCCGGATGGGCTCTTCACCGCCACGCGCATTTCCAAGCGGGTGCCGACCGGCACATCGGCGGAAACGTTAAAACGCATGCCTCCGGCCGACAAATCCTGCGTCGTGCAAAAGAATACTTTTTTCACCAGGGAGGGCGCCTCCGGCGCGGAAACGATGGTGACCGCCACGCTGTTGTTTTCGTAGATGCGAGGATGGATTCTCCGCTCCTGGTCTGCCTTTTTTTCGTTCAGCTTATTCGTCAAACTCATGCATACCCCCTCTTGCGATCAACCCAGTCCAACCGCCTTAAACGTCCGGTTGACGTCCCGGAAATGGGTCTTCAAATCGAAGGCCTTGGCCACGTCGGCGGCGTTCAGTTTCTTCATCGCCTCGGCGTCCTCCAGCAAAAGCTCCTGGAGCGGACGCTTGGTTTCCCAGCAGGCCATGGCATTGCGCTGAACGATCCGGTACGCCTCTTCGCGGCTGACGCCTTTTTCCGTCAGCAACAGCAGCACCTGCTGGGAATGGATCAGCCCGCCGGTCAGGTTCAGGTTTTTTTCCATCTGTTTCGGATAAACGTTGAGCGTCTCCACAAGCTGCGCGAGCTTGACCAGCATGTAATCCAGGGCAATGGTTGCATCCGGCACAATGACCCGCTCGGCGGACGAATGGGAGATGTCGCGCTCATGCCAGAGCGGAACGTTTTCCATCGCCGTCAGCGCGTAGCCGCGCAACAGGCGGGCCATGCCGCACAGCCGCTCCCCGACGATCGGGTTTTTTTTGTGCGGCATCGCGGAAGATCCCTTCTGGCCCTTGCCGAAATATTCCTCCACCTCGAGCACTTCCGTCCGCTGGAGATGCCGGAACTCCTGCGCCCAACGCTCGACCGACGTCCCCACCAAGGCCAGGGCGGTCATGAATTCCGCGTGCCGGTCGCGCTGGAGCACCTGCGTGGAAATGGCCGCGGGCTTGAGGCCCAGCTTCGTACAAACATACTTCTCCACAAACGGGTCCAAGTGCGCATGCGTGCCTACCGCGCCGGAAAGCTGGCCCACGCGGATAACTTCCCGGGCGGCCTCCAGCCGCCGGAGCGCCCGGCCGAATTCGTCGTACATCAGCGCCATTTTCAAGCCGAAGGTGATCGGTTCGGCATGAACGCCGTGCGAACGGCCGATCATCGGCGTAAATTTATATTTTTTAGCCTTGGCGGCCGCGGCCTTGCGGACGGCTTTCACGTCCTGGATCAGCAAATCGGCGGCCTGGACCATCAGCATGGAAAGCGAGGTGTCCAGGATGTCGGAGCTGGTCAGCCCCTTGTGAATATACCGGGCGGAAGGACCCACATACTCGGCCACGTTGGTCAGAAAAGCGATGACGTCGTGATTGACCTCGGCCTCGATCTCGTCGATGCGTTGAACGGTGAAGTTGGCTTTCTGCTTGATTTGCTTCAGGGCGGCGGCGGGAACCTGGCCCAGCTTGTTCATCGCCTCGCAGGCCATGACTTCAATTTGCAGCCAGGAGCGATACTTGTTCTCGTCCGTCCAGATTGCGCCCATTTCCTTGCGTGTATATCGGGAAATCATATTCTTCCTTTTCTCTCCTTAGGCCGCCATTCCAACGACCGCCTGTTCGTTTACGATAACAAATTGGCCCCGGCCGCGAAATAGGAATCTTCAAATCGCGTTCGACGTTTTCATACGCGCGCTCCAGCCATTGTAATTATGACATCCTCCAACAGGTGGACCGCGTTCTCCCTGCCCGCAACGCTTCGCGTAGCGATGCGCAGGCGGGCGAACGCGGTTTGACCTGAAAAAGAGCCCGTCTTCGGAGAAGCCGGGCCACCTTTTTAATTCATAATTACAATGGCTGCGCGCTCATTCCAGGGTGGACAGTTTCAAGCGGCATGGTAATAATACCCGGACTTAGGTTGTAAAGGCCCTCCACTATGGAAAGGGAGGCAGTGTGACTGAACGGTTTATTCGACGGCTTGGATTCTTCTTGGGAATATCGACTCTTATCCTTTTTTTTGCGCCGGCAGGCTCTTCTTCGGCCCAGACGCAACCATCAGCCGTACGGATCGGTTATTGGGCCACCGCCGAGGGCGAAGAATATCGCCCCCTGCTGGAGCAAACAGCGCAATACCTCACCGCCGCCATACCCGGATGCCATTTCGAACTGGTCCCCCTGGACGCCGAACGCTTGTCCGTCCTGATCGACCAAGGCAAGCTGGATTTTGTTTTTCTCGATCCCGCCCTGTACGTTCAGTTGGAGGAACGCTGCTCCATCCAGCGGCTGGCCACCGCCCAACGTTTGTATCATGGAAAGAAATATTCCATGCTCGGCGGTACGGTCTTTTGCCTGAAAAGCCGTACGGACCTTTCCGGGCTGGCCGACCTGATGAAAGGAACCCTGTCCACCGTAAAAGGCGACACGCTGGGGGCCTGGCTTTCCGTGCTGCGGGAATTTCAAAGCCGCCGCTTCGATCCGGTGCGGACGTGCAAGCAGCTTGTCTTTACGGACACGGAAGCCGCCGCGGTGGAGAAAGTGCTCAAAGGCGAAGCGGACGCCGGCGCCGTGCGGGCCGGCGTTCTCGAGCGCATGACCGAGAAGCGCCTGATCCGTCTGAGCGATTTCCGGACGTTGTATTTCAAGGGCGCCCACACGCGCAACGGATCGGCGGGCTTCCCCTTTTTGGTCAGCACGCGGTTATATCCCGAATGGGCTTTCGCGGCCTGCGCCCGGACGTCGCGCGAGCTGACCCGACAGACGGCGGCGGCCCTGCTCACGATGTCGGCGCCCTCCGAAGCGGGCGAGTCCTCTCCGCACATGAGCTGGACCATTCCCGATTCCTATGTCTCCGTGCACGACTGCCTGAAGGACCTGCGCAGGTCGCCGTACGAAAACTACGGGAAAATAGCCCTTGGCGATGTGATCCGGCAATACATGTACTGGATTTTAGGCGCAGGGGTGTTGTTCATCCTGATGGTCATGGTTACCTCCTATGTCGCGCGATTGAACCGCGAATTGGTCCTGGAAATCGAAAACCGCAAGAAGGCCGACCTGTCCCTGCGCGAAAGCGTGGAGCGATTCCAGCATGTCGTTTCCTGCTCGATGGATTGGATCTGGGAGGCGAACGAGGAAGGCCGCTTTACGTATTCGAGCGCCATCGTCAAGGAGATGTTGGGATACGAAGCGGACGAGATTGTCGGCAAGCAGTTCTATGACCTGTTCGCCGCGTCTGAAAAGGAAAAGAACCGCGCGAAGCCGAATGTCTTGTCGGCGCGGATGGATCGTCTGTTCCGGGAAAAACTCAAACTCCTGACGCAGGGGGGGCGCGTCGTCATCCACGAAATTTCGGCTGCGCCCGTGCTGAACACCAAGGGCAAGACGATCGGTTACCGCGGTGTGAACCGCGATGTGACCACGCAAGTCCGGTATGTGAAACTTTAACAGCCGGCAGGAACGACCGTTCATGAAAGAAACACAAGTCAAGGCCCATGCATCCGCCATCGATGTAACGACGCTGGAGCAGATGATTTCCGAATTGGGCTGCCTGTACGGCATCGAAAAGCTCCTTTCCGGCGAAGATCAAACCGCCGAAGTCGCCCTGCAGGCGACAGCCCGCATTCTGCCGAATGCCGCGTGCCGCGGACGGGACTGCTGCGTACGGCTTTGCGTGGGAGAGCGAACCTACCTTTCGGACCGTTTCCAGGAATCGGCGCACGGGGAGTCCTTTCCTCTCCGCAGCGGAGACGTAATGGCCGGAAGTTTGGAGGTTTTTTGGACCGAACAGAAAGCCAAGGCCGGAGGCCTCACGGATTCGGAACGGGAGCTGCTGATCACCGCGGCCGACCGCCTGGGCCGGTTTCTCAACCAATGGCGGATGGAACAGGCGCTGCGTCAAAGTACCGAGCAGCTCCGCCGGGACCACGAGGAACGTCAAAAAGCCGAACGATGGCTGCAAGCCGTTTTGAATCTCTCGGCGGTCATCGCGGGCTGCCAGACCCAGGACGAAATCTGCCGCATGGTGGTCGAGGGCATCCGCGGCCAAATGGACCTCGACCGATGCGGGCTTTTCCTGAGCGATCCTTACGATCCCCGTTTCTATGGAACGTATGGCACGGATATGAACGGGAAAACCACCAACGAACGCCATTATTACTGGGATATCCGCAAGGAGCGCGACATCGAGGGTCTATTCGCAGGCATCCCTTTTAAAACCGGGTACCCATCGGGAAATCCCGAGCCGAAACCGGGCGAGATCGACGCCGGCTCCAATCTTATCGCCCTGCGGCAGGCCGGCAAGGTGTTCGGGATCATCAGCGTCGACAACCGCATCACCCACCGGCCCATCTCTGCATCGCAATTGTATCACATCTCCCTGCTGGCGGAGGTGCTGGGCAATGCCCTGCAGATCGCCGGAACGCGGTCGGAGTTGCGCGATTTGATCGAAAAAGCCAACCGGGCCAACGAAGAATTGGCCGACTTCAATCACGTCATGGTGGGCCGCGAAAATCGAATGATCGAGCTGAAGGAAGAAATCAACGAGCTGCTGGCCGAGCAGGGCAACCCGCCCCGTTATCCGCCCGTTTGGTCGGATGCGGAAACCGATCTGAACGAATGGAATTCCGTATGACGCGGGATTTTACAAAACGCGTCGAACCCGCCTGGATTTCACCGTTCCGCAAATATGCGCCGGTGGCGCTGATTTTGTTGATCGGGGCTCTTTTGACCCAAACGATCATCATTCCCTTGTTCAACCGGGAGGGCGTTTCCTGGAACCTGTTGACCTGGACCGGGGTCGTCACGACCTATTCCGCCCTCGCCGCCCTTGGCGCTTATCTCTTCTTCTTGATTCGCGACATGAACAAAGTCGAACGGAACGCCACCGAGGACATTACCGCCCTGTTCAAGGCCAACGAACAGTTGAGCACCATTCTTCGCTGCATCGGCGATGCCGTCATTACGACCGGCGAAGAAGGAAACATCATTTTGATGAACGAAGCCGCCGAATACCTGACCGGCTGGACCCAGCAAGCCTGCGAGGGGCGGCAACTGGAGGAAATTTTCCATCTGTTGAATCAGGCAACCCGCGAACCGCTCTCCAATCCCTTCCCGCAGCTTCTCCAGAAAGGCCATCATCCGGTCGTCGACGAGCACGCCATCCTGACCGCGCGCGACGGAACCGAACGGGAGGTTTCCTTCAGCGCCACGCCGCTTTTGGATGTTGACCGGTGGCTGGTCGGAGTGGTGATGGTATTCCGCGACGACAGCGCCCTGCGCCATGCCCAACGCCAGCGTGAAAGCCTGATCGGAGAGTTGTCGGCGACCAACGAAAAGCTCCGCTTCGAAGTGGCCAAAAGCGAGCAGGCCCGCCGGGCGGCTCTCAATCTCATGCAGGATGCCCAGCGCGCCCAGAATGCCCTGCGCGAAAGCGAAGAGCAATTGCGCCGGATCAACGAGCAACTCCGCGAAAGCAATAACGCCCTGGAGGAATACGCCCATGTCGCTTCGCACGACCTCCAGGAACCGTTGCGAAAAATCGAGAGTTTCGCCCATCTGTTTATGGAAGACTACGGCCCCAAGGTCGATGTCCAGGGACGCAAATACATCGATATCATGGTGGATGCCGCGCGACGCATGCGGCGGCTGATCAAGGACGTGCTGGCGCTGGCCGAGGCCGGCGCTTCCGAACGCCCCTTTGCGTCCGTCCCTCTCGACCGGGTCGTCAATACCGCCCGGGACAATCTTTCCGAACGCATCAAGGAGCGCCCGGTGGAAATCGTCGCGAATCCCCTGCCCATCGTGAACGGGGACGAAACCCAGTTGACCCGGCTTTTTCAAAATCTCATCGGCAATGCCCTTAAATTCAACGATAAACGGACCCCGCGCGTCGAAATCCGGGCGGTGGAGCAGGCCTCCGGGTGGAAAATTTTCTTTGAGGACAACGGCATCGGCATGCATCCGGCCGAGGTCGGGAAAATATTCGCCCCCTTCAAACGACTGCACGGACGCAATCGCTACGAGGGCACCGGGATCGGCCTGGCCGTTTGCCGGAAAATTATTCATCGGCACGGAGGCTCGATTGGTGTAGATTCGAATCCCGGGCAAGGCAGCACTTTTTGGCTGGTCATTCCTCGACAAGAATCGAAGGAACCCGGCGAAGAGACTACCCACGAGGGTCAAGAGAGGGATAAGCATGAGCAAAATAACAGTTGAAGCCATACGAATATTATTGATCGAAGACGACGAAGAGGACGTCCTGCTGGCGCAAAGGGCGCTGACCAAGGGAAACATCTGGAACAAGGTGGACGTAGTGCGAAACGGACAGGAGGCGCTGGATTATCTGTACCACCGCAATCAATACGCGGACAAAGACGCCTTTCCTCTGCCCGGGTTGATCCTGTTGGACCTGAGCCTGCCCGGCATCGACGGGCGCGATGTCCTCGAAAAACTTCAGCAAGATCCCGAACGCAAACAAATTCCGATTGCCATCGTCAGCACGTCCGACTATGAAAAGGATATCGAATTTGGCCGCGCGCACGGGGTGCAGCACTACATCATCAAACCGGCCCAGCCGGAAAATATCATGATGGCCATTGGGGAAATCTCCAAATTCAGGGTTATCTTAGGCAATGTTACGTAAAAGGAAGTGACCGGGCATGGACGCTTTATGCATAAAGGATTTGTTGGACCGGAGGAAAAGCCCCCTGCTTTCTTTCGAGTTCTTTCCGCCGAAAGACGGGCTCGGCATGGCGTCGTTGGAAACAGCCGCCGCCCAGTTGCTCTCGGCCAAGCCCGATTTTGCCACCGTCACCTATGGGGCGGGCGGTTCGACCCGGGAACGAACCCTTCAAGTCTGCGACCTGCTCCGGCAAATGGGCTACGGCCCGATCATGCCGCATCTGACCTGCGTCGGCTCGACCCGGGACGAACTCCTGGCCCTGGCCGACCGGCTGCACGGCTTGGGTTACCGCAACATCATGACGCTTCGCGGCGACCCGCCCCAGGGCGAAACCGTTTTCCAGGCCGTGACCGACGGGCTGGCGCACGCTTCTGACCTCGTCGCCCTGTTGAAAACGGCCCACACGGATTTTTGTTGCGGCGTGGCCGGCTATCCCGAAAGGCATCCCGAGGCGCCGTCTGCCCGGGAGGACATCGTTCATTTGAAACAAAAGACCGATGCCGGCGCCGACTTCATCACCACGCAGCTCTTTTTCGACAACCGCTGTTACTTCGATTTTGTGGAAGCCTGCCGGACCGCGGGCATCCGCCAGCCGATTCTGCCCGGGCTCCTGCCGGCCATATCGCTCAAACAGGCCCAACGCATGACCGCGCGCTGCAAGACCCGCCTTCCGGAGGAGCTCATCCGCCAAATGGAAGAAGCCGGCAGCGAAGGCGATGCCGCCGAGGAAGTCGGCATTCAGTGGGCGCAAAAACAAATCGAAGAACTGCTCGGTCGCGGCGCGCCGGGCATACATCTTTACGTCATGAACCGTTCCAAAGCCGCCTTGACGCCCGCCATTGCCGACTGCTTCCGGCGGTTTCGAGGGTGAGCGAGGAAGCCCGTCTTCGGCCTGTCCGCCTTCAAGACCATTTCTCCCGCCATTCCCTGGGCGTCATGCCCGTGTGCTTCTTGAAAACCCGCGCGAAATAGTTGGCATCGGGAAAACCGGACTGCACGGCGACTTCATGGATGCCGAGGGTCAGATTGCTCAATTGCTTTTTGGCCATTTCGATTCGTTTTTCGATGAGAAATTCCATGAAGGTCTTTCCCATATGCCGTCGAAAGAGGGTGGAAAAGTGATTGGGGGTCATTCGTGCGGCGCGTGCAATCAGCGACACGCTGTGCGGAAGCGCCGGCTCGCGCATCACCACTCCGGCCACCATCTCCACCAGCGTTTTGCCGGGAGATTGATTGCCTCGTTCCAATTCCCCTTCGCCTACCAGCCTCAACGCCGAATGAAACTGGCTTTCCATCGTTTCCATCGACGAGCGGGCCGCAGGAGTCGTCGTTTCGTTTTTCTTTTCCAAGGAGGAGTATTTTTGCCCGATCCCCCAGGCGGCCAGATCCAGAATTTCCCGGGCGAGGTCCCTTTGCCGTCGCGTCAATTGAGGCATGTTTTCGTATTCGGCTTTCATCTTGCGCCGATCCACCGGAATTCCCGCCAGATGGCTTTGCGCTTTCTGCCAGGATAATCCATCATGCGCCATTCGATAAGCGCAAGTGCTGACTACGGGGCTTTCGATCGGGGCTTTGCCGGGTACGGCGGCCGGCGCCGCCATCACATAAACGCCCCCATGGCACGTGTGTTCAATGCCCCCTCGGTTGGCAGCCGCAAAGGCGACCAGCGATCTGCAGGTCGAACAACGCCGTTGTCCCTCCACGGTAGAGCGCATCATCCGGCAGAATCCCGGCATGACGTTTTCCCCGCTCGGCTGGCTGATTTCCAAGGCCCTGTTTTCACCAGGCAACAGAATAATGAGACGTAGACCTGTCACACGATGGGCCAGCAAATCAAAGCTTTTTACGACCTCGTCATCCGCAAGCTTCTGAGCCATTTCTTTCGAACTCATAACACGCCTTCAGCATAGCTTTATCCTGTATTAATATAACATGCATCGAAGGATTTCGTAGTTTTCTGCGAATATTAATAGATTTCTCCTGATTTCAGCGCCGAGGGATCTGTGTACCCTTATCACGACTCAAGGCTTCGCTCGAGGGGTGGGGAGACGGGCTGGGAGAAGAAGCATGCATATTAGTCGTCGTGTATTTCTGAAGTATTGCGGGATGTCGGCCGGGGCCATCGGATTAAGCTCGTTTCAACTCGGCCTGCTGGCCAAAGCGCTGGCCAGCCCGCTGGGCCCTTCGGTGATTTGGTTGCAGGGCAGCGCCTGCGCCGGTTGTTCGGTCTCGTTGCTTAACCGCATTTCCGATTCGATTCCCTACACCATCGCCGATACGCTCACCGATCACATCAATCTGGTTTTCCATCCCACGCTCACGACCGCCGTCGGAGAAACCGCGGTGGCCGCCATGAAGCAGGCGGTGGATTCCGGACCGTTCGTTCTCGTGGTGGAGGGAGGCATTCCCACCGCTTTCGATGGGCATGCCTGCGTGATCTACAGCTTCAACGGCCAGGAAACGACCATGGAGCAGGCGGTGCAGGACTATGCCGCGCGCGCCGCCGCGATCGTCTGCGCCGGAACCTGCGCGAGCTATGGCGGCATCCCGGCGGCCGGCGCAAATCCCGCCGGCGTGGTCGGCGTCCGTGAATTGACCGGACGGTCCACCATCAACATCCCGGGCTGCCCGGCCAATCCCAACTGGATGATTTGGGCGATCGTGCAACTGATCCTGGGCAACGCGGTGCCGCTCGACAACGCCGGCCGTCCGATCGAGCTCTACCAGGCCCACGGCTATATTCACGACCATTGCCCGCGCAATCAGGGCGGCGCCAACGAAGCCGCGGATTTCGGTCAAAACGGCAAATGCCTCATCCACCTCGGTTGCCGGGGACCGCTCACCCAGGCGAAATGCGAAAATTGCTGGAACGGCAAGGAAGGCTCGGGCCGTTGGTGCATTGGGGCCAACGCCCCCTGCCAAGGTTGCGTCGAACCCTCGTTTCCAGGTCCGCAATCCTTCTTCGATCCCTACATTCCGTAATTTAGCCTAGGAGTACTCCCATGCCTGTCATTACCGCTTCAATCGATCCTGTAACCCGCATCGAAGGCCATTTGAAAGTCGACGTGAAAGTGGACACGGTCAACGGCGTCCAGCAAGTGGTCGACGTGCATGCCATCGGCACCCTTTTTCGCGGCTTCGAAAAAATCCTGGAGCATCGCGATCCGCGCGACGCGCCGATCGTCACGTCCCGCATTTGCGGCGTGTGCCCCACCTCGCATGCCATGGCCGCCGTTCTGTCGTTGGACCAGGCCTGCGGAGTCGCGGCGCCCGAGCCGGCCCGCCTCATGCGCAATCTCGTGCACGGCGCCTGCTACCTGGAGTCGCACATCCTGCACTTCTATCTGCTCTCGCTGCCCGATTACATCAAGGGTCCCTCCATGGCGCCGTGGCTGCCTGGCTGGGACCCTGGGTTGCGCTTGGATCGGGCCGCCGAAGGCGGTTTCCTCGGTCATTATCTCGCCGCCATTGAAGTAAGACGCAAGGCGCACGAGATGGGCGCAATTTACGGCGGAAAACTTCCCCACACGCCGGCGTTCATCGCCGGGGGCATCACCGCCGTTTCCAGCGCCGACGACAAATCGCAATTCGGAGCCTATCTCGATGAACTCATCGCGTTCATCGAGGGCTCGTACATTCCCGATGTCGAGCGACTGGCCTCCCTGTATCCGGAATATTTTTCGATCGGAAGGGGCTACGGCCATCTATTGTCCTTCGGCGCGTATGAACTCAACAACGCCGGCACGTCCAAGCTGTTTGCGCCGGGCCGGGTGGTCAGCGGCACGCCCGAAGTCCAGGCCATGAACGCCTCGGCCATCTCGGAACACATTGTTCATTCCTGGTATCATCCATCCACCAACGATGTCCATCCGGCCGTCGGCGACACGATTCCGCAATATCCCAAGTTGGAGGCCTACTCCTGGCTCAAATCGCCGCGCTACGCGGGCTTGCCCTACGAATGCGGGCCGCTGGCCCGCATGGCCGTCAATGGCGACTATTCGCACGGCGTATCGGTCATGGACCGCCACCGCGCCCGCGCCTGGGAGGCGCGCAAACTGGCGCTGGCCATGAAGGATTGGCTGAGCCAATTGGCCGTCGACGTTTCGGCCTACACCCCCGCCGCCATTCCCACAACGGGCGCGGGCATGGGCCTGACCGAAGCCCCGCGCGGCGCGCTGGGCCACTGGCTCTCGATCGCCTCGCAAAAGATAGCGCATTACCAGGTCATCACGCCGACATGCTGGAATATTTCGCCCCGGGATTCCGCCCACCAAATGGGCCCGCTGGAAAAAGCCCTGATGGGCACGCCCGTGGCAAACGCGGATCAGCCGATCGAAGTTTTGCGGGTGATTCATTCCGTGGATCCCTGCCTGGACTGCGCCACGCATGTCATGCGCGCGGAACCGACCAAGAACCGCCGGGAGGAAATATGAAATCGATCATGAAACTAATTGGGGCCGCCGTCCTGTTCTTTTTGCCGACCGTGATTCTGGCCCAGACGGATGGAACCGCGACGTTCCGCGTCAGCACCAAGACCGCCAATGGCAACTATGCGCCGAACCATGTGCTGGCCATTTGGGTAACCGATGCGCAAACGAACTTCGTCAAAACGCTCAAGCGGCAGGCGGCATCGCGCATTCAGTACCTGACCCAATGGGGGCCCAAATCCCAAAGCAACGTAGTGGACGGCATCACGGGGGCCACGCTGAACTCGCATCGAACCCATTTGCTCACGTGGAATTGCCGCAATACATCGGGCGCCGTCGTGCCGGACGGAACCTACCGGTTCTACGTCGAGTTCACGGAGAACAACGCCTCGGGCCCCTGGACCTCGACCAATGTCCTCTCGTTTTACAAAGGGACGGCCGGGGCCACTTCCTCCCCGCCCAACCAGGCCCATTTCACCAATATGCTGGTGACCTATGCGCCTGGCGGGGCCGTAACCGTTCACGACATCCGCCTCTTGTCCATCACGGCCCCCGCCTCCATGACCCCGGGCGCGACAACCAATCTGTTTGTGACCGCGACCAACGCGGGAACCGCAACGGAAGCCTTCACGGTCTCGCTTCGCGACGTCACCGACGCCCGATCCATCGGCAGCCGCAGCGTCGCCGGCCTGGCGGCGGGCAAAGCCACCAATGTGCTGATCCAGTGGAATACGGCCGGCGCATCCATCGGTCTGCATTCCCTGGTGGCCACCTCGTCCGTCGTGGCGGGAGAAACACAGCTCTCCAACAACACCTGCTACGGATCGACGATCTTCGCCTATGCCGGGGAAACGAACGTGCTGATTTCGAAAGGCGCTGTTTGGAAGTACAACAACACCGGCGTCGATCTCTCCGGAACCCCCTGGCGAAACGCAAACTACTATGACGGCTTCTGGAGCGAAGGCCCGGCAGCACTGGGCTTCGGAGATTCCGAAGATGTCCTGTCCACCGCGATAACGCCGTCGCGCAACACCTGCTATTTCCGGCGCGAGGTATATGTCGACATGACGCCTCTTTCGATTTCGATGAAAATTCGCCGCGACGACGGAATCGTGGTCTACCTGAACGGCTCCGAAATCTACCGCAACAACATGCCCCTAGGCGACGTGAGTTATAACACCATGGCCGCGAGCGCGGTTTATGGAGCGGCCGAAACCAATGACGTCGTTTTTACCACCTCGTCGAATCTGTTCGCCATCGGCCGCAATGTCCTGTCCGCCGAAGTGCATCAGGGCCCCGCTCATAATTCGCCCCCCGACTCCTCGACTCCCGACCTGGCGTTCAATCTCGAATTGACGGTCGTTCAGCCTCAGTACGTGCGGACCCATAGCGTGGCGGCCTCCGTCATTGTTTCTTCGGGCAACGTCCTGCAAGGCGATCGCGTCGGCATCGATGTGGCGTTGACCAATCAATCCAATGCCACCCAGCCTTTCACGGTCATCCTGGTCAATACCAACACCGGACAAATCGTGGCTTCGCAGACGGTAACCGGTCTGACGCCCGGCCAGTTCACGAGTCTTCATCTGGATTGGCCCACCTTGGGCGCTTTGCCGGGGACGCACACGCTCAAGGCGGGAACGATTGCAAACGGCGTCACCAATTTCTCCGGCGGTTTGACCACCGTTTCCATACTGGGCGCCGCGGCCGGATTGAACGCCGTCAACGCCACCGGCTCGGTCGGAGGCATCTGTTCGGCCGTCGCGGTGCAGGGCGCCACCTTGTACGTCGGCGCCGGAGCGGTGCTCCTGCTAATGGACCGCACGAATCCGGCGGCGCCCTCGCCGCTGGCGTCCCTGGCGTTGCCGGGTCCGATCGAATCCATCGTCGTCACCGGCGCCCATGCGTATGTCGCCTGCGGACAGGCCGGCGTACAGATCGTCGACGTGAGCCATCCGCGCTCGCCGCTTCATGCCGCCTCGTTCGACACCTCGGGTTCGGCGCACGGTCTGGCCCTTTTGGGAAACCAGCTCTTGGTGGCCGATGGCGCCGCAGGGCTGCGGATTTTGAATATCGCCCATCCGCTTTCTCCTTCCTTGGTCGGCGCCTATCGAACCGCCGGCCCGGCCCGGGCCGTGGTCGTCTATGGAGACCTCGTTTATCTGCTGAATCATCATCTCGGCGTGGAGATCCTCGATATCGGCAATCCCGCCGCGCCGGCCAGGATCGGCGCCTCCAGCGCCATCTCGGGCGGAAAAGCGATGGCCGTGAAAGATTCGGTCTTCTATCTCGTCGACGACAACGCCCAGCTCTCCAACGTCGACACCTTCATGCCGAATTTTCCGGTCGTTTTTTCCCGGTTGTACCTGGGCGCCGTCGGCCATGATGCGTTGATTTCCGGACAAGCCCTGTATGTCGCAGCCGGCGCGGCCGGCGTGCTTACGCTGGACATATCCAGCGAGCTGGCGCCCCAAGCCGTCTACACCAACACCTCCGCCGGCGAAGCCCGGGCCCTCGCCCTGGCCGGCTCGACGCTCTATGTCGCGAATGGTTTTTCCGGGCTGCAAATCCTGGATGTCTCCTCGCCGCTAACTCCCGTTCCCGTGTCCGCCTTTTCAACCGGCCATCGTTCGTCCTCCGTCGTCGCGACCAACGGCTTGGCCTATGTGGCCGCCGGGGAAGCCGGACTGAGAATATATTCCCTTCAGTATCCGGGCCGACTGGTGCTGATGGGCTCGTCCCTTGCCGCCGCCAATGCCCGGGCATTGGCCGTAGCCGGCGGCTTGGCGCTGGTTGGCGACGGCGACGCCGGGCTCAAAATATTCAGCGTAACCAATCCGCTCGCGCCAAGACTGATCGGCAGTTACGCCACCACCAACCTCGTTCAAGTCCGCGCCGTGGCGGTCTCAGGCTCGCTGGCGGCCCTGACGGATGGACGGCGCGTCCACGTGATCGACATCTCCTCGCCCGCCGCGCCGTCGGCCCGCGGCTTATGGACCGCCCCCGCGTTCGTCCAGGATCTCGCATTCAGCGGCTCGCGCATTTATGTCGCAGCCGGAGAATACGGCTTGGCCATCCTCGACGCGTCCAATCCCAGCCAGCCGTCGTTCCTGGGGTCCTACAACACCCCGGGGCTCGCCATGAGCGTGATCGTCTCGGGAACCAACGCGTTGGTCGCCGATAATAACTCCGGCTGGCTGGCGCTGAACGTGTCCAATCCCACGACGCCGACGCTGCGCACCTCGATCGCCGGCGCGGTCAACAGCCTGGCCCAAGCCGGGCCGCTGCTGGTCACCGTCGGCGGGGCCGGCGAGCTGAACGCGCTCGACGTCTCGAACATCCTGGTTCCCGTCCCGCGCAAACAATTCAATACGCTCGTGCAAGTGTTGAAAGTATCGGCCGCCGGTCCTTATGCCTTGGCCGCCCAGGACGCCGCCGGATTGTCCGTCTTCGCGATCGGCGCCATCGACGCCAACCAGGATCAGTTGCCCGACGATTGGCAGCAGCGCGTAGTAGACGCCGATCCGAACGACGCCATCGCCCAGCCCGCAGACGTCCGGCCCGACGCCGACTTCGACGGCGACGGCCTCTCCAACCGCGCCGAATATTTGGCCGGCACCGACCCCGCCGACCCCTCCTCCGTTTTCGCCGCCGCCAACGTCAGCACCGCCGCAACGCCCGGCAGCTATACCGTCCGCTGGCACAGCATGCCCGGCAAGACGTATACCCTCTACAAATCCACCCATCTGCTGGCCGGATTCACCGTGCTCCAAGCCGGCCTGACCGCCACTCCTCCGCTCAACAGCTATACGGATTCGTCCGGCAGCGGAGCGGCCTATTACATGATCGGCCTCGACGAATAAAAGCGAAGATAGGCTTTTGCGAGAGCCGCAAGAGGACTGCGAGCATGAAGCTCCTCCTTGATTCGTCGTCTGACTCTGCGGGTCGGCGCGCCGGTTCGCACGAAGTCCCGTTGGAACAACGTCCCTCACGGGAGAACCGGCCAACAACGTAAAAAATTTTCCAATGATTGGAAAAAATATCTCAGAAAGCCGAAGAGCCCGTCTTCGCCCGCCTGCGCATCGCTACGCGAAGCGTTGCGGGCAGGGAGAAGCCGGGCCACCTTCAGGTCCACTTCGGGCCGGCGGCATGACCCTTACGTCTCAGACTTGACGATCCGTGGGACCGCTTTGCCATCCGTGGGGCCACTCTTTCAAGGTTAATAGGCATCAGGGCCACGGCTCAAGATTCAAGAATTCCATCATTCTTTGCCTTCACATTTCATTCTCAATGCTCTTCTAACATAGAAGCATTCTCAAGGAGCAGCTTCTGCCAATTCTTGAATCTTGAGCCGTGGCCCTAATGGCTGCTTCTGGAGGTTGCATCCCCCGTTTCGCTCAGTACGAGAAATTAGCCCAAGGGTTGGTATTGGTTATGACACTCCCAGCGCAACTCACGATGGGTCCCACGGCATTGGTCGCATGCAAGGAATAGTTTGTCGAATTCCCGCTGGCCGCGTTTCGAACAATTAGGTTAACGCCGGAGGCGAAATCCGTGCGGATTCCAGTCTGATTGTAACTCACTTTGTTTGCGTCAACCTGATTGCCTCCATAGGACACCTTGATGCCTTCTTTCTCATTATCGTAACAAGCGTTCTCTTTCGCCACATTGTCCCAGTAGAGATTGATGCCCGCTCCCGAGTTCTTACGCGCGATACAGTCTGTGATCATACTGCCGCTGTACAATTGGAAGCCGGAGGAGCTGTGACCCATGGACGTGCAGCGTGTGACAAGCGAACCGTTTCCAGCGGCGATGCCGACTGTTCCATTGGTGTAGGCCATTATGTCATGAATAATGAGGTGTTCCGCCAAATGGCCGGAAATGCCCATCGCCCCCCATCCACATATTGTGCCGTTATGGATCGCGATGTTGCGGTGCGTGATGGCGGAATCGATTCGAATGGCAGCAATGGAGCCCATCACGCCTGTAAGTGCGAATCCATTCAAATCCAGCGAAACGTTGTCGGCTGTAATCGTAATGCCGTTCGTTCCGGCCTGGCCCGTCAGATTGGTCGTGAGGTAATACGCCCCCTGCATGTTGATCGTGTATGGCAACGAAGAGATCGGGCTTCGAGGTTCGAGCTGCGCCAGTGTCCGCATCGACGGCTCAGGCGCACTCGGTGGCGTCAGACTGCCCTGCGCCCACGTTATCTGCGCCGCCAGACCACAACCCAGCAATACCATAACCAGTTTTTTTGCCTTCATCGTTCAGTGCTCCTTTGGTTTTCTTTGGGCCAACAACGCAAACCAGTCGACAGCTTACGGCATCGCCGCCGAAGCTGTCAAAAAGCGATTAGCCCGGATTTCTCACCAGGCGGTGAGAAATGCGGGTTAGCGCCTGAGCCGTTACGAATAATCGGTTCTATCGCCAGCTTAGCCTACGGAGGCCGCACAATTTCTTAATGTATTAATAACTGCATCGCTAGACGTTACGGCTAAACCTTTTCGCGAGTCTTATCCATAACAAGGCCCCGAGGGCAAGTTCATGTAAATTGATCTATTCACGTTCGCTGAAGTCAGAGCAAAAAAGGGAGAACAGATATGATCAAGGCAGCCATTATCGTTGGAAGTACGCGTCCGGGCCGCAAGGCGGAGGCGGTTGCCCGTTGGGTTCACGAGATTGCGACAAAACGCAGCGATGCCCAATTCGAGCTGGTGGACATCAAGGACTTCAACCTGCCGTTGCTCGACGAGGCCGAGTCGCCGTCGATGCAGCAATACAGCCAGCCGCACACGAAGGCTTGGTCCGCGAAAATCGACGCCTTCGACGCCTTTGTTTTTGTGACGCCCGAATACAATCACGGGATCTCCGGCGCGCTCAAGAACGCGATCGATTTTTTATACCGGGAGTGGAACAACAAGGCGGCCGGGTTTGTGGGTTATGGAGGCGTCGGGGGAACGCGCGCGGTGGAGCAATTGCGGCTGGTCATGGGCGAGTTGCAAGTGGCCGATGTGCGCGCCCAAGTCGCGTTATCCCTCGCCGGCGATTTCGAAAACTACAGCGTCTTCAAGCCCAGACCCACGCAGGAAAAATCCGTCAACACCCTGCTCGATCAAGTTATCGCCTGGGGCGGCGCGCTGAAGACTTTGCGCAAGAAATAGGAGGGAGGGCTTTTTCATGGCATTTTAACAACCGTTCCGTAAGATGTCCCCGTCACAGCAGGAAAGGAGAGTAGGAATGGCTTCCGATCAAGATTTCATGGATTTTCTTTTAGACCAGATGAGCGAGGCCGGTCTGGTTGCGTGCAGAAAGATGTTTGGGGAATATGCCGTTTATTGCGACAGCAAAGTCGTCGCGCTGGTTTGCGACAATCGGCTTTTTGTGAAACCAACCGAAGCGGGCCGTAAATATATCGGCGAGGTGGTCGAAGCCCCGCCCTATCCCGGCGCCAAATTGTATTTTCTGATTGAAGACGCGTTCGAAGATCGGGAATGGATTACCGGGTTGATCAAATTAACCGCCCAAGAACTTCCCATGCCCAAAAAGAAAACGAAAAAGCCGCGCAAAAAGGCCCCATAAAAAATCGTTCGTTCCGCCCGAAGGCGTCTTGAAGGTGGCCCGGCTTCTCCCTGCCCGCAACGCTTCGCGCAGCGATGCGCAGGCGGGCGAAGACGGGCTCTTCGGCTTTGCAAACTCAACCCATGAGAGGCGGCAACGAATAGGATAAGCAACCCATGAAAAGACGCGGATGGAATGGCTCTTTATTCGTTGCCCCATCCGAAAAGATCTAAACTATTCTGGAGGGTTCCGCTCGGTCGGAACCTTCTTCTTTCGGTCGCGACGGAGCGCGACCCTCGTGCGCTGTGGAGGTGCGAACCCCTCCGGGATGAGAGAGCCCGGCCATTGGGGGCC
>MHBK01000003.1 GCA_001804865.1 Lentisphaerae bacterium GWF2_57_35
ACGACGCCGTCCGACTCCTCGGGGGCTCTGTCCGAAGGATTGCGGCGATTTGCCTTCCCTCCGGTTGTTGTCCCGTGTTCGATCACGAGCAACCGGCTTTCATCGGCGCTTTCTGCCTGACCCCGATGGCCCCGGCTGCCGGGCGGTCACATCGCGCCGTTCACTACGTGGGTCACGGCGGCCACGAACATCCAGGACGCGATTGACGCCTGTGATTACAAGGGTGGAATTGTTCTAGTGACGAATGGGGTCTATCGGGGCCTGGGGCGTGTTGCACGGGGAAACACCAACCGGATTGTCGTAGACAAACCCATTCTGGTCCGCTCGGTGAATGGGGCGGCTGTAACCAAGATTCATGGAACATCCTTGCGATGGGAAGAGGCCGTTCGTTGCGCCTACATTGCAGAAGGAGGGGTTGTAAAGGGCTTTACCCTGGCAAACGGCTGCACCACGTTCACTTCAGAAGACAACTCATCCTTTCATGGAGGAGGCGCTTTTATAGATCGTGACGGGTTGTTAAGCGATTGCGTAGTCGTAAGCAATGCCGCTTTTTGGTGTGGCGGCGGCATTTGCTGCTTTCAGGGCGGCACGATCAGCAACTGCACGGTGCAAGCTAATTTTGCATACGGCTATGGCGGCGGCGGAATTTACTGCTACGATGGCGGCTTGGTCATGAACTGTATGGTGGCCGCCAACCTTGCGAGCAACTATGCGGCGGGCGGCGGCATAAAATGTGAAGGGAACGTCAAGCTTCCCCATGTTCAAGACTGCATCGTTCGCGGGCATGCCAACGGCGGCGGAGTGTCCTGCGTGCCCGGCGATATTTACCGCTGTACCATCAGCGGAAACACCAATAGCAGCGGCGGCGGATTAAACTTGTCCGCCTGGAGTTCGGCAAGCAACTGCATCATTTCCGGCAATACCGCCGAATTCTGGGGTGGAGGTGTACGGTGCGTGCAGAACACAACACTGAACAACTGCCTGATTACGGGCAACCGCGCCGGATCGGGTGGCGGTCTTTATTACTATCGGGGCGGGGAAGCGAACAACTGCACCATCGTCGGCAATACCGCCACCAATAAAGCCGGCGGAATTTATTGCGATGAAGCCGGTCTGACGCGCAACTGCATTGTCTGGCATAACGATTTGAATGGCGTGTGGAGCGAATGGTTTGCCGATACGAATCCCACCAATCTTGCATCGCGCCTGGCCATGTTCTCCATCGCCAATACGAATGGGCTTGAGATTCACGTCCGTTGTACCAATTCCAGGATTTATAGTTTTGAATATGTAGAGAATTTAACGAGCGGGACATGGAGTAATGTACCGGGACAAACCAACCTTCCGGGCGCCGCCAGCGGGGTTTTATCCGCAATACCAGTTCCGGTGGTTACGCAAGGCTACTTCAGAATTAAGGCAACGAAACCCTAATGGAATCCATGCGGCAAACTTCCGCGCTTCTTCCTGATCCATCATTAGAAGGCCATAGAGGCCATAGGGGGCGGTCCTCATGACGACTTCGACAAGGTCAGATTACGATGAGTTTTCCTTCTGTTCTTTCCACCGACTACTGGTGGAGCGAGCTCGATAGGATCGTCAAGCAAGGCGAAGGTCAGCCGGCCATCCGCATCGCGACGAATCGCCAGCCAGAGTTCTTCGAGTTCCCCTGTCTTTTATATACAACAAACCTACGGCAGACGCACCTTGACGCGGTGGAATTTCTGCACGGCGTCATTCGGGCCATTGGTGACAACCAGCCAACCGGACGCGGGCACAAGATTGGTGAGGCCTGCTACCGGCGCCCAGGCGCCGGGCAACAGGACCAGGTCGGCTTCGACGTCGTAGACGCGGTCCGTCGCGCAGGGCCAGCTCAGGATGTTGCCGCCGTCCGCCATGTTCAGGTCCATCAGGCGAAGGAAGGACGATGAATTTGTCGGATCGGTGTTCATGATCCACTCATAACCGGTCGGGACGCCATCGTTGTCCGCGTCAGAGGATACGGCTTCGTCAAAGTTGTTGGTGAAGCCGTACTTCGCCAGCCACTCCTGCGGCACTCCTGAGTTGGTGGTCAAGTTCTGGGCAAACGCGACGCCAAGGGTCTTGTGACCGTTCATGGCGACGGTCAGCGGATTATCCGTTTCGTTGCCGGGCGGCACGTCGCCGGTCCACTGCACGAAATGATAGTAGGCGGCCGCCGTGGCGCTGAGCTGGGCTTCTTCCCCGTCGACATAGTTGTAGGCGCCCGCACTCGGCACGGTGGCGCCGTTCGGCGAGGCTTGGACCGTCAGGGTGTAAACCGCCAGCACGGTGAAGGTGTTGGTCACGTCCGGGGCGGGGTTCCAGGTGGCATCGCCGCCTTGACTGGCCACGATGCTGACCTGGCCCGCGGCGCTGAACGCCACATTCGTGCCGCTCGTAATGCTGGCCGGTCCGCTGAGGATCGCGAAGCTGACGGGCAGGAAAGAGGAGGCCGTCGCGGCCAAACCGATGGTGTTGGTCTCCCGCTGCTGGGCAATGGCCGGGAAGGCGATGGTCTGGCTGGCCTTGCTGATCACTAAGGTGTCGAAGGCGATGCCTTGGTACGCCACGTCATTGACCACCCCGGTGACCACATAGTCGCCAACCACGGTGGGCGCCGTAGCGCTGCCGTTATAGGTTATGTCAACCGTCAGGCCCACGGGCACGGTCGTGGCGGTGGCCGATTTGGGCGTACCGTCGTACGGCTGAACGAGGTCGCTCAGTGTGACGGTGGCAGTGGCCTTGATCACCGTGAAGGTGTTCGTCATGCTTGAGGCGGCATTCCAGTTAGTGTTCCCAGCCTGGCTGGCGGCAATGCTAACTTGGCCGGCGCCCGAGAAGGTCAGGTTGGTGCCATCCGCAATTTGGGCCGGGCCGCTGGCCACGCTGAAGCTGACCGGCAAAGCCGATGCCGCCGTGGCGGTCAGGCCGACGGCGCTGGTCACCGTCTGGGCCGGGATGGCCGGGAAAGCGATCGTCTGGCCGGCTCTGACGATCACCAAGGTGTCGACGGCTACCGCCTGCCACAGGGCTTCACTTACCGTGCCGGTGACCGCGTAGCTGCCGGCGTTGAGGGGCTCGCTGGAGTCGCCGTTGTAGGTGAGGACCACGGACAGATCGGACGGGGTGGTTTGATACGTCGCCGCTTTTGGCGTGCCATCATAAAGTTGCATGAGGTCGCTCAGCGTGAGGGTGGCGATGGCCTTGGCGACGCTGAACGTGTTGGTGATGTTCGGGGCGGGGTTCCAGTTTGCATCGCCGACCTGACTGGCGACGATGCTGACCGAACCGGCGCCCGAGAAGGTAAGGTTGGTGCCGCCGGCAATGCTCGCGGAGCCGCTCAGCACGCTGAAGCTGACGGACAGCGCAGAGGAGGCGGTTGCGGTCAAGCCCACCGCGTTGGTCGTGATTTGGGCGCCCGGGTTGACAAACGCGATGCTCTGATCGCCTTTCAGGTAGGTGAAGGCATCGGAGGCCGTGCTCATGCCAAAGGCGATCGAGTAGATGCGCACATCGCCCACTCCGACGGCATTGCCGGCGTCCGCTACAACCACGACTTGCGTGGACGACTGGCTGACCAGACTCGCCGGTACGCCGCACAAGGTCACGTTTGTGACGTCGGATCCGTTGCCCAGGTTGACGCCGGAAATTGCCACAGGATAACCGCCCGTGATCGAACCGCTTTCCGGTGTCACGCCATTGGGGCTGATCGTCCCGGCCGGGTTGACCGTATAGGCATTCGCCAAGGTGGTGCTGCCAAGGTCTGAGGTCTCAATGACGATATCCTTGGGGCCGGCCGAACCTGTGGCCGGCACGATGATGGTCGCCCAATCCGTTCCAGAGCCCTGGATGATCGCGGGCGCGCCGCCCACGGTGATGTTGGTGATCGCTCCCAGGTTGCCGTTGGTGATCGTGATGACATTTCCGCCCGCGAAGGGGCCGGCAGCGGCGGAAAGCGCGTAGCACGAACCGGCCAGATTCAGCGTGAAGGGCGAGGCCGGATCACTGCCGACGATGCTCAGCGTTGCGTTATGACTGCTCGCCGCCGCCGGGGTGTAGATCACGGTGAAGTTGCTCACGCCGCCTGCGGAAACCGTGCCGGGCAAGCCGGAGATCCGGAAGCTCGAACTCGCGACGCCGCCTGTTGTATAACTGCTGATGGCCAGCGCCTGATTTCCGCTGTTCGTGATGCTGAGCCGATTGGTCGCACCCGTTCCGAAAGACAGTTTCCGGAAGGCATTTCCTTTTTCGAAACTCGCCGCCTCCGCGCTGGCGATCGCGGCCCCGTTCGTGCCCAGCACCGACAGGCTCGGGGCAAGGTACGTGAACAGATTGGCTCTCACCGATTCGCCGTGGCTGATGGAGCAAACGCGCACGTCGCCGACCAGCGCGGACGGGGCGACCCCGGCCGTAATTACAAGCTGGGTCGAACCGGACACGGAGACGATGGCGGACACCGCCACCCCGCACAAGGTGACGTTCGTGATGTCCTCGACGGTTCCATCGCTCAGGTTCGTGCCGGTGATCGTGACGAAGTAACCGCCCGTATAGGATCCACTCGCGGGAGCAGCGCCGGTTGAGCCTTCGAAGTATCTGAAGACGTTGGTGGACGCCATGCCGTTGGACCCGCCAATGGCGTAGAAAGCATTGCTTACCACAGCGCCCGCCGTCCAGCAAAGCCGCATGGGCAAACCCGCCCCCTGCGACCACTGGGCGCCGTCAAATCGATAGGTGTTGGTTGAGTTGGAGGTCCCGTCATATCCGCCGGCCACGTACAACTTGCTGTTCAAAACGCCGCTGGCCATGTTTCGGAGCGGCTTGGGAAGGCCTCTCGCTTCTGTCCAATCGGAGCCGTTAAACCGGTACGCGTTCGTCCAAGGAATTCCAGGCCCACTGTCCCCGCCCGCCACGTACAGGTATTCATTCAAGACGCCGGACGCCATGCTCATGCGATTGGTGGGCAGGGGCGCCACCTGAACCCAGTTGGTGACATTATACCGGTAGACATTGGAGACCGACGTACCGCCCATGGCATAAAGGTTGCTGCCCAATGCCTTGGCGCTCATCCGCTGCCGCGGCGCCGGCAGGCCCGCTACTTGGGACCAGCTCGCGCCATCAAACCGGAATACGTTCGTCTTGTCGCCGCTGCTGTCGCCGCCGATGGCGTAGAGATAACCTTCATACGTTTCAACGGCCACGGAATCTCTGGCAAAGGGCAAGGGAGCCACTTCCGTCCAGGTCGTCTCGTCAAATCGGTAGACGTTCGACTGAGCCGCATAGCTGCCGTTCCAGCCGCCGACGGCATACAGCTTCCCGTTCAAAACTCCGGCGCCCACTTGAATTCGCGGCGCCGGCAAACCGGCCGTCTGACGCCAGCCTTCCGTCACATTGTCATACACCGTTCCCGTCAGGTTATAGGTGAAGGAACCCGCGAAAGTCGTGGGGCCCGCGCTGGCTGACTGAACGACGATATCCACCAAGCCGGCCGCATGGGCGGGCAGGGCGATCGTCACGAAATGGGAGCCTTGCCCTGTGATCGACGCCGCGATCCCCCCAACCCATACATTGGTGATGTCGCCGCCATTGCCCAGGTTCGGCCAGTTGATCGTCAACGAGCCGACGCCGTTATCCGGGCCGGCATAGCTGGTGAACTGCAGCACGTCAAAGGTATTGGTTACATCGGGCGCAACGCTCCAATCCAAATCGCCGGCCTGGCTGGCGATGATGCTGACTTGGCCGCCACCGGAGAAGCTCAGATTCGTGCCCTGGGCGATGCTGGCGGACCCGCTGCCGACCGCGAAGCTCACCGGCAAACCGCTGCTGGCTGTTGCACTCAGACCGACGGTATGATTGGCCGTCTGCCGGGCAATCGGCGGAAACGTGAGGGTCTGGCTGGAGGTGACGTAAGTGAAGCCGCCTTCCCTGACGGATTCGCCTGCGCTGTCCGACTGCACGCGGACATCGCCCGTGCCCAAGACGCCGACGCCTGCCATCACAACCACCTGCGTCGCGCTCTGGCTGACGATGCTCGAAACCTCCACTCCACAAATGGTGACGCTGGTAATGTCCGAACCGTTGCCGAGATCCGTGCCGCTGATAACCACCAGATATCCGCCCGTGCGAACACCGAAACTGGGCGTAACACCGCTTCCCCTGACATAGCCGGGGTACCTGAAGGCGTTTGTTTGCGGGGCAGAAAGGTAAAAACCGCCCACGGCGTATGTGGCGCCGTCGAGCGTGCCGGCGGCCAATCCATACCGCTGCGCGGGGAGACCGGCAGTTTCCACCCAGTTGGCGCCATCGAACTTAAACACGTTGGTGCCGCCGCCGTTGCCGGCCGTCGCATACAAAGCGTTATCCATCTTGGCCAGGCCATAGTACCGCTTGCCCGCCGGCAAGCCCGCCACTTCAGTCCAGTTGGTGCCGTTGAATGCGTAGACGTTCGTCAGCGCCGTGCTGTCGATGCCCCCGCCGATCACATAGATCCGGTTGTTCAAGGTTTCGGCGCCATGCCCAAAGCGGGGTGCGGGGAGCCCTGCAACTTCGCTCCAGTTCGCGCCGTCGTAGCGGTAGACATTGGTGCAAGGCTCGCCAAACTGGCCTCCCAGGCAATACAAGTAGCCGTTCAAACTGGCCGCGGCCAGACTGTCGCGCGCTGCGGGCAAGCCTTCGACTTCGGTCCAGTCCATGCCGTCGTAGCGGTACATGTTGGTCCTCGTGGCCCAGCTCTCATTCTTGCCGCCGGCAACATATAGGTTGCCGTTATAGTTGGCCACGCCGGAGCTGTAGCGGGGCGACGGCAGGCCGCTTACTTCCTGCCAGGTTGAGCCGGTGAACCGGTAGACGTTCGATTCGACGCCGGCCCCACTCACACCGCCAACCAGATACAGCGCCCCGTTAAGCTCTGCGGCCGAGAAGAAATATCGAGGCGCAGGCATGCCCTCAACCTCCGACCAGCACGTCGCATCGTTCACCCAATTAAAAATCTCGCCGGCTATGACGGCTTGACCAACCAACAAAAGACACAGGAGCGTTGGAAGCCATTTTTTTATGCTGAGGAATGCATGAGGAGTTGTTTCTAACGACGTGAGGATCTTAAGGCTTTTGCGCTTGCGTACACACATCTCTTTCACGATCACCTCGATTGCTGCTTTATGGGGTTGTGCCGATGAGAATAAGTGGGAGGAAGATACGCATCGCGCCATAGCCCGTCAAATGGGTTCACGAATAGACCATCGCCCAAACATCGTTGGCGACAATCCACGGTCTATTTATGTGCACTGTAACTTGTCGGATAGCCAAACGGGATTCGGCACACCTTCGAGCAATCCAAGCACATAATTCCTGGAGGGTTCCGCTCGGTCGGAACCTTCTTCTTTCGGTCGCGACGGAGCGCGACCCTCCAAAATTTGGATCTACCGTAAAATCAACAAGTTGCCTTTTACATAAAAAGACCGTGGGCGATAATCGCCTACCATCCTTTTCTGATCGGCGTATCTAATCCATTTGCTTTAGGATCATAATCTTGAGAAAAGACAGAAAGACGATGAAAGGAATGGAATGAAAATAATCCGCAGTTACCTCACCGGATGCTTTCTCTTGTTGTTTTCTGGCCTATCGATTTTCGCGGACTTTGTCACCGTTTCTTATGACGGCTTCAATTACTCGGAGGGGACGAGTCTCAACGCACAAAATGGAGGCGCCGGCTGGAGCACCGCTTGGTTCCGCGACTACTCCTTTGGCGGCGACTTCAGCATCGGCAACGCCGGCTACAC
>MHBK01000004.1 GCA_001804865.1 Lentisphaerae bacterium GWF2_57_35
TGTACGAAGCTTGGAGTCAATGTAGAGCCATCGGGCGAGTCCTGGACGGGAATTTTATTCCGATCCCCTTCCGCGTTAGCGGTTCCGTTCAACAGTCTTTATTGACCGTACTTTAAGTAGTCTTTATGCAACGGTCGCTTTATCATGTTTCGCCCCTGAGGGTACCGGAAGGCGTCGAGGTGGGTCAAGGGTGAAAAGGCTTGGCGTCAACTATTTATAAGCATCGGCTCACTGGCGGTCCTGGCGGGCGTAGTAGTCTTTATGTAATGAGCGAGCAGAAGGGCAAAGACTACCTTTTGACCCTCTGTCCTCCAAGTAGTCTTTATGCACCGGGCGTTTTCATATTCTGCCCCTGCGGCTAACGAATGGAACGAGGGCTGGGGCGTGAAGGAAAAGAGCTTGTCGTCAATTGGTTGTGAACGTACGTTCACTTTTAGTCTTGTAAGCGAAGTAGTCTTTATGTAGGGAGAAGTCAGTTGGCCAAGGACGATTTGTATAAAGACTACTTCGGAGGGGTGACATGAGCGAGAGGATCGTGGAATTTGAGGGGTGGGAAAAGGTCTTGAAGGACACGGCGCCGGTTAAACTTCAGGCGGAATATCGCGAAGCGGTTGTAAAGTTTCGCTAAAGGTCAGTGTTTGGATAGGCTGCGAATAGATCACAATGAGGAGGTCGGTCATGGGGCTTGATGGTGTGGAGTTGGTCATGGCGCTAGAAGAAGCCTTTGGGGTGGAACTCAAGGATGATGAAGTCGTGCATACGACAACGCCACGCATGGTTGGCGACGTCATTTTTTCCAAGCTCCAGTCGACGGATCGGAAGGTCTGTCAGTCTCAACGTTCTTTCTACCTGCTGCGAAAAGCCGTCATGCGTCGTTTCGGCCTGCAACGATCTTTCGTCACGCCCGACATGCCCTTTAGGAATCTGATTCCCCGATCGAAAGAAAAGGAGCTGTGGGCCGATCTGAAACAGTCGGTCGCTGCTCGGAGTTGGCCGACTCTTGTTCGTCCGCCGTGGTTGCCGCGGACCATCGCAGCCTGCGCATTGGCTGTCTTTTCTGTAACGTTTTTGGTGTTGTGGAATGTTGTTCCCATCGGCGCGGCGAACGCCGCCATGATCGGTGCATCCCTCATGATTGGGGTGTGCATTTTCGCTGAGAAAAAAACGCAACGGTTCAAGACGCGTATCCCGTCCAACTATCAACGGCTTCGGGACCTGATTCCTTTCGCGGTTACTTCCGATCAAGTGAGATGGACGCGAGATCAAGTGTCTGCCCTGGTGAAGCAGGTGGTTCTTGAGCAACTCGAAATCCCCGAAGCAAAGTATCAGGAGGATGCTCATTTTGTGAATGATTTTGGATTGGATTAATCCTTTGGTTAGGAAACTTTTTTTGGGTATTTTTTAGGGACGGGTTTGTGGCATCGCCGGACAAGGGTTCGGCTGGGTGCATCTCGACACTGCCGCAGATTTATTTCATTCAATAAGGATCGGGCTTGCGAAATGGAGCCGGGGCGACCTCGCCTGTCATTTATACAAAAATTTTCTTCATGTAGAGCGGGGCCAAAAAAGATCGCTGCTGCAAGATGGTTTGTATTTTGGAGGGTCGCGCTCCGTCGCGACCGGTAGAAGAAGGTTCCGACGGAGCGGAACCCTCCAATCAAAGGGTTGCGGCTCCTGCCGCCGCCCCAAAGTGGACCTGAAGGTGGCCCGGCTTCTCCCTGCCCGCAACGCTTCGCGTAGCGACCCGCCTGCAAGCATTGCGGGCAGGTGCGCAGGCGGGCGAAGACGGGCTCTTCGTCTTTTTATCGGAGATCGATAACGATGAAAGAATGACTCTTCTGAATACTCTTTTATCCGTGGGATCGCTTTGCCATCCGTGGGGCCAATCTTCCAGGGTTATAAGAAGCCCCACGGATTGGGAATTCTGATTCCTGGCAGAATTTGTGTATAAAAGACAGGCGCCCTCGCCCCGGCCAGCGGGGCCATGTGGCCCCGCCTCCAGCAGTCACTGGCCAGTTTCTCCCCAGGTACGTGTTATCTGCGGCAGTATCAAGATGCACCCGGTTCGGCTCCTACAGGAAAGAAAACTTCGCGGACTTTGCCTGCCTGCTCTCCGTTAGAAAATTGGGAAGACGTAATTGAATACGACACGGTAGTCGTCGTAGTCGAGGTTGCCGGTGGAAAGGGAATTGCGCACGTTGGCGTAGCGGAGGCGGCAGGCGAAGCCTTTCAGGCAGGTTTGGGGTTGGTAATCCAGGGTGAAATCCGATTCGAATTGTTCGGGGGACAGGAGGCTGTCTTCTACCCAAGCCTCGGAGTGGTTGAACGAAAAGACCAACCCGTCGAGGCCGATGGTCGTGAAGTCATAGGCACAGATCAGCGCCCAGGACTGCTCGCCGGCGAGGTTGCTGTCTTCTTCCGCGATGGACGTGAAACCTTGATAAGCGCCCCACGGGTTGACGATGTCGTGGCTGTTGTCGGTGAGGGTGTAGGCGAGGAGCACTTGCAGTCCATGCGTTTTTACGCCGCCCTGAAGGCCGCCCATGGCGGCTGTGAAGGCTCCGCCTAATTCGTCGCCGAGGGAACGCTGGTCCAGGCCTTGGAGCGAACCCAGGAGGGACATATTCTCCGACAGCGGGAGGCTCAGATCCCATTGGGCATAGGCGATGTTCATGAAGTCGTGGCACACATAATCCCAGGCTTGCAGTTGTCCCAGGGCAGGGGATGACCAGGTGAGGCCGCCCAAGGTTACGGGGCGATCCGCTTCCTCGATGCCGGCTGCGTCGGTCATGCTCTGGAAGGTGGTTCCGTTCCAGTCCTTGATGCCTTCGACCTGCGAAAGCTTCAGGACGAGGTTGGTGGTGAAGCGTTGATCCAGCGTGTAGGCCTCGACGGTTTTGGGCGTCATGCGCACGTCGAAGGAATTGATGAATGGCGATTCCAAAATTTGTCGGTAGAGGCGCAGGCTGGTTCGATTCCAGTCGGCTTGAAGGTAGGCCTGTCCCAGGACGGTGTAGCCTTTTTGCCCGGGAGCGAGGAGGCCGCCGCCGTCTTTGTCTTCGTCGCCCTGCAATCGTTGCGAGGTGTAGGGCGAGAGGCTCAGGCTGAGCCCATGCCACGATCCGCTGCGCACATCGAGCCAGCCGCCCGCCGCCAGGCTTTCCTGCGTGAGCGGCGTGCTGAAATGACGGTTCATGTAATACACGCGCGGATGGAGGTCGAGTTGGGCGATCGGGGTGAAGTTTTCGGCAAAGGACGCGCCGGCCAGGCAACAAAGGATCGTTGCGAATGCGGGGACAAGACCGTTCGTATGCATCATAGACAAGTTCCTTTGTGAAAAGTTTTCCAATGATTGGAAAAACAGATCGAAAATTTTCCAATCATTGGAAAAAACGTTTCGGGCTATTTTTTCTCTGGCTTTCGATACTGGATGGGGCCGTTGGCGTAGCCTACTTGTTCGAGCCAGGCCTTGGGGTAACCGACTTCATGGGCCATTTGGCCGGGGGCGTTGACGTAGCCGTCGCTATATTTCGCCACGAGGCGGTCGGCCAGCGCCCACCATTCGCCGACGATCCGTTGGGCGTTGTCGCGGCAGTAGTCGGTGAGGTATTCCCGGGCGCGCGCGGGGTCTTGTTTGTACAGCTCCGCGGCGGCGAGGTCGACGGCCGGCTGCATGGCGAATTCCTTGTCCTCGAGTTCCGCCTGCTTGGCCTGAATGTCGACCTTCATGTAGCTGAATTTAAAGTCGGCCCAGTTGGCGGTGAAGTTGAATGCCCACCAGGCGGTGTTGCGGTCGAACACAGTGGTGGAGCCTTGCTGGTAGGAGGCGGGCAGGTCGTTTACGCCGACATAAAAGGGCACGAAACAGGTTTCGGACGGTTTATCCAGCCCCATCCAGCAGATGCCGCCGACGGGGTCGGGCAGCCAGCCGCGAGACTGGTTGACGTAGACAAAGCCGCAATAGAAGACGGAGATCGGCCGTTCCCAGGCGCCCCACATGACTTGTCCGGGGGCGCTCACGTTGTTCTGATTGCCGTCGTACGGGCCGATGTAGCGATTGGGCGTGCCATAAGGTCCGGCGGCGAGACCTTGGGTCATGTCGAATTCGGTGCCTTCGTAATGATTGCGGTGCAGCGCAAAGACGTCGCGCGCGGACAGCTTTTTCTCGGGCTTGATGGAGAAGGGGTAGGCTTTCGTATAGCCGTCTTCCACCCAGGGGCTGAACTTGGACGAGGGACTGACGCGATTGAAAATGCTCCATACGCGCCGCAAGGAATAGTAGGGATGATTGTATTCGCCGTGGCTGACGGTTTTCAGCCAGTCGAGTTGGCCGTCCTCGGGTTTCCACCAGCCTTTGGCCTGCGCCACGGCGAAGAGGTTGCTGGAAAAAAACATATCGGGGTCGCCGGGGTCGATTTCGCGAATCCGGAATTCGTTGGCGGCGGCAAATATTTCGCCGTCGGGGACTTTTTTGGCGACCCAGAGGCCGTCGGCGCCGTTCATGTCGTAGCCGGCCATTTCGAAGATCCAGCCTTCTTCCGTGTCGCCGATCAACAGCGTCTCGCCGGTGCCGTAGTAGCCGTAGCGGTCGATCAGCTCGCCCATCAGGCGGCAGGCTTCGCGCGCCTGGGTACAGCGTTCCAGGGCGACGCGCGAGAGCTCGGAGCTGTAGAAGATGCGTTTGCCGGGTTCGGGATTGGGCTCCACTTTGGCGCCGTCGGTGCATTCGCCGATGGAAAGCTGGTGCTCGTTGACGATGCCGTAATTGCCGTCGAAGTAAGCGTAGGTGTGAGGGACTTGATCGATGTAGCCGAGCGGCACGTCTTGCTGAAGCTCCGCGTTCACATAGCCGGGGCCTCGATGCGTGCCGACGTAGCGCGGCATGCCGATGCCGTAGTTGGTCAGGACGCCGATGCTGACGGAATCGTAATAGACGGGCCGTTTCGAGCCGGCGGGATGATCCGCGGCCGGCACATAGACGATGCGCTGATCGCCCAATTCGTTGTCGTCGGAGTGCGAGACCAGAACGGAGCCGTCGGCGCTCGCGCCTTTGGTGATCAGCGTGACCGTGCAGGCCATGCCGGCAATGGAACTGCCCAGCAGAACCCCAATGCACATCCATGTTTTCTTCATTGTCATTCTTCGTTCCTTTCTTAGTTTCTACGGAGATGTTCGCCTGCGTTAAAAATGTGGAGATCGTCGGACGGGTGATGACCGCGCGTTTGAATGCGGTGGCGCAACAACTGGCTGGGGCCGTCACGGGGTTCGATCTTCAAGGCCTCTTCCAGGCGTTGCAAGGCTTGCTCCCAGTCCTGTTCCCGGCAGCATTTGTAAGCTTCTTCGTAGGCATGGACCAGTTCGCGCATGGCGTCGGACCCTTCGCCCTTGCGTCCGAGCAGTTGATAAATCGTTACGGGCAGGGACTTGCCCTTCAGGGTCGCCAAGCCGAGTTGGCGGACCTCGATGGCGTCGCAGGCTTGCAGATAGGTGTTTTCGCCGATGACCGCGGGCACTTGATAAAAGCGGCAGATGTCCTCGTTGCGAAAAGCCTGGTTCACAGGATCGCCCAGAACGGTGTACTGGAATCGTTTTTCCGAACCCATGTTGCCGGCGGTGACGAGGCCGGTGTTGATGCCGATGCGGATATGAATTTCGTGATGGAACCGTTGCGCCAGTTCGGTCCGGAGCGTGGCCAGGAGCTGGATTTGGTCGAGCGCGGCCAGGCAGGCCTGGGCGGCGTGATCCTTCAGGGGATAGGGGACGCCCCAGACGGCCATGACGGCGTCGCCGTCGAATTTGTCCACGAAGCCGCCGCGCTGCATGATGCGGTTGGCCATTGGGGTGAGGTAGTCGTTCATCAGGCGCGAGAGAGCTTCCGGCGGGAGATTTTCGGCCATGGCGGAAAAGTTGACGATGTCCGACACAAAAACAGTGGCCTCCGCCTTGCGGCCTGCCAACGAAAAATTAGTCGGATGGTCCTCGATGAATTGAAGCACTTCGGAGGAGACCATGACGCCGAACATCGAGCGGATGCGGCGTCGCTCCCGTTCCTCGTTCCAGTATTTTACGACCGTCATCAGGGTGTAAACCAGGGCAATGGAGAAGCCCACCTCGACGGGCGACGCGACCACTTGACGAGTTTCCATGAGCCAACCCGAAAGCAGGATAACCAGGAAAATAGCCGTAAAAACGGCCATGAAGCCGATCCAGGAGCGGGCGTGATAAATGATGGGAATCATGAGTCCGCACAAGACGGCGATGGCGAATAAATTGGCCCATTGCAGCCAGCGCGGCTCGTGCAGCATATCGCCGGCGACCATGTTGTCGATGGCCGTGGCGTGAATGTCGACGCCGGGAACCTCGGGCGCCAGGGGCGTGGCTTCAAGATCCTTCAAGCCGGCGGCGGAGGTGCCGATCAGTACGATCCGGTTGGAGAGGGTATTGGGCGAAACCCGGCCCGTCAAAAGGTCGGCGGCGGAAACATGAGGGAAGGGCTGCGAGCGGAAGTTCAAGACCAGGCGGCCTTGTTCGTCCGTGGGGATCTTTAAGTTTTTCAACCGGATGCTGGCGATGCCGTGGATGCTTTCGTCGTAATCGATGTGGAAGTTGTCGTCCTGCCGGTAAAGGCGAAGCGCTTCGAGCGATAAGGCGGGGTAAATGCGATTGGGGCCGAGGGCGAACAACAAGGGCGTACGGCGGACAATGTTGTCCGGATCGACCGTAGCGTTGAAAAAGGCGGTTGAAGCCGCGGCTTTTTGGAAAAGCGGCAACGCGGCAATGGCCCTGCGAGCCTGTGGAAGAAGCCGGTGGTTGGCGGGGCCGGTTTCGAAGTAATGGCCTTGATAGTGGTCGTCGGTCTCCGGATCGGCCACCGGCGCATAGGCGAGATCCATGAAGCAGGCCAGGAGGGTAGGGCTTTGGGCGATGGACTCTGCAAAAGCGGCGTCGAAATCGCCCTGTCCCGAAGGAATGCCGTCGATGCTCACGTCCTCCATGAATTCGCGAGTCCACTCCCGGGAGGCGTTGTTCGGGGACGTGCGGTCGGGTTCGGCGAAGATGATGTCATAGACAATGACCGCAGCTCCAAGTCGCCGCAGCTCGTCCTGCATGCGTTTCATCAACGTACGCGACCAGGGCCACTGTCCGAATTGGGAGAGGCTTACGTCGTCGATATCGACGATCGCCACCAGGTTGCTGCGCGGCGGCTGCGTCATGGTGCGAAGAAAGGCGTCAGTGCTGTAGCGGGAGAGCGGGAGCAGGAATGCGGGCTGAAGATAACCCAACGCCAGACAGAACAACAGTGCGGCGAGTCCTGTCACGATGACCGGCAGTTTTCTCATGAGCGGAGCATAGGGCGAATCGACTCAGGGCGCAAGATCGGTTCCGTACGTCATGTTGACCGTGATGCCGTTGTTATGCACGAACGTGCCCGACCCTATGGCGCCGGTGATGGGCGTGGGGCCGGTTCCGGGTCCCACGAGATTGCCGGTCATATCGCCCTGCGTCAGGGTGCTCTGGTCGTAGGAATTTCCTCCATGATTCAGCGTGTAGGTGGTGGGGGTTCCTTGTAGATGGCCGTTCGGCGAAATCGGGGTGTTGTTGACGTGCAGGTTCAACGATTCGCTTCCGGCAATTCCCAGGTCGAATTGTCCGTTCCAATTAGGCGTCGCGCCGCCGCCAGGAATGTTGACATTAAGAAGGCACGTGCCGTTGATCTTGTTCTGCATGGTTCCGTCGGCAATCAGGGCGGAAGCGAAGCTCGATGCGGGGCTGGGCGTGTGCAACGAGTAGTTGGCCCCACCCGCCGCCAAGGCCTGAAAAGCCGCTGCGCTGAGCGTATTGCCGGCGACGAATTCGCCGTGGACTTCTTCCGGCTGGGTCACGCCGCCGGACGTCACGTCCATGGTTCCGTCCCATTCGCCCCAGGTCCAATCCGTGCCGCTCGCGCGCGTTTGCGTCAGTCGTGGATCTCCTCCGAGCAGGTCATGCACGGCGCCGAATTCGTTGCCGCTGACGTAAAAGCTCACCGCCGGATCGCCCACATGAATTTGATTGGCCGGCGAGGGCGCGGCGGGATTTTCGAAGACGTTCAGGTTTAGCGATACGGGATGAAGGGTTGTGTTATCCTTGTCGATTCGAACCACGTTTCGTCCTTCGTTGCCCAGGAAGGTATCCGACGAGGCGTCGGCGGAAGAGTACGAACGGACCGTGCCGCCCGCTGGGGCGGATACCGCCGCGGCATAGCCGTTGAAGGTCTCCACGCCGGTTTCCGCGGCGGACGAGGTATTGATGGGATCTTTGAACCCCGCCAAGGCCATGCCGTCGGGTTGGGGCGCGGAAGAATTCGGGTTATTGCCTTCCATGCCGACGCCTTGGGATTCCTGGCCGTAGAACCTCAAACCCAACGCGGAGCCATAGACGATTTTGCCGTCGGGGGTTTTCACCACATAGGCGCCGGTCTTGGTGTTGACTTGCATTCGGCCCTGGTCAATGCCTAGGAATGGCGACGAGACGCTGTCGGGATAGGTGGCCATGAGCACGTCGTAATTCACCACGCGATTGTCCGGCAGGCGCGAATTGGGAAAATTGGCGGCCGGCGTGCCCCAGTACATCAGTTGCTGGGGCAGCCTCAGGCGCACGAATTGCCCCAGGTTGTCGTTGTCGACCATGCCGCCGGTATTCGGATCGGTATGCGTGTCGATCCCTTCATAAGCGGTCGTGCTGCCGAACCGGGCGATGGGGACGTTGCGAAGCGATAGGACCGGATAGTCGATGAAGTTGCCGGCGCCGTCGAATCTTCGGCCGATAAAATCGACGTCGGACAGCGTTGGACCGATGAATCCGGCGCCCGCGTGGAACACGGTCAATTCATCCAGGTTGAGCATCGTTCCGCCGCTGTAAACGGCGCTGATCCCGCCGCCGGTCAGGAGCGGAGGGACGGGCAAGGGGGCGGGGCGGGGGGTATCCGGATCGAGCGTTGGGCGTGGATCCGTGGAAGAAGAATCTTCCAATGGTGTAGCGGGACGGGCGATCACTTCATGTTCGGATAAAACGCGATCCTGAATCGCCAAGTCGTTCAAGATAGTATCGGGGCGAAAAGCTCTCTCATCGTTTGGATTGGGCTGTCGTGGCGGATCTCGAGCAGGTGGGGGTGTGAGAACGGGGGAAGGTGGGAGGGGTGCATTGGCCTGGTCGCCGGAGCGGTTCCCATGCGTCGAGCGGGCTTGCGGCTGCGTGGCGCCGCCGAGTCGCTGGAGCACGTCCGGAGTGAGTTCCAAGGTCTTCATGCGTCCGCCGTCCCAAATCTGGATCATAAGTCCCGACTCGGTAAAGTCCGTAAACCGGGAGCGAAGAATTCCACTCGAGGGATTTACCGGCGTGATGCGGATGCTGCGCCCTGAAGGGATGCGAATCAGGAAGACCGAGTCGTGTTCCGGCCCGATCTCGAAGCCCAGATCGCAGCCGCGAATTCCGATGGTAGAGCGTCCGGTTTTCACGGTGAACTTGTCGGGATTCAGATCGGTGGCCTTGCCGGTAATGATGCGCGCGATGCCGCGGATGATGCGGATGACGACGTTATTTTCGTCTTTTTTGTCGGGGTCGAAGACATATTCGTCAATCAGCACCTCGGAATTTTCGCCGACGGAAAACAGCGAATCGTCCTTGAACATGATCTGGACGCGCGCGCCGGTTTCCGTGCGAATGGAGTCCTTCATGAAAATCTCGGCTTTCAACTGGAGGACGCGGCTTTGGCCCTGGGCGTCGACGGCTTGGGCGGAGCCTTGCACCCCGATGACCGAACCGACGGGAGTTGCGGCCTGGGAGGGAAGGATGAACACAACGGGGACTAGCAGGGAGAGAAACAGCCACGATAACAACATTTTCATAAGCCGCCTCTTTAGAAGTTTATAAATGTACTTAGAGTCGTCACGCTCCTGTCATATTCATATAACCCGAAATTCGAGTTGTTGTTAACGTATCGATAATTTAAATCCATGCCGTATCGGGCCTTAAATACGTACTGAGCGCCGATAACCCCCTGGAATTGCCGGTCGGTCCGCGGTTCGTCCTGAAAGTCGGGCAACAGCTTCTCGCGGTAATGGGGCTCCAGGTATTGCGCAATGGCGTAGGCGGTGAGGCCGAAGGCGATCTTGTATTCGCCGTTGAGGGCGACTTCCCAGCCCGAATTGTCGTAGGCGGGCGATTCGACATCCTCATAAAAGCCGCCCAAGGTCAGGGACAAACTGTGGCGTTCGCGGCCAAAAAGATATTTCAGGGTCTGGTTGAATCGCAGATAAGGGCCGTCGCGGTCGCCGCCCTCTCGATAGATCCGGTGTTCGGCCATGCCTCGCGAGATATGCTGCCAGGAGGCTGACGGCGCATAGAGGAACAAAGGCTCCACGCCGTAAATGGTCAGAAGAGAGTCATGCCCAAATTCCAGGTAGTCGCATTTGACGGGCAGATCCAGGTAGGTTTGCGTTCCTGCGCGCGCCAGCCCCGCTTTGGCTCGGTAAAACCCGACGTCCTGATCGGAGGCGCCATCGAGGAAATTCTGATAGCCCGACAATTCCGCGATGCCCATCCAAGACTGCTTGCGGCCAAAATCGTAGATGCCCCGGACGTTTCCGCTGAAGGCGGCGCCGGCCGCCGAAACCGGCAGGGAGCTGGTTGCCACCTGCAAGGGGCCGATCGCCGTATCGATAAGGAAATCCGACGGCCCGTAGTTGACGTTGTCGTCATAAAAGCCGCCCACCCCGATTTGCCCGCTGAGCGCCCATTTTTTCTGCATGCGCTGAAGGGTCCGCATGTAGACCTCGACATTTTCTTGGACCCGCACGGGCGGATGAGCTTCGAGGACTTTCTGAAATTCCGCCTGGGCCTGTTCGTAGAGGCCCATGTCGGCGTAGGTGCGCGCCAGTTCCAGGCGCGCCCGCTGATGGTCCGGCTCGACCATCAGAATACGTTCGAAGGCAAAGGCCGCGTGAGAGAGCTTGCCTTTTTTTACTGCGGCCATGCCCAGAGCAAAGTTGGCATCGATGCTGTCGGGTTTTTTCTTGAACTGCTCGGAGAAGATGTCGAAGGCGCGGTCGTATTGGCCTGCTTGGTAGGCTTGCCAGCCCTCTTGCATCGCGTCGGTCTCCCCGGCCCGTAATGAGGCCGGCAGGATCGACAGAAGAAGTAATGCTATGAAAGCTCCTTTATTCATGGCGAAAGCTGGTGACTTTATAAGCGAGGGGCGGCCGGGAATCAATGACTAATCATTTTGATTCCGCGATAGGCAAACGGACAAAGAAGGTCGTGCCCCGGCCCACTTCCGTTTCGAAACGGATGGTCCCTCCATGTTTCTTGACGATCGTGTTGAAGGAAATGGTCAGTCCCTGTCCCGTGCCTTTTCCCACGCTTTTCGTGGTGAAAAATGGGTCAAAAATGCGTTTGCGATGCTTCTCTGCAATGCCCGCTCCCGTGTCGGTCACGCGAATTTCAACGCAATCGGCGTCCGTTTTTGTGCTTACGGTTATCAATCCTTTCCCTTTAGAGACGCCGTCGGTTTTCTCTTCGATCGCATGAGCTGCGTTGACGATCAGGTTGAGGATGACTTGATTGATATCGCCGGCAATACAATTCACCAGGGGAAGTTGGGTATCCAGGTCAAGTTGGAGATCGGCGACATACTTCCATTCGTTGCGCGCAACGGTGGCCGTTGTTTCGATGGCCCGGTTGATGCTGATCGCCGTCTTCTCCGCGCCGCCGGGATGCGAAAATTCCTTCATGGCGCGAACGATGTTGGAGATGCGCTGTATCCCTTCCAGCGATTGCTCGAACGCCTTGGGAATCTCCGTCCGGAGATACGGAAAATCCGCGGCCGCGCAGGCATTTTCCATTTCTGCCCGCCGAGCATCGTCCTCCGGCCTCCCCGGAACCGGCGCCTGGATCTTTTCATAGGATTCGATCAATTGGAGCAAGCTGGCGAAGGAGTCCTTCAGAAAGCGCGTATTATCGCCAACAAACTGCGTAGGAGTATTGATTTCGTGCGCAATGCCTGCCGCCAAATGGCCCACGGATTCCAGCTTCTGCGAGTGCAACAACTGATTGACGGCCTGTTTCTGTTCCGTGATGTCGCGGTCCGAGCCTCGATATCCCCGAAGCTGGTTGTTTGCGCCGAGAATCGGCATGGCATTGGTCAACACGTGCAGAATGCGCCCGTCCTTGGTTTCCACGTCAGTGGGAAGATCGGTGAAGCATTCGTTCTTTTTAAATGCCTCAAAGAATTCTTCGCGGAATTGTTCGCGGCCTTCAGCCGGGTGAAGGTCATAGAAATGCAGGCGGCCGACAATTTCTTCATCCCGATAACCCAGCATGGAATTGCACGCGTGGCTGACGTAGGTAAAGAGCCCTTCGGCGTCGACTTCCCAGATCATCTCCCGGCTTTGTTCGGCGATTTGGTCGAAACGCTCCCGGCTTATTCGGAGTTCATCCTGGATCCGGTACTCTTCGGATACATCGCGAAAAACCAAGACCACGCCGATGATGCGGCCTTCTGCCGATAAGATGGGCGCGGCGCTATCCGAGATCTGGCGTTTGGTTCCATCCCTCGAGATCAGCACGGTATGGTTGGCCAGGCCCACAATGCGCCCTTCGCGCAGAACTCGATCGACGGGATTCGTGCACTGAATTTCCGTCTGGGCGTTAATAATGTGGAGCACGTCCTGAATGGGACGCCCCTGGGCCTCGAGTCCGTTCCAGCCGGTGAGCGTTTCCGCGATGGTATTCAAACTGAGCACCTGGCCTTGGGCGTCGGTGCTGATCACGCCGTCGCCGATGGAGCGCAAGGTTGCCGTCAGGCGTTCTTCGCTCTCGAAACGGGCCTGGGTTTCAAGTTCCCGTGTCGCCACGGCAACGGCCAAGTCTCGTTCGACGCGTCCAATGACGACCGATATGCCCATGAGAAGCAGGCACCCCAGCCCTGCGGTGCAGGATAACACGATCAGCAAGGTCCAGTGCCATGTGGTCTCTTGTTTTGTGATGTCTCGTAGAATAATCAAGTTGGCGACATAGGCGTCGGCTATGTCTCTTACCTGGATAACGCCGCACGACCACACATGGCCGTTGGCCTTGAGCCGAAAAACCTGGCTCCCGTTTTTGGCCGCGTTCTGCCGGAGCAAGACGTCCAATTGCGAAGGAACGTCCGTGATCGTCTGGTTGAGCACCAGGTAATTCGGAAAAGCGTCCCAACTTCCCGACACCAATCCTGCGGTTCGTCCCGCCTCGAAAGCCTTCCGGGAAGTGGCTTCCTTGTTCAGCATCGTGATGACCTCGACGCCCAGAAGATTATGAACCGATTTTTCGATGGCCTTGAATTCCATGCCCAATTCCAGGAAGCCGACGATCGTACTCTTGATTTTCCATGGCCAGATGTATCGCAAGGTGAACGTGCCGAGAGAGCCCACTTCGATACCCCAAGTGTCGTGGCCGACGCGCACGGCTTCCCGCAACGAAAAGCGAGTGATGACATCCCCAAATCTTGTCGGATGGTGCGCGCGAAGAAAGCAACTCCGATCGGGATTGATGAAGTAGAAATGGGTGATGCTGGAAGCCTCCCTGAAATAGGGATACAGCTCCTGGGCGCTTTTCAGCAAGGCCGGACGGTCCTTTGCCGAAAAAGCGGCCATTAAGTCTGGGTTTCGTACGGCGATGTCCATATTTTCGCGCAGGAGAGCTAGATTCAGATCGACCAGGAGATTCCAACTGCTTTCGGCTTGAAGAGCGTAGATGCGCGTTTTCTCGGTTTCGTCGTCCGTCATGTCTTTCTGGAACCAGCCCAAAAAGGACAGGGCGGACAGCAATAGGGCGAGCGCCACGGGACCCATAATGCGCCAGCGAATGCGGATGGCCTTTTTCAAGGCCGGGATATCCTGGTCTTTCAGCAAAGACTGGAAATAGTTGAGCCGTTGCTCGCGAACAGCCATCAACCCGGCCAGCAAGAGCGCGATCAGCAGTCCGACGCCCAAAACGAACCAACAGGTCGAAAGGGGATGCATAGCCATAAAATCCGGTTCCGACCGGCAAAGCACGGCCCAATTTCGGCCTCCGAACGAAAAGTGGCGCTCAAAAGACAGCGGGTCGGCAGAGCGGATCGTATCCTGGGTATTTTGTTCTTGGGGTGAGGTCGTGATGTCTCGGAATTCCAACGTCATTTTAGATCGATTGGCGAGAGGAATGACGGACTTTAAAAGGGAGGGCATTCGAAAGGTAGCCAGGATAAAGCCTTCCAGGTTGTTCCGGCGTTCCTCCAGGGCGCCCGTTGCGGAGCCTCGGCGATACGCCGGTTGAAGGATAAAGAAACTTTGCAGGTCGCTGCCGGTGTTTCCGGACGGCTGCGCCGGCGTCACTACGGTGCGGTTCTGATCGCGAGCCTGCTCGAAAGATGCCCATAATGCGGGCGACGCAGAAAAGGCCAGGTCAAGACCGGCTAAGGCTTCGTTTCCCCTGTACGGCTCCAGATAGTAGACCGGAAAATACTCCGGGCGGTTGCCGGCCTGAACCGGCTCTCCGTCGGTCCCCTTCTCCGTGATGTGGAACCCGGTCCAGCCCTCTTTTCGGGCTTCCGCCTCGTAACGTTCCCGCTCCTCTCCTCGCACGCGAGGAATCCATGCGAGATTGTGAATCTCCTTTCGCTTGGCCGGAAGAGATTTTGTGAAATCGTGGAATTCGTCGCGACTCACATGGACGCTGCTGTCGAACAAGCGATGAATTGAATCGACTTCGGCCGAAAGGGAGTGCAGGTGATCGGCTATCGAATCGGCGATGGGTTGGGCTAACTCTTCAAAAGCCAACTGGCGTCGGTCGATTTCGTTGTGCTGTACGATTTGGAAGGCAATAAGCGATAAGGCTATCCCTCCCGCCAAAACGATGGTCGCAGCCAAAGACCGATCTCGTCTTGTTGTTTCCGTTTCGGCCATGACGGGTGTTCTAGTCTGTTTCAATCTTATGCAACTCTCGCTATTCTTGTGTCATTGCGCTGTTTTGAGGCGGCGATTGTTTATATGTTACCCCGCATGAAATATTCCGTATGGCTCAAATTGCCGTCAAATGTTCCGATGTCTTCTTGGGGGAGAACCAATCGCGAATTGACGAAAACCCGGGCCGGTGGAAAGATGCAGACATTCTCGGGCTTTGGAACTGGATATGATTGAATTCCAAAATATCAGCAAGCGATATGGCGCGCAGGAAGTTCTGACCGACGTTTCCTTTCGAATCAATCCCGGGGAACGGGTGGGGATCGTGGGTCCCAACGGCGCGGGCAAGAGTACGCTCTTCGGACTGATCACCAACGACCTGTCGCCGGATCACGGCGACGTTATCCTGCCGCGGGATGTGCGGCTCGGTTATTTGCGCCAGCAGTTGGGCGAATTCGACGAGGGGCAGAGTTTGCTGGAATATACCGAGCATGCCATGCCCATGCTGAAGGAAATCCAGCGGGAGATGGAGTCGATCGAGCACCGGCTGCATCAGCCGGACGAACCTGACCGGCCGGCCGATTTGCGCCGCCTGGGGGAACTCCAGACGAAGTTCGAGCACATCGGCGGGTATGAAATCCGCAATCGGGCGGAGGCGGCTTTGTGCGGGCTTGGCTTTTCCGCGGAAAGCCTGTCGGCGCCCTTCAGCTCGTTCAGCGGCGGGTGGCAGATGCGCGCCGAACTGGCCCGTACGCTGGTGGCTCAGCCGGATACGCTGCTGCTCGACGAGCCCTCCAACTATCTCGATTTGCCTGCCGTGGAGTGGTTGCAACGCTATTTGAAAGCGTTTTCAGGCACCTTGATGTTGATTTCGCACGATCGCTATCTGCTGAATACGCTGACCTCCCGCACCATTGAAATCAACGGGGCGAGAGCGACCAGTTATTCGGGGAACTACACGTATTACGCGGAGCAAAGAGTGCTTCGTGAAGAACAACGCCTGGCCGAGCAGAAGAATCAGGACCGCAAGCGCGAGCAGGTGGAGCGCTTCATCGAGCGGTTCCGCGCCAAGAACACCAAAGCCGCGCAGGTGCAGAGCCGAATAAAGATGCTGGAGAAGATGGAGGACGTGCAGGTTCCCATCAGGATCGTACGCCGGGGCCGGATACGCCTGGCCGCGCCGCCGCATTGCGGGAACGAAGTATTGCGGTTGGAAGACGCCGGGCTGACGTACGACGGCGCCCGCTGGGTTTTGCGGAATGTGAATTTGAGCGTTTCCCGCGGCGAAAAGATTGCGCTGGCCGGCCTCAATGGATTAGGCAAGACCACCTTGTTGCGAATGATGGCCGGGCAGATTCCTCTCAGCGAAGGCGCGCGAGTGCTGGGGCATAAGGTCGTGGTGGGCTATCAGGCGCAGGAGTCGTCCGAAACGATGCGGCCCGACGATACGGTCCTGGTCGCCGTCCGGCAGATGGCGCCGCATGTCCCCGAACGCGATGTGCGCACCCTGCTGGGCAGCTTCGGCTTTTCGGGAGAAGCCGTGGATAAAAAGGTGGCCGTGCTGAGCGGCGGCGAAAAAATTCGGCTGGCCTTTGCGCGGCTGCTGATCGAGCCGCCGAATTTTCTGCTGCTGGACGAGCCGACCACCCATCTGGATATCGATGCGCGGGAGGCCCTGGAAGATGCGCTCAGCGGCTACGAGGGCACCCTGTGTTTCGTCAGCCACGATGTGGAATTTGTGCGACACGTGGCGACCTCCATCATCGCCATGACGCCGCCCGGCGTCACCCGCTATGCGGGCGGTTACGACTATTATCGCGAAAAGATCGCGCAGGCCGCCCAGCCGGTCTCCCAGGTGGCCGCCAAAACCGACGGCATCGACCGCAAAGCCGAAAAACGCGAGCGCGCCATGAAAACCCAGGCCGACTCGAAAGCCCGCCGCATTCTGGAAAAAACGATCAAGCAAGCCGAGGAGAGGATTGCAACACTGGAAACCGAACAGGCGGCCTTGCTCGAGAAAATTTCCAGTCCCGACGGCAAAACCGATTTCGCCGGCATCAACCAGCGCTTAGCGCAGATTCAGCAGGAAATGAATCTTAACACGGAGGCGTGGGAGAAGGCTTCGTTGGAGTTGGAGGAGCTGATTCAGGCCCGGCAGGGGACGGCGGAGTAAAGAAGCCCGTCTTCGCCCGCCTGCGCATCGCTACGCGAAGCGTTGCGGGCAGGGAGAAGTCGGGCCACCTAAGAGGAGACGACGTGATGTTTCTTCAGGTGGGCCGCGTTCTCCGTAACGCGGCTTCCGGAACCGAAGAGCCCGTCTTCGGAGAAGCCGGGCCACCTAAGAGGGTTTCTTCAGGTGGGCTGGGGAATCAAGCAGGATTCAAAACCGGATATAAGCATCAGGTTCCCATGAAGAAATCTTCCACGGCCATTCCTCCGGCGTTGCGCAGAGATTTTTGGCCACGGGATTGCGTTCGATATACGCATATTTTTCGCTGAATTCCTGCTCGCTTCGTATGCGGTGATCAAAGAAGTTTTCCTGCCAGAGCACGCCATGATGCGAAGCGTGATAACGTTTCCAATTGCGAACGGTCTGGCTCATCCCTTTCGTGTGATCGAAGGACAGCAGGGCGTGTACGTGATCCGGCATAAGAACAAACAGATAGCATGACCATAATTGCCTGTTTGCATAGTAATGAATCGATGACAGCAACTTGAGGCCCAGTTCATCATGCGTCAAGGGAAGCTGGTTGTTCGATGCACAGCGAATGCGAATGTGGAAGATGGCGACATCCGGAACCCAGCCGGGCGTGTTGTGATGAAGTTTGCTTTTGAGCGGAGTCATGAAGACAGGATAAAAAAGTGTCGGGCAAGGGCAAGCAGAAAACGAAGAGCCCGTCTTCGCCCGCCTGCGCATCGCTACGCGAAGCGTTGCGGGCAGGGAGAAGCCGGGCCACCTAAGAGGAGACGACATGATGTTTCTTCAGGTGGGCCGCGTTCTCCGTAACGCGGCTTCCGGAACCGAAGAGCCCGTCTTCGGAGAAGCCGGGCCACCTAAGAGAAGATGGTACGATGTTTCTTCAGGTGGGCCGCGTTCTTCGCAACGCGGCTACTTTACGCGGTCGGCGGATTTTTCAATGTTCTTAGCGTCAGTTCCGGATAATTCCGGATGAAGGCCAATCGGGAGGATTCTTCGATGGCGACCAGGATGGCGGCGGATTTGGCTCGGACGGATTCCTGGTAGGGGATTTCAAGAAGAAATTCCTTCAAACCGAGAAAGCCGTCGTTCATGTGGCTGGCGGCAGCATGTTCCGCCTGTCCTTCCACGGTCACTGTGCCGTCGATTACTTGATAAAGCGTCTTGGCCGGTTCGCCTTTGTTGAATATCCGGTCTCCTGCCTTTCTGAACAAATGCCGGGCATTCAAGGTGAAGCTCTTTTCCAATTGACTGAGATGCTCAGACGTCTCCTTCAGGCGCACCGTGAACTGGCGGCATAACAGGCGGGTAAGCGCCGGATAGTCGTCCAAAACGGCATTCAGGTGGCTGGGCGACAGCTTGATGGCCGTCACGGCTCCAACACAGCGAACGGACGCGGTTCTGCGGCAGGATCCCAGATAGGCCATCTCGCCGATGAACGAAGGGGTTTTCGGTTCGCAGGAGATCATAGCCAGCGTGCTGGGACGCCGAACATCGCGGTCCTGACCCGATTGTTCGACCACAAAGCTGCCGCGCAGGACCAAAAAGATGTTTTTGTCGACGTTGCCTTCCTTGACGATAAACTCGTCGTTCAGGAATCGCAGCGCCTCGACGTCGGTAAATCGTTGAAAAAGGCTTTCAATCTCCGCTCCAAACGGCATTAAAAAAGGTCTGCAATCGCATTCTTCGGGCATGACCGCCTCCTCTGAAAGTCCCCGCATTCCGATAAGGGGAGTGTAGGAAGCGCAGGAGGTCTATGCAATCCCGGAATAGGGACGTTTTTGACAGAATTCTTGCGTAAAGACGCGTTATCCGTATAGTTGTTGGGCATGAAGAAGACTCTTTTTGAAAAAATTTGGGACCGGCATGTGGCAAAAACACTGCCGGATGGTTCTGTTTTGCTGTATATCGACCGGCAGTTGGTTCATGAAGTGACCAGCCCTCAAGCCTTTGAGGGGTTGAGGCTCTCCGGGCGGAAAGTCCGGCATCCGGAGTTGACGTTTGCCACCATGGATCACAACGTTCCGACCACGGACCGGGCGGAAATCCGAGATCCGATCGCAAAGGCGCAAATCGAGATGCTCGAGAAGAATTGCAGCGATTTCGGCGTGACCTTGTACGGCTTGAATAACGACCGGCAGGGCGTGGTGCACATCATCGGCCCCGAGCTGGGCTTGACCCTGCCGGGCACGACGATCGTTTGCGGCGATTCCCATACCGCGACCCACGGCGCCTTTGGCGCCCTGGCGTTCGGCATCGGCACGTCGGAAGTGGAGCACGTACTGGCCACGCAGACCTTGCGGCAAATCAAACCCAAGACGTTCCGCGTGGAGTTTACCGGGCGTCTGCAAAAAGGCGTCACGTCGAAAGACATGATCCTGAAGCTGATCGGCCTGATCGGAACGGCCGGCGGCACGGGGTATGTGCTCGAATTTTGCGGAGAAGCCGTCCGGCGTCTTTCGATGGAAGCGCGCATGACCATGTGCAATATGAGCATCGAAGCCGGCGCTCGCGCCGGATTGATCGCGCCGGACGAGGTGACCTTCGACTACATCCGCAGCGAGAACCGTCCTTTCGCGCCGCAGGGGAAGGCGTTGGAAGACGCCCTCGCCATGTGGAAGACGTTGCCGAGCGATCCCGACGCTTCCTATGACCGCACGTTGGTCATCCATACCGACGAGATCGCCCCGCAAGTGACGTGGGGGACAAGCCCGGGCATGGTAGGGGATGTGACGGGCGTGGTGCCCGATGCGGACAAGGTCCCGGGCTACAGCCGCAAGGACGTCGAGCAGGCGTTGGATTATATGGGACTCCAGTCCGGCATGCCGATGACGAGCATTCGCCTGGATACGATTTTTATCGGTAGCTGCACGAACGGCCGCATGGAAGACTTCCGCCGCGCGGCGGCGGTTCTGCGCGGCCGCAAGGTGGCCAAGGGCGTGCGCGTGCTGGTCGTTCCGGGATCGGAATGGGTTCGTCGGCAGGCCGAAGCGGAAGGTTTGGACAAGATCTTCACCGACGCCGGCGCCGAGTGGCGTTTTGCGGGGTGCAGCATGTGTCTGGCAATGAATCCGGACCAGCTCAAACCCGGCGAACGTTGCGCATCGACATCCAACCGCAACTTCGAAGGGCGGCAGGGCAAGGGCGGACGGACGCATCTGGTCAGCCCGGAAATGGCGGCTGCGGCCGCGGTGGAAGGTCATTTTGTGGATTTCCGAACCTGGATTTGAGGATAAAGGAGTTTTTTCATGGAATCGTTTAAAGTTCATCGGGGTGTGGTGGGCGTGGTAGATCGGGCCAATGTCGATACGGACCTGATCATACCCAAGCAGTTCTTGAAATCGATCAAGCGGACGGGATTTGGCGAGGCGTTGTTCTTCGACTGGCGATACCAGAAGGACGGCTCTCCCGATCCGGCGTTCAACCTCAATACGCCCCGATTCAGCGGCGCCAGCATTCTGGTGGCTCGCAATAATTTTGGGTGCGGCTCCAGCCGCGAGCATGCCGTTTGGGCGGTCATGCAATACGGGTTCAAGGCGGTCATCGCCCCGTGGCAGAAGCGCGGCGATGCTCATGTGCCGGCCTTTGCCGACATCTTTCGCAACAACAGCATCAATAACGGGCTGTTGACGATCGAAATTTCCGAAGCCGAAGTGGATGAAATTTTCAAGGCGGTGGAAGCCGCCGGCCGGCTGGAAATGACCATCGATCTCCCGAAGCAAAGCCTCACGCTCCACGGCGCAACGGAAAAAGTTTATCGTTTCGAGATCGATCCGGGCGTGAAAGAGCGGCTGCTAAATGGGCTCGACGAGATCGGTTTGACGCTTCGTCACGAGGCGGATATTACCGCTTTCGAAAAAGGTCACAACGTTCAGATGGCCGCGCGCTGAAGTCGTTCGGCAGGTTGTAATGCTTAGAAATACATTTCTCCACATCCAGGGAGTAGGCGCTTCTACCGAGCGTAAGATTTGGGGAAAAGGCCTGCACAACTGGGCGGAGTTCTTATCCGCCCACGCGTCCGGCCAACTGGCTGGCCGCACCCTGGCGGGTATTGTGCCCGATGTGGAGGAGTCCGTTCGCCGGTACGATGCCGGCGACTGGAACTTCTTCGATCAAGCTTTGCCCTCCAATCATAAATGGCGCGCCTTCGGAGATTTTTCCGGGCGCGCCCTTTATGTCGATATCGAGACGACCGGTTATGGCGGGGACGATCAAATCACCGTCATCGGCGTCTACAATGGCCGCGAGACCAAATCCTTCGTATGGGGCCGCGATCTGGAGAAAGCCGTCGATGAAATCGAAGGCTATCCGCTGATCGTTACATTCAACGGCATGCTGTTCGATATGCCCATCATCCGCGAGCGCTTTCGGTACAATCTGTTTAACCACATCCACGTCGATCTGCGGTTTCCGCTTCGGGCGTTGGGCTACAGCGGCGGGCTCAAAAAAATCGAACAAGTCATGGGCATCGAACGTACGGCGCGCACGACGGGGATGAGCGGTTGGGATGCGGTGCGCCTCTGGCACGAATACCAGCACGGCAGCCAGGAATCCCTGGACGTCCTGCTGGAATATAATCGCGAGGATATCGTAAATCTCGAGCCGCTCATGCGCTTTGTGTTTGAGCAGATGACGAGCAAAACGGCTGGAATGTGATCGCCATTCCATGTTGGACTGCGTAGATCCATCCTTGCATGCTGCTGACTACAAGTAAATAACATAGATTTGACGGATGTTTATTGAATTCCCGGCAAGTTGTTGCACAATACGCATATTATGGAACAAAAGTTGGAGTTCAGCATTCTCCCTCAGCCGACGGATTCGACGTGCGGTCCGACTTGTCTGCATGCGGTGTATGCTTACTACGGCGATTCCATTCCCCTGGAGGCGGTAATCCAGGAAGTTCCGATGCTGGAGAGCGGGGGGACTCTGGTGGTTCAACTGGCGGTTCATGCGCTGAGCCGGGGCTATTCCGCGACGATTTATTCCTACAACATGCAGTTGCTCGATCCGACCTGGTTTCCCCTCGATCGCTCCGCCTTTTGCCGGAAGTTGGTGGCGCAGGCCCGGGTGAAGGATATCCCCCGATTGCAGTTCGCCACCGAGGCTTACCTAAAGTTCATTGAACTCGGCGGCGAGTTGCGGCACGAAGATTTGACCAAGCATCTTATCCGCAGGTATCTCGACCGGGCCATTCCGCTTCTGACCGGCTTGAGTGCGACCTATCTGCATCGCACGCCGCGAGAAGTGGAGTGGAAAATTCCCCCGGAGGACGATGTCGGCGGCGACCCGGTGGGGCACTTCGTGGTGCTGTGCGGTTACAGCCGCGAGGAGCGCGCGGTTCTGGTGGCCGATCCCCTCTGGCCCAATCCCATGGCCGACAGTCATATTTATCTCACCGGCATCGATCGCGTCATCTGCGCCATTTTACTTGGTATTATGACCTACGATGCCAATTTGTTGATTATTACTCCACCTCACCTGGAAGGGCGGTTGCCAATGTCATGAATATACTTGTCGTAGTAAATAATCCCATCGATTGGCCGTTGAAAATACAGGGGGTCAATGTCGTATCGGCCTGGGTTTATCTGACCGATCCCCAATACATGGAAATGAACAGCACGCGCGTGTTCAACCTCTGCCGTTCCTATCGATATCAGAGCGTTGGCTATTATGTCTCGCTCCTTGCGGCCGCCCGCGGCCATAAGCCGATCCCAAGCGTCACGACGATTCAGGATGTGAAATCGCTGACGATCATCCGGGCCGTTTCCGACGACCTGGACGAAACGATGCAGGAAAGTCTGGCGACCATTCAGTCGAATGCGTTTACCCTGAGCATCTATTTCGGCCACAACATGGCCAAACGCTACGAGCGGCTCAGCCTGGAGTTGTTCAATCTGTTCCAGGCCCCTTTCCTTCGCGCCCATTTTGTGCGCGAGGAGGACCGCTGGCAGTTGCAAAGCATCCGGCCCATTGCCGCCAGCGAAATTCCGGAATCCCACATTAAATTTGTCGTCGATGTGGCCACAGGCTTCTTTTCGGGACGTCGCGCCCGGATCGCCCGCAAGGCTCCTCCGCGATATACGATGGCCATTCTGTGCAACCAGGAGGAAGGCAACAAACCCTCCAACGACGGGGCCTTGGAGCGGTTCGAAAAAGCCGCCGAGAAGCTGGGCATCGAAGTGGAGATGATCGACCGGGACGATTTCGCCCGGCTGGCCGAGTTCGACGCCTTGTTCATCCGCGAGACCACCAGCGTCATGCACCATACCTATCGCTTTGCCCGGCGCGCGGAGGCCGAAGGCTTGGTGGTCATCGACGATTCCAAGTCCATTCTTCGGTGCACCAACAAAGTGTATCTGGCCGAGTTGCTCGACCGGTACGACATCCGTACGCCCAAGACGATCATCGTCCACAAGGACAACGTCGACCGGATCATTCCCGAGCTGGGCTTGCCGTGCGTGCTGAAGCAGCCGGACAGTTCGTTCTCGCAAGGGGTGGTCAAGGTGGAGAACGAAACCCAGCTTCAGCAGGAGGTTTCCCGCCTGCTGGATAAATCCGATCTGATGATCGCGCAGGAATTCATTTCGACGCCTTTTGATTGGCGCATCGGGGTGTTGGACAAGCGGCCGCTGTATGCCTGCAAATACTACATGGCGCGCCGGCACTGGCAGATCATCCAGCGTACCGGGGAAGGCGAGTCCAATTTCGGGCGCGTCGAGACGCTCCCGGTCGAACTGGCGCCGCGCCAGGTCGTCCGGACGGCTGTCAAGGCCGCCAATCTGATCGGCGACGGCTTGTACGGGGTCGATCTCAAGCAGGTCGAACGGCAATGCTACGTGATCGAAGTCAACGACAATCCCAGCATCGATGCCGGCTTCGAAGACGATGTGTTGAAGGACGAACTGTATTTCCGGATCATGGAAGTTTTTCTCCGCCGCATCGAACAAACCAAATTTGCATGGGCCCGCTCATGAGTCGGGCGCGGACGTTAGGGCTTTTTCAGGGCTACGGCGTCGAGTGCGAATACATGGTGGTCGATCGCGAATCGCTGGACATACGTCCGGTGGTCGACGAGCTGTTCCGGTCCATAGCGGGCGATTATGTGTCGGACATCGAATGCGGCCAGGTGGCGTGGTCCAACGAGCTGGTGCTGCATGTAGTGGAAATGAAAACCAATGGGCCCGCGCCCGAGTTGGCCGGCGTGGCGGCGCGGTTCGATCGGAATGTCGGGGAACTGAACCGGCGGCTGGCGCCGATGGGCTGCCGGTTGATGCCGACCGCGGCTCATCCCTGGATGAATCCGTCGCGCGAAATGCGCCTCTGGCCTCACGAGTACAGCCCCGTCTACGAAGCCTTCAACCGGGTTTTCGATTGCCGCGGACACGGGTGGGCCAATTTGCAGTCGTGCCATTTGAATCTGCCGTTTTCCAATGACGAGGAATTTGGACGGCTCCATGCGGCCATTCGGCTGCTTCTGCCGATCCTGCCGGCCTTGGCCGCCAGTTCCCCCATGCTGGACGGACATCCGACGGGTTGGATGGATACGCGCTTACGCGAATACCGCAACAATTGCCGGCGAATTCCCTCCATCGCCGGCGCGATCGTTCCGGAGGCTGTTTTCACGCGGCGGGCCTACCGCGAAAAAGTTTTCCAGCCCATGTACCGCGATATCGCGTCGTGCGACCCGGATGGCGTGTTGCAGGACGAGTTTCTCAACGCGCGCGGCGCCATTGCCCGCTTCCAGCGGCACGCCATTGAAATCCGGGTGCTCGATATTCAGGAGTGTCCACGGGCAGACCTGGCCATTCTGCAGTTGATTGCGCGGGTTCTGCGCGAGTTGGTTCTCCAGCGCTGGGTCGGCCTTGACCGGCAAAAATCGTTTGAAACGAAACGCCTGGCCGGCATTTTGGAAGCCACCATGAAAGACGCGGAGTCCGCCGTCATTGTAGATCCCGAATATCTCCAGGCCTTTCAATGCGAAATGCCGGTTTGCACGGCGGGCGAGTTATGGCAGCACTTGTTTCAGTTGGTCCGCATAACGGCTGGGAACGAGAACCACGACGATTGGGCCGCGCCCATGAAAGTCATTCTTCGGGAAGGCTCGCTGGCCCGGCGGATCGCACGGGCGCTGAAAGGAGACTACTCCCGGGAACGCCAGAAAGAAGTGTACAGCCGGCTCTGCGATTGCCTGGCCGAGGGAAGGATGTTTGTGGCGTGAAGGGGGGGCGGGGGGAGGAGAAGTGATCAGTAAGCAGTGATCAGTAATCAGTAAGCAGTGATCAGTAATCAGTGAACAGTGATCAGTAATCAGTGATTCGCAAACAGTGTCAGGCCATCACGTTGACGTTTCGTCCGGTGGTGTCGGTCGCGGGGAAGGGGGAGGCGCCGGGAACCATCGCGCGACGGGCTTTGAAAAGCTTGTTCAGGTGTTGAGAAAAATCCATATCGGCGCGCCAGGCATTGGAAACGCGGGTAAGCGATTTGAAAAGCTGCCGGGCATCTATACCCATCGGCATCATCATGGGAGGTTCAATATTCATAAGCGCCTCTATGCGATCAGATTTACGCGATGGCCTGTTCGGGATGACGACGGCGTAATGGGCGCCGCCTTTAGGAGTTTTACCTTCAGGTGCAGAGCGGCTCGGGAGCTGTCGGTCATGTCCATTTCGCGCCGCCAGCGCGCGGCGTTTTTGTGGATTTCCTCAAAAAGCTGCGAGGCATCCACCCGCATGGGGAACACGATCCGAAGGTCGTCGCTCATGAGCCTCCAAAACCGGCGCAGAGAAGGTTGCTGTTCAGCCAGACCGCTCCCGGGTCATGAAAAAGGGGAACGATCGTGCGACCGAAAAACAAGCCAATGCTACGCCGCCTCCTTCATTCCAAACAGAATGTCCAGCGTTGCATCCTTGCGAGCGTCTAGCCTTGAATCCGTTGCAGGCTCCGTGATATCGGATGCTTACCCTCGCTTGCAGGGGCTGTTAAATAATTGCATTTCCTTGAAGCGCGTGGATTCGGGGTTGTGCGTGACCGGCAGAGACGGGCATGATATAGGTGAACGAAAAAGGAGTTGTATGGCGATGAATCGGACGTTGTGGTTTGGCTGCGCGCTCGTTGTGGCGGGCGTATTGGCGGCTTTGCCGGGGTGTTCGAAAAAGCCGGCAGGTTCGTTCAAGAAAGAGTACCGCATGCAGGTGACGGTGGGGCCGCAGGCCTATTGGGGCATGGGCGCCGCGCGTTTTGCGGATCTGGTGCGCGAAAAAACCGGCGGGCGGATCAACGTCAAACCCTACTTCGGAAGCCAGTTGCTCAAGGGAGCGCAGTTGCATTCCGCACAAATGGTGTCCTCCGGCGCGATCGACCTGGCGTTCGAATCGACCATCAATGCCTCGCCGGCGATTCCCGAAATGAACGTGTTTTCGCTGCCGTTTTTCGTCAAGACCTACGAACGGCTCGACCGCCTGGAGCAAGGCGAAACGGGGCGGCTGATTTTTGAGGCGATGAAGAAGAAGAAACTTATGCCGCTGGCCTGGGGAGAAAACGGGTTTCGGCAACTCACGAACAGCAAGCGCGCGGTGCGCCGCCCGGAGGATCTCCAAGGGCTCAAGATTCGCGTGGTCGGGACGGAAATTTTTGTGGATATCTTCCGCGGCCTTGGAGCGGATCCCATCAACATGAACTGGGGCGATGCCGTGACGGCGTTCCAGCAGAATACCGTGGACGGCCAGGAAAACCCCGTGAGTATTTTGAATAACGTCCAGATTTTCCAATTCCAAACGCACCTGACGATTTGGAACTATGTCGTGGATCCGTTGATCCTGTATTGGTGCAAAAAGGAGTGGGACGCTTTTCCGGAAGATATTCAGTCGGCGATACGGGCGGCGGCGGAGGAGGCGGGGCGTTATGAAAAAGCCCTTTGCCGGGCCGGGCTGGATGGAGCGGTCTCGCTGAACGTGCTCCGGGATGAATTTCATGAGCCCATCGAGATCCCCGATCCCCTGCGCCGGCTTGAGGAAAACGGCATGACGGTCTCGCGTCTGACGGACGAAGAAATCTCTTTATTCGAAGCCGCCACGCGCCCGGTTTTGAACGCCTGGATAACCCGGGTGGGCGAGACGGTTTATCAGGCGGCGTTGCGCGATATGGGAGTTCCATGACCGCTTCCGAGCAACGGTCTCCTTTGCGATGGGATCATGTCCTGGCCGCCTTGTTTTTCGGGGCGATGGCGCTGATTGCTTTTATGAACGTGTTGGGGCGGTATTTGTTTCATTACTCCCTGTCGTTTACGGAAGAAATCACGATTCACTTGTTTGTGTGGCTCACGGTGATCGGGTCGGGTTTGGCGTTCGAGCGCGGGGCGCATCTGGGCATGGTTACGCTCTGCCGGCTATTTCCCCTCGCAGCGCGAAAAGCGTTGGTTTGGCTGAATGCATTGCTCGGGGCTTTGCTGTTTGTGGTGGTGGATATTTTGCTGGTTCAATCCATCTACCGGGAAATCACGCTGTTTCATGCCAAGTCTTCGGCGTTTGGGCTGCCTATCTGGATTTACTATGCGGGCGTGCCGGTCTTTTCGATTTATGTCTTCCGCGGGATTTATCGCGGCGCGCGGGCGCAGGCGAGCACGCTGTCGCAAAAGGGAAGGGGAACCTGATGGAAGCCCTGATCCTGATGCTGCTTTTTCTCGTGTTGATGCTGCTCGGCATTCCCATCGGCACGGCTCTGGGCGTCAGCGGATTTGCGGCCTTGTTCATGTTCGATCTGGGCTATCAGATGGCCGGGGTCAACTTTGTGTCCGGCATCGCTTCGTTTCCCCTGTTGGCGATTCCATTTTTTGTTTTGGCGGGCGTTATTTTCGAGCGGGCCGGATTAGCGACGGGCATAGCGAAGCTTTTCGAGTTGATGGTGGGCCGGCAGCCGGGCGGGCTGGCTATTGTTGCGGTGCTCACCTGCATGTTCTGGGGCGCGTTGTCGGGCTCAGGCCCCGCCACGACGGCCGCGGTGGGCTTGATCCTGTTGCGTCCGATGCTGCAGCATGGGTACAGCCGTAATTTTGCCGCGGCGACCATTGCCAATGCATCGGACTTGTCCATCGTCATTCCCCCGAGCATCGCCTTCATCCTGTATGGCAGCATCACGAGCACGCCGGTGGGCTCGTTGTTTCTTGGAGGCGTCATCCCCGGCCTTCTGACGGGAGCGGCCCTTATGCTGACGGCCTGGCTGATCTCGCGCCGGCGCGGCTACCGGGGTTCCGCCGAGCGCGGTTCGGCGAAGGAAATCCTGAAGGCTTTGCGACAGTCGATCTGGGCGCTGCTGACGCCGGTGATCATTCTGGGCGGTATTTATGCGGGGCTCTTCACCCCGACCGAAGCCGCGGTGGTGGCGGTCTTCTACAGCTTGTTTATAGCCGCCGTGATTTACCGTTCCATCGGATTTCGCGATCTGTTGGAGATTCTCGTGGAAGCTGCCGTGACCACGTCAGTCATCATGTTTATTGTGGTGTTTGCAGGCATCTTTTCCTGGGCGGCTTCCACCACGGGCTTTATCGATCTGGCGGCCGCATGGATCGTGAGGCTGAGCCCGAATGCCGTGGTCATGATTCTGCTGGTGAATGGGCTTCTGTTGATTCTCGGCATGTTTCTCGACGCCATTTCCATTTCGTATCTTTTGATTCCCATCCTGGCGCCGGTGTTGAGCCACTTCGGCGTGAATCCGGTCTGGTATGGCGTCATCTTCGTTTCGGCTTTGGCCATTGGCCAGGCCACGCCGCCGGTCGGAGTCAATCTGTTCACGGCCGCCAATCTGGCGCAGACCGATGTCGACGGCGTCGCGAAAGAGAGCATCCCGTTTGTGTTGGCGGCGATGGTCGTGTTAATCCTGATCTCGCTGGCGCCGGCTTTGGCGTTGTTTTTGCCGGAGCTGGCGGGACCTTGAAAGGCCGTGGGGGTCCGGCTTTTCCCTCTCATAATCGTAATCTCTCATTGCTTTATCGATGGGTGGCGATGGGCGGTTTTGGGGCGGCAACGCAAGTTCCGGTAGTTTTTAGTTCTTGGAGCCGGAGCGACCTCGCTCCGGCAAGACGAAAAACGGAGCCGGGCGGCTCAGTCTCCAGAAGAAATTCATGGCGTGCGATGAAATTGTCACAGCGTGGGGGCAGCCCTGTGTTTAGAGGATAGCTTGACGGAATGGCCGCGGTTCTTAGGATTTCCAAGGATTGGAAAAAAGAGCGATCTTTCCAATGCTTGAAGATTTTTCGGCGGGCTTTTCCAATCATTGGAAAACTTTTTTTATTGGCATTTTTTGGCTGGGCTTGTTGCATCGCCGCACGGGGGTGCGGCTCCTACCGGGAGAGGGCGAAGGGGGCGTACAGCAATGAGTTTAAACAGTAGAAGTTTTGCGAGCTTGAGACGTTAGGATTGGGCGGTTTATTTTTGTCGAGAGTTTGCAAACAACGCTTTCACGGAATCCTTCGATAAGACGATGATCGTGAAGACGCCCAAGACGGTTCCGAACGGCATCATCATGCACTCGAAGGCGGCCACGACGATGCAGTAGATGCGGGATTGCCGTTTGGACAGTTTTCTGCCGGCGAGGACGATGGCGGCGGCCATCGTCCAGCCGCACAAAATGAAAAACCCTCCGCCCGCGACAAATATCCAGCCCAGCCAATGAGGAGGCGGATTCTTTCCGTCCAGCGCGCCTAACAGCATGGCCAAACCGAGGGCGACATGAATGAATGGAATGCACGCAACAAGCGCTGTAATTCCGCCGACGATGTAATGAAAGATGGCGAGCAGGTCGAGATTCTTTTCGTTTTCGGTCATGAGATGCTCCTTTCAGTTCACATATAAAGACCCACCGTTGTTTTTTCCAACGAAAATGTGAGGCTAATTCTCCAGTCCGTCATTGTTTAATGCGGCGGGCTGGAAAGCCCGTCCTTCGAAGGCGCCAAAATCCGGATGCGCCGCATGGGGCAGATGGAAGGCGAGGCCGCCGTCTCTCCCGACGCTCAAGCTGCAGCGGGTGTATCTTGACGCGGCTCTAATGGGCTTTCCACGGTTAGCAGTGAATCGCGCTGCGTGGGCAATCTTGACAACCCCCGGCTATCTTAATAAGTTCCCGCAATAGACTCGTTTGCAGGTGTAAGCAATCTTACAGACGCAGAAAGGAACAAGCATGAAGCTCGTTCGAATGGCGGCGGTCGGCTGGGTGTTGGGGGTGGCGGCGGCGTGCGGGGCCATGGAGATGGGGACGGTGATGGATCGGCTGGGCCTGAAGCCCATGGCAGACGAGGCCTGTCCGGGCTATTTTCTGGAAACGTTTCGCTCGGAACTGAAGGCTTCGGTAGAGAAAGATCGGCAGGCCGCCTCGCTGATTTATTACCTGATGACCTCCAAGCATCGCGAGGATCCCTGGCATCGCATCGCGTCGGACGAGATCATGCTCTATCACGCCGGCGCCCCGATGCACATCACGCTGCTCTATCCGGACGGCGCTTGGAAGGAGTTCACGCTGGGCTCGCGCTTCGACGAGGGGCACGTGGCGCAAGTCGTCATCCCTGCGAATGCCTGGATGGGCTTTGCGCTGGCCGAGGACGCGCAGTTCGATTGGGGCCTCTACGGAGTGCTGGTCGTGCCGGGCTGGGCTCTGGCCGATATCGAATTTGTGTCCGGCGAGCAAGTCGCCCCGCTCCGCGAGAAATATCCCGACGCGTTCAAGCGGATGGATGAACGCGGCTGGACCGTGTTGCAAGGGAAGAAGCAACCACAGATGGACACAGATTTACACAGATAGAGAAGAGTTTTCGAACCACGAATGAACACGAATCGACACGAATGTAGGAGGGGAGTAATTCTTTCTATTCTTCATTTGTGTTAATTCGTGGTTAAAGAATTACTTCCCTCATTACAATCGCAAATTGCAAATCGCAAATTCTTCTAATGTAGACCGCTCTCATTGGGGGTTTATTTGTCTTGTACTGCTTGTTGACAACGAGTATCTATCCAACATTTGCAATCCAGCGTAGTAGAAATAGATCAACTTCAAGAAGGGCTGTTGTGAATAGCGATCAAGATATTTCCGCCGACCTATCGATAGCCCAAGTCAACCCAGACGCCGGCCATTCCGACGACAGCATCCGTGACGCCACGTTGCTGGTTCTGGTTTCCGACGATGACGTCGAGGTGCTGACTTCCCAACCGGTCGACGATCTTTCCGCCCAAATCATGGACGTGGCCGGCGGACGAAAATACCACTTGAATCGCATGGTCGCGAAAGGCGGGATGGGGATGGTCTACGAGGCTCGCGATGTCCAGTGCGAGCGTATTGTGGCGCTCAAGGTCCTTCTGTCCGACGAGCGCCACGAGGACGAAAATCGCACGCGGTTTGTCGAAGAGGCGCGAATTACATCGAAACTGGAGCACCCCAACATTGTCCCGATTCACGAATTGGGAAAAGACGTGGGCGGGAATGTCTTTTACAGCATGAAGTATGTCAAAGGGGTTACGCTCGGCGACATTCTCAACGACATCCGCAAGGGGAAAAAGGACGTGGTCGATCAGTATCCCATGGGACGCCTGCTGACGATCTTTCAGAAGATTTGCGATGCGGTCGCGTTTGCCCATGCCAATGGGGTGGTGCACCGCGATCTCAAGCCGGGCAACATCATGATCGGCAACTACGGCGAAGTGCTGGTGCTCGACTGGGGCCTGGCGAAGGTTTTGCCGCAGAAAGAGGCCGAGGGTCCGATGGAGGCGAACCGGGAGGCCCGGAGCGAATCCGCGGACGGCTCGCTGGATATTGCTCGCGTGAATATCCACAACGCCGGCTTGAAAGCCGTCAGCGGAACCGTGCTCGGAACGCCGGGTTTCATGGCCCCGGAGCAAGTCCGCAATAATCCGGAGATCGACGAGCGGACGGATATTTATGCGCTTGGAGCGATCCTTTACAGCGTCTTGACGCTCAACTCGCCGATTCGAGAGCGGAGTATTCCGGAACTTTTAAGGATGACGCTTCAGGGCGAAATCCTGCCGGCTCATCTCTTTAATCAACCCTCCGTTTCGGGCGGGGAAAGAGTTCGTTTGCCGCATTGTCCCGACGGACTTGTTCCCGATGCCCTGTCCGAAATTGCGATGAAAGCCATGTCGGTGAATCCCTCCAACCGGCATTCGTCGGTGCGGGAGCTGCAGGATGAGATCGAAGCTTTTCAAAATGGTCTGGTGTGGCATGTGGTGGTGGACGACGACTTTTCTTCTCCGAAAGCGATGGCGCACTGGGAGGCGAGCGGCGGCTTATGCGAGATCGTCGACGGCGAATTGCGCCTGCATGGCGGCGAATTGCAGATTCTTTCCCTGAAGCGCGATCTGCCGGGCGATGTTCGCATCGAGTTCGAGTGCCGCATCGTCGGTTCCTATCTCAACGACATAGGTTGTTTGCTCGGCGGCATTCGGTCGAAGAATGACTGGGACACGTCCATCAGCGGCTATGCCTTCAAATACGGGGCCTATACCAATACGCTGAATGTGCTTAACCGATGCGACCGGCGCCTCTGGTCGGAACAAGCCTCGCCGTTGGTTCCCGGGCGTTATTATAAAATAAAAGTGGAAAGGGTGGGGGCGCGTCTGCGGATGTTTGTCGATGGCCGCGAGATTTGCTCGGTGGTCGATCCCGAGCCCTTGACCGGCGTCAACCGGACGGTCGTTGGTTTGTTGGGTTGGGTGGCCGACAAGCGATATCGACGGATTCGGATTTCCACGCTGGGCACGCCTTGGAAGAGCGACGCGCTCGATATGGCCGAGCGCCATTTGCAGCGAGGCCATTATGCGACGGCCATGGACCTGTTTCTGGACATCATGAATTCCTTTCCGGATCCCGATCGCATGGAGCGGGCAAATATAGGCTACAATGTTGCACTGCACCGCTGCGAGATGGAGAAGAATCTGCCGATCTGGCGGGAACAACTAGGCAAGGCCTGGCCCGGCGCGCCAATCCAGTTGAAGATAGAGAATGACGGCATTTCGCTGGAGATCCCCAACGCCGGGATTGCCGACTTGGAACCGTTGCGGGGCATACCGCTCACGTCCCTGGTCTGCTGGGGAAACCGCATTCGGAGTCTGGAGCCGTTGTGCGGCATGCCGCTCGTCGAGTTGGTCTGCTCCGGCAATCCTATCGAAACCCTCGAGCCGCTGCGCGGCATGCCCTTGAAGACGCTTCGCTGCGAACGAACCGGCATTAGAACCCTGGATGCCTTGAAAGGGATGCAACTGACGATGTTCAGTTGCGGAGAAAACAAACTGGACGATGGGCTGGAGGCCCTGGCCGGCATGCCATTGACATGGCTAAGCTGCATCTGTTGCGGCCTGACGACCCTGAGCCCGTTGCGAGGCCTGCCGCTGAACCGGCTTTTTTGCGACGGCAATTCCATCGAGGACTTAAGCCCTTTGAAGAGGCTTCCGTTGATCGAATTCTCGCTGGCCGGAAATCGCGTGAAGGACCTGGAGTCCATCCGGGGCGCCAGCCTGAACAGCCTTCAATGCGGGTCTAATCTGATCGAAAGCCTTGAGCCGCTGCGCGGCATGCCGCTCAGCACGTTGTTCTGCATGAACAATCAGATTCGGAATCTGGAGCCCCTGCGCGGCATGCCGTTAAACGCTTTGATCTGCGGGAACAATCCGTTGAAGGATATCGGACCTTTTGTCAAAAATCCGCCTAAGAGCTTTTTCTTCGACTGCGAATCGATGAGCGCGCACGACTTGGAGTGGGTGAGAGATTCCTGGTCGCGGGACTTTCGTTTTGCCGAACACATACAGAGCGTGGACGTGCTGCTCGCTCTTCGAGCCCGGGATGTCGGAAAACTCCGGGAACTCTCCTGCGCGTTTGGCGGACGCCATTACCTGCTTATTCCGAAATTCCTGCCCTGGCCGGAGGCCCGTGATTATTGCACCGCCTTGGGCGGCCATCTGGCGACTATCACGAGCCAGGCGATCAACGACTTTGTGGAATCGATGTTTCCCTACGGATGCAGTTGGGTCTGGCTCGGCCTCGAAACGGTGCAAGGGCGCCATCGCTGGGTAACCGGCGAGCCCGTTCAATTCAAGGCCTTCGCCAACGTGATGCAGGAGTCGGGAACCGGGCCGTGGATCTTCGTCGGACGAAGCTGGCGCTACGAAATCGTCCCCAACCAGCAAAACTGTTTTATCGTCGAATGGGATTGAGGCGGGCTGAACGCCATTTCATTTGCGAATTGCGATTTGTCGAAGCGGCGGAACCTTCGGTCGCCAAGCTTTTCTTCCTGCCGAAATAGGCTCTCGTTGACGTCGAGATTCGAACCTAACGGAGAAAAGGGCTCTCGCGGGGTCTGAACAAGAATGGGATTCCGTGTAACATATATGGAATGAATGAGTTCCCATCCTTACGGTTATGCAGACGGGCGTCTGCAAACAGGCACGGAGGTTCCGACAGTGCTTATTTCACAGCGTTATGCGATTGAGGGCGTGGTCACAGGAGCGAGTGACGAGATTGTTGCCCACGACACATATGCTAAAGTGCCTGTTCGCTTATGGGTGGTCTCCCGCGAACAATGCGGCATCTCGCCGGAAGCCATTTTCCGATTCAAAAAAACAGCCCAGTCGCTTCTTGATATTTCGCATCCGAATTTGGAGCGGATTCTGGAGGTGGGAGAAGACCACGGGCTGTTATACGTGGCGAAAGAGGCGCGCGAAGGAGAGTCCTTAACCGCCAAAGCAACGGGGCAAGCGCCTCCCGATCTGGTTGCCGAATGGATGCTGGCGGCCGCCAAGGGCCTGGCGGCGGCGCATGCGAAGGGCATCTTGCATGCCGGCGTGCATCCGGACACTCTTTGGCTGGGGCCCGAGGGAATCAAGGTGGTTCGGTTTGGAGAAGGCCTGTTGCGCAATCTGGCGGCCATCAAACCGGGGCCGGAGGCCGTGCGAGTTTTCGGCTGTCTGGCGCCGGAACAGGCCGGCATCCTGCGCAAGCCGGTGGATCATCGTTCCGATCTGTATTCCCTGGGCATCGTGTTTTACTTCCTGCTGACGGGGTGCATGCCTTACGAAGGCCATGATGCAAACACCTTGATTTATCAACATATCGCCACGGCCCCTCTGCCTCCTTCGGAAATTCGCAGGCAGATTCCCCGCATTCTGGATCGTATTTGCCTGAAGCTCATGGCCAAGGAGCCGGAAGACCGGTATCACACGGCGGACGGATTGCAGGCGGATTTGTCGGAGTATCTCGCCCTGCATCACAACGGGCAGGAATCCATATCCTTCGAGATTGGGCTCAAAGACCGGAAGCGAAAACTGAATTTTGCGACCAGTTTGGTGGGCCGCGAGAAGGAGGTGGCGTTTCTGCGGGGATTGCTGGGCGCGGCGCAGGACGGAAAGGGCCAGGTCTGTTTCATTGCCGGGGAACCCGGCGTAGGCAAATCCAGTTTGGTGGACGAACTGCGGACCCTGGCCTATCAGGCCGGCGAACTATTTCTGGGGGGGAAAGGCCGGCAGCATCAAATGCCGGCGCCCTATCAAATCGTGGCCGAGGTTATCGAGGCTCTCGTGTCCAAGCTCAAGCGTCTTGGCGAAAAGGACCGCACGACGTTGATGGCCCGCCTGCATGCCTCGGTCGGCGGTTTGGGGGGGGAGTTGCTGAAGATTACCCCTGCGGCGGCGGAGCTTTTGGGCGTCCTGCCGGAGCTGGCGCCCATCGAACAGGATCAGGAAAAAACGCGCTTCATGATGACGGCGCTGAATTTTCTGGGCGTGCTGGGCGAGGAACGCCGGCCGGCCATTCTTTTCTTTGACGATTTGCAATGGGCGGACGGAGGCAGTCTGGAACTGTTGGAGCGCCTTTGCGAAAAAGTCTCGAACAAGCCCTTGCTGGTTCTGCTGAGCTATCGCACTGCCGAAGGCGGGGACAGCGTCAGGATCGAAGCCCTGCAAAAGCGGCTCCAGGCCAATTCCCTTTCCCTGCAACCCTTGGAGCCCGCCGCCCTTCGCCGGCTTGTGGCGCAGGTGTTTTCGGAAAGCGAGGAGGCGGTGGAGGGGTTGGCCGGCGTGGTGCAGGACCGCGCCCGGGGGAATCCCTTTTCCGCCATGCAACTGTTGCGCTTCCTGGTGGAGCAGGGCCTGGTACGCATGGATGAAAACGGCGTGCATTACAATCAAAAGGAAATCGCGCAATGCTCCCTGCCGGAAAATGCGGTGGAGATTGTCCTGCGGCGCGCCAGCCTGTTGCCCGACGTGGAAGCCAACTTGCTTTCCTATGCGGCCATGCTGGGGAACGAAATAGACGCCCGGGTGCTGGCGCAGTTGGCTCAATTGCATATCGAGGAAGTTCGCCAAGCGGTGGAAAATGCCATCAGCCAGCAAGTGTTGGAACAGGATTTGACCGGCAATGAGCATGTGCATTTTGTTCACGACCGCGTGAGGGAGGCTTTTTACAAGCGCATTTCCGATGAGCAGCGCGGCCCCCTGCACCTGAAAATTGCGACGCTGATCGAGACGCTCAGCTCCGGGGACCTGGACCGTCCGGTCTTCGAACTGGCCTACCACTACCGCCAGGCGCATGCCGCCAGCGACAAGGCCCTGGAATACAGCATCCGTGCGGGCATCAAGGCCCGGCAAGCTCTCGCCTATGAATTGGCGGCCCATTCGTTTGAAACCGCCCACCGGATTCTGGAGCAAAGAGGCCAGACCCAGGACGAGCGCTACCTCGACGTGCTGGAGCCCTTGGGAGAAATGCATCGACTGGCCGGGCATCCGGAAATGGCGCTGGAGATCCTTTGTCATGGCGAGGCGCTGGCCGAGCGCATCGCCCCGCATCGCTTAGTCGCCATCCTGGCGGTCAAGGCGGACGCCCTGTTTGACCAGGGAAACATTCAGGACAGCGCGGCGGTTATCATGCAGGTGCTGCGACGATTCGAAATTCATATTCCGAACTCGCCGATCGCGTTTGGATTGGCGCTGGTCAAGGAAGTATTCGAGCAATTCCTGCACATTCTCCTGCCCCGTATTTTCATCAACCGCAAACTATGCGAGGACCCTCGCCAGCTCACGGCCCTGCGACTGCTCAAGCGGCTGTCCTATGTTGTATATTTTAGCGGACGTCTTGCGCAAACCATGCACGCCTATCTCAAGGCGCTGAATTACGCGGAACGCAAGGGCGTTTGCGAGACCACGGCGCATTTGCAGATTTCCGGAGCCATCGTTTGGGTTACCGTGCCGCTCCCCTGGCTCGCCCGCCGCGCTCTGGCCCTCGGTGGAATCATGGCCCGAAAGCTGAAGAGTCGCGCGCTCGAAGCCTCGGTGGACACTTATTACGAGGCCTTGGCGCAAGTTGAAAACAAACCGGAAATGGGCCTGCGGCATGCCGAGAGCGCGATTGCCAGCCTGCAGGGGCTGGGCGAATACTATACCATGGGCATTGCCTATGTCGTGGCCAGTTATCTTTACTTTCAACAAGGCCGCATTACGAAGGGCATCGAAATTTCCCGGGCCTTGCAGCGCTTGGGAGAGGATGCCCAAATGCGGCAGGTTATTGCCTGGGGCATGTTCAACAAACGCTGGTTGCAAAGTTTTATCGGCGAGCTGGACCCGCAGGCCTTCGCGGAAATCGAGCAATCCAACCGGATATCGGTGGAATGCCACTCCGAGCAGGACATTCCCATGGGAATTGTGGTCGAAGCGTTCTGTCACGTTCGGCAGGGCGAATACCCGGTGGCGATGAATCTTATCCAAGAGGCCTTGAACATATTGAAGGAGCCTAATTCGGGGTTCTGGACGCTTTGGAGCCTCGTGATGGCTTCGCAGGTGTATCTTGACTGCCTTCGCCATGCCGCGCTCTCGCCGGATCAGCGAAGAGCCTATTTATCCCAAGCCGCTGCCTTGTGCCGCAGGTCGCTGCAATGGGGACGGAAGTTCAAATACATTCTGGGCTGGGCCTTCCAGGTGAATGGAACGTATTGCTGGCTGACCGGGCGTCGGCGCCAGGCCATGACCTATTGGGAAAAGGGTTTGAAATATCTGCGGAAGCAAAGCGAAGATATTTACCGCATCGCCTGGATCAAGATGGAATCGGCGGAATTGCGGTTGGAAGCCCAGCCCCGGGATGCCCGGGCCTTCGAAGATTTGCTCGAAGCACGCGACCTGTTTGTCCAATGCCAGGACGTCAAGGATGGCCGGCATGTGGATGAGCTGATTAAAAAATACCAGCCGAACTTGTCCGACTTGGAATCGCGGTCGGTTTTGACCTACAAGCGGCATCTCGAATCCCTGCTTTCCGTGACGCAAACCATCGGCTCCGTATTCGACTCCCAGGAAGTATTGGACAAGATCGTGGATTATGCCCGGCAGGTCACCGGCGCCGAACGAAGCTTTCTGTTGCTCTACAACGACCAGGACCAATTGGAACTGCGCCGTTCCATGGACCCGGAGCGCTGTATGGCCTTGCCCAAGTTGGAGGAGAGCGGGATCAGTCAGTCCCTGGTTGGCGAAGTCGAGCAAACCAAAACGGCCCGCAGCGCTGAAGCGAACGAAGACACCAAGGCCGGCAAGGAGCTGAAGTTCCAGGGCGTCAAGCAGGCACTGTGCGTACCCTTGTGCAAGCCGGACAAATATTTGGGATGTCTATACCTGGACAACCGCCTGGCCAGTGGAGTGTTTGGCGAAGCGGAGTTGGATTTGATGCGCTCCTTTGGCGTGCAGGCGGCCGTGTCCATACAAAATGCCCGCCTGGTCCGCGACTTGGTGGAACAGGACCGGATCAAACAGGAGTTGAAGCTGGGGCGCAGCATTCAAATGGGGCTGCTGCCCAAAGCAGCGCCGCTCTTCGAAGGCCTGACCCTGGCCGGATTTATGGAGCCGGCCAAAGAAATCGGGGGCGACTACTACGACTTCATTGAACGCACGCTGGCGGACGGCCGCCGCAAGCTGGGCATTACGATTGGCGATGTCAGCGGCAAAGGGTTGGGCGCGGGGCTGGCCATGGCCATGGTCAAAACCACCATCCTGGCCCTTGCTCAAGAAGGGCTGGGCCTCCGCGATCTCATGGCCAAAACCAATCACTTCCTGCATTGCAATACCGACGGCTCCCTGTTTGTGAGCCTGGTTTATCTCGAGTGGACGCCTGAGGAGCGCATCATGCGATTTTGCAGCGCCGGCCATGAGCATATCCTGGTCTATCGCGCACAAACCGGGTCTGTCGAAGCCATCCGCAGCGGCGGCTTGGTGATGGGAATCCTACCGGACATCAAGGAGCAATTGAACGAAAGCTCCTTCACCTTGGGGCTCTCGGACAAGATCGTTCTTTATACCGATGGCGTGACGGAAGCCTTCAACGCCCAGGGGGAGGAATTTGGGTTTGAGCGGCTCGTGGAGACGGTGCAGCGCGTTGGCGCCAAACCGGCAGAGTCGTTGCTGGCCTGTCTCCATAACGAAGTTTCCCTGTTCAGGGGCGACTGTGAGCAGAGCGACGACATTACGCTGGTGGTATTGGAATCTGCGCCGGTTGCGAATCCGCAACGGGCATAACTGCAAAGAAAGGAGTCCATGATGCAAATAGGTCTTCGGTTCATGCTGGGGGCGGCCGCTGTTGGAACGGTTCTGATGGCCCCTGAAGCCTGGTCTGACTTTTCGCTGTATGAAGGCGGCGCCTCACAAGTCGCGATGGGCGAAGAAGCCACCGGACAAGCCGACCGCCCTTCCGCGCTCTTTTATAATCCTGCGGGCATCACCCAATTGAAAGGGGTTCAGGTGGAGGCCGGCTGCCTCTTCGCCCGTCCATCCGCGAAACTGGTTCTGTCCACGCCCGAAGGCGATGTCAGCGCCAAAACGGAGGATTCCGTTTTTCCCGTCCCCAACGCTTATGCGACCATGCAGATCAACGACCGCTTCTGGTCCGGCGTGGGCATCTATTCCCGGTTTGGATTGGGCACGGAGTACCCTTCGGACTGGCCGGGCCGGTATAGCTTCTATAGCGGCGTTATTCGGTCCATGAATGTGAATCCCAATGTGGCGTTCAAGGTGACCGAAGAGCTGTCGGTGGCCGTCGGCGCGACGGCCATGTGGTTCGATATGGAACAAAAACAGAAAGTGTTGGATCCGTTTGGCGGCCCCGATATGGAGCTGACCCTGAAGGGCGAATCCTGGGGCTATGGATACAATGTGGCGGGGCACTATCGCCTGCATGAGAAGGCGGCGTTAGGCCTGTCCTATCAAAGCCGAATCAAGCAGCATGTGCGAGGTAAAGCCGAAATCGATTACGGCTCAACGGATGCCGAGAGCGAACTCGAGCTGCCCGACTTTCTTTTTGCGGGCATCTCCCTCGCGCCGGCCGACCGTTGGACCGTCAATCTGGGCGCCGTTTACACCGGTTGGAAGAGCTATGACCAGGTGGTCGTCGCGTTGGACGATCCGGAATTGTTGGGCACGGACAAGCGCACCGTTCGGACGGATTGGGAAAATGTCTGGCGCTACCAGCTCGGCGTGGAATATGCCGTCACCGACCGGCTTAGCCTGCGCGGCGGCTATATCTACGATCCGAGTCCGGTTCCCGAAGACACCGCCGACTATTCGTTGCCCCTGTATAATCGCAACATCTATACGGTTGGCGCCGGGTACGCCTGGGACCGGCTGACCCTGGACGTCTATTATATATACCTGGATTCTCAGGATCGCTCCTTTGACGGACGCCTGGAGGAGGGCATCTATCCCACGCGCATCGAGGGCAGTTATTCGCAATCGGTCGGGTTCAGCGTAACCGCGTTGTTCTAAATTCCTAAAAAACGATGGCGGACGAAGGGTGATGGGTGCATCTTGACACGGCCCCTCCTCAACGTCTGGCACTGGAAAGAAACCACCGGCTTACGCCGGCGGCTACGTAGCCGCGTCCGTAAGGACGTGGATTCTTATTCATATGCGCGGAGGCCGTGTCAAGATGCACCCATGGTGCTTCAATACGAAGAAAGGGCCTTGAGTCTTAAGAAGAGAACCGGCTCTTCGTCGGCCGATTTTTTGAGTCTGGTCGTCACGCGCTCCAGAGCGCCGGTGGGGTGGATGTCGATGGTCTCGGTTACGTTCGTTCCGCTTTGCCAGAGGGGGGCGAGTAGATTGGAGTTGGCTTCAACGAGGAGGATTGCGTTGGTGAGGCCGGCGCGCTGAGCGTAGCGGATTTCGCCATAGGTTCCCTGGGGCAGGTTGGTCATTCCGATCGAGTAGGTCGGCTCGGTATTGTAGAGGGTGGGGTTGAGAGCGAGGGCGTATTCCATCAGATTCCCGATGCGGTCGACGTCGGGGTCGGCGGATTGATCGCCTTCGGGGGGATGAAGCTGATGCCAGTAGGCCAGTTTCCAGTCCTCGTAAGGGGTGGGGACGTATTCGTAGCAACCGAGGTCGACGTTGGTGCTGAGGATGCGAGGGTTGTCGTCCAGGTCGCGGCCCTGGGCCATCCAATTTTGTTCGTGGCCGGTATCGACGCATGGCGAATGGGTGGAAAGACGGTAGGGCTGGGCCGGCTCGAACAGCGGCGCGTTGGTGATGAAATGGGACCCGGCCGCCGGGGCCGGCCAGGTGCAGGCGTTGGACCAGGATTCGTCCGAGTAATACAGGTTGTTATGGTTGTTAAATTCCGGCTGGTTGCTGCAGACATTGTAATACGAGATGATATTCACGGCCACCGAATCGTTGACGCCGCCGCCGCTCATGGCGGCGGTGTTGCTGACGACGGTGCAATTGTACAGCCAGGTGCCGATCACGCCGCCGTTGTGCCCGGCATGGTTCTCCGCAATCAGGCAATTCCATAGCGAGCCGCCGCTTCCCCAGCCCCACATGGCGCCGGACATGCCGCCGCCCACGCTGGCGCGGTTATGCATGAGCACACAATTCGACATCACGCTGCCCAGGGCTCCGCCGCCCGTGTTGGCGCCGACGCCGGTGGTGCAATTGCCGACGAACCAGCCCCGGTCGATTCGGCCCCCAAAGGCGCCGCCGCCGAAGTAGGCGACGTTGCTGACGTACGACGAGTCCCAGGTGGACGCCATGTAAGTGCCGCCGCCTTCCGTGGCCGTGTTATTGCTGAATACGCACCGATAAGCGAAGCCCTGATTCAAGCCGCCGCCATTTTCCCCGGCATTCTGGGCGACCAGGCAGTTGGAGAGAATGCAGTTTTGCGCCCCGCCGCCGTAGCGGGCGCTGTTGCCCTGGAGCAGGGAATCCACGACCATGCTGTTGTAGGCGCCGCCGCCGCTTTCCACGGCGGCATTGAACGTGATCCGGCACCAGAGCGCCGTGGCCATGCCGATGCCGCCGACCAGATTCGTGGAGGTGTTGTGCGTAATGACGCAATTTCGGAACGTTCCGTAGAGCAGGCCGCCCGTATTGTAACCGGCCAGATTATTGCTGACGACGCAGTCCGTGGCATCGATCCGATAGGCGCCTCCGGCGTTCATCCCCGCCGAGTTATGTGCGATCAGGCAGTTGGAGCTGGATCGCTGGCTGTTGTTGTAAATGCCGCCGCCGGTCATGACGGCGGAATTGTGCGTGATCTGCGCGTCATGAGTTTCGCATTCGTAGAGCCCGCCGCCGTTGGTGGCCGCATTGCCGGAAATCAGGCCGCCATAAACCTGGCAGGCATTTCCGCCTCCCCCGTCTTCCGCCGCATTGTTGACGAGCGTGCAATCCTGTAGCCGGCTGGCATAGGCGCCTCCGCCTCTCATCACGGCCAGATTGTTGGTCAAGGTGCAACGATAAAGCCGTCCGCCATAAACGCCGCCGCCGCTGTTGTACGCCGCGCTGTTCATGACGACGCAATTGGAGATGACGGCGTCGCCGTCGCAGAAAATGCCGCCGCCCACCTGTTCCTGGTTCCAGACGCCGCTGGTGCGGGTGCATCCGCCCGTGATCGTGAAGCCGACCAATTGGGCGCCGTTGGTTAGATAAACGCACCGCACCGCCGCATCGCCCAGTGGGCCGGCTCCGACGATGGTGGTGGCGTCGGGACCCGAAAAACTCTCGACCAGGACGGCCTTGGTGATGGCCACCCGGTTGGTCATTTGCCCTTGGATCACGCCGCCGCCGGCATTATACGTGCCGTTGCTCACAATCACCTTGTCGCCGGGAACCGCAATCTCGACCGCGGTTTCGATGCGGTTGGCCGCGCGCGACCAATTATCGTAGGGGAAAATATTCGCACCGCCCAACGCCACGTAATGGATAGGGTGGTTGGGGCTGTATTCATAAGCGCCCATATCGACGATGAGCGCCGGGCTCTTGGCGGCTTGAATCCGTTGCGCGCCGTCCAGATCGACCGAAAGGTGGTTGTTGGTTCCCACATCGATGCAAGGCGATGCGGGCATAAGCCGGTAATTCCCGTCGCCCAATCCGATCAGATCGGGGGCGTTGGTGATGTTGCCGGCGCCGCTGCCGGGCGGGATGCGCGTGCAGCAATAGGACAAGAGGGCGCCCTCGTAATCGGCGCCGCCGAGGCCGGCGGAGTTGTAATACAAAATCGAATTGGTGGCCGACCCTTGATAGGCCCCTCCGCCGTAGTCCGCGGTGTTGCTTACCAGCGTGCAGTTCAGCAGGCGCGCGTTGTTCGCCCCGCCGCCCTGATAGGTTGCCGTGTTGCCGTCGAACACGCAGTTCTGCGCCGAACCGGAATGCAGGCCGCCGCCGCTGTATCCCTGATTGTTCAGGACCTGGCATTGCGACAAGGAGACATTATAAGCGCCGCCGCCCCAGGACTCCGCCCGATTGCCCTCGATCACGCAATTGGTGAGCACTCCATTGTAGACCCCGCCGCCCATGTTCGAAGCCAGGTTGCCGGCGATCGTGCAGTCGATCATGATCCCGTTATAGACCCCGCCCGCATAATCCGCCTGGCAGCCGGTGACGATGCAGTTGGAAATGACCGACCTGACGCCGGCGTAGATGCCGCCCGCCGCATAGCCGGACCACAGATTCGTCACGGTCGTGTGCCCATTCGTCAAGGTGAAGCCCGAGAGCGTCGCATCGAAATGCAGGTAGACGCACCGCACGGCGGAGTTGCCGCGCGGGCCGGCGCCCCGGACGATCGTGTTGGAGGGGCCGTTGACGCTTCGCACCGTAATCGGATTCGTGATGGCCAGCCGGTTGGGCAACCCGTTGACGACCTGTCCGCCGGTTTCGTAGATCCCGTCGTTCACCCAGACCGTGTCGCCCGCGCGGGTCAAATCGATCGCATCCTGAATGACGCGCGCCGCCATCGTCCAATTCGTGTACGGCGGACTATTCGCGCCATTCGTGGAGACAAAGAAATCGGCGGAAAAGGCAGAACTCGCAACGACCAACCATAGGACAACGAAGATCGTAATTTTCAAGAGAATGTACTCCCCATGCGGAATGTTGCGGAAATCATACCCGTTGAAAGAGGGCCTGTAGACAAGGTTTTCCAATCGTTGGAAAAACTCGGACGGAATTTTCCAATGGTTGGAAAAATCGGCCAGGATAGGATGCGGGCGAGGCGGCCAAAGCTCTGCATCTCGTTTGACAAACGAAAATGACCATGTATTGTATCAACGAAGGTTGAATATACGCGTTTTAGAACGCGTTTTTATTTCCAACAAAAGCGGACTTAATTGGTCCAATATGAGATAAGCGTATGCTGAAGCTGAGCAAGAAAGTTGAATATGGGCTGATGGCCTTGATGCACATGGACTCGCATCCCAAGGCCGATCTGGCGTCGGTGAACGAAATGGCGCACCTGTATTCGATCTCCGAGCCGCTGCTGAGCAAGGTGCTGCAATCGCTGGCGAAGGCGGAGCTGGTCGAGTCAGTACATGGCGCCAAGGGCGGGTATCGGCTGCATAAGAAGCTGGAAGATATCCGGCTGGGCGACGTGGTGGAAGCGATCGATGGGCCGATGCACATTACGGTCTGCCAGGAAGACCCGGCGAAATGCGGGCAGTATTCTACGTGCAACATCAAGCAGCCGGTCTTCAAGGTTCAGAACGAAATGGTGCGTTACATGTTCGGGCGCTCGCTGGCATCGTTTCGAAATCAAAAGCTTTCTGTGGGGGCGATTTGAAATGAAAGAAGACAAAGCCAATAAAGAAACAGCAGCCGGAGAAGGAACGCTGACGGAAGAAACGGCAATGGAAATGCTGCGCTTCGTCTTCGACCCGGAGCTGCAGGCGAATATCGTGGATTTGGGCCTGGTTTATGGGGTTGACGTAAAGCCGGGCGGCGATGTGCTGGTCCGCATGACCTTGACGTCGCCGGCTTGTCCTTATGGCCCGACGCTGTTGTATCAGGTTCGTCAGGCGTTGAAGGCGATCAAGGGCGTTAAAGAAGTCGATGTACAATTGGTGTGGGACCCGCCCTGGGGCCCTGACAAGATGACCGAGGAAATCCGCCTGGAGTTGGGTTTCGATATTTAAAGGCAACGGGAGAACATGAGCATGAGTGAAGCGACATACGATTTTGAGATCCGAAACCTGCAAGCCTCCGTGGAAGGCAAGCCGATCCTTAAGGGAGTTAATTTAGGCATCCGATTGGGCGAGACGCATGCGCTGATGGGGCCGAACGGCTCCGGCAAGAGCACGCTGGCCAACGTGATCATGGGGCATCCCGGCTACGAAGTGACCGGGGGCGAGATCGTATACAAGGGCCTGAACCTGCTCGACATGGAACCCGAAGAACGCGCCCGCCTGGGCGTTTTCCTTGCATTTCAATATCCGGTGGCCCTGCCCGGCGTGACGGCCGCCCAGTTTCTCAAAACCACGCTCGATGCCGTACGCGGCGATAAAAAGCCGAAGGCCTCCGAGTTCCTGAAGGAATTGCGCGGCAACATGGATTATCTGGAAATCGATCAGACTTTTTTAAACCGGTTCCTGAACGATGGCTTTTCCGGCGGCGAGAAGAAGCGGATGGAGATTCTGCAAATGCTCACCTTGAAGCCGTCGCTGGCGGTGATGGACGAGACCGATTCGGGGCTCGACATCGACGCGCTGAAGGTGGTCGCGAAAGGCGTGAACAAACTGATGGGGCCGAATCTGGGCCTGCTGGTCATTACGCACTACGAGCGACTGTTGACCTATATCAAACCCGATCATCTGCACATCCTGATGGATGGGCGGATCGTGCTCTCCGGCGGCCCGGAGGTGGTCAAGCAGCTCGAAGAAAAGGGCTACGACTGGGTGCGGGAGCAATTTGGGCAGGAAGTAGTCGAAGTGTAGGAAGAGGACGATTTTATGAGCACAACGGAAACCCCGAGCGGATTGATGGACGAATATAAATACGGCTTTGTGACGCCCGTGGAGGAAGACACCGTTCCCAAGGGGCTGAACGAGGACGTCATTCGCCATATATCCATAAAAAAAGGGGAGCCGGAATGGATGTTGGAATGGCGGTTGAAGGCTTACCGCTGGTGGCTGAAGAAGACCGAGCCGCGCTGGGCGCACCTGACGTTTCCGCCGATCGATTATCAGGACATTCGCTACTATTCGGCGCCGAAGCCGAAAAGCGACAAGCCCGGCGAGATCGATCCGGAATTGCAGGAAGCGTTCAAACGGCTGGGCATCCCTTTGGAGGAGCATAACCGGCTGGAAGGCGTGGCCGTGGATGCCGTGTTCGACAGCGTGTCGGTGGCGACGACCCACAAGAAGATGCTGGGGGATCTTGGCATCGTCTTCTGTTCGTTCTCCGAGGCGGTTCGCGAGCATCCGGAGCTGGTGCAGAAGTACATGGGCTCGGTCGTGCCGTACACGGACAATTTTTATGCCTCGTTGAATTCGGCGGTCTTCACGGACGGCTCCTTCTGCTACGTGCCGAAGGGCGTGCGGTGTCCGATCGAGTTGTCGACCTATTTCCGGATCAACGCGCTGCAAACGGGCCAATTCGAGCGGACGCTGATTGTGGCCGACGAGGGGAGCTATGTGTCGTATCTAGAAGGCTGCACGGCCCCGATGCGCGATACGAACCAGCTTCATGCGGCCGTCGTGGAATTGATCGCGCTGAAAGATGCGCAGATCAAGTATGCCACGGTGCAGAATTGGTATTCCGGCGACAAGGAAGGGCGGGGCGGCATTTATAACTTCGTGACCAAGCGGGGCCATTGCCGCGGCGAGCGTTCTAAAATCTCTTGGACGCAGGTCGAGGCCGGCTCGGCCATCACCTGGAAATATCCGAGCTGCGTACTGGAAGGCGATTACTCCACCGGCGAATTTTATTCGGTGGCCCTGACCAACAACCGGATGCAGGCGGATACCGGGACGAAGATGATCCACATCGGCAATCACACGAAGAGCACGATCGTCTCGAAGGGCATCTCGGCCGGGGAGTCGTGCAACAGCTATCGGGGCTTGGTCAAGATTTTGCCGACGGCGTTCGGCTGCCGGAACCATTCGCAGTGCGATTCGATGCTGATCGGCGGCCAATGCTCGGCCAATACGTTTCCGGTGGTGGAAGCCGAAAACGGCTCGGCCATCATCGAGCACGAAGCGACGACGTCGAGGATCAGCGAGGATCAACTCTTTTACATCAAGAGCCGCGGTTTGAACGAAGAGGATGCGGTGTCGCTGATCGTGAACGGATTCTGCAAAGAGGTCTTCAAGCAGTTGCCGCTGGAGTTTGCCGTGGAGGCCATCAAACTGCTGGAGATGAAGCTCGAGCACAGCGTCGGCTGATCAGGAGGTTGAGAAGGATGACGAACACAATGGAAATCCGGGAAGAAGAGCTGGTTGCCGGCTTCGATGAAGAGCTTCTGGCGCGGTTGAACGATGGACCGGAATGGTTGTGCGAAGCGCGGCGGGCGGCATTCCGCCGGTATGCGGCCATTCCGCTGCCTACCGCCCGGGACGAAGAATGGCGGCGTACGGATCCCGCCCGATTCCCGTTCAAGGATATGACGCCGATGGACCGGTACGACGCGGCTGGCGCGTTAACGGCCGGCGAATGGAATGCGTGGTTCGATGTGGTGGCGACGGTCGAGGGCGACCGCTATGCGATTCAGGATGTCAGCGGCGTCCTGGCCCGGAAGAGCCTGCGCGTAATGACCCTGGCCGAGGCCGCGGAGCAATACCCGGAACGGTTGTCGCCGTATTTGCAAGGGCAGGCGCGGGGAGTGCCTCCCGGTAAATACGAGGCGCTCAACGAAGCTTTTTGGACGGTAGGCTTTTTCATCGATGTCCCGGCCGACACCCAACTGGAAAAAGGTATTTTAATCCGGTATATTAATCCGCCGGACGGCAGGATCTTCATGCCCCGCACGATCGCCGTGGTCGGCGCGCGCAGCCGGGTTTCGATGATGGAGCATTTTGCGTCGGCGGATACGGCGCGTTTCCTGAGCGTGACCGCGCGGGAGGTTTACCTGGACGAGTCGTCCGTCATGAATCTGACGAGCCTGCAGGAATGGGGCAAATCGGTTTATCATCTTTCGAGCGACTGGGGTTTTGTGGCCCGCGCGGCCAAATTGAATTGGGTGGCCATGCATTTCGGCGGGCGCGTGAGCAAGATGCTGCTGGGTTGCGATACGGCCGGCGAAGGGGCCGAAGCGGAATTGGACGGCATGTACATCGGAACGCAGAAACAGCATTACGATCAGAAGACCTTGCAGGTGCATTCCGCGCCAAAAACCTACAGCAACCTGCTCTACAAAGGGGCGGTGAAGGACAAGGCCTATTCCGTGTATCAGGGCATGATCATCGCGCGCCCCGGCGCCAACGGGGTGGATGCCTATCAGAAAAATAACAATCTGGTGCTCGATGACGGCGCCCGCGCGGATTCCCTGCCGGGGTTGCAAATCGATACCGACGATTTGAAGTGCAGCCACGGCTCCACCATCGGGAATCTCAACGAGGAGGAAGTCTTCTATCTGCGCAGCCGGGGGCTGAACAACGACGAAGCCCGGAAGATTCTGCTGAAAGGGTTCTTTGAGGAGATCGTTCAAAAAATTCCCGTTGAGCCGGTCCGGGAGAAAGTGCGCGAGCGCATTGAGGAGAAGATGGGAAGCGGTGGGCAGTGATCGGTAATCAGTGATCAGTAATCAGTAATCAGTGATCAGTAAACAGTGATCAGTAAACAGTGATCAGTGATCAGTAAACAGTGATCAGTAATTAGTGAACAGTGGGGCGAAAGCTATGAAGCAATGGCGCGAAGTCGCAACGATGGCTGAATTTGAAACGACGGACCGCAAGGTGGTGGAGCTGGATGAGGACGAGCAGGTTTGCCTCATCAAGAAGGAGGGGGAATGGTTTGCCATCAGCGCCTGGTGCAGTCATGAAAAAGCCTCGCTGGTTCTGGGGGATATTACGGACCATGAGATTATGTGTCCGCTGCACGGCGCGCGATTCGATTTGAGGACGGGGCGGAATTTGAGCATGCCGGCGGTGCGTCCGATTCCGTCCTATGATGTGAAAGTGGAAGGCGACAAGATTTTCGTATTGGTCTGACCAAGGCGTGGAGCGCGGACGAAAGCCCGCGAAAAAAATGAGTGAATGCTGCATCTGCAAAAAATGTCTGGGCGTAACCGGTGACGAAGGGCAGGGGTTTGACGTCGCGAAAATCCGCCAGGATTTTCCGATTCTGAACCGCCGAATACACCAGGATAAGCCGCTGGCTTATCTCGACAACGCGGCCACGACGCAGAAGCCGTCCGTGGTGGTCTGCGCGTTGTGCGATTACTATCAAATCTGCAATGCCAATGTGCATCGCTCCCTGCATCTGCTGGCGGACGAGGCTACGCAGCATTTTGAAGAAGCGCGCCGGAGGGTGGTCAAGTTCATTCATGCCCATAGCGAGCGCGAAGTCATCTATACCCGCGGAACGACGGAGAGCATCAATTTGGCGGCGTACAGTTGGGGACGGCGGCACATCCAGGCCGGCGACGAAATCATCCTGACGGAGATGGAGCATCACAGCAATCTGGTGCCCTGGCAGATTCTGGCCAAGGAACGAAATGCGGTGCTGCGTTTTATCCCGGTGCTCGAGGATGGCACGCTCGACCTCGAGGCCTATCGCCGGTTGCTCAATCCCAAGGTGAAACTGGTCGGGGTCGTGCATATCTCCAACGTGTTGGGGACGGTTAATCCGATCCAGGAAATCATTGCCGACGCCCACCGGGCCGGCGCGCTGGTGCTGGTGGACGGCGCGCAAAGCGTTCCGCACATGCCCATCGACGTGCAGGCCCTCGATTGCGACTTCCTGGCGTTCTCCGGGCATAAGATGATGGCGCCGACGGGCGTCGGCGTTCTTTACGGCAAGGAAAGCGTCCTCGAAATCATGGATCCGTTTATGGGCGGCGGGGAGATGATCAACAAGGTCACCCTCGAAGGCTCGACGTGGGCCGATCTCCCTTTGAAATTCGAAGCCGGCACGCCGCACATCAGCGGCGCCATTGGCCTGGGCGCGGCGGTCAATTATCTGATGGGCATTGGCATGGAGCAGGTCGAGAAGTACGAGCAGGAACTAACCCACTACGCCCTGCAAAAATTGACGCCCATTCCGGGGCTTAAGATCTATGGGCGCGCGCCGGAACGTAGCGGCGCGATATCGTTTATTTTGGACGATGTCCATCCCCACGATTTGGCTCAATTTGTGGATCAAGCCGGAGTCGCCATCCGCGCCGGACACATGTGCGCCCAGCCGCTCATGCGGAAGCTGGGCGTTCCCGCCGTCAGCCGGGCCAGTTTGTACATCTACAATCTGCCCTGCGAAATCGATCAATTGGTGGATGCCATCCTCGAAGCAAAGGAATATTTCAGTCATGGATCTTGATGCGTTATACCAGGACATCATCCTCGACCATTACAAGCACCCCCGCAACTACGGGCCGATTGCCAGTGAAGAAGTGCTCATGGACGAGGAAAATCCCCTCTGCGGCGATCACATCCGATTGACGGCCGCCGTTAAGGACGGCGTGGTTCAGTCGGTGCGGTTCGACGGCAAGGGTTGCGCCATCAGTATGGCGTCCTCTTCCATGATGACCGAAAGCGTCATCGACAAACCCATCGAGGAAGCCCGGGGCGTCATCCGGAGTTTTTTGGCCAGTATGAGGGGGGATCACCCTATGGATCCGGAGCAAGCCGGGGATCTGATTGCTCTCGAAGGTGTGAAGAAATATCCCCTTCGTATCAAATGTGCGACACTGGGCTGGCACGCCATCGAAACCGCTCTACAAAAGATTGCTCCGCATCAATAGGTTGCGCATAACCTGGCCTCTTCTGGCCGTAAACCACTACAATTTGAAGTCTATGGTACGTTTTTTGCTTACTAAGATGGCAGCATGCTAATTAACAAGTTTTTTTTGGGGGGATTTGAGTGAAAGGGAAAAAGCAAAATCTAGACAAGGTTCTGCAGGGATTGGAACGAAGCGAGTTATCGACGATTCCGTCCGTTTTGGTGCGGCTTTTGAGCGTCAGCCGCGATCCCAAAGCGCATGCCGGCGATTTGGCGACCATCTGCGAGATGGATAAGTCAACCAGCGCGCGGTTGCTTCGTGCGGCCAATTCCGTGTACTTTGCCACGGAGAATCGGGACCGCGTAGACAGCCTCAAGGATGCCATCGTACGCATCGGGTTCGGCGTGGCCGAGGAGATCATTCTTTCTTCGACGGTATCATCGCTGTTGAAGTCGTCATCGACCATTGCGGATTATTCGGCCAATGCCTTGTGGCGGCATAGCATTGCCGTGGCCATCGCTTCCCGGCTGCTCTACAACTCGCGTTTCAGCTCGGGGAACTTGGACGCGTTTATCATGGGGCTGCTGCACGATCTGGGCATTGCCATCGAACATCAATTCCTTTTCGAAGACGGTTTTCAGCCGGCGCTGCTTCAACGTTTTGAAAAGCAATCCCTCCTCAGCGACGAGGAAGAAGCCTGCATGGGCGTTACGCACCAGGAAGTCGGGCGGGCGGTTGCCATGAAATGGAACTTTCCAAAACACTTGGTGGATGCCATAGGGCATCATCATGATATGGATATCCAGGACGACCGGAATCTGGCCGCCATTCATGTGATCCGGCTTGCGGAATATCTTTGCTTTATCCAGCATCAGGGCTACAGCGACTTTTCCGAAGCCTATGCGTCCATCCTCCTGGAAAGCCGCGAGGTCCTATCCATCAATGACGAAAGCTTGCAAGCGATCTCCGATCAAATGGCCCGCGAAATGGCCAATCTGGAAAGCCTGGGCTGGTTTTCGGAGTTGCGGTTGAAGATGCGGTAGTCCGAGCTCGATTCGGCTTGAAGTTCCCAGAGGACGGCGAGGCCGCCGTCCCTCCCGATATTAAGACGGTCTTTTCTGCCGGAAGAGAATCTCCACAGCGGGGCGGCCGCCTCGCTTTGTCAAATAGCTCCCTGTTCTTACGCCTTTTAGAAATTGAAAGTGGACAAAACTTCGCTTTTCATGCATTGTGCATAACCTTTTTAAAACATCAGTCAATAGGCTTGCGCATTATGGAAAATACTACAAATACCGTCGGACAAGTCGATCAGGAAAGTTGGTTTCTCGCTCAGTTGGAGAAGCGGGAGCTTCCGGTCAAGGACCTGCTTCGATTTTTGGATGACGTCAGGAAAAAAGGGCAGTCGGATCAGGCTAATGTCTGGGCCGAAACGTTGCAGGAAGCTTTGATCGAGCGGAAAGACCGCCGGAACTGCCTGCTGGTCTTGAACGTCCGGGCTCTCTGGGGTTTAAAGGCGGCGCCGATTCGCGAGGCCTTGGCCCGTTTGGTTGGCGACAGCCGTGAAGATCGTATCTTGATCGAGAACAGCGGTTTCGATCGTTCCCTCGCTCCCCAGGAGTGCATTCGCCGCCTGCAAATTTTGTTTTCCCTGAAGCCTGATGTCCTGGTCTACGACAAAACCTGGGGCGCGGGACTGGTCCGCAAGATGGATCCTTTTTATGCCCGCGTCGAAATCGATTTCGACAGCAAACCGGGCCATCAAATGTCGCTGGCCTATGCGGCGGAAGTTTTGTCGCTGCTTCGCGAAGATCATCTGATGGCGATCAAACTGCGTAAGCCGGAGGAGTTGAAGACGTTGATTAACGAGAATCCGGCCGAGGTGGTGCGCATTGCCTTGCGCAGCTTTGGCCCGTTGAGCATCCCGCTGCTGCAGATTCGGCTGGCCGCCGCCGGGGTGGATGAAAGCAATTGGAAACGCTTCTGGGATGGCGCCCGCAAGGCCTTGAAGAACGATCCGCTGGTGGAGATTCCCTCCAAGCGCACCGAACCCCTGCGCCTGCTGGCCAAGGAAAAGTCACACGACGACGACTGGTTCCGTAAATTGGGCGCAGAGCGGGATATGGGGACTGTACTGAGCATGGTGGACGAGGTTTCGGACGATACGACGGCCTTGGAAAGCCTTTCGGATTTCGCCCGCAACGTGCTGATCGATCGACTGGCATTTGTCATCAAAGGCGCCGGCAAGCGCCATTCCGGGCTCTTGATCCGCGCGGTTATGCTGGCGGCAAAATTGCAGATCGACGGCGAAACCCTGCAGGTGCGCGCTCATGGCGAAATCTGTCTTGCCGATGACGACACGATGTTCCGCATCTTGAAAGATTTGCCGGGCCGGTTGGTTCGCCCGTTTTTCCTGTTTCTTCTTTCCCTGGACGCCCAGCGCACGCTGGATCGCATCCTGGCGTTGGTCCCGCGTTTTGAGATGGGCTCTTTGACCGATGCCATGACGTTATTGCTGGAAAACGGTCGGGAAGCCGATTGCGCGGCGTTGTTTCGAAGTTCCATCCTTTCGCAGACGGCCCAGGTTGAAATGCTGCTATGGATAGCCCGCAATTTCGACCGCATACAGGCGTGGAACCTGGGGGTCGTACCGGCCATATCGGAATTGATGCTAATCGAGTTGGAAAAAGATTACAACGGCGAGCGGTTGAAGGCCAAAAACCAATTGCGCGACCGCTTTGAGCAAAAAGAATGGCTCAAGGCTACCTTCGAGCCGATGCGCGACGTCAAGCGCAAGGAATTTATGGAGAAAATCAAGGTTTCTCCGGCCTGGTCGCCGATGGACCGGCAATCGGTCATGGGAAAAGTCATCAAGCAATTTCCCGAGTTGGTGGAGGTGCTGGTGGCGAAGAAAAACGGGGAAGAGACCCGGACGCCGACCACGTCCATGCGCATGTATCGCGAACGTCAGGCCCAACTGGAAAAGATCGTGAATGTGGAAATTCCGCGCATTGCCCGCGAAATCGGCGTGGCGCGAAGCTATGGGGATTTGCGGGAGAATTTCGAGTACAAAGCGGCCAAGGAGATGCAGTCCTTCCTGCTCAAGCGCAAGTCGGAATTGGAACGGATGCTGCACATGGTTCGTCCCACGGATTTCCAGGGCATGCCGTGCGACAAGGCGGGCATTGCCACAGGGGTGTTGCTTTCCTATCCCGATGGGCATACCGAACAGTATTATCTGTTGGGCGAATGGGATCAGGACGATAAGCTGCACATCATATCGTCGGAATCCCGGTTGGCCAAGTCTTTGGAAGGGCACGTGGCGGGCGAAGAAGTGGTCATTCCGACCGAAACCGTCGACGTCGCCTGCCGCATCGAACAAGTCACCGAGCTTCCTCCTGAAATCCGTGCGTGGATTGAAGGAAAATAGCAGCTTTCGGATTCAATAAAGGCGGGTTTTAAATGCTAAACGATCTTTGGATGCAGTTTACCACTCATAACGCAGGGCCGTTGGTTCAATTCATTAAGTATGCGTTGGCTGGCGGCGTTGCTACGGCCGTGGACGTCTGCATTTTCTACACGCTTTCGTGGAAATTTCTACCAGCCATGAAGGATAACGATCCGGTGGCCCGGTTGCTGAAACTGAAGATCAAACCCATCGACGATCAAACGAGGTCGCGTCGTTTTATTATTAACACCGCCATCGCGTTTTGCTTCTCGAACCTGACCGCTTACCTGATCAATATCTTTTGGGTGTTCCAGGCCGGCCGGCATGCTTGGTGGGTGGAACTGGCGTTATTTTACGCGGTATCGGGTATCAGCATCGTCATCGGGACGTTCATTGGCTGGCTGCTGATCCGCGTCTTCCACCTAAGCACGACCTTCTCCTATGTCACGAAGGGCATCGCGGCCTTGCTGATCAACTTCGTCTGCCGGAAGTTCATCATCTTTAAAGGCTGAATCCTCGTTGGCCTCTTATTGCAGAACGCCTTGCCGCGGGGATATTTTCATCACGCTGCCGCCGCTGAGCAGGACCATGGAGCCTGGTTCGTCCAGGGATAGGTCGCTGGAAACGCCTCCATGATACTGAAGGTCTTCCGTGCCGGCGCTCCCGCCAAAACGGTCGCTCATTAACACGGCGGCCGGCGTATTCGTGCTCCAGCCGGCGGTATTCCAGGCATTGCTTGCCGCGCTGATATCCGCACCTCCGGCCCAATAATAATACCCGATCGAACCCGCGCTCATTTCGACGCCGGCATCCTTGTTTTCGTGCTTCAAATGTCGTTTGCAGTACCACGAGGGGGAATTGGTCGGAATATCCTCGCGGAGTGCCGTGATCAGGGCTTGTTGGGGACCCGAATAATTCTGGGGCGGCGTGGTTGTTTGAAAGTCTGGGAAATAGCCGCCCCCCTGGCTGGTGGCATAACGGTAGAGCCCTGCGCCGAGCTGGCGGAGATTGTTCGAACAATCGGCGTCATAGGCTCGAACGCGAGAGGAATTCAGCGCCGGCAGCAATAACGAGGCTAAAATCGCGATGATGGCAATCACGACCAATAATTCGATCAAAGTAAAAGCCTGAACCAGTTTAAACTTCATACCTATCCTTCCTGCTCGATGTAATTGCCAGGAATCTACCCCCGGCTTCCCGGCAATGAAAGGACAAATGTCACGGACGGCTGCGGCCTTTACAACTTTTGCGCCATAGTGCAAAATAGGATTCGACAAGGGGACTGTTTGGCGGTACATCTTCTGCCAAGTAAAACGTTTTAATGGAGGTTTTATAATGAATTTCGATCGGGCAAGCGGCGTGCTTCTTCATCCTACATCTCTTCCGGGCGCCTATGGAATTGGCGAAATTGGACCTGAAGCGTATGCCTTTGTGGAGAAGCTAAAAGAAATGGGGCAGGGGTTATGGCAGATTCTTCCGTTGGGGCCAACCAGCTATGGGGATTCTCCCTATCAATCGCTTTCGACCTTTGCCGGAAATCCTTTATGGATCAGCTTTGATCTGTTGCTGAAAGAGAAGCTCCTCACAAAAAGCCAGTTGAAGTCTTATCCTGTCTTTCCGTCTGACGGCGTCGATTTTGGCCCCGTCATTCAGGCCCGGTTTGCCGTATTGCAAGCCGTTTGCCGCTCGTTCAGCCGTAATGCGTCTGCTGCAAAGAAAAAAACGTTTGCCGCTTACTGCGACAAGAATGCCTACTGGCTCGACGATTTTGCGCTGTTTGTCGCCTTAAAGGATGCGCATGGCGGCATTCCCTGGACGCAATGGGAACCCGAATTGGGCGGTCGCCAGGCCGATGCGCTCAAGAAGGCTGCGCAGCAGTATCGCGCGGAAATTCGCAATGCCAAGATTCTCCAATTCCTTTTCGACGATCAGTGGTCGCAGCTTCGTCAGTTCTGCCACGAAAAGGGCATCAAGATGGTCGGCGACATTCCCATCTTCGTCGCTCACGACAGCGCCGACGTTTGGGCGCATCCGGAACTGTATTACCTGGACGATAAAGGTTTTCCGACCGTAGTGGCCGGGGTGCCGCCGGATTACTTTAGCTCCACGGGCCAGTTGTGGGGCAATCCGCTGTATCGATGGGATGTGCATCGCAACACGGGTTATGCCTGGTGGGTGGCGCGCATGCGGAAGATTTTCGAGGTGGTGGACATTGTCCGCATCGACCATTTTCGAGGTTTTGAGCAGTATTGGGAAGTTCCGGCCCATGAAAAAACCGCCATACATGGCCATTGGGTCGATGGCCCCAAGGCCTCGCTTTTCGAGGAATTGAACCGCCAGTTGGGCGCCTTGCCGATCATTGCCGAGGATCTGGGCATCATCACGCACCAGGTTGAAGCGCTTCGCGATCAATTCAAATTCCCGGGCATGCGCATTCTTCAGTTCGCCTTTGGCAATGACGACAAAGCTTCCACGTTCCGGCCGGAAAATTATCCGCCGAATTGCGTGGTCTATTCGGGTACGCACGACAACGACACGACTGTCGGCTGGTTCAACAGTCAGGCCGGGCAGGGGAGCACGCGTTCGCAGCAGGAGATCGACAGAGAGCGCCGGACCATCCTGGAATATCTTAGAACCGACGGCCATGAGATCCATTGGGATTTGATCGAATTGGGAATGCGCTCCCATGCCAACACGGCCGTGTTTCCGATGCAGGACATCATGGGCTTGGGCTCGAATGCGCGGATGAATACGCCGGGCGTAGCGGGCGGCAACTGGCGCTGGCGGTTTACGTGGGGGATGCTGACTCCGGCGATGATCGAACGTTTGCGTTATCTCACGCGGGCAACTGGGCGTCTCCGCTAACGGACGACGACGGGGAATACACGGCATGGCGCAGCTTCGCCCCAACAACGATTCGCGAGGGGCGTGGCTGGCCGTAGCCGGTTGGATCGGCGCAATTTACCTGGCCGTTCCGTTTGCGCGAAGCTTCCAGGCCTGGCTGGGCTGCTTTTGCGACCGCGCCATCTTCTTGTGGGCGGTCATTTTCGCTCTCGGACTTGGAACCGGTTATGCCCTGATCCGCCTGTTCCGAGAGCGCCGTACGATCAAAACCACCCGGCTTCCTTGGATTATCGGCGTCGCCGGCGTTTTTCTCTGGAACGCCTGGCAATTGCGCGCCAATCCCGAGGAGTCGTTTCACTATTTCGAATACGGCCTGCTGGGCCTCCTGGTCTTTTGGGCGCTCAGCCGCCGATGCCGCGATCCACTGATTTATCTGCTGGCGGTCTTGATCGCGTTGTTGGTTGGAACGGGCGACGAAATCCTCCAATGGCTGACCCCGGGTCGCTTCTTCGATGCCCGGGATATCGGGTTTAATGCCTTGGCCAGCGCCTTGATTCAAATCGGAATAGCCGGCGGTTTCCGGCCGGCGTTTGTCCAATGGCCGATCGACCCGCGGTCGGTCCGATGGGGTTGCGGATTAGCCGCCGCGCAAGTCCTGTTGTCCGCCCTCTGCCTGTTCAACACGCCGCAACGGGTGCAGCTTTATGCCTCGCGCATTCCTTCGCTGTCCTATCTGCAATTCAAGGAAAACGGAATGAGCGAATATGGATGCCGTCACTTCGATCCGGAGACCGGCTTCTTTTATTCCCGCTTCACGTTGGCGGAGTTGAAGACCCTCGATGCCCGGCGGGCAACGGAAGCGGCCGAGTTGCTCGATCGTTTTCATGATCCACGGAAATATGGCGAATTCCTCCGCACCTACACGCCGATCACCGATCCTTTTCTGCATGAAATTCGCGTGCATCTATACCGGCGCGATCACTATCTTCACTTAATCTCAAAAACCCCGGCGCAGGACGCTTCTTTCTCGTATGGCCATCTGGCGGCCTTCCGGGAAAACCGGATTGCGGAGAAGTATTTTCCTGAAACCTTGAAACAATCCCACTATTCTTTGAAATCCAATGTAGTGGACTCCTTGCGCCGGAAGATGGATGCAACGATCTATGTCAGCGCCGTAAGCGCCGGCTTGATCACGCGGCTGAATGAAGTGCAAGTGGGATTTCTGCTGGCGGTTCTTATGGGGATCATCGGCGTGGTATATTGGCGATATGGAAGGAAGAACCGTGTGCATGATTAGCCCATTGCAAATTACCCGAAAGGCTTTGCCCTCCATTTGCCTTTTGCTGCTCGCCTGCGCCTATGCATCCATCGCAGGCGAGCCTACGAATGAACTTCACTTTGTCTTTTTCACGGACGTCCATGCCCGCACCGAATGGGACACCCCACAAGCGCTCGACTGGGCGGCACAGGCGATCAACGAACAAACCCCCGATTTGATTGTGGGGGGCGGGGATTATATCACCGAGGGCTTCGAATCCTGCGCCGACGTCCTGGCGCCGCGCTGGGAGGCTTACTTTAAATTTCAGCAGGCGCTGAAAGCGCCGGTCGAAGCGGCCATTGGAAATCACGATTTGGTTGCCGCCAAACCGCTTGGAGATGGCCAGCCGCTGGCAGATCCCCGGTCGGTGTTTCGCAGCAAATTCGGCGTGGAATCTACCTATCGCTCGTTCGATACCAACGGCTACCATTTTATTCTTCTCGATCCGGTGGAGGTTTCTTCCGGGCCGTTGCCGTATGAAGGGCGCATGGGAGAATCGCAAATCGCCTGGCTCCGGCAGGATTTGGCCGGCGTGGAAACGTCCACCCCGATCGTCGTCGTGACGCATATTCCATTGAAGACCGGTTATTTCAAGGAATCGGAGGTGAAAGGAGAGCTGCCTCCGCCCAATCGGGTGGTCGTCAATGCCGGTGAAGTCCTTGAATGCTTCCGCGGCTACGACCCGATCCTGGTGTTGCAAGGCCATCTGCATGTGGCCGAGAAGCTTGCAATGAACGAGGTCCTGTTCGTCACCGGCGGAGCCGTTTGCGGCCAGTGGTGGAGGGGCTCCTGGAAAGGAACTCCGGAAGGGTTCTATGTCATCGATTTGAAGGGCCGCGGGGTGGAAGAACGCTATCTAACCTATGGTTGGAAAGCCCGCCGTCCCGCCGACCAATAATCTTGTCGAAAGCAAACGGCTGAAATACCCTGCACGCAATGAATACAACCCCGGAATCGTCGTCTAATTCAATGCCGGAGAGCGCTGCGGACGAAGCCCGTATCGCATCGGGGCTGGCCCGACAGGCTCAGACCGGCGACGAACACGCATTCGGGGAGTTGGTTAAGATGTATCATGCACGACTATACGGGGTGGTTTTCAACGTGGTCAGGAATCCGGAGGATGCCCGTGAACTGGCCCAGATTACCTGGGTTAAGGCGTGGAACAAGATTGGCACGTTCAAGGCCGATGCCGGATTCTTCACCTGGTTGTATCGCATTGCCACCAATACCTCCCTGGATTTTTTGCGCAGCAAAGGACGCCGGCACGAAGAGTCGTTGTCCGCCCGCCGGGACGACGGGCCGGAAGCGGATATCGAGCTGCCGGCCGACGAGAGTTGGCGTCCGGATCGCAGCGTGGAGCAGAGCGAAGTTCAGAAGGCGTTTGAAGCCGCCCTGGACAAACTCACCCCGGAGCATCGGATGGCGCTGACGCTCCGCGAAGTGGAAGGGTTGTCGTATCGTGAAATTGCCGTGGCCATGAAATGCCGCGTGGGAACCGTTATGTCGCGCATCTTTTATGCCCGGAAACTGATCCAAGAGGAAATGAGGGGGTTGTTATGAACTGCAAAAAAGCCGAACAAGCGCTGAGCATGGCGATGGATGGCGAGCTGCCGGAGAAGCAGAAGCAACAGCTTCAGGCGCATCTGAGCGACTGCGCGCCTTGCCGTCAAATGGAACAGGAGTTGAATGCCTGCCGCGTCATGTTGCGCGGCCAGATTGCACAACCCGAACAAACCCCGGAAGCCGCTTGGGCGGACGTCCGCCGGGCGATCAGGCTGCAATCGCCCGCAAAGGAATCTGTTGCGGCGCCCATGGTTTTCAACTGGCGGATTCAGGCTGCGAGTGTTATCGTGATGCTGGCCGTGATAGGCGTCGGTGTGCTGCTGTTGAGCCGCGCAGGCAAGCAGGGGGCTGATACGGCCTCCGTCGTTCCGCAGGAATCGACCGTGTCGCTCGGGACGCAACACACGACGGATGTGGAAATGGTGGAGACATCCCTGGCGGATGCTACTCCCATGGTATATGAAGATGCCGCGTCCGGAATGACGGTCATTTGGGTCATGACAAATGGAGACAAGGAGACAAAGGATGCCGATTCGTAACAGACCCGGCTGGATCTTTATGATGGCCGTTCTCCTGCTCGCCGTGCTGGTCGCGGCTCCGGGAGCGCGCGCCCAATCCGACCTGTTGAACGTAAACGCCATCCTCATCCGCGCCTCGAACGATCCCGCCCCGCTCGATACCCGGCTCGATGCGATCGAATACAAGCTTCGCCGTCTTTTCCAATTTGAGCATTACCGCTTCATGGGCGAGGGGAGCGCCACCCTGGGCTTGCCCGGCGACAGCGTCCTCTCCCTGGGCCGCGGCAATCGAATGGAAATTCATGTCTTTACCGCCGATCGCGGCCGCATTCGCTCCCAGGTCCGATGGTTCCAAAACGACGCCGTCCTGCTGACCACCACCGTCGTCATGACCAAGAACGTCCCCGTCGTTCTTGGCGGAGTCCCCGACGGCAACGGCACCCTGATCGTCGCGTTGACCGTCCGCTAAAGATTTTTCCGCATAGAGAGACCTCGTCCTATGCGCTTCGCGGAACGGCTCGCAGCCGCCGGCGTAAGCCTGTCTTTTATACACAAATTCCAGACACCGGACTGTCACAAGAAAAGAGCACTGCGCAACTAAACCGCAACCAACGAACACAACGAAGAATTTCAACGCCCGCCCGCACCGCTGCGCGAAGCGCTGCGGGCAGGCAGAGGCCGCCAAGGAGAGGAAGAGTTGTTGGCAACGAATGGAGAAAAGCAACGAATAGGAAGAGATGGAGTTTCTTTTGAAAATCATACCTGAAATCGAGAGTTGTGTTTATCGGGCAAAACACAAAGGCATTGCGCGCGGCGGTGTGACCGGATAAAGTGAGCGCGGATGAGCACCAAGACAAAACAGCGGCGCGCGCGCCGGGTTGTTGGAGTACGCGCTACGATCTTCGACGTATGCCGGACGTTGGGCGTCTCCACCGCTACGGTTTCCCGCGTGATGAATAATAAGCCAGGGGTCGGGCCGGCGCTGCGCGAGAAGATTCTGACCGCGATGAAGCAGATGAACTACGTGCCTCAGGCGGCGGCACGCCAGCTCTCCCGCACGCGAAGCGACGCCATAGGGGTTATCTTTCAGGATTTGACCGCAGGCTGGCCGCTGCTGATCCTGCGAGGCATTATGTCGCGCGTCAGCACCACCGCCAATGCGGCTTTCCAGGTCAATATCTCGCTCTCCTTGCGCGCCGGCGACGAATGCGAACTTCCCCGCAAGATGCTGGCCGAGCATCGCGTAGACGGATTGATCTGGCTGGATCCCCGCGCGCCCGACGCCCTGATCGAGGACTTGAAAAAGCAAACCGCTCCTTTTGTCTTGTTGCAACGGCAAATGAATGACGCGGACATCAGCACCGTCGCGATAGACGGTCGCCAGGGAGGCTATCTTGCCATGCGACACCTCCTGAGCCTCGGATATCGCCGCATCCTGCTCCTGACCGGATCTGAAACCGACGAGAATTCCCGGGAAAAACTGGCTGGGGCTCGACGGGCTGCCCGCGAGTTCAAGCATAGCGTGACAGCGGATCGAATTCTCGTCGGTCATCATGTCGGCGCCCATGCCGTCAAGGCTCTAGCCGAATATTATGGCTCCGACCGGCCCAAACCCGACGCTATCTTCGCCTTCAACGACGACATGGCCATCGCCGTGATTCAGTGGCTGCGCCATCAAGGATATCGCGTACCCGACGATCTGGCGGTGATTGGATTCGACGGCATTGCCGAGGCGGAATATCTGGGACTGACGACCATCGAAACGCCCATGTATGAAATGGGCGTGCTCGCCGCTCAAATTCTACTGGATCAAATCAACGATCCCTCCGGCGAACGAAAAGCGCGCCAAGTCCTGCTGCAAGGCCGGCTCCACGTGCGCGAATCTTGCGGCGCCAAGCGACGTCCGCCGGCGCCGGCAACAACGACTCCGCCCTGATCCCGATGTCCATTGACGGTCTGGAAAAAGGAATTGACAGAGTAAGCGCTTACGTATATTGTCGCCTCATTCGGATGGGAGGGGTCAATCAAATGCAATATAGAGGGATTGATGCGCGCAGAAGGAACACGGGCCTGTTGACCTGCACCGCGTGGCTGTTGCTGACCCTGCTTACGAAGGCCGATTCTCAGTTGGCTCTGAACTTCAACAACGGCCCGGGCGTGCTAACTTGGACTAATGCACAGACCAACGCCTGGTGCGCTGTCGAATGGGCTTCTGCCGTAGAGGGCCCCTGGCGCCATTCCTGGAGTGACCTGCGCCGCCTGCGCATTACGAATGATCAGGCTCTTGCCGTTGACGTGCCCATGTTTTACCGGATTGTTCAGACGACCAATGGCGTGCCGCCCTACGTTCGCCAGTACGAGGGCGCCAGCTTGACGAATTGGGAAGTCGTGGTTGGCGACGGCGTCTATCGTCAGGCCGGCCAAGCGCCGGTGAACAGCGGCGACATTGAAACATTGCACTTCGGTACGCACAGCGAAGTCAGGGCTAATATCGCGCGGCGCGGCATTATGGCCCATAACATCACGTTCAAGCGTTTTGTGGATGAGCAGGCTTTTGATTACATTCACACTTGCTCCTATAGCTTTCGTCTGCCGTATTTGCCCTCTACGGCAAACGTCGGCACCAATGCACAAACCATCGAGATCGCTTTTTTCATCTGGGATGGCTCCGGCGCCCGCCTGGATTACGGCATGGCGTTTCAGTGGATGCTTAATCCCTGGATGCCGGAATTCGGTACAATGCGATGTTGGGCGGACGCCAACGGCGGCGAATGGCATACCGTGGGGCAGTTGACGCCCGATACCCAGTGGCATGATGTGGAGCTGGTCTTCGATTATCGCCGGCAAACCACGTCGTTCAAACTGGACGGCATCCACTATCCCAGCCGATTCAGCGCCATCCCCAAAGACGCGAGCTGGGGGCCGGAAACCGCTGCGCGGTTCTGCGCGGAAATCGTCAGCCTGCATCCGGGCGAGTCCAATCCGGGCGCCCTCCATCGGGTGGAGTTCAAGAATTGGCTCTGGACTTGGGAACCCTACGATTAAATCTTATCGAGGCCGACGGACTCGCCGTCCTTATTTCATTTCCCTTTATCCAGGCTCCACTTGCCCCCGCCGCGACAGGCAATAAAAAGGAAAACAAAGCAATAGAGCGCCGCCAATTCGCCCTTGTTCAGCGTAGGAAAAAAGTTGGGGCCCAATTGAAACTTCCAGTGGAATTGAAGATATGCCACGGCCATCATGCCGCTGCAAAGAAAAGCCGCCATGCGTGTTTGAAAGCCCAGCGCCACCGCCAGACCGCCGAAGAGTTCGATAAGCCCGCCCAACCAGATTTGAGACCCCACCGGGGGTTGAGACTCGGTCAGCAGCCCCAGGATTTTCTGGACGCCGTGAAACGAGAACATGAGTCCCGCCATGATCCGCAACAACGCGTAAGCGTAATTCGTATATTTTTCGAGCCATTTCATAAGCAAGCCTCCTGTGGAAAGTATACGGGCGATCTTGAACTGTGCAAACAGCGGCCGCGTCCTTATGTAGAGCTGGGCAAAAAATAATCGCCGCTGCAAGATGGTTAATATTTTGGAGGGTCGCTCCGTCGCGACCGGTAGAAGAAGGTTCCGATAGAGTGGAACTCTCCAATCAAAGGGTTGCGGCTCCTGCCGGTGCTTATCATGCTAATTCGAGAAGATTTCCCCCACGGATGGCAAAGCGGTCCCACGGATCGTCGAGTCTAAGACTTAAGGGTCATGCCGCCGCCCCAGAGTGGACCTGAAGAATGTAGACAAAAATACCTCCAGCGAGGTAGAGTAAAACTGAGGGATGAAAATGACGGTGGGGGATGAATGAAAAGACATGCCTGATCGAAGAATCCATGACAGAACCGATCCTGTGCTGTCTTGAAAAACAAAGAAGCCGACCATGAGTGAATGTGTAATTCCAGCAAAAGACATGACGCGCGTACAAGAAGTGTTGCGCCGATATTGGGGATACGATCGGCTTCGTCCGTTGCAGGAGGAGGCGATGGCATGCGCCCTGGCGCGGCGCGATTCGCTTACGGTGCTGCCTACAGGCGGCGGCAAATCGTTGTGCTATCAGATCCCGCCCATGCTGGACGAGGCGCTCGACGTGGTGGTGTCGCCGCTGATTTCGCTGATGAAGGATCAGGTGGACGGTTTGCGCGAGAGCGGTTATCCGGCGGTGGCTCTCCACAGCGGCATGAATGCGGACGAACGGCGGAGCGCTTTTTCTTCGCTGCATGCCGGCAAAATCCGCCTGCTTTTTGTTTCCCCGGAGCGGTTGGTGATGGACGATTTCATCACAACGCTGCAATCGCTTCAGGTGCGGCGTTTCGCGATCGACGAGGCGCATTGCATCAGCCAATGGGGCCACGATTTCCGGCCGGAATACCGAAAGCTGGCGATCCTGCGCGACCAGTTTCCTGCGGTCAGCGTCCATGCCTTCACGGCCACGGCCACGCCGCGCGTCCGCGAGGATATCGTTCAGCAATTGCATCTCAAGAATGCATCGGTGCTGGTGGGTCGTTTCGACCGGTCGAACCTGATCTATCGCGTGCTGCCCAAGACCGATATGCGCCAGCAGACGGAAGAGGCCATTGGCCGGCATGCCGGCGAGGCGTCGATTGTCTACTGCCTTAGCCGCAAGGACACCGAGTCCCTGGCCGCCTGGCTCAAGAAACGCGGTATTCGCGCTGCGCATTACCATGCGGGCTTGACCAGCGACGAACGCCATCGCACCCAGGAGGCGTTTGCGGACGAATCGCTGGATGTGGTCGTGGCTACCGTGGCCTTCGGCATGGGCATCGACCGCAGCAACGTTCGCTGTGTGGTGCATACTTCTTTGCCCAAGTCCATCGAGCACTATCAACAGGAAACCGGCCGCGCCGGACGCGACGGCCTGGAAGCCGAGTGCGTCCTTTTTTATTCCGCCGGCGACATCATGCGTTGGAAGGCGATCGTTGACCGTCCGCAGGAAAACGACGACGGCGAGCTCGTCGAAAGTTCGGAAGCGGCCGAGGCCGCGAAGCGAACCCAGCATGAACTCCTGCGCGGCATGCAGAGGTTCTGCACATCGGCTGTTTGTCGTCATCGAACCCTGACGGAGTACTTTGGCCAGGATTATCCCCGCGAAAATTGCGGCGCCTGCGACGTCTGTCTCGACGAAGTCGAAGAAATGGCCGACAGCACGGTGATGGCCCAGAAGATCCTTTCCTGTGTGGCGCGGCTCAACCAGCGCTTCGGCATCGGCTATGTGGTGGATGTGCTGCTGGGCTCCGACGTCGAAGCGATTCGTACGCGGGGACACGACGCGTTGAGCACCTATGGCCTCGTCAAGGAGCTCTCCCGAAATGTCTTGATGGCCTTGGTGTATCAGCTCGTGGACCAGGGTTTGCTGGCGCGCACCGAAGGCGACCGTCCGGTCCTTCAACTCAATGACCAGGCCTGGGCGGTCTTGCGCGGCCAGAAATCCGTGCGCCTGATGAAGCCGCGCGAGCGGTTGCGCAAACGGACCGTTCGAGGCGAAAAGACCATGGAAGGCGTGAATGCCAATTTGTTCGAAGCCTTGCGGAAGTGGCGGCAGGAGGAAGCGAAGCGGCGGCAGGTGCCGGCGTATGTGATCTTCCACGATACGACCCTGGCCGAAGTGGCGCGGCGGTGTCCGCGCGATCCGGCGGATTTGGCCGGCATCACGGGCATCGGCGAGCGAAAACTTGAGCAGTGGGGACAGGCCGTGTGCGGTGTAGTGGCTGAACATCTCTCGGCGGGAAATCAGTGCTAATGGTCGAAAAGGTTGGTGGAGGGTAGGAGGTTCGAACTCCCGACCTCCTGAATGCCATTCAGGCGCTCTCCCAACTGAGCTAACCCCCCAACCGTCTGCAGGAAATCAAGGTGCCGACGTTATACAAGGTCGATGGGTATGTCAATCCCTGGTGTTGAAAATAATTAAGAATCGAGACATTCCCGGACGCTACGGGCCAGTGTTTCCGGCGAAAAGGGCTTGGGAAGGAACTTAAAGGCCTTTTGCAGCAAGGCGGAAGATCCCAACGATTCGAGGTTATAGCCACTGGTATACAGCACTTTAAGGTCTTTTTTGGAGGCCTGAAGTTTGTCGGCCAAGTCGCGGCCGGTCACGCCGCCGGGCATGACCATGTCGGTCAGGAGCAACTCGATGCCCGTGATTTCTTTTTCCCAGAGCGCCAAGGCCTCCATGCCGGAGACGGCTTCCAGGACCCGGTATCCATAACGCTTGAGGGTGCTTCGCATGAGCTGTCGCACGGCTTCCTCGTCTTCTACAATGAGGACCGTTTCGTGACCTCCCTGAACCTTGAGCTGGGGCGCTTTCCGCGTTTCCGGCGGTTTTTCAGATGGAACGGCCGGCAGGTAAACCTTGAAAAGCGCTCCTTTGCCCGGCGAGCTTTGCGCTTCAATCCAGCCTTCGTGCTGTTTGACGATCCCGTATACCGTGGCCAAGCCAAGCCCCGTGCCTTTACCAGGCTCCTTGGTCGAGAAGAACGGCTCGAAAATATTGGAGCGAGTCTTTTCGTCCATGCCGCATCCGGTATCCATGACGGACAGGCAGACAAACTGGCCCGGCCTTGCTTCGGGATTGGTTTTGGCGTAGCCCGCAGAAATTTCCACGGCGGAGGTGTCGATAAATAACTGGCCTCCGTGCGGCATGGCGTCGCGGGCGTTTACGGCCAGATTCAGAATGACTTGTTCCATCATGACTTCGTCGGCGTGAATGCAGGGCAGGTCGGGCCCGTAATTGAAGTCCAGATTGATGTCCTCGCCGATGATCCGCTTGAGCATCTGGGTCATGTTGTGAATGACCTTGTTCATTTGGAGCTCGCGGGTTTGCATGACCTGACGACGGCTGAACGTCAGCAACTGCTTGGTCAACGAAGCGGCCCGCTCGGCGGCCCGGGCAATTTCCTTCACGTTTTCGACCACTTCGGACTCCATGTCCTTGTCGAGCAGCAGTACGCTGGTATAGCCCAGGATGGCGGTCAAAATATTATTGAAATCGTGGGCCACGCCGCCGGCCAGGCGCCCGACGGCATCCATCTTCTGAAGCTGCCGGAGCTGGGATTCGAGATTCAAACGCTCGGTCGAGTCCACTCCATAGCCGTGCACCACCCGTCCTGCCGGCACGGGAAAGAACGTCCAACTGATCGTTCGATGGTTGATGCAGACTTCCAGCCCCCGGATGATGTGGCCGGTGGAAAGACATTCGCGAACGATATCCGGCGTATGAGCGGGCAGAATGGTCTGCACGCCGGTCTGTCCCAGGTTGTTCGTCATCTCCTGAGCGGCCTGATTGAAATAGGAAAGAGAGCCGTCCTCATGGAATTCCAGGACCGGATTGGGATTGAGTTGTGGAAAAGCGGCCAGGCGCTGGATGTTTTGTTCGGCGAGCTGGCGTTCCGTGATGTCTTCGAACGTGCCCAGAATGCCGACGACACGGCCTTCGGCGTCGTGCAGGGGGATCTTGTTCGTATCCAGGCAGGCCTGCTTGCCGTCGGCTTGATGCTGGCGCTCGATGATGTGGTATTCGGCCTTATCCGACTGCATTACCTGCCGGTCCCATTCCCGGTAGCCTTCCGCTTGTTCCTTGCTCCAAGCCAGCTCGTAGTCGGTTTTGCCTTTGATGTTTTCCGGCGATTCCACTCCGGCGATGCGGGCGAAATTGCGATTGCAGCCCAAAAATACGGAATGAATGTCCTTCCAGAAGACGAATTGGGGAATGCTGTCGAGCACCAGTTGCAGCAGCTCCCGGGACCGGCGCAGGTCCTCTTCCGATTGACGCCGCTCCGTGACATCGCGCCCGGTGGAAATGAAATGCGTGATGCGGCCCTGATGATCCCGGATGGGCGTAATCGTTTCGGCCTGGTAATATAGCGTTCCATCTTTCCGGCGGTTGACGAATTCCGTTCGGAAGACCTGGCCGGCCAGAATGGTCTGCCATAAGTTCTGGAAAAATTGGGGAGCATGATGCCCGGAGTTCAGGAGGTGGGGCGTTTTGCCGACCGCTTCCGATTTGGAATAGCCCGTGAGGGTCTCAAAGGCGGGATTGACGTATTCGATTTGCCCTGCCTTATTGGTAATGACGATGGAGTCGGCCGTTTGATTGAGCGCTCCCGTCAGCTTCATCAGTTCTTCTTCGGCGGCGATGCGATGAAAGGCGGAGGCCATGATGTCGGCCGCGGTCTTGAGCGAATCGCTTTCGACGGGCGACCATTCCCGTTCCTGGGCAATTTGATCGAAGCCGATGAAGCCCCATTGACTGGCGCCGGTTATGATGGGAACGATGAGAATGGACCGCGTGTCGCCCGCCTGAAGCATCGCCCGTTCGCTTTCGGGCAAATCGCGCACATGTCCCTTGATGATTTCACCCCGCTTCAGCGCGGTTTCCCAGCGCCCCAGGCCCTGTCGCGACAGCACCACGTCCTGCCAATGGGAATTATACAATTGCGAAGGGACTCCGGACTCCGTCCATTCGTAGCGAAGGCTGTAAGCGGAGTCCCCATTCGATAACGCGTGCTGTTGAAACATATACACCCGGCTCGCTTGGGCGGCTTTGCCCAGGCGGGACAGGACTTCCTGAATACTGGTTTGCCAGGACGGCGACTTCAAGAACTGCTCGGACGCATAGGTGACGGCTTGCAGAATCGAATCCCGGCGATGCAACTGGTCTTCCGTCAGTTTGCGCTCGGTGATGTCCTGAATCATCGCCATCTTGGATCTGCGTCCGTCGGCGCGGAGAAGCGGGGTGTTGACCACGTAATACCAGCGATGGTCTTTGGGACTCTGCACTTCCCACCGCACAGTTTTGCCGCGGGAAATAGGCTCGTTCACACACCAGGGGCAGGGCGTTTCGCGCGCGTGCAGCGCTTTGTAACAAAACTGCCCCACGGGATTGTAGCCGGTTCGTTCGATCGTTTTCCGATTGGCAAACTCGACGATGTAATCCGGCGAGCAAATATAGACCAAGCCGTCGAAGCCCTCGACCATGGCTTCGTATTTGGCGCTGGATTCCCTCAAGGCTTCTTCGGTCCGCTTCCGTTCGGTGACGTCCAGGATATATCCGTGGTAATGGGTAATGCGGTCTTGCCCGTCGCGAACGACGCGGGTGAAATCGTAGATCCATCGAATCGATCCGTCCGCACGAAGAATTCGATATTCCTGTTCAAAGGATTCCACGTGAGATTGACTATATTGCCCCACTTCGGCGGCAACGCGCGGCAAGTCTTCCGGCAGCACCAAATCGGCATATTGAATGACGCCCTCCATCAGGTCCCGGGCCCGATAGCCGAATTGACTGACGTTGGGCGATACGTATTCGACCGGCCAGTTTTCCTCCGCCTTCCACTTGAACACAACGGACGGTCCGCCGGCAACGAGGGCGTAATCGGCATGCGGAGGCGCTTCGGCATCGCGCGATCTGCTGGAACTGACGGTTTTCGCCTGGTTTTCGTCCGGTGAGCTAAGGCCAGGACTTGTTGTTTTTAATGGCACTTTATCACACCATTAACTGAAAGATTGGCGACGATTTTGACCTCCATTGCTTTCTGCAAACGTCATAAAGAATAGTCAATGCAAGCGGATAAGTAAAGAAAAGCCGTGTCGCCTCGAACGCCAAGGGTGCATCTTGACACGGCCCCTCCTCAACGTCTGGCACTGGAAAGAAACCACCGGCTTACGCCGGCAGCTACGTGGCCGCGTCCGTAAGGACGTGGATTCTTATTCATATGCGCGGAGGCAGTCAAGATGCACCCGAACGCCAAGGCGCGATGAAGACGGCGGGTGGCTAGAAGATGATCGAGCCCACCGCGCCGCACGCCAGAATGGCCCATATCGGATGTACTTTGCCTTCAGAAACAATCAGAAACAAAAAGGCCGCGACCGCCAGGAGAAGCTCCTGCCCGTTCTTGATGGCCGCGGTTCCATACGACCAGGCGGCAAAAAGAATCAGGCTTAAGATGCCCAGTTGCATGCCCGCCTTGAACCTCAGTACTTTTGCGTTTTGGCCGATCCGATCCATGAAGGGCGCCAGGCATAGAAGAATCGACAGGGAGGGCAATACGACGGCGACGGTCGCCGCCACGGCGCCCCAAAAACCCGCGATTTGAAAGCCCACCAGGGTGGCCGCATTGATGGCAATGGGGCCCGGCGTCATCTGGGAAATGGCGAGAATCCGAGCCATCTCGTCGAATGTCAACCAATGTCGCTGGTCGACCAGCTCATGCTGGATGAGCGGAATCGTGACAAGGCCGCCTCCATAGGCGCCCAGGCCGATCAATGCAAAACTCACGAATAATTTCAGCAATATTTGCATAACGCCTCTTTCCGGACGATGCCTGCGCCGGGATCAGCCCGGCGCTTGGGGGCCCGGCTTGGTTAATGCGAAGCCGAGTCCTCCCGCGACAACCAATACCCAGATCGGGTGCATTTCCCAAACGACCGTCATGGCCAAGGCCCCGGCGCACACGGCCATTTTGGGCCAGGATCGCAATAGTTTTCGGCCAAACGCAAAGCTCGTAAAAGCCAGTTGACCGCCAACGCCGATGGCGCAACCCCGGAAAAAAACCGCCACTTTAGGCTGACCGAAATAGGGCATGGCAAACCAGGCGATCAGGAGGATGACGAAAAAGGAGGGAAGGACAACCCCGAGGACCGCTGAAGTCGCGCCCAGACCGCCGTGCAGGCGGCGCCCTTGCAGATAGGCCAGATTTACGGCAATGGCTCCGGGAACAGCCGTTGCCGTGGACAGTTCGTTCATGAACCCGTCATCGGCAAGCCATCGACGCTTAAGGACCAGTTCATGCCTCATGACCGTTGTCATGGCCAGCCCTCCTCCCAGGGTGAACAGCCCTATCCGGAAAAAAGTCCAGAAAATATCGGCGCAGGAGATGCGAAGAGGGGCTTCGTCCGGCTTCGTATGAAATTGCTCTGTTGACATCGCGTTCCAGCTCCCATCGATTTTCATCCGACAAAACAAAAGTGCGCTAAGCATAACGCAATCCTTGATTTCGTCGAGCATGTGTTCACAATGCGGAGCGATTTGTTATGAAGAATAAAAAGAAATCAGTTCGACCGCGCCCGGCGATCGTCAGTCTGGTCAGCCTGGGGTGCGCCAAAAACCAAGTCGATTCCGAATGTGTTCTCGGACAACTTGTTCAGCGCGGATTTGCCATTGCGGAGGATCCGGCGGAGGCCGATTTGTGCCTTGTGAACACGTGCGGATTTATTCACGAGGCCCGGCAGGAGGCGGCCGAGGTTCTCAAGGAGCTGCGGGCGCTCAAACGCAAGGGCCGCCCCTGCAAGATTGTCGCCATGGGATGCCTGGTCGAGCGCGTCAGCGGATCTTCGGAGTTGGACTGTTTCCTTAAGGAAGCCGACGCCCGGATCGGATTCAAGGAATATGGCCGCCTTCCGGACATCTGCGAAGCCCTGTTGGACGCCGCATTCGATGCCGGTCTGTCAAGCCCAGGCAAGACTCGAAGCTATTCGGATTTTCTAAATTCGGCGCGATTGCGGATTGGCAGCGCACATTCCGCCTATTTAAAGCTGTCGGAAGGCTGCTCGAATCCCTGCCGATTTTGTTCCATTCCCATGATCCGTGGGCGGCAAATCAGCCGTCCCATGGAGCAAATCGTCCGGGAGGCGCGTCAATTGATCGACAGCGGCGCCAGGGAATTGGTTCTCATCGCCCAGGATACGACCAGTTACGGCCAGGATCTTTACGGCAAACGCTGTCTGCCGGAGCTGCTCAACAACCTGCTGAAATGGCCCGACGACGTCTGGTTTCGGCTCATGTATGCCTATCCCGGTCATTTGACCGACGAAATCCTCGATGTGCTGGCCGCTGAGCCGCGATTTTGTCCCTACATCGACATTCCTCTGCAACACATAGCCGACGACATCCTAAAGAGCATGGGCCGCGTGACCGGGAAGAAGGCCACGCTCGACTTGCTTGATCGCATCGCCGCCAAACTACCGCTCGGCGCCGTTCGAACCGCCTTCATCGTGGGGTACCCCGGAGAGACAGACGCTCATTTTCAAGAACTGCTGGATTTTGTTCGGGAAGGCCGATTCAGCCATGCCGGCGTCTTCATCTACTCTCCGGAACCCGGAACCCGTTCGGCGGAGCTTAAGGCCGGCGCAGCGCCGGAGGAGGCCCAGCTCCGCCGAGATCTGTTGATGGAGGCTCAACGCGAGGCGTCCCGCGAACGTTTAAAGAAAAGGGTGGGGCAGACGGTGGAACTCATCATCGACGGACGGCTGGCCGAAGACGGCTCCGGCCCCATTCTCAAAGGCTTTGTCGCGCGGAGCCAATTGGAAGCGCCCGAAGTCGACGGCGTGATCTTTCTTGGCGAAAAAGGATTTGCGCGCGAACAGCCGGGAAATCGTGTTATGGCCAGAATCAAGGGCGCGTTGGATTATGATCTGATAGCTGAGAAAGCAGACATTTTTTTGTAGCGTTCGGAAAGCGTGATGGTTAAAGTGCATTTGTTTTGTCTAGCCAGGTGAAAATTAAGGAGAAATCGGTCATGATGGTAAAACCCTGTGTATTGTCAAAAAGTCTAATTGCCAGTCTTCTCGTCGCAGCTTGCTCCAGTTTGGTTGAAGCCGAACCCATTCGAACAAGCATGACCAAAGAAAACAAATTCCCGGAACGCGGACAGTTCGAAGCGGGCGTCTTGGGCGATTACATCAATTACAAGGAAGATTTCATGGTCTCCTTGTCCAAGAGTTATATGGCCGCTCCTTATGTGCGTTATGGCGTTTTTGAAAACCTCGCACTCTCCGCCGAAGTTCCTTATGTGAACGTCAAGGATCGGACCGACGACCGAGAGCACGGGCTCGGCGACATAAATCTGGGATTGGAATTCCGACCGTGGCAGGACATTTTCCGTTATCCGTGGATCGTTCCCCATCTGACGGTTGGCCTGCCGACCGGCGATGAAGACAAAAATCTTGGTCGCGGCAAAACATCGGGAACCTTCGGCATTGCCGTGGGAACCGTGGTGGAAGAAGTCGTTCACTTTATTGCCGATGCCCGCTATGGCGTCGTTTCGGGTTCTGAAACATCGGACGAAGATGTCGCCTCGATTGCCGGTGCGATCGTCTGGGATTTGAGCGATCAGTTCTCGCTGATCGGCGAAGTCAAAGCCACCAATGAAGACAATGCCCCTTATGACGGCACCCCGGTCTATTTCGACGGCGGCATGAGCTACGAAGCCACCAAGAATCTGTCCCTCATGTTCTTCGCCGGCTCCGCCCAAAACACGGCAGAAGATTTTCACGGGAACATGAAGGTCGCTTATACCTTCTGATCGCTTGGGACGACGCCAGAGGGGCGTTCCTGGAGACTATGAACCAGTCAGCCTGCCCGTTTGTTTGCCATGTGTTCGTTTGCACCAACGATCGAAAGGGCGAACGTAAATCGTGCGCCGACGGGCAGGCCAAGGCGCTGAAAGAACTCCTGAAGGACGCCGTGGCGAAGCGGGGTTGGAAAACGCGGGTAAGAGTATCGCAGAGTGGATGCCTGGGCCTCTGCCAGCAGGGGCCCAATGTCGTGATTTATCCTCAGGGGCTATGGTTTAGCGGCGTGACGCACGACGATCATCCGTCCATTCTCTTCGCCCTTGAAAAAATTCTGGCGGGTTCATAGTTAGGAATGTGATCGCGCCTGCGCGCTTATTTAATCGGAGATTGTTTCATGGGTAAAATTAACGCTCGTCTCGACAATTTGGACCAGGCTTTTCCTACGGAATTCACGTCCGACCAGCTTGCTCGAGCCAAAACCGTGTTCTTGAAAAAGCTTTCCCTGGAAGCTCATCGCTTCTACGGCGGAAAAATCCAGACCCTGCCCAAGGTGGGGGCTTTTGGCTTCAACTGGTTCAATGTCTGGTATACGCCGGGCGTCTCGGCGGTTTCCACCACGATCCGGGATCATCACGAGGCCTCCTACGATCTTTCCAATCGCGGAAACCTGGTGGCGGTCGTGAGCGATTCCACGCGATGCCTGGGCGATGGCGATGTGTCCCCGTCGGGCGGGCTGGGCGTCATGGAAGGCAAAGCCTTCCTCATGAAATACCTCGGCGGCGTCGATGCCGTCGCGCTTTGCATGGACAGCCGCAACGCCAAGGGCAAAAACGATCCCGATGCCATCATTGAATTTGTGAAGAGGCTTCAACCTAGCTTTGGCGCCGTTAATTTGGAGGATATCTCCCAACCGAATTGCTACAAGGTGCTCGATGTGCTGCGGGAGGAGTGCGAAATCCCCGTCTGGCACGACGACGCCCAGGGAACCGGTTGTGTGACGCTGGCCGGCTTGCTCAATGCCGTAAAAGTGGCCGGCAAGGAACTGGGCCAGTGCCGCATGGTCTTTTGGGGCGCAGGCGCATCCAATACGACCATCGTACGGTTGATTATCGAGGCGGGCGGAAATCCGGACTTGATCGTCATGTTCGACAGCAAAGGCTCGCTGGGGAAACACCGCGAAGACGTCAAAGCCGACGCGCGATTTTATCGGAAATGGGAGATTTGCGAAAAGACCAATCCTTCCGGCCTCCGCACCATCGAAGAAGCGATGAAAGGCGCGGACGTTTTGATCGCTCTTTCCACGCCGGGACCGGACACCGTCAAACCGGAATGGGTTCGGGCGATGGCGCCGAATGCGATTGTTTTTGCCTGCGCCAATCCGGTGCCTGAAATTTATCCCCATGCGGCCAAAGAGGCGGGCGCCTTGGTCGTGGCCACCGGACGCGGGGATTTTCCGAACCAAGTGAACAACTCCGTCGGATTCCCGGGCATCTTGAAGGGCGCCTTGCTGGTACGCGCGCGCAAGATCACCGACGGCATGGCCATCGCCGCCGCGCGGTCGCTGGCCCGATTTGCGGAAAAGAAGGGGCTCAGCCCGGATTACATCATTCCCAACATGGAAGAAGCGGACGTGTTTCCCCAGGAAGCCGCCGATGTTGCCATGCAGGCCGTGGCCGATGGCGTGGCCCGAATTTCGCTCACCCGGGAGCAGGTGGCGGAGCAGGCCAAAACGGATATCGCCGCCTCGCGCCAACTAGTCGAAATGTTGACGCGCGAAAACATGATCCGCCAACCGCCGCAGGACATGCTGGATCAGGCGTTGAATGCCGCCATTGCGGAAATTCGTGCAGCCGGCAATGCGCATTGAGACGTAGGGGGAGATTGATCTTTTTTTAAGAGGGGATAGGAGGGCTGGAGGTCAATGCATCGATAAATGAAGGAGCTGACGATGAAGATGAGGTCGTGTTGTTCGGTCGCCCAAGTCTCGGTTGTTCTGGCCGTTTCGTCCATCGCACCAGTCGCCTATTCTGCAGGCTTCACGCTGTATGAAGGCAGTGCCAGGGGAAATGCCATGGGCCATGCGGTCGTTGGGCTCGCTGACGATCCGTCCGCCATCTATTACAATCCGGCCGGCATCACGCAGCTTTCCGGATTTGAAGCCATGGTGGGCGCGACGGTGATCCGTCCTTCAACCGAAATCACCACCATGACGCCGGACGGACCCGTAACCACGGAGTCTGTCGAGCGCGACTGGGTTCCCCCTCATGCCTATGCCGCCTATCAATTGAACGACAAGACCTGGCTTGGATTTGGCGCGTATTCCCGGTTTGGGTTGGGCGTTGCTTTCGACGATAACTGGCCCGGACGCTACAACAGTTACAATTCCGTCATCAAGACGTTGACCCTCAACCCCAATGTGGCGGTGAAAGTCACCGACAAGCTTTCGTTGGCTGCCGGAGTCTCCGCCATGCAGTTCGATTTGAAGTTGCAGAGGAAGGCTCCCGCTCCGCTCCCTGGCTGGCCGGACGTGAACTTTACCTTGAAAGGCGATTCGTGGGGTTATGGCTACAATGCGGCTGCCCGTTATGAATTTACGAAATGGATGGCCTTTGGCCTGAGCTATCAAAGTCAGGTCAAACAAAGTGTGGACGGCACGGCCGACGTTCAGTTCTCCAGCAGCGGAGCGTCCGGCGATGTGACCTTGCCGGATATGGTTTTAAGCGGGCTGGCCTTCAAGCCCACCGAAAAACTGAAAGTGGAAATCGGCGCCCTTTATACCGGATGGAGTTCCTATGACGAACTCGCCGTCGAATTCGACAACCCGGCGGCGATCGGGCTCGCGAGCAAGGATGTCGTTACCCCCAAAGACTGGTCTAATGTTTGGCGTTATCAAGCCGGCATGGAATATTCGCTGAACAAGACGGTCGATCTTCGTTTGGGCTATTTCTACGACGAAACGCCCGATCCGGACAACACGGTGGATTTTTGCATCCCCGCTGACGATCGTGAAGTCTACTGCGTCGGCGCCGGTTTTCACTGGCAGAATTGGACGCTCGATCTGTCCTACGAATACCTGATCATTCACGACCGCGATGTTGCCGCGCGTCCCGCGGAGGGCATCCCTCCGTCGGAATTCCGGAACGGCCAAGCGCATTTGGTGGGCGTAAGCTTGAGCACCAAGATCTAGTCGGACGGACAACGAAAACCCTATTCAACCGTTCGGTCCTCAGACCTGTGAGGGCCGAACGGTTTTTGTATTTACCGGGAGTTGTCGTCCATCGGTCAGAACGAGAAATTGGCCCAGGAATTGGTAAAGGCGCCGGTGTTATCGATGATGCCATTGCGAATCGCCAGATGCTTGGTTGAAGGATCGAACAGGCACGAAATCGCATTTATGGAGTTTGATCCTGTCAACGTATAAACCGACAAGTCCAGCGTCACATTATTGCAGTAGATGCTAATGCCGTCTTGCCCCAAGTTTCCGACCAGGTTGGTCACCAGGTCGTATGAGCCTGGCCAGTTTATCGTCATCGGCAGGTTGGTGATGGGAATCCGCGGCTCAACCTGCGCCAGCGTCTTCATCGTCGGCTCCGGCGCCCCCGGAGGATTCAGCGGCCCTTGGGCAAAGCCCGATGTGGAAAAAGGACGACGAAACAAACGGCGACGATCGTAGAAGACTTTGCAAAGTTCATAGATGCCTCCGGTGATGCATGGATACTAACCAGGACCTTCTACCTTTCTGATCTTTTTGCCCACCTGCCAATACATCATGACCAATGCGGAATTGACCTGCCGGGCCACGTCTTGCCGGGCTTCTTGGATCAAGCCGCGCAGATCGCTCAACAGAGAGGGAGGCAAGGATGCCGCCACGTTCCCCTTAACCCGCATTTCTCACAATGCCCCGCAGTCTGCGACTGCGGGGCATTGTGAGAAGGAAAAATGTGACCGGCGAGTGCATTTCTGACGTTAGG
>MHBK01000005.1 GCA_001804865.1 Lentisphaerae bacterium GWF2_57_35
AGGCCAGTTGCAGCGCGCTTCCCAAGCCATCGTCGGCCACCGTTGCATTCAGATCGATCAGGGCGGGCGCTTCCACGATCCGCTCCGGCCCGGCCTGCACCGTGGGCGCGGCGTTGACCGAAACCGTGAGCGTATCGGCGGCCGACAGATCGCCGTCGCTGACGGTCAAAAGCAAAACGTAGATCCCGGCCGCGCCGAAGGACGCCGTCGTGTTGGAAGCCGTCGAATCCGCAAAAACCACTTCTCCCGGGCCCGAGAGCTTGCTCCAGGCGTAAGAGAGCGTCTCGGAGGAGCCGTCGTCGTCCGAGCCGCGGCCGGCCAGGAGCGCCTGCCTGGGCTCATCGACAAGTTGGTCGGCTCCGGCATCGGCTGTGGGGGCGTCGTTCACCGACTGCACATCGATCGACACCGCCGTAGGAGCCGAATCCAAAAATTCGTCATGAGCTTTAAATGTAAAGCTGTCCACCCCATGAAAGTTGGTTGCCGGAATATAGACGTAATTCGGCGCTGCCCCCATAAGCCATCCGTTGGCTGGCGTATCAACGACTGTAAATGTCAGGTTATCGCGCTCCACGTCTGTAGCCGTCAAAACAATCCCCAAGGCTTCGTCTTCCCTGGTTGCAAGGGCTTGTTTTTCAGCCATCGGGGCATCGTTCACGGGATGGACCGTCACGGTCACCGTGGCGGTTCGGGAAGACAAGATCCCATCGTTAACCGTAAAGGCAATGATATTTGTGCCATAGAAGTTTAAGGAAGGCGTGTAAATCAAATTGGGGACGGAGCCATTTAAGGCGCCGTTTTCAGGCGGGCCCAACACGGCGTATTCCAGTTCATCGCCTTCAACATCGTACCCCTCAAGGGTAACGATAGCCGTCGCATCTTCATTTATCGTCACCGTCTGTTCACGCGCAACGGGCGCGTCGTTCACGGCTAGAATGACGAGACTAACGGTCGCGGTAGTTGAACAAAGCTCGTTGTCGCATGCAACAAAGTCGAAACTATCCAGACCACCATAGTCCGGTGCGGGGGTATAATGCACCCGATTGGACGAGACTTCGCTCAGCACGCCAAAAACCGGCGGGCGCACAATCCGATACGTTAAGAAAGAGCCTTCAAGATCGGCGCCGCTCAAAACGATTTGGAAGCGATGATCCTCCACATTCGTAATCGACTGAGAGTCCGTCATCGGGGCATCGTTAACCGGAAGAACAGTAATGGCAACCTGGGCAGGCGCCGATTCGAGTTGGCCGTCGTGGACTTTAAACGTAAAGCTGTCCGGCCCGTGATAATCGGCGATCGGCCTATAAGAAATTTGAGGAAACTCTCCAGCGAGCATCCCGTAACTGGGCGGAAGGTCGATCGAATACGACAGAGGATCTCCATCGGCATCCATACCCTGCAATGAGAAGATTCTGATCCCATCTTCGTCTACCGTGATGGACTGAGGCAAAGCCTGAGGAGGGTGATTCGGATCATTGGCAACGATCTCGACCGTATCGCTATTCGTAAGTTGCGAATCGGAACCCGTCAGTTGGAGAATATAGTGGCCGGCCGCACTGAACGAAGCCAAAGTTTGAAGAGCGTTGCTTGACGCAAAGGTCACATCACCCGTGCCCGACGCCTTGGACCACCAAGACTTCAACACCCCGCCCGACGGCAGGCCATCGTCCGTCATGGTTCCCGACAACAGCGCCGGACTTGGATTCGTGATCACTTGATCGGGGCCCGCCTTTACGACAGGCGCCCGATTTGTTTGCTCGCAACCTGCATAACCGAGAAATCGAGCCGTGATCCGATTTTGTCCGCTCAGGTCATAGGAAAGAATTCGAAGGCGCGCGAACGCGACAACCCGGTAGTCATGGTTATGACCATGCCCTCGAATCTGATTCCAAACCGGAACGGCAATATCGATTGTTTTGAGCACATCCAGGGCTCGTCGCACGTGACGGCTGTTGGAAAGGCCGGCTTTGCCATTGACCCAATCGCCCACGGAAACGTCATGGTCTCTGCGGCGATCCGGATTGACATAGGTGTAGCTGTCGCCCGGCGGCGTCAGGCTTTTCACCAGCGTGGGGACACTGGGGCTTCCGGCCCAGGTCAACCACCCAAAGTTGCCCGGACGGCTTCCATTCAGGATATCGTCGATCACCATACCCGACGCCAGTCCCTCAAGCGATTGAGCGGATAAAGCAATCGGATAGAGATGCAGGCCGCCATGCTCATGGCATCCAGAAGAAGAGCCAGAATGGCCTCCGGATTGACCTGAACCGCAAGCCAGAGCGTCTACAATAGCCAGCGGCGCCAAGAACACAAAAAGTAAAAATCCAGATCGTCGTAAAACACAATTCCCCCAACCCTTAATTAAGCGCACCACCCTCACCCCTCTCCCTGAACAAACACTACGAGTTATTATTTTTGTTTGTTTATCACAACGGCTTATCAAATATCCACTTCTATTTATCCCTTACAAATCGTAGGGGTGCATGCGGACAGGCATGTTTGTCAGGAAAACACGGCGCTCAGCGGAGTGAGCGCCCCACCAACGGCAAAAAGGTAGAGGTCACGGTGCGTTCCTGATTGGACGCCATTCAAGGCGCCGATTTGTTGGAATCAATCTTTGCTCCGTCCCAGACATCGTAATATGGCCTCAATTTGAAGAGGCTCTTCAAAAACAAGGGATCGGGGACATTTTTGGCCGCATTTAAGGCGGGCAGATTGAAGAATCGGTCCTCTCGTTGAAGTCGACTCACCCCATCCTGCTCTTTGATCGATACTATTCATCGTACGGGCCGAACCCTTGCTGTTCATGACTTTCTCCTTGGTTGTGATGATTGGATGACGGTCTCGTTCCGCCCACTATCGTTCAAATGGATACTCCCTCAAGCACCGCACCTCCATGAACGAATAACCCAGTCGAGACAACGTCATCCTATTATAATAAAGAAATGGGACATCTGGTTTTCCGGAACTTTCTGACGATTAGACAAAAAAGTTTTGTTCAATGGGTGAGATGCATCTTGATCCTGTTTGACCCTCATCCGGGACCGCCGCATAGTATTGAAGAAGGTAATACGTGGAGTAAACGCAGCCAAGGCGCAGCAAGGCATACAGGGTTCGCTCGAAAGGAGTCATGAGAACGATCGTTTTACTTATCGCACTGACCGTAACATCCGGCTGTGCCAGTCGGTACCTCTATTATCCAGACCATCGGGTTTATCAGACTCCACAAGAAAAGGGCTTAAGATTCGAAGCAGTTGACTTCTCCAGCAGCGATGGGACTGCTTTGTCGGGCTGGTTTGTTCCTGCGACAAGGAAAGCGATCGGCACGATCATCCATTTTCACGGCAATGCGCAGAACATGACGGCGCATTTTTCCTTTGTGGACTGGCTGCCCGCCGAAGGCTTCAACATCTTTATTTTCGATTATCGCGGCTACGGACGCTCCGGCGGAACGCCGCAACGGCAAGGGCTCCACGACGATTGCATTGCCGCCATCGCCTATGTTCAGCAAAGGCCCGACGTCGATCCCGATGCCTTGCTCATCTTCGGACAGAGCCTCGGCGGCGCCCATGCGCTTGCCGTTCTAGGCGAGAAGCGTTACAACGGGGTGCAGGCGGTGGCCATCGATTCCGCCTTTTACTCCTATCGTGCGATCGTGCGCGACAAGATCGGGGAGATGCCGATAGCTTGGATTGCAAAATGGCCCTTATCCTTCCTCGTGATAAACAACCGATACAGTCCGGGCGCCGTGGTGCAAAAGATATCCCCCACTCCATTGCTTTTGATCCACGGAACCGCCGACCAGGTCATTCCCTATCGTCACGCCCAGGCGCTCTTCAAGAAAGCGCGCGAACCCAAAGAGCTTTGGACGATTGAAGGCGGAGCGCATACCGACGCGCTCACAACTCATGGCGACATCTATCGCAAGCGATTGGCGGAGTTCTTTACGTCTGCGGTTCAGAATAGTAGAACAAGCCATGAGCTGGAGGCAAAAAGGGACGAACCCCGCAGGGAGCTGTGGGTGCATCCGGACACGGCCGCAGAAAACACGTACCTGGGGATTAACTTGTCCGTGACGGCTGGAGGCGGGGCCACATGGCCCCGCTGCCGGGGCGAGGTCGCCTGTCTCTTATACACAAATTCTCCAAGGAATCGGAATCCCTTGCTGTGGGGCTTTTTCTAACCCTGGAAGATTGGCCCCACGGATGGCAAAGTGGTCCCACGGATAAAAGAGTATGTAGAGAGAGCTTTTCCGTGTCATTCCGTGTGTTCCGTGGGCCATTCTTCTTTCTGCAACAAAGAGGTTCGCCCACGGAATACACGGAATGACACGGAAAGAAGAGAGGGCGTGTTTGTATAAATGGCCCTATCGTAGCTTAAAAATATCTCAGATTTGGGAGGGTTCCGCTCGGTCGGAACCATCTTCTTTCGGTCGCGACGGAGCGCGACCCTCCAAAATACACGTCTTCGTGCAACGGCAACTCTTTGCCGCGATCCAATGATTGGAAAAAGTTGGAGTGAATTTTCCAACCATTGGAAAAACCGAATCGGCATTTCATCCTTCGGGGGATGGGCACGCGCGCCCTAAATGGAAGCCCGTCTTCGGAGAAGCCGGGCCACCAGTTTTGTGACGGCTATTTCAAGAGCGGATGCATCCTGACACTGCCGCAACAGCGGACGGCGACGGAGCGCCGTCCATACCTTTCATTGCCGTGGGTAGGGCGCTCACTCCACTGAGCGCCTTCTTTTCCCCATACAATCCGCGGCAGTGTCAGGATGATCCTTCAAGAACTAGCGGCTTGCTGGTGGATTGACGGGCCTTCGATCCCGAAGTACGTTCGTTGAGATGAACGGACCACTTGGAACGGCATCGGTTCGGAAAAAAGAGCTGGACTACCTGGCGGAAAAATTCCGCGAGGGAAGGCTGTGCTATGTCCAGAGCCTGCCGGAGTCGGCGCAGGCGTTCCTGGCGTGGAATTTATGGCGTCATTTCAATCGGCCGATTTTGTGGCTGGTCGACAGCCCGAAGACGCTGGATCTGTTTTATCGCGATCTGGGCGCACTGGCCGGGGACGCGGCGGAGCGAATGGCATTTTTTCCGGCGCGCGAATCGCTGCCGGGGCGAGGCAGCGCTCCTCATGCCGACTTGGTCGGCGATCGGCTGAAGACGCTGCAGGATTGTCTTCGTCCGTCCGGGCCGACGGTGCTGGCGACCTGCATCCAGGCGATATTCCAACCGGTCCCGACGCCGGCGGCGTTGGATCGGCACGGCGAGACGCTGAAGCTTTCGCAGGAGGTGGACCTCGAAGCGTGGGTGGAGCACTTGGCGAAAGCGGGCTACAAGTTCGAGCCGGAGGTGCTGCAAAAGGGACAGGCCTCGAAGCGCGGGGGGGTGGTCGACATCTGGCCGCCTACCGAGGATTGGCCGGTACGGCTGGAGTTTTTTGGTCCTACGCTCGATTCGATTCGGACGTTCGATCCGACGGGTCAACGCTCGCTGGCGCGGCTGGAGTCGATCACGCTGTCGCCGGCGGACGAGGCGGATCTGCTGGGCGAGCAGGCGGAGCGCGACAGCCTTTTGTCCTACCTGCCCGCCGACTTGCTTTGGGTCTGGGCCGAACCGGAGAGCATTTATCATCATGCAGAGATGTACCGCCATTTGATTCCCGAGGATCAACCGGCCCATGAAGCGGCGCGATACGACCGGCTGCGGCTGGAGGTGGGGCGGCGGTTCAAGAGCGGGCAACTGTTCCTGGGTCTGGACAGCCAGCAAGCCGCGCCGGCCTACGAGCTGGATCTGAAGCCCTGCGAAAGCCTGCCGAACATCGGGGGCAAGAATCTGCACCCGGACAGGCTCGACGAGGCGCGGCGACAGTTCGTGAAGGAGCTGGCCCAGCAGTCCGGCAAGGGCAGGAAAGTGCATTTCTTTTTCAACACCGAGGGCTCACGCGACCGATTTTTGGAGCAATATCGCGAGGCCATCGAGCTGATCGGGAATCCCAATATTCATCTGCATCCCCTTTCGGAAGGCTTCGAATGCGCCGGAGCGCGCCTGACCGTGGTGGCCGAGTCGGACTTGTACGGCTTCCGGAAGCGGCTGCCGGGGCGCTACGAATTGCACGGCAAGAAAGCAGGCCCGGAACGCGTCGCCGGGGCGCGCATCGCCGAGTGGACGGACATCCAGCCGGGGGAGCTGGTGGTGCATATGGATCATGGCATCGGGAAGTACTTGGGGCTTTACGAAATCGAATTCGACGGACGCAAACAGGAAGTGCTGGCCATCGAATATGCGGAGAAGGCCCGGTTGTACGTACCCGTTTCGCAGACGCATTTATTGAGCCGGTATGTCGGGGTCGGGCGGCATCGGCCGGAACTGCACGCCCTGGGCGGCAAGCGTTGGATCAAGGAGAAGATCGCCGCCGAAAAAGCGGTGCGCGATTTGGCGTCGGCTTTGATCGACACCCAGGCGCATCGCGACGCGCTCGACGGGCATGCCTTTGCCGCGGACAGCGCCTGGCAGCACGAATTCGAGGCCTCGTTCCCCTACCAGGAAACCGAGGACCAGCGGCGGGCCATCCAGGACACGAAAACGGACATGGAAAGCAAGCGGCCCATGGACCGCCTGATCTGCGGCGACGTGGGCTACGGGAAGACCGAGGTGGCCATGCGCGCGGCGTTCAAGGCGGTCATGGACGGCAAGCAAGTGGCGGTGCTCGTGCCGACGACGATCCTGGCCCAACAGCATTACGACACCTTCGCGGAACGGATGGCGGCCTACCCCGTGGCCATCGAAGTGCTCAGCCGCTTTCGCACGCGCACCCAGCAGGCGGAAACCGTACGCCGTCTGCGGGAGGGCTCGGCGGATATCGTGATCGGGACGCATCGACTGCTGCAGGCCGACGTAAAATTCGACGATCTGGGGCTTGTGATCATCGACGAAGAGCAGCGTTTCGGCGTGGCGCACAAAGAACATCTCAAGGAGTTGCGGCAACTGGTCGACGTGCTGACCCTGACGGCCACGCCCATCCCCAGGACGCTGTACATGAGCCTGACCGGCGCGAAGGACATGAGCACCATTCAAACCCCGCCGCAAGAGCGCCTGCCGGTCGAAACGATCGTCACGCAAAACACCGACGAAATCGTACGCGAGGCGACGTTGCGGGAGTTGAACCGCGGCGGCCAGGTGTTTTATCTGCACAACCGCGTGATGTCGATTTATGCCGTGCAGGAGCGGCTGAAGAAAATCGTGCCGGAGGCCCGCGTCGAGGTGGGCCACGGGCAGATGCACGAAAACGATCTCGCCGAGGTCATGCACCGGTTTGTGCGGGGAGAATTCGACATCCTCCTTTGCACGACGATCATCGAAAGCGGCGTGGACATTCCCAACGTGAATACGATCCTGATCGACCGCGCGGACCGGTTCGGGATGGCCGACCTGTATCAACTCCGGGGACGGGTGGGCCGCTACAAACACCAAGCCTACGCCTATCTGCTCCTGCCGCGCCACGGGCATTTGTTCGATAACGCGCGAAAGCGCATCGGCGCGATCAAGCGCTACTCGAGCCTGGGCGCGGGCTTCAAGCTGGCCCTGCGCGACCTGGAAATCCGCGGCGCAGGCAACATGCTGGGCGCGCAACAGAGCGGACACATCGCGGCCATCGGCTTCGATCTGTACTGCCAGCTTCTCCGCCGCACGGTGGCGGTCCTGAAGGGCGAACAGCCGCCGCCGATCGTCGAGGTGGAGGTCCGCCTGGACTTCCTAGAGCTGTCGCCGGGGCCGGATCTGGAAGACCGCGCCGGGATCATTCCTGCGGACTATATCGAAGACGAGAATCTGCGCGTCGGTTTTTACCGCAAGATTGCGTCCTGCGGGACGGAGCAGGACGTCGAGGCGCTTTACGAGGAGGCGCGCGACCGCTTTGGCCCCATTCCTGCCGCCTTGGACCGCCTGTTGAAAGCCGCGCGCCTGCGCATCGTCGCCGCCCAAAAGGGGCTCCAGTCCATCGAGGTGAAGGAAGACAAGGTCATGATGATGCGCCAGGGCGATTACGTGACGAAGGATGGAAAATTCCCGCGCCTGAAAGCTTCCGAGGCGACGAAGCGAATGAACGAGTTGCTGACAATAGTTCGAGCGCTTTGAGAGAACCCCGGCCTAGGATTTGTCCAAACCCACGCGCAAGAGCTCCATGCCCAACATGCACACATCGTCGTCGAACTCCGTCCGGCCGGAATGCGAGCGGGCGCCGGCCACCAGCTCGTTCAACAGTTGCGCAGGCGGAAGAAGGATGTGGGTCCTCATTTGCTCGGTCATGAAACCGGACTCGTAGTATTCCTTCTCGTCGCCCTTGGCTTCCGAGAGCCCGTCGGTATAGAAGACGAGCAGGTCATTCAAGGAAAGCTGCGCTTCGGCGTTTTTATAGACGGAATCCTCGAACAAGCCGATGGCGGGACCCTTGGTCCCCTCCCCGAAAAACAGTTCCTCGACCTGGCCGATGTCGCGGCGCAGCCGGAATGGGAAGGGATGGCCTGCATCGGTATAAGCGATGCGCCCGGTGGAAACGTCCACCACCAGGTACAGGGCGGTGGCAAACATCAAGTCGCCGGTCTGGCCGAAGACGGAACCATAAGCATGATTCAACTGCGTCAGGAAGGCGCCCGGATCGTGGGCCACCGACGAGAGCTGTTCGATCAAGCCGCGGATCGTGGCGACGACCAAAGCGGCGCGCGAACCGTGTCCCATGACGTCGGAGATGAAAATTCCGGCCTGCGTATCGGAGACGCGGAGGATGTCGAAGAAATCGCCGCCGACGGTTCCGCTGGGATAATACAGATGGCTGAACTTGAGCGCATTCCGCTCGGGCGACGCATTGCGCGGAAAAACAGGATAGTTCCGGGGTAGAAAGGCCTGCTGGATATCCCGAGCCATGTTCAGGTCGTTCACCATCTGCGTGTTCTTTTCCTTCAACTGGCCCGCATATTCCTCCAGTTGCTTCTGAGCCTGCTTAAGCACGCTGATATCCAACAAGGAAAACACCATACCCACGAGATCGCCATCGGCATTCAAGTTGGGCACTACGGAGGCCTGGACGAAAACAGTGGAGTCGTCTTTTCGTTTCATCTCCAGTTCGCCGCTCCAGGGCTCCCCACGCAGCACGGTCGTCACGATATCGTCGGCACGACCTTCCTCCGCCATGAAGCGCCGGATGTTTTCGCCCTGCGTTTCTTCCGGGGCGTCGAAGCCCAGCAGCCGCAAAATAGCCGGATTGCAGTAGCTAAGCGTGGCCGAGATGTCGGCAATGGCAATTCCGCTGCCGGCGTTTTGAATGGCGTTGTAGCCGGTGCGCAGGCGTTCCTCGGCCTCTTTACGCAGCGTGATGTCGCGAATAAAAAAGCTCAGGTAATCCTTGCCGATCAAGTGCAGCCGGTTGACGGAAATCTCCGAAGGAAAATAGGAGCCGTCTTTGCGCATCAAGCAGGCCTGAATCAACACAAAACGGTCGTTTTGGAGAGTTTCCAGGATCGTTGCGAGCAACCCCTCGCTGGCGCCTGAAATCAGGTTGATTACATTCAGCTTGCACAACTCTTCGCGGGTATAGATCAGGAATTGAATGGCCCGAAGGTTGGCATTGACGATGCCCCCGTTAAGGTCGGTGATAAGCGCCCCGTCATAAATATTCTGAAGCAGTTCCTGAAAATCCTGGCCGCCAATGGAAGTCGACTCCGCTTTTTTGCCTGGGATGCGGATAACGGTGGTGTGCGCATGTCGTTTAACCGGGTCCACCCCTTGCCGCGGATTGCTCATCTGCTCCAGCAAATCGGGCGGTATGTCGATTCGCATAGTGGCTTGAAACGGATCGTCCTCATTAGCCATGGCTGTTTCTCCCCTTCAAATGCATGATTCCAACCTCAACCCCTGTAAAATACCTGTTTATAGGACAGGAAGTATATGTCTTTCCGCAGCAAAACTCTTCATCGAAGAGACCGGAAGCGGCCCGGCGACGAAAGATACCCCCAGGCAACACCGACCAGCAACCCGCCGGCATGGACGATGTTAGCCACCGAACCGATCAGATCGGTAAACCCCAGCAAGAACCAGACAATCATCATCACTACCGTGGAGGAATGCAGCTTCAGCCCGGAGGCCGGATCGAATTTGCCTTTCATCCAGGCGTAACCCAACAATCCATAGACCACGCCCGACATGCCGCCGAAGTTGCTGCCTTTGAGAACGTATTGGGCGGAGTTGGAGCTGACGGCAATGGCCAAAACTAAAAGGGCCAGCATCAGCGTGCCCTTGCGCTGTTCGATCATGCCGCCAAGATCTTTCAGCCACATCATGTTGAAAAGCAGGTGCATAAAGCCGAAATGGATAAAGATCGGAGTCACCAGCCGCCAGACCTGGCCCTGGCGAACCTCCGGAAAAGCCTGGGCCCACGACGAGAAAAAACCATCCGAAATGAAGAGCGACCGGATCGAAGCGGTATTTTCGCCCAACCCGGAAAAAAAACTGACGGCGCAGCTGACGATAATTAACGCCAGGGTCAGATGAGTCGTGCGACGTTCGGGCCAAAGAGTTTTGCGGGTAAAAACCTGTTGGCGTTGCTCCGTTGCCGCTTCTTCCTTCTGTTGTTCGCGCAGACGCTCCTGAACGGAGGTCCGGTTAAACTCCAAATCCTCCGGATCGCGTCGAAAGCGCTCCAACAGCTCGTGAGCCGGCGCCACCTGGTCCTCACTGAAAATCCACACAGTCCAAGAGCCGTCCTTATGCGATTCCAGCTCGTTTTCGATGCCCTTCGAACTCAGATAGTCGCTGAAAAAAACGGCCTCGTCCTGCTGGTTGAGATGACCGATGCTACGCATCTTTGTCTCCTTCCGTCGCAGGCCATTCCCGAAAACTGCGTTTCTGCCGCACCGCCAATTCCCACAGTTTAGCATACTTCATGTAGGCGCCGAACGAACAGAGCATCGCGATCAAAAACCCCCTGGACCCGTCGAGAAAGCCCAGCCGCAAGATATAGCCTTTGAAGAAATGAAAAAACGGACGAAAGAGCAGATCCGTCCAACGGAAGGGCGTTTCCTGGACAAACTTTTGCTGGGCCGTAATGGTCGAGAAGCGGTTCAAGGTATCCAGATGATCCCGCAGATCGTCGTAGGTATAATGCCACACCGGGCTTTTCAGGCGTTTCACCGCTCCGCTGACGACAACCTTGTCGTGCGGTTCCTGCCCTTCCGTACGCCCATGCTCCTTCTTGAACAGGCGGAGCTTGATGTCCGGATACCATTCGCCGTGGCAAATCCACTGGCCGAGATAATACACCTGCCGGGGAAATTCATATCCCAGATAAGGCCCCGTTCCCCGCCCAAACTCACCCAGGATCTCGTCGCGCAAGGCCGGGGAGACTTCCTCGTCGGAATCAAGAAATAGAATCCAGGGATGCCGCGACAGTTCGCGAACGGTATTGCGCTGACCGACATAGCCTAGCCATTCGTGCTGATACACCCGGTCCGTATACTCGCGGCAGATTTCAACCGTGCGGTCCGTGCTAAAACTGTCCATAACCACGATTTCGTCGCACCACCGCAGACTTTGCAGGCAGCGCCCAATCTTGTCCTCTTCGTTAAAGCAGATCACACACGCCGATATTTTTTCTCGCATCTTCGTATCCTCTTCGGAGGGCAGGTCGAAAAACCCCGTCCATCGTCTTACTTATCGAGGCCCGGCGCTTGGGTGCGCCCATCGTCGTTCCCAGAAATTTCCGCCCGGAAGTTCAGCAGGCTGCGAGGTCGCGCATCCTGATCCTCCAGCCGCTCCCCGCAATAGACCCTGACGGCATATCCATAAAAACGGGCCGTCCGGCTCGTCGACAGCCCCTGAGGACTCGAGACCCGGGGCGCCACGTAGGTAGCGGTGATCATTTTCGGCTCCTGTCCGTCCCAGGGTCCATCCATGCGCAGTGCCTCTTTCGGAGACACCGCGGTCGTGGAAGCAATGAGCCCGGTTTGGCGGTCCTCATCGTAGAAAACCACCTCCACCCGCACGGCGCCGGCATTCGAGGACGAAAAATGGCTCGTCGGCGACAAGGCGATGTTCAAAATCCGCATCTCGTCAAAATCGCTGCTTTCCAAAAATTTATGCTGCTCGATGGAGACGATTCGGATTTCCCGGGAGGCCTCCGGAGTCACGGCGCTTTCGACCTGCCCCAGCCGGGCGCGCTCGGACAACGCTTTTCTATGAAGATTGGTATCCGAACTGCGTTGAACCATCTGAGCCCATTGTCCGATGGCTTTTTCGAGCTGGCCCTGTTTTTCGAATAACTGGGCGCGTTCTTCATAGGCCGGAAGAAAGTCAGGCAACATCAATTGAATGCCGGACAAGATGCGGTCGGCTTCCTCAAATTCGTTGGACGAGATTTTCGTATGGGCTTCCTTCAGCTTGCCTTCCGCCTTGGCCCGCAAGGCCCGTTCCGCCCAAGCCGCTGCGTTCGTTTGAGCCGAACCTTCCGCCGCCCGGTTTTGAGCCAGCGTATCGACGGTCGTCCGAATGTCCGTGAGAGCCTTGCGCATATACTTTAATTCTTCGGAAACGGCCTGCGTCCGGTTGGTCGCAAGGACAACCGCGGCCTTCTCCCCCCGCCCCGTCGCCGGACGGACGGCTGCAACCTGATGGGCTGCGGCCTGGGCAGCCGCCGAACGGCTTCGGGAGGCCGTCAGCTTGCGCCAGAAGACCAGGCCCCCCGCCAGCACCGTCGCCAAAAGGATGACAAAAATGGTCGTCGTTAAAGCGAATTCCTTCTTGGGCGAGACCAGCTCCTTGGATTCCACCAACTCCACTTCAGCCTGGACCACCGCTTGAACCAGCAACTGCGTCCGCCCCAGCTCAATTCGGTCGCCGTGCTTCAAGCGCTTTTCGCGTACTTCCCGGCCATTGACCAGAATCCGGTTCATCGAACCCAGATCTCGAATGAACAAGCCTTCCGGCTTATGCTCCAGCACCGCATGCTTGCGGGAAATTTCGTCGTCCTTCACCACGATCGTACAATCCGAATCGCGGCCGATGGTCATGGGCGCCATGTCCACCGTAACCCGTTGCCCTTTGGCGTCCGTATTTAAAAATATGAGCCTATACAGCATAAATAGTCGAAATCAACCCTCTCCACAGACCTAATTTGCTACACCCTGCAACAAAGGGGTATTCTTTATGAAGAACCGGCTGCCCCGCAAGAAGATTATTGGTTATATGGGGGGGCAAAGTCCAAGGGCCAAGGTCCAAAGTCGGTTGATCTTCGGCTTCTAGACTTTGGACATGAGCGCCTGATCCAGGTTGGCCCATTTCAGGTTGGCATTGCGCAGGTCGGCATCGGTCAGGTTGGCGGAACTCAGGATCGCGCCGTGAAGATTGGCCCAAATCAGGCGGGCGCAGCGCAGATCGGCGTCTTTCAGAATGGCGTCCTTCAAATCGGCATAACTCAGGTCGGCGCCCTGTAAGTTGGCGCTGATGAGATTGGCATCGGCCAGATTGGCCTCGCTCAGGTTGGCATTGGTCAAGGTGGCCCGGAACAGGTTGCTGCCCCGCAAATTGGCCCCGCGCAAATCCACCCCTTGGAGATTCGCCTCCCGCAGATTGGCCCCTTGCAGGTTGGACATGGCCATGTTGGCCCGGGTGAAATCGGCACGGCTTAAACAGGCCCCTACCATGCGGGCCAGCTCCAGCCGGGCCCAACTCAAATCGGCGCAAGCCATCTCGGTATTATCGAGGATCGCGTGACTCAAATCCGCTCCTTGCAGGTTGGCATGCAAGAGAGAAGCCCGGCGCAGATCCGCCTTGATCAGCGTGGTCCAGGAAAGATTGGCTTCGGAGAGGTCGGATCCGGAAAAATTGGCCAATTGCAGGTCGGCGCCGCTGAGATCCGCCATAAAAAGATCCACACGGGAGAGATTCGCTTTGGCCAATACAATGCCCTTAAAGTTGGCGAATTGGAGGCGTGCTCCAACCAACCGGCCGTCCTTGGCATAGTCAATAAGCTCATCCGTGGTCATGGCAAATCATCCAACGTCGGCTATCTCATACTAGAGACCTCCCGCACCTGATCCCATTTTTTCTTTGACTGGCATTCATGCGGCCACTGGAATAACCGCATGCTTTGTTCATCGGTTGCCCACCCATCCAGTTAAGCCTAAAAGGCCCAAATGTTGCAGATTCTGCCGGGGGGTAAGTTTTACCGGGGCGACGCCCGCCCTACCCGATTAATTCCAGCCGCCTTTATTTTCCAGAACGGCTGCCGTATGTAGTATTGCAGGAGACAGGACGCACAAGCTCAACGGCTGGCCAATGATTTGCGGATGATCTCTTCGACCGGCGCCTCCGGGCCCAACGCCAGGGAAACTTCCTTGACCAATTTCTGAGCGTCGGCCTGTTTGAACCCGAGCGAAATCAGCGCGAGGATGGAATCGCGCATGCGGACGCCGCCCTCGGACAATTCTTCCACGCCGGCCACCGCCTCCAAGGCCTCGCCGTCGCTGAGTTTGTCGCGCAGTTCCACAATGATCCGCTCCGCCGTTTTTTTGCCGATGCCCGAGATGGAACTAAGCCGCTTGATGTCGCCTTGCACGACGGCGGCCTTGATATCGCGAACGGAAAGCCCGCTGAGCGCCGTCAGCGCCAGCTTGGGGCCAATGCCGCTGACGGTCATCAGCCGGATGAACATGCGCCGTTCTTCTGCCGTCATGAATCCATACAACAGATGAGCATCCTCACGGACATAGTCCCACGTCAGAATGCGAAAAGACGTTTCCTCCCGGGGCAACCGGTCGTAACTGTTCAACGAAATGAATACTTCATACCCAACGCCATGAACGTTGACGACCACGCGCGTCGGTTCTTTTTCCACCAGCAAGCCTTCGAGAAATGTAATCATGTGTTGCCTTGTCGTATTTTTTTGAGGGGGAGGGGGCAGTAAACAGTAAACAGTGATCAGTAATCAGTGATCAGTGATCAGTGATCAGTGATTAGTGGTCAGTAAAATAGAGAACCTCATCTTTCTTACTAACTACTGACCACTGGTTGCTGATCACTTCTTCCATCTTACTGATTACTGACCACTGATTACTTGCTCCCCACTCCCCACTCCCCACTCCCCGCTCACTCCACCGCCTCCAGCACTTGCCCCCGCCGGGCTTCGCCTTCGAGAATCGTCGCATGGGCGGAGGCCGATTTGACGTCCCGGACTTTAATCCGTCCGACGACGCGGCCGGGCGCCTTCTCGATCACATTGCCGGTCACCGGGTCTTTGATCTCGCGAGCCTCTTCGCGAACCCGGAAAATATCGCCTTCCCGCACGCGAACATTCTTGCCGCCATTGATCACCACCAGGTCGAGCCCGCCTTCCGCCACGCGAGGCTGCCAGTATTGGATCGGCAGATTCTTCAGGATCAATTTTACCGCCCGGCGCATGGCGGTATCCGTGGCCTTCCCCAACGGCGTGCGGAAAAACGCATCGCCGCCAAAAGAAACCTTCTTGTAATTGACTTCTCCGCCCAGACCGCCGGACGAAGCGGAGCCTTCGGTCTTGATGGAGGTTACGATTTCGCCGGATTCCACATCGGAAACCTTGATGTTGACGGCCACGCGCGCCGTCGATCCGCGGCCGAACAAGCGCGCTCGCGGCACGCCGAACCATCCGGAGGCATCGCCGGTCACCGTAAAATCGGTCACGACCCCGCGCACCAGATACTTCGCATTTTTCAGGCGGCCCTTTTCGACCCGGCCTTCGTTGCGGAAAAAGTCGCCCCCTTGCCGTACGATCTCGCCCATGACGTCGCCGATATTCTTGCGCTCCAGCACGACGATCCGGTCCGTTTCCAACAAAGTCGTCACAAGCACATCCGCCATTCCGCCGCCCAGATTCCATTGCCCGGAAAAGCCCGCCTGATTTTCGAAATCCATCACGGCCATGACGGGTTTCATCGATTTATCGGGTCGATACAAGCTGGAACTGCGGCCGTGGGAATAACTCTGACACCCGGCCAAGGCCAAAAGGCAGACCCAGGAAAGCCAACGAAAACAGCATCGTTTTGTCATATCCCTTGCTTGTATCGAATGAGGGGCAAAAAATAAAGAAAGAAGCTCAGCCGCGAAAAAGCGCAAAACAGGAAGAGAGTATGCTTCCGATTCCCGTAGAACGAGGCTTGTCGGCATTTTGACTTAGCGCATACTTACGAATTTCAAATTTCAGGGCGCCGAAGTTCATGAATGGCAAATGCCGTCTCCCTCACGACATCGCATAAAGCCATAATATCCCTCATCATCCCTCCTTTTTTGCGTCTTTTGCGCTTTTTCGCGGCTAAAGTTCTTTTGTTTGTAGCCGCGAAAAAGCGCAAAACAGGAAATGCGAAGAGTGAGGAGCGCGAGATTGAATTCGAACAACCGCTATTTGCTGGCGTGTTCACGGACGGCAGAGAGCACGTCCTCGGGATAAAGCGGCTTGTGGAAGAATTTGCGGACGTTGGGGAATTGTTTCATTTCCTCTTCGTCGAAATCCGGAAAACCTGCCATGACAATGACCGGGATGGAAATATCTTCTGCGGCCATCAGCATCAGCAATTCGGCGCCATTCAAGCCCGGCATGCGGATATCGAGAAGCATCCCCTTGCATTTGGGGTCGCGTAAATGCTTGTAGGCCGATTCGCCATCGTGCACTACACGCACTTCATAGCCCGCGTCTTCCAACAAGCTTCTTAGAAGCTGCGTCAAAACTTTGTCGTCATCTACAACCAGGATCATTGCCCCATCCCTTGAATTGTTGATGCAGATTAGCTCAAGGCCGGATACTTGTCACGTCTCGAATAGATAAATCGAAACGAACAGTTCAGCACTCGGGCAGTTCCGCTCAAAAACCCTCACCCGGATTCCTTCCGGTTTCTTGAAATTAACCGGAAAGGAATCAGGAGTTGTGAATCGTTAAGCCGACGGCTGTTTGGCCGCGGCTTTGGCCGCCGGCTTCGTTTTGCCGGTTCTGGCCTTGATCTTCAGTCGTTTCTTGCGGCGCGCGAGCGCTTTTCTTTTTACTCTAACTCGTAGTTGTTGTCCCATGGGGCCGGATATGTATCAAACCAATTGCCACCGCGTCAAGAAGCACATTTGAAAATCTTTGAAATAGTTGCGCCAGCGAAACCGCCCTGCCGGCATTTCGCGTGTCGAACCTCAGGAATGAAACGAGCCAAAGGCTCTCAAGCAATCGGCATACACAACAAAAAGAGGCCCGCCTGCCGAAATAGGTTCTTACAAGGCCTTGAGGTTGAGAACTTCTTCCGTCAGCGCTTCCGTCGCCTTCTGGATGGCATTGAGGAAGCGGCCGCCCATCGCCCCGTCAATGACGCGATGATCGAACGAAAAACTCAAGTAGAGCTGGTCGCGAATGCAGATTTGGTTGTCGACGACCACCGGCGTTTTAAATACGGCGCCCATGCCCAGAATGGCCACCTGGGGCTGATTGATCAAGGGCGTGCCGATCAAGCTGCCAAACGCGCCGAAATTGGAGATGGTAAAGGTGCCGTTCTCGACGTCGGCGCGCGTCAGCGCTTTTTTGCGGGCGACGGCAATGAGCCGGTCGAGCTCCTTGGCGATCTCGGGAAAGCTGTGCTGGTCCGCATTTCTGACCACGGGCACGACCAAGCTTTCGTCCGGCAACGCCACGGCGCAGCCGATATGGATGTTTTTGCGCAAGATCAGATTCTTCTCGCAGACCGAGGCATTAATGGTGGGAAAGGTTTTCAGCACCCGGGAGGTCACAAAGAGCATGACGCTGGTATACGTCAGCTTGGCGTCGTACTTCTTCTGAAAATCGTCCTTGATGCGTTCGCGCAGATTGACGAGGTGAGTCATATCCACCGCATGCACCATCGTGACGTGCGCGCTGGTGCGGATGGATTGAACCATATGGTCGGCGATCGTCCGACGAACCGTATTCATGGGTACAACTTCACCCAACCGGGCCATATCTTCCGGCGTCAAATCTTCCTTGCCGGCCAGCGCTTGTACGGTGGGCTGAGCCACGGGGCGGCGCGCCACATATTGCAGCACATCGCTCTTGGTCGTACGGCCGTTCCGGCCTGAGCCTTTGATCGCCTGAAGTTCCTGCAAGGAAATGCTGTTGAGCATCGCCAGCCGCAGCACATAAGGGGAATAGCGGTCATGCTCGGCATCCGGCATCGGCGCCGTATTGAAATCCAATTGAACTTGCCGGGCGGTAACCGTGATTTGGTCGCCGGCGACCGCGGCATGGGGGCGATGGGCGCCCGCCGCGGAAATCGGCAGCGCATCCGGCGGTTCAGGATCGGAACGCTCCTCCGATTCCACTTCGAGCCAACCGATCGCTTCCCCGGCGGCCGCCGTTTCGCCCGCGTGCTTGAGGCAACTGGCGAGCCGTCCCGACGCGGGACTTTCGACATCCACCGTGGTCTTATCGGTCTCGACTTCCAGCAGCACCTCGTCGGCCTGCACGGTCTCGCCGAGCTGCTTCTTCCACTGAATGACGGTCCCCTCCGCAACGCTTTGCCCCATCTGCGGCATGACAATTTGAATCTTTTTCATGTCATTTCCCCCCAGGAGTGGAGAATTGGAGTGCTGGAGGACTGGAGTATTGGAATAAGAAAATTCATCAGGTCATAGCCTCCATCACACCACCACTCTATTGCTCCATTATCCCGTTCTTTCATCGTCAATACTCAATCAATTCGACCAGCGCTTCGCCGATTTTATCGGCATCGGGCCGATAGGCTTTCTCCAAGGACGGAGCGAACGGCACCGGCACATCCGGCGCCGCGACCCGGCGAATCGGCGCATCCAACAGATGAAAAGCCCGCTCGGCCACCAGGGCCGCCAATTCGGCGCCAAAGCCGCAGGTACGCCAGCCTTCGTGTACAATCAAGACCCGGTTGGTGGCGGTCACGGCGGCGATCACCGTCTCGGCATCGTACGGCTTCAACGTCCGCATATCGACCACCATAATCTCATAATGCTTCTCGGCAGACAACCGTTCCGCCGCGCGCAGGGCTTCGTGCACCATCGCCCCGTAGGTCAAGACCACCGCATCGCGTCCCGGGCGGCAAATCCGGGCCAGGCCCAAAGGAATCGGATCGAAGCGGTCGGACATCACTTCCTTGACATGGCGGTACAGGTATTTGTTTTCGAGGTAAATCACCGGATTGGGATCCATCACCGCCGAATAGATCAAGCCGCGCGCATCCGACGGAAAGGCCGGATAGACGACCTTGAGGCCGGGCATCAGGCAGAACAGGCTTTCCAGTTCCTCCGAGTGGAAAGGCCCGCCGCCAAACCCGCCGCCGCACGGCGCGCGGATCGTCAACGGCACGGACAAACCCGTCCGGTAATGCGTGGGGCCGGCATTGTTCAACAACTGATGAACCGCCGTCATCCCAAAATCCACAAATTGAAGCTCCACGACCGGACGCAAGCCCTGCGTGGCCATGCCGATAGCGGCGCCGATCATGGCCGATTCGCTGATCGGCGTATTGAAAACGCGATCTTTGCCGAATTCTTCCTGCAACCCCAACGTTACCTTAAACGCGCCGCCGAAGGCCCCGACATCCTCGCCGTAAAGGAGCACCTCGTTTCGTTCCTGCAGCAACCGTCTCAAACCCTGCCGGATGGCTTCCAGATACGTCATCTCAACGGTCGGCATACACACCCTCCATCAAATCGGCCGGATCGGGAACGGGCTCCTCCAGGGCCTGCTGATAGGCCTGATCCACCTCGCTCCGCACTTGCAGTTCGATATCGTCCGCCGCGGCTTTCGCGACCAAGCCCGCCTCCGCCAGTCGGCTGCGCGCCTGGGCAATCGGGTCTCTGGCGGCGTATTTTTCCAGCAACTCCCGCGGCACGTAGGAAAAGTCATCGTGTTCGCCGTGTCCCCGCATGCGCATCGTATCGCATTCCAGCAGGATGGGCCGGGGTTTTTGACGGATGTCGCTCATCAAGTCTTGCGCCAGCAAAAAGAGCTCGACCGCATCGTTGCCGTCGGCGCACAGCCCCTCGATGCCATAGCCCTGGGCGCGATCCACCAATTGTTTGCACCGGAACTGTTCGGCATTGGGCGTGGAGTAGGCGAATTTGTTGTTTTCGATCAGGAAGATCACCGGCACATCGAAGACCGCCGCGAAATTGACCGCCTCGTGAAAATCGCCCGTGCTGGTCGCGCCATCGCCGATATAGGCCACGCCGACGGCGTCCCGCCCCTGACGACGGCGCGCCATCACCGCGCCGGTCACCACGGACAGCATGGCCCCCAGATGCGAAATCATCGCGTAAACCCCATTGGCCGTACAGCCGTAATGCACATTGCCGTCGCGGCCGCGCGTGGGACCGGACGCCCGTCCCAAATATTGCCGGAAAACATTCAGCGAGGTCTCGCCGCGCCCCAAATGCACCGTCATGTTGCGAATGCAGGGAGCAAAAAGATCCGAAGGGCCGGCGGCCAGCGACGTCGCGGCGCCGATCGCCTCCTGCCCAATCCCCGTGTAAACGCCGCCAAAGATGCGCCCCTGGTGATAAAGTCGCACCAAACGCTCCTCGATCGCCCGGGAAAGCATCATGCACCGAAGCACCGCCTTCCAACGGCCATCGTCCACTGATTCGATTTTTCGCTCGGACATTCCTTTAATCCTCCTGCACTGCGCCTTCGTACTTTATCCCGGAATGCCGGACCTGCCAAGTTCAATAAACGTACGTAAATTTTCAAATTGCCTTTTCAAATTCCCTGAGGCATTCTTTTTCCCCTCAGACCCCCATCGTCTAGAGGCCTAGGACGCCAGGTTCTCATCCTGGTAACACCGGTTCGAATCCGGTTGGGGGTGCCAAGCAACGGTTGTTTTGACCCAACCCAAAGGCTGATTTGAAAAGCGATTTCCACCTTCGTCCCGCGGACGGGACTACGGAGGGCAGGCCGAAGACGGGCTCTTCGGCTTTCTGCGGCAGCGAATAGGATAAGCAACGAATAAAGAGCAGCTCCATCAGCGTCCTTGCTTCGTTGCTCATACGCTCCTCTTTATTACAGTGAACCCGTCGCGCGTTCACTGTACAGGTCCACCGCCTTGTTGTGCATCTTCATTCATCTCTTCCGGAATAGCATCATGGAGGCGACAGGCTTTATGAACATCACCGCGCATCCACTGCGTTTAAGAATGACACGATGTCACGTTCAAAGGCCGTGACGCCTTTGCCGATCTGTTTAGTGAGGCTATGCTCTTCTTCCATAGAATAGTCTGCTGCAAGCACGACCGTCACGATAGCATCTGTGCCAACAGAGGGCTCGATGAGTCGGTGCTTCTTGTATCCAGCGTTAGAAAGCAGTTCCCAGTAGTGTCTCTGTACCTTTCGGTTCCTCGCAGCGAGCCAGACTTCATAGCCGAATGTTTCGTAGTTGAAGACAACTGCGAGTTTGAGATCGCGTTCCTTTAGCGCGTCGGAAGACAGCGCGAAGTAGGTCATATCGAAATAGCCCTGATACAACCCGGATACGGAACGCTCGCCTCTCTGGTCGGCAAACTCCTTCCGCAATCGAGCCATGTACGATACGATTCCTCTGTAAGCCCGCTGTATCGATCCATCGGTCAAGCGTTTCCGCAACTCTCGAATGTCCTTGTCTAGCGTGTCCATCGCGCTCCTTTCTATGGCCTATTATTTCCGGCGTTGCAACTCCGCGTTTGCCTTAGCCTGCATATCTGCCGAGGGAAGCGCCATGTCTGTTCTTTCTCCATTGGTTTCCTTCCAGACTTTGGACAACACCCAAGGAGATAACGGGCTTTCCTTGTTCACAATGAACCCGTAGGTCGTGTCGGGTGCATCTTCCATAACGGAACGAAAAAATGTATTGAATGGATACTCCCGCGCCGGTTTGAGGTCGCACATCATTCCGCTTTGCAGGTTTCCCTTGCGGGTGGCGGCTATCTCGGGGAATCCGCCTGTGTCCTTCAAAATGGCCATGAATATCGCCGCGTCAGCCGTAAGCATGACGCTGGCATTTTGCTCTGGTGTAGACGCGGGTTGTTTTGCGCATCCACTAATAGCCATTATCCCTGCCATGCACGCAATTAGTGTTTTCATATTTCCTCCTGCCAACGACAAAAGTCACCGGATTCCGGAGGCCATTGGGGTCCGGCATATGTACATATTTTCCTGCAATCTTAGTGTTTGCACGTATGCCGGTAATTTGTTGTGTCTTCCATTCTGTTTATCCACTACAGAAACGCATGGTTTGAAGCAAGGATTTTCAATGCAGAGGCTGTGCAGAGAATGGGGATTTCCCGGCGGCCGTTGCGCTCTTCACTTCGCGACCTTTGCGTTGAACTTTTCGCTGTTCCCCTCCTCTTTTGTTGACCTTCGGAATTGGGGCAGGCATGATGCGACAGACTGAAGCTTCTGACTCCAAGGAAACACCTTCCGTCAAACAAGGGGTTTAGCCATGAGGACAGCCGTTTTGCGTCCCGTCGTATTGATTCTTGCCGTGTTGTGCCTTTCGGGTTGTTTCAACCAGAAAGTCAACGTCATCGTCCAACCGGACGGCAGCGGCCATATCCTGCTGACCGAAACCTTTTCCCGCGACTTGGTGGACATGGTGGAAAATTCGATCAAGCAAGTGAAGATGCATTTTTCCGATGCCGGGATGTCGCAGGAGAACGTCGGCAAGACGGATCCATTTCATAACGAGTCATTCCTAAAAGCCCGGGCTCAGTGCTTCGGGCCGGGCGTAACGTTCGTCAAGGCGCAGAAGGTTGACCAGGGAGGCGCTCGCGGCGCGGTGACCCTGTATTCCTTCCAAGACATCCGTCAAGTCCAGATTCCCATGGCCGACAAGAGCGCGGTCATGGCCATCAACGCCAGCCAGATGGACGATCCGGAGGCCGCCATGGATATGATGATGGAAGAGGAGGACCCCAGTAAAACAGTCGCCTTTACCTTCGCGCCGGGAGAAATCAATACGCTGACCATTCACATGCCGCAGCTGATTGCAGACGCCGTCGAGATGGCCAAGCAGAATCAGGAACCGGCCTCATCGGATGAAACCGCGACGGACATCATAGTGGATGAAAGCGAGGCGGAGGACGAAGAGAACGCAGACCTGGGCTTGGAGATGCCTGGAGCCCCCTCGCCGATCTCGGGGCCGGCGCCCACCCCAGGACTCGGTTCCGGCGGCGCCAACGAGGAGGAAGCCATCCAAAGAATGGCCAAGGAACTGCGCATCCAGCTCTCGGTGGAGATCAAAGGCCAGGTGCTGGCCTCCACGGCCGCCTATCCGGTTCCGGACAAGGCCCAGCGGTTTGTACTTTACGACCTGGAGTTTGGAAAAATCATGACCGGCGGCCAAGGCCGGGAAATATTCAGCGGCAACGGCGATGAGGAAGACGTCCTGGCGATGTTCATCAACCAGCCGGGCGCCCAAATAGAAACCAACCGGGAAATCAGGATCGACTTCAAATAAGGGATGGCACTCATGAGAAAAGGTCTATGGGGCTTGTGGACGGGGGTTCTGGCGGCGGCGAGCGCCTTCGGGCAAACCGGGGAATTCGACCGCGGGTTCGCCATGCTCCGTGAATTGGGATTGCCCGATGTCGCGGAGGCGGAATACGTCAACCTGACCCTCCACGGACCGTATTCCGACAATTCCTATTTCTTTCGGCAGATGAAGCTGACCGGCAATGCGTGGAAACTACCGGCCGCGACGAACGCCGCGCCCTCGACATTCATTGTCGAGCAGTCTCGGCAACTGGAGGTGTACAAACCTGCGGAGCTGGAGAAGCTGCGGCAGCAGGAGGCTCAAACCCAGAAAGGCCCGAAAAAAAAGAAAGCGTCCGGCGTGTACTTCGGGTACGGCGCGGACGACCGAATGAGCGGGCAATGGCGGACCGCCGACCTGGCGCGCGACCTGCAGAAGATCGCCGAGTATCTCGAAAAGGAAGATAGCCGCAATTTCGAATGGCAGTTTTCCTCGGGAGCGGCCGGACAGATTTTTCTTTTTGCCGCCCAAGCCAACCGCAAGGGCTATGGTCAGGAAGCCTCCCGTCTGGTGAAGATTGTTTTCGAGAAGGCCGGCGACCGCAAGAGGGTGATTGCCCAGGGGATCAACCATCTTGCTGACGGCCAGTATGCCGATGCCTATGCCGCTTTTCGGCGCACCCGGGACTGGCAAGCCTATCATGACGCACTCCGCACGCTCGGCGCCAAGTTCCCCATCGGCTGGCAGAAGAGAGGCGCCGTTCAGCGATTGATCGGCCTATTGGAGACTCATCTCCAGGCCGGCCCTGCGCCGAAAGCGGCCGGAGAGGGCCTGACCGACGAGGATCAAAGCCTGGCCGCAGAATTGGCGAGCAAGCCCAAAGAGCGGCAACCTTATTACACCGCTTCCAGTCCCCTCTGGATTCTGCCCATCAAACCGGCCCCCAACCTGCCGACACCCCCCACCCCGTCGACGCTTGAGCGCATCAAGGCCCGGGGCCCGTCGTCCCTGCCCTTGCTGATGGCCCTGCTGGACGATTCGTACCTGACCGAATGGTCGATCCAGGACGCCCAGGGACTGTCGCACTCCTTCAGCTTCTCCAGCGTGGATTCGATGTCCGAGGAGATGACCGATCAGCTTTTCCGCAACATGGAACGGCCGGCCACCCGGGGGGACATCGCCAGAATTCTGCTGAGTCCCTTGCTGCTCATGGGCTCGGACGAAGCCCGACGGCTGGACGGAATGAACGACGACGAGTTTCGCGCGGAAGCCCGGAGTTGGTATGACGCAAATCGGACCAACACGGTAAACGAATGGGCGAAAAAATATATGGAAGAGGGCCAATCGGAGCAGAAGACCGCCGCGCTCCAATATCTCATCGAGCATTCCAAGCCGGAAGAGCTGCCCCTCCTGGAACGCCACATCGTCGACGACGAAAGACCCGAACGCAGTATGAGTGCGGTGATGGAATATGCCGCGGCCCGCGGCAAGGAGGCCGAGGCCTTCGTTCAGGGGTATGTCGAAAAATACTGGCAGGCCAAAGAGAGCGAAATGGCCGAATACGACAGCCTGGACGCGGATGCCCGCGCCCGCATGCAACAAAGCAGCAGCAACGAAGTGCGGCAATTGCTGGCCGCTGTGACCGGCCGGTCGACGGATGAAATGCTGATGGCGGTGGCCGAGGGGCGGGAAGACCTGGAAGCCAATACCCTGCTCATTTCCCAGCGCTTGAAAAAAATGGATGCCCCTGCCGCCCTGACCGCGATCCTGGGCGCGGTCGTAAAGGCCCAGGAGCCAGCCATCCGACGGCAACTACTGTATCTGCCCCTGCACGTACCAGCCCTGAATCGAAAAATCATGGCCCGCATGACCGGCGAAACCCCGGAAGCAGCGCCGGATATGGGGCTCCATGCGGAGTCGTGGACGATACTGGCGAATGACCAGCGCGCATTGCCCGAAACGCCCTTCGAGGCACAACCCGTGACCGTGGCGGATATCGCCGCTTGGACGATCGAGAAGGTGTACGGGCCTGTACAGAGCCGTGAGGAAGCCAAAGCCCTTCAACTGTTGGGCCGTCGCGCCACGGCCCTGACGCAGGAACGAGCCCGTCTCCGAGTCGCCGGAAAAACCGAAGCGGAACTGCCGCCCTATCCAAGCGCCGACAAGGTCAGCAAGGAACAACGCGAGTCCCTGATGGAAAGGCTGGAGCAGGCCAAAACGGAAGACGTGCAACAGGCGGTGTCGGCGATCTCGCTCGACGAATGGCTGGCCCTGGACAACGAGCTGGAAAAGAACGAGGCGCTGAACCGCAAATTACAACCGCTGTCCCTGCAGATTGTGCAAGTGGAAACGCCCGCCCATTCCTCCGCCGCAGACCGCTTCACGGCGCTGAAGGGCCGCCCGCTGGATCGAAAGGTCGTAGAAGATTTATTGGAGTACAGCAAGCAAGAGGTCGGCGCCGGGCAGGGCGTGTTGGTTCAAATCCTGCATCCGTCTTGCCTGGACGGCATCCGGATACAGATTGGCCCGCCTCCGGACGCAAAGGCCTTGTACCCTTACGGCATCCGCCTCAACGAAGAAGAGCGATCGGTGGTCGGCTGGTGCCAGGTCTCCAGTCTGGCCAACGCGAAAGCCGTCTGGATGCTGCCCGCCCCCTCCGTAGAAAGCCCGACAGGAAAAACCGCCGAAAAGTCGCTTGAAGACGAACTGCTCGCCACGGCTCTGAACGAGGCCGCCCAGGAACTGCGCCAAGGCGAGGACCGGCAACAAATCGATTTTTGGAGCCAAATCCATGCGTTGGTTGAAGGCCAGGCCAAGGCCACCCGCATGGCTTCCATCCGCTTCGTCGGCGTACCCGCCGCCGATCGACTGTCACCCGCGAAGGAGAGCAAAAATGACGACCAGTGAAACCGTTTGGACCCAGACTCAAACCCGCATTGCCGCCCTGAAAAAAGAGATCGGCCGCGTGATCGTCGGCCAGGAGGATTTGATCGAGGAAATGTTGGTGGCCCTGCTGTGCAAGGGCCACTGCCTGATCGTCGGCGTGCCCGGCCTGGCCAAGACGCTTCTCGTCAGCACGCTGGGCCGAATCCTGGGCCTGACCTTCCACCGCATTCAGTTCACGCCGGACTTGATGCCCACCGACATCCTCGGCAGTGAAATTTTGCAGGAGGACCCGGAGACGGGCCACCGGCGTTTTCAGTTTGTTCCGGGCCCCGTCTTCGCAAACCTGATCCTGGCGGACGAGATCAACCGCACTCCGCCCAAAACGCAGGCGGCGTTGCTCGAAGCCATGCAGGAAAAGCAGGTAACCGTCAGCGGCAAAAGCCTGGCGCTTAAAGAGCCGTTCATGGTGTTTGCCACACAGAATCCCATCGAGCACGAAGGCACCTATCCCCTGCCGGAAGCCCAACTCGACCGTTTCTTTTTCTGCCTGAACATCGCCTACCCCAGCTCCGAGGAAGAACGCCAGATTGTCCTGCGCACCACCGCGCGCGAAGCGCCGGCGAGCGAACAGATTCTGGAAGACGGAGCCCTGCTCGCCTTGCAGGAGGCCGTACTCGACGTTCCCCTGCCGGAGCATGTGCTGGCCTATATCGTCCGGCTGGTGCAGGCCTCGCGCCCGGATTCGCAGGCGGCGACGGACTACATCAAAAAGTATGTCGCCTGGGGCGCAGGACCGCGGGCCTCGCAAACCTTCACCCGCTCCGCCAAGGCGCTGGCGGCCCTGCGCGGGCATCCGGGAGCGTCGGTCGAGGAGGTGCAAGCCGTCGCCCTGCCGGTTCTCCGGCATCGGATCATCCCCAATTACAACGCGACCGGCGAAGGCGTGAGCGTGGAAGACATCGTCAAAAATCTTTTGGACTCCGTGCCGCGCACGACATGAAATTCAAGTACCTCAGAGCGGAAGACATCCGGGCGCTGCAACGGCTGGCCTTCGAGCCGCGTTCGCTGGTCGAGGGTCACCTGGCCGGGCGACACCGGTCCACGGCCATCGGCTCGTCCACGGAATTTCGCGACTATCGCCCGTATGTGCCGGGCGACGATCTGCGGCGCGTGGATTGGCGCGTGCTGGCGCGCACGGATCGTTTCTATCTGCGCACGCACAACCAGGAAACCAACGCGGCGTGCCATGTCTTCCTCGACAGCAGTGCGTCGATGGGCTTCGGCGCGCCCGCATCCAAATTGGACTACGGTTCCTTCTTCGTCGCGGGCCTGGCCTATCTGGTTGCCCGCCGCCATGACGCCATTTCGCTGCACCTGTTCGACGACGCCGTGCGGGCGTTTTTCCCCGCCGGCAGCACCACGCGGCACTTGCACACGCTCCTGCGCGCGCTCGAGGCCAACCCGCCCGGCGCCCGCACTTCGCTGGCGGTCGCGCTGCAACATTCGCTCGGCCGCCTGCGGCGGCGCGGCACGCTGGTCTTGGTCTCCGATTTTTTCGACGACGCCGGCGCGATCTTCGATGCGCTCAATCCGTATCTTCACCGCGGCTTCGAAATCCACCTGTTCCATGTGCTCGACCCGGAGGAACTCCAGCTTCCGGAACGAGGGCTCGCCACTTTTGTGGATCTCGAAACGAACGGGCGCGTCGTGGCGCACACTCCGTCCATTCGCAAGCTGTACGAACAAGCCATGGCGGATCACATTCGAAACCTGCGGGAACTGGCCCGGCGTCGCCATGTGCGCTATACCCTGGCGCGCACGGATGCCCCGCATATCGCGCTGTATGACCGGCTGATCCCATGAACATGCTTTGGCAACATTTTGCTTTGTGGCCCTGGCTGGCGCTGATTGCGGCGCCCCTGCTCATCCATCTCTTTGCCTTGACGCGGCCGCCGGCCTATCGATTCAGTTCCCTGGAGTTCATCCGCCGCATCGTCCGCCGCACCCGCCGGATCGAACGGCCGCAGGATTGGCTGATTTGGCTCCTGCGGACGCTGGCGATCGCCGCAGCGGTCCTGATGTTTCTTCGTCCGTTGCTGTTCGTCCGCGGCGGCGGCGATGTCCACACGGCGCGGCATGTCGTGCTGGTGGTGGATGCCTCCGCTTCCATGTCCAGCGTGGAAAACGCCCAATCGCGGTTTTCGTCGGCCTGTTCGGAGGCCGCCGAAATCCTGGGCGGGCTCGGCGCCGGCGATACGGCGAATGTCGTCTGGATGAAAGCAAAACCGGAAGCCGTTTTTCCGTCGTCGGGCATCAATTTTTCGTATCTGCGCGACAGCCTGCGGCGGGCGCGGGTCACCAGCGAAGCCGCCGATGTCGCCTCCGCGTTGAAGCTCGGCGTGGACTTGTTGTCCGGGCTGCCAGGCCGCAAAGAAATCTGCATTCTCTCCGACTTCCAGAAAACCAATTGGGAGGGCGTCGATTTCAAGCTGCCGCCGGAATACAAATTGTTTACCGTCCGGGTCGGCGCGTCCGACGGCGACAACCGGGCCCTGGCCCGCCTGACCGCCCAGCCGGTGGAGCCGCTGGCCGGCGAAACACTGACGCTCTATGCCGAAGTGCGAAATTTCTCGCCGTCCCCGCGCAAGGCGACCGTCTATCTGAATTTCGACGAACGGCATGAGCAACAGGAAGTGTCCCTCGAAGCGTGGGGCCAAGCCGCGGCCGTGTTCACGTTGCGGGCCGGCCAGGCGGGAAGCTTCCCCGTGACCGTCCGCCTGAGCGAAGACGCCTTTGCCGGCGATAACGTCCGCCAGCTGCTGTTGCGCGTGCGGGATCGCCTGCCGATCAAAATCCTGGCCTCCGAACCGGAAACCGCCGGTTATTGGCGTCGCGCGTTGGAAACCCTCCCCTGGGCGCAGGTCACGATGCTGGCCTCCAACCAATGGCCGGCGGAAGAAGCCGACGACATCCTGCTCCTGTCCGGCTGGGATGGAGCCGGCGCGGAGACCGTGGCGAAGCGCTTGCAAGCCGGACGAATGACGATTTGGCAACCGGCGCCGGAAACGCCGCAGGAGCGGTTGGCGGCCTTGGGCATCGCAGGACCCGGCCTGGCCACGAACGGAGTCCTGTCCTGGGAAACCGCGCGCGAGCCTTATCGCCTTACCGTCGCGAGCCCGGACGACCCCTGCTTTGCCCTGTTCGGTCATGGAGAATACGGCGACCCCGCCGGCGGCTCGTTCCTGGGGCGTTTGCGATTGCCCCGTTTGGATCAGCCGTCCTCCGACCTGCTGTTGGCGTACCGGGATCAAGTGCCGGCGCTGATCCGCTTCCGTTTCCCAGGCGTGCTATATTTGTGGAATCTGCCCCTGCAATCGGCGGCCGGCGACTGGGCCGCACGCCCCGAATTTCTTCCCTTACTGGCGGAACTGCTGCTGAGCGGAAGAACCTTTGCCTCGTCCGGCGCCGGGTCGGGCACATTATATCCGGGGCAAATGGCAAGTCTGCCCGCCGAACAAGCCCCGCTCAATACCGCGTTCACGCTCGAGGACGAGCAAGGCGGAAAATTGCTCGTCGAAGCGAGGGAATCGAACGCCAAGGTTTACCTCGCGGCAGGTCCCGTGAAGGAAACAGGCCTGTACCGCTGGAAGGCGGGCGACGAAACGCTGGGCTGGAGCGTTGTGAATTTTCCGATCGTCGAATCCGACCTGCGCGGCGGAGCAGCGTCTTCTCCAACCACGGGATCGCCCGCGATGTCCAGCGGTCGCGAGGTTCGCCAAGCGCAGACGGGGCTCAACCTCTGGCCTGGGCTCGTGGCCCTGGCCGGGCTGTTTCTGCTGATGGAATCCGTGGCGGTCTGGGGGGCGTCTAAAACATGAACCCCATTCTGCCCATCGACCTTCTCGTTCCCCTGCTGCTCCTGACGCTGGCCGGCAGCCTGTTCCCGGCCTGGCGTTCAACCCTGCGCAGCTCCTTGCCGTTGCGTCTGGCGCTGCTCGCCTGTCGGTTCGGAGCCTGGTCGATCCTGGCCGTCGCGGCCTTGAATCCCGGCGCCTGGTTCCGCGAAACCCGAAACGAAAATAGCGACTGGGCGCTTCTGCTGGACCGCAGTTCCAGCATGCAAGTCCGGGATGTGCAGGACTCGTCACGCTGGCAGGCCGCACAAGAGCTGGCAGCTCAAGCGGTGCAAAGCGACCTCTCGCGCCGCGCCAAAATCATTCCCTTTTCAGCCCGATTGGAAGAGGTCCTGCCGGATGCGGCCGCCGCCGAAAAATTGGAAGCCAACGGGGCCGCCACGGATATCCTTCGTTCCCTGGACGAACTGATCGGCCGCTATGAGGGAGGAACACGGAAGCTCGCCGGGATTATTCTCTTGTCCGACGGACGGCAAATCGCCGCCGGCTCGGAACAGGAAACGGCCCTCCGCGCCTGTGCGCAGAACGCGCCCATTTATCCGGTCTGCCTGGGCGGGCCGGTCGAGCAAAAAGACTTGATCGTCGCCGTCGCGCAACGGCATCAGATCACCTTTGCCGAACGCCAGACACCCCTGGCCGTGCACCTGGAAAACCGGCATCTCGGCAACGTCCAGGTCCGGGTTCGCCTGCTGGACGAGGACGGAAAGGAATTGGACGCGCAGAACGCGGCTTTGCCGGACAACCAGACTGCGCGCGTGGACCTGCAATTCACGCCGACGGAAGCCGGCGCCCGTCGCCTGCAAGTCGTCGCCGATTCCTGGCCGGGGGAAACCGACCTTTCGAACAATACGACGCCCGTGGCCATCAGCGTATTGACGGAAAAAATCCAGATTCTCTTCGTGGAGGGCCTGCCCCATTGGGATTCCAAGTTCCTCCTCCAACTCCTGCGCCGCCAACCGCACCTTCAAGCGACCACCGTGCACCGGGTCACCAGCGAGCGCTTTTTCCGGGTGGATCTGCTCGGCGGCGACGAAACGGAAACGCGATCGTATTTTCCCGATACTCAGCCGGATTTGAATCAGTACGACATCGTAGCCTTCGGCAAAGGCGCCGAATATTTCCTTTCGCCGGAACGCATCGGCCTTCTCCGGGATTTTGTCCAAGATCACGGCGGCGCCCTCCTCTTCTGCCGCGGCAAGCCCTATTCCGGCGCCTTGCCGGAATTGGAGCCTTTGGAGGCCCTGCAGTGGGGTGCGCCGACGGCTCGGGCCTTTCGCTGGACGCCCACCGCCGCCGGCGAGCAAGCCGGCCTCTTCGGAGTCCTGCTTCCCCCGCGCGAGGCTCCGCTTTGGGCCAACCTGCCGCCTCTTGCCCAAGCCCGGGAAAGCCTGCGCTTGAACCCCTTTGCCCAAGTGCTGGTGGAAGGGGTTTTCAACGAGACGGCGGCGCGCCGCCTGCCCCTGCTGGTTAGCCGCCGCATCGGCCGGGGGCTCTCCATCACAATCGATGCGGAGGATTTATGGCGGTGGGACTTTTTCCCGAACCATCCCGAAGCCGGAGCCTTCTACCGGCAGTTTTGGGTCAGCCTTTTTCAATGGGCGGCCTCCCAGAGCGAGTTCCTGCCGGGCCACCGGCTGGCCCTGCGCCTGGCCCCCAGCGTGGTGCGTCCGGGCGAGCCGGTCAAGGCGGTCGTGGTGGGAAGAGACCTGGGAATCGGCTTGGACGCCGCGCCTAACCTGCACATGGCAGGCCCGGACGCGAAGCAGCCGACGCTGACGCTCAAACCCGTGCCGGGCCGAAGCAACGAATGGGCCACGGTGTTCACGCTGACGACGCCCGGCCTGTATCGCCTGGAAGCCTCGAACGCCTCGACGGCGGCGTTGGAACGAACGACCGCTGTCCTGGAAATCCGCCCCCCTCCGGGCGAGGAGCAAAACGTTAGCGCCGATCCGGACTTCCTGGCCCGATTGGCGGAGCGGTCCGGCGGGCGGGTCGTGACGGAACAAGAACTGGCAGAAACAATCCGTTCGTTCGCCCCGCGGGAAGTCGCGACCGAGAGCGGAACGTCCGCCTGGCAGCCGTCCTGGGATCACGGCGGGCTCTTGTTGTTGTTGGCCCTTTGCCTCACGGGAGAATGGTTCCTCCGCAGAAGGAACGGTTTATTGTGAAAGACTCCGCCTCCATGCTGTTTTCGGAACTGTCCCGACGCCGGACCCGGGTCCGGCTGGGCGTGGTCGCCGCCGAAATGCTTGGCGTACTGGGCACGGCGTTTACCGTGCTGGCGGCGTATGCGTTGGCCGACCTGTTTCTGGCGTTCTCCCCGCTCGAACTCAACGTCCTGAACGCGCTGCTCCTCGCCGGGCTGGCCATCCTATTTCTGGTCCGGCTGTGGCCCTGCCTGCGCCTATCCCTTCGGGACCTGGCGCTAAGTTGCGACCGGTCGCGGGACGGACGGCGGCAGGAAATTCTCGGCGCCTTTGAAATGGCTTCGTCCGCCCAGCAGGCCGGGCCGCACCCTGAGCTGGAAAAGTACCTCGTCCAGCAAGCCATTGGACGGGCGCTGGCCCTTCTGCAAGCATTGCCCTGGCGGCAATACGGCCCCCTCCCCGCACTGAAAAAACAGAGCCGGCGCCTATGGATCCAGTTCGCTGTCGCGCTCGCATTGCTGGGCCTGCCCTGGCGCATATCCTCCGTCGTCCTGTCGCGCATCCTGACGCCGGATCGCGATATCCCGCCGTACAGCCGTTATCGTTTTGCGGTGTCGCCGGCCGCGCCGGAAGTGCTGTACAACGGCAGCCTGGAAGTCGGCGCGGAGGTGTCCGGCCCCGCCTTTCAGGAGCCCGTGCAACTCGTGACGCGGGTGAACGGACGCGAACAACGCGCCGCCTGCTTTCAGGAGAGCGGACGCCGCTATTCCCAGCGGCTGGAGAAGGTCGTGCAGCCGCTGGAATACTGTTTTGCATTGGGCCGGGCCCGCAGTCATTGGCATCGCCTGACCGTATTGCTCGACCCGCAGATCGCCGCCGTCCAGCTCCGCGTACGCCCACCCGCCTACAGCCGCAAGCCGCCGCGCACTTTTATAGCCGGCGAGGCAAATTTGGCCGAACTCAAGGGCGCCGCCGTGGAGCTGGAGGCGACCTGTAATCGTCCGCTCTCGCGCGGAGAACTGACTTTCCATTCCGAGCCGGACCAGCCCGCCCTGGCCTCCGTGACCGGCGAACTGCTCAACCCGCACCAGCTCCTGTTCCGATGGACCCTGACCGGACCCGCGCAACTCAAGGTGACCGTCTATGACGCGCGCGGCGCCCGCAACCAGAAGCCCTATCGGCTTCGGCAGGAAGTCCTCCCGGACGAGCCGCCGCGAGCCCGGCTCACCGAACCGGCCGCGTTTGCCCTGGCCACGCCCAAGGCCCGCATTCCCCTGGCCGGCGAAGTTGAGGACGATCTGGAATTGCGTCGCGTGGATTTGGTCCGGACGCTGGTGGGCTATCGCGATCGAGCCGTCGCGCAGGAACTAGCCCCCCCACAGAAACGACTGGCTTTTGGAAAGGAACTCGACCTGGCCCCGCTGGGCGTAGAGCCCGGTCAAGAGCTGGAGTTTTACCTCGAAGCGGTCGATTCCAACCCGGATCAACTCGGTCTCGGCGTTTCCGAGACGGTGCGTTTGCAGATTATTTCCGAAGAGGACTACGCCGTCCAGCTCCGAGCCCGATTGCACACGGAGGAATTTATGGCCCGTTATAGGGCGGCGCTGGAGAGCCTGAAGGAACTCCAACGCGAGGCCGAGCGCCTTGAAGCGGACCTGAGGTCGGAATCCTTGAGCCCGGAACAAAAGGAACAACGCTGGCAACAACTCGCGGAACGGAATCGCCGCACCGCCGAAATGGCCCGGCGCTCGTCCCGGGATATGGAATTGTTCGATCTCGAGAACAGCTTTCATAAGCAGTTGGCGGAAGAGGCGGACGTGCTGGAGGAACAGCAAGCCTGGCTCGATCGACGGCCTCCCTTTGACGAGGGAATGGAAAACACGCTTTCCAACATCCTCCATCGCATCGGACGGCAAACCCAGCAACTGGAGGCCGAACAACGCAAGGCGGAAGACGCGGCGCGGATCAGCCGGCTCATGGAAGAAGCGCTCCGATTCAAGGAATTGCTCCAATCTCAGGAGCAGCTCGTGAGAAGGCTGGAGCGCGAAACGGATACGACGGGCTGGCGCGACGCCTCAACGCGGCAATACCTGCAACAGCGCCAGACGGAGATCGCTGCGCGTCTCAAAGCCCTGCGCGACGCCATCCGCGAAAAGGCCGGACAGCTTAACGACGCCGAGGAAACCCTGCGCGAAACGGCGGAGCATTTCGCCGATCGCCTGGATGACCTGGAGATTTTGAAGCTGATGTCGGAGGCCGTCGGCGCCGCGGAAAACAGCGATAAGCTCCGCATGTCGCACAACAGCCGCCTGGCCTTGGAGCGGATGGAACAGTTGCTGTCGGATTGCTGCAACGAGGCCTTCGGCGGCATGGCGCAGTGCAAACTGAAATTCAAAGTGCCCCGCAATCTGCAACTCACCCTCGAACAAATGATGTCGGCCTGGGCCATGAGCGCCGGCGTCGGAGACGGCTATGCCATGCAGGGCTACTCGCCGCTGAATCTTCCCGCCTATGGACCGCAGCGAAGCACGCTCCAGCCGGTCGGAGCAAACGGGGCATCCGACGGCCAACCGCAAGGCGACCTTCCGCCGGATGCGCGAGAACGCCTGCACGTGCCCCGTCGCCCGGATATGGAACGCGGCGGGATGGATCTAAAGCAGGTTCCGCTCAAATATCGCGACGCCCTGCGAAAGTATTACGAGTCGATGGAGAAGCAACCATGAAGTCATTCCAAAGCGGTGTCCGGCGTTGTGCGCGGTTCCTTGTCTGGAGCCTGGCCTTGTTCGTCTTCGCCGCGGTCCCTCGGGCCCCGGCCAAGGAAGGGGCCATCCAATGCGCTAATCTGGTGTACGGCGGAACGCAAACCTCGCGTTGCTTCAGCGACGAATTCCTCAGCGCCGTCCAGCGCGAGACCACGATCGCCACCGAGCGCCGCTTCAAAAGCGTCAAACTCGATTCCGACGAATTGTACCAGTACCCCTTTGTGCTGATCACCGGCGAATCCACATTTTTCTTTTCGAGCCGCGAACGGACAAATCTGAAGAAATATCTCTCTCATGGCGGATTCCTGCTGGCCTCGGCCGGTTGCTCCAGCAAGGACTGGGACCGAGCCTTCCGCAAGGAGGTCGAGGAAATGTTCGGGGCCGGAACGCTGAAGAAAATCCCGTCCGACCATGCGCTCTTTCGCACGGTGCGCGTCGTGGAACAAATCCGGCTGAATCACCCCGGCGAGCCGGCGTATCTGGAAGGGCTGGAACTCAACGGCAAACTCGTACTCGTTTATTCGCCCCACGGCCTGAACGACACGGCCCATTCCGAAGGCTGTTGCTGTTGCGGCGGAAACGAAATTGCGAATGCACAGGAGTTGAACGTGAATATTCTGATGTATGCGTTAATGCACTGACGACATGAATCTGCATAAAACATGTTATTTGGCAATCCTGCTGGCCGGCATGAGCCTGCCGGCCGGTTCCGCCCCGGCGACCTTGGTTGCTCCTGCGCGATCGGACGGAACGCAAGCTGTGACGCGAATCGCCATGGACCCGCCTTCACGGGAGCTCGCCCCCCAGACCGTTCCGTTGATCTGGCAAAACGATCTGGAACTGGCCCTGGTGGACGCGGCGGCGCAATACCGGTCCGTGCTGGTCTTCATGACGGCTCCGAATTGCATATATTGCCGCCGCCTCAAAGATCAGGTCTTCAGCGAGCCGGACATTCAAGAGTTGTTGCACCAGTTCACCTTGATGGAAATCGACGTCCAGCGTCATCCGGCGATGGGCCGGCAATTCGGACTGCAAGGCGTGCCCGCCCTGCTGATTCTGGCTTCCGACGGCCGCGAACGGGAGCGCATCGTGGGCTATGTCGGGCGCGACGATCTTAGAAAGATCCTGCTGTCGGCTTTGGGACAAGGAGAGTCGGCCTTCCGATCCGCCGAAGAATTGAGCGTGGATGCGCTCCTGGACCAGGAGACCATCCGGGATGACCAGTGGGCGACGCTCGTGGCCGCCATGGGCCAAAAGGAGCTGCGCGATTCCATACGCGAGCGCCTGCGGACCACGTCGCCCTTCCCACGGAAGGCGTTGGTCGGACTCCTGACGAACCCCCGGCTCGCGGTACGGCTGGGAGTCATGGAATTGCTGGAGGAAGCCGCCGGCGACGACTTTGGACTGGACCCCTGGAGCACCGACGCCGCAGCTCCGGATCGGGAAGAAGCCCTCGGGGCCTGGCAACGGTGGGCGGAGGAGGAAACGGCCGATGCCCATCGCGTATTTGCCGCCTTGACGACAGAACAAATCGACGCCTATTTGCGGGATCTGACCGCCGAAAAACGCGAGCGGTATCTACGGGCCATGCGCCAACTCGAACAGGCCGGCCCCCAAGTCCAGGGAGCCATCGAAGCTTTCGCGTCCGCCCATCCGGACATGTCTCCCAGCGCCCGGCGCCGGTTGAGAGAGGTGGAATATACGCTCCTAATCCCTTCGCAAGGAGGCCTGGAGCCCGAGGTCCTGGCGCACCGGCTCGTGTTCGGGAATCTCGACGCCCAACTGCAAGCCCTGCGCGAGCTGGGCCGAATGGGCCGGCCGGCCATTCCGGTATTGAAGTTCTTCCTGGAGGATGACCAGGCCTTGATCCGGGAGACCGCCCTGGAAGCATTGAGCGGCGCCGGAACGGCGGCCATTCCTCTTTTGCTCGATCGGACGGCCAGGGAAACGGACCCGGATGTCATGATCGCTCTCGTGCGGGCGGCCGGAAGCTTGGGCGATCCGGACGCCTTGCCGATCGTTAAGAAATACATCCGCCACTCGAATGAGGACGTGGTCATGGCGGCCCTGCAAAATACCGCCACGCTGGAGCGCGGCGAATTGCAGGACGAGTTTGCGGCCTGCCTGAAAGACCCTCGCTGGCGGGTTCGGGCGGCCGCCGCCGAGGCGGCGAGCAAGTCGAAGAGGAAGGAACTGGCGGGCACGCTGGAAACTTTGCTCGAAGACGAGGAACCGTTTGTCCGATACCGGGCGATCCAAGCCCTTGTCGGCATCGAAGGCAAATCTTCGGCCGGCAAGTTTTCCGAATTGTTCCTCCGCGAAGACAACTTGAAAGCTCCGATCGTCATGGCCTTCGGCGAACTGGAGTTGAACATTCCGAAAACCTTCATCACGGCATTGAACGGCAAGGAACCCGGCTTGCTGCTGGCGGTGCTTCAGGAACTCGGAAAAAGCAAGGAACGCGGACTGCCCCTGGCTTCGCATCTGGCGGAACACCCTGACAGCGACGTCGCCTGCGCGGCCATCCGTCTGCTGGGCGAACAGGGAATGAAGAAGCCGGAATGCCAACGGCAACTGCTGAAGCTCTTGCGGGAGGGAGACCGGGATCGCCAATGGGCGGCGCTTCAATCCATTCAATTGGCAGAAACCCATTCGTATAATCAGTGGGACGCCTGGGACGTACTGACGCCGGATTCGACCGGGGCCGCCGCGCCCGGCGAGCCATCCTTGCTGGACGCCTTGGCGGACGCCTTTTCCGAAGCGGTGAAAAACTCAACGCCGGAACCGCCCGCGCCGGCTGCAAATCCACCGGCCTCCGCGTCCATGGAGGAGCTCTTCGCCGCTTTTGAACCGGAGCAGAAAGCGCCGTCCGCCGCCTCTCCGCCGGCCGCCAACGAGGTGGCGACAGCCGACTGGATTCAGGCCATCCGCTCCTTCTTAAACGGAGGAGACGAGGAGTTGCGACAGGCCGCCGCGTTGGCGCTGATCAAGTTGAAGCGCACAGACTCGGTGGATTACCTGATCCAACATCTGCCGGATTTAAGCATCGGCGATCGACAGAGCCTGGCGGACAGCATGGACGAGGCCAAACAGCCGAAGTATTTGCCCCTGCTCCAGCTTTTACTGCGCGACGCGTCGGAATCGGTTCGCGAATCCGCCGCCCGAAGATTGATCGACAACATGGCCCAGCCCGCTTGGGCGGACATGCTGTTCGCCGAACTGCTGCGAAAAGGAACCTCGCTGCAACCGTATGAAGTGTTCAATTGGTCGTTGATGAGCCAGGCCCAACAGGGCTCGGGCCAGCGCCAGATTCGGCGCTGGCTTCCCGAGTTTTTAAAGCCCGATCGCGATGCGCTTCTGCGTCAGTTCGGGTTGCTGCTGTTGACCTATACCGGACAACGCCAGGATGTAAACTTAGTCTCCCCCTGGCTGAAGGCCGACGATCCCTGGGCTCGCCGAGCCGCCCTTCAAGCCTTGTCCTACATGGATCCGCAACAGTTCGGCCTGCAACTGGAAGGGATGAAAGATGACACGTCGGAACAGGTGCGCATTCTGATTCCGCTGAGCGTATCCAAACAAAAAACCGACCAACCGCTATATTTTGACGAACAGCACTTCGTCAACGGTTACCGGCGCAACTCGGAAGGAAGCGATTTCCTGGCGCGAATGGGCAGTGCAGCCCGCACAAATGCCCTGGCCGCGACACGGCAGCTAACACGGGACCGTTCCGCTAAAGTCCGATTGGAAGCCATGATGGCCCTATTGTCCCGCGGCGAATCGGTCGATCCCCAAGACCTGATGGCCACGCTGGCCGCCTTCTCCGATCAGAAGGCGGTGGGAGAGCGCATCGGCAATTATTTAGGGGATCACTATCGAAAATTAGGACGAAGCTACGCCCCGTTACTGCCCTATTTGAAGTATTCGCGTTCCAACCGGAAAATCCGCCGGAAAATAGAAGACTTCATGACGGAAGGGCAAATGATTGCGGCGACCGGCGCCCTGGCCCGCGTGGAGTTCCGCGAAGCGGCGGCGGAGCCGGCGGAGTGGACCCAGGACGAAATTCCAAGCAACGAGGAACCGCCGGTGCATTTGATTTTCTTCGAGGAGCACGGGTGCGACGATTGCGCTCAAGCCATCGAACTATTGCAACTCATGCAAACCACGTATTCAGGAGTAACGGTTGAAACCCACGACATCGTCACCCATCGCGCCAAGATGCGGTACGACGAATTGGCGGAGGATTTTCAGATGCCCGCCGAATACAGGCGGCTGACTCCGGCGATTTTCGGCGGCGCCGGCTATCTCGTTCGCGACGACATTAACTTTCAACGGCTGGCGGAACTCATTGTCCGCTCCCAAGGCATCCCCGACGAGGCCTGGCATCGCCCGGCCGCGGAAGAACAGAAGCCCACGCTCCCTCTCACAACACCGCCCCCCTCCTCCCCAGCCTCTCTCCTCACAGGATGCGGCGCCCTCTTGATCGTCGCAGGCCTGCTTTTATTGCTCGTCAAACTTCGAAAAGGCCGTCAAGGAAATGACGAGGACCATGCCGGGCGCGGCGATTGATATGGACTCCCGGCCTTTAAATGCCTGCGGTCCTTTTCGGAAAGGCAGCGCACCGTGCAGTCGCCGCACTGGTCTGCGCCGCCGATGAAAGAACCGTGCAGGGATCCGAAGATCAGATGATGATGGCCGCCGGCTTCATTGATGCAGCGTCCCCAGTATCTAAAATCGAGATCCTGAAACAGGACATAGCTCTCGTAGGTTCATTCGGTGCTAACAAAAACTTCATCGATTTATGCTGGCCTTTCATTAAAGGATATGCAAAATCTGCAACCAGTTCTTTACAACTCTATTTTTTAGCGTTTTTTACGCAGTAATCGTTCTATCTCAAACCCGCAACGTTTGTTTTTCACCTGAACGGGACTGTGAAGCGCGCCCATTGGGCGCGGCTTCAAGTCCTTTGTGTCTGGTGAACCGCGTTGCGGCGGCGAGATAGGCGCTTGGGCTTGGATGTCCGCGCTCATCATTTTTTGCGGACTCCAGCCCTGGGGACTTGTCAGTAAATCAAGCAAAGGGGTGAGTGATGAAGCAATCAAGAAGGTTCAGATTGGGGTTGTTGTTTGCCGCAACGTTGAGTTCGTTGGTTGTGTTAGCCGCCGTTTCGAAACAGATCGAAAAGCCTGCGCCGGTCGATCCTGTGCGATATCAAGAGCTGATGGAGGCCGAGGTCTCCGACCTCAGTGAATTGCAGCAGCTTCTCTTGGAAGAGTTCGATTTTTACCGGGCCATCACCCCTCCCTTTGACGATTTTATCCTCAAGCAACCGAGCAGTCCTTTTCTGTTGCCGTTTGCGCGGTGGAGCGTTTTTCCGGCAGAGTTCGTAAAAAATCTTGTTGCGGAGTACGAGAATTCGATCAAAGTCTATCCCATCACGATTCGGGTCGATGGGGCTGCCCGGGAAGCTGTTTTCCAATCCACTCTAACCGGCAAGCGGCTCTACGCCTTGCCGCTGGGGTACGACCCGGATGAGCGTTTTCGCAACGCCTCCGTGGCGCCTTGCTCCAATGTGCAAATTTTGGCCAAACTCATTCCGTCCGATTCCCTCGAAGCTTGGCTTTACGTATCCGACCGGCTCTGCGCCCAAGCCGCAAGTCTCCAAAGCCTGGACGGGGGCATGCAACTGATGCGCTCCGAAGAGGCCGCGACCAATATCGTTTTTGAAGCCATCTCCCG
>MHBK01000006.1:0-141179 GCA_001804865.1 Lentisphaerae bacterium GWF2_57_35
AAATCTTTTCCCGACCCGCTGACTGCCTTAATGCGGCTGGCAAGGTAGTTCATCCCCCACGCACCTGGCAACTGAAAAAACGAAAAATGTTGTGCATTTTACGCAAACAACGTTACATCAGCTGTATGTAAATTATGTTATTTTGTATGGGGCTCAAGAGAGCCTGATTCGTTGCCCCTTGAAAATGCAGAATGACGGTTTGTCTCTTGAAAACCGCTATGTTCCGGTGCGAATGGCGATAAAAGGGCTACCCATATTTCCGCCAACATCGTTGCGCGAACTTCGCATACAATAAGCCAACAGGGGCTATTTCATCGATTTGGCCGTCTGGGAATCGGAGGCGCCAAGCATCTTAATGACTAGAAATTCCAGCAGTAAATGCCCTGGAACCCGGCTGGAAACCAGTTGCTCGTGTGCTTGCAGGGTCCATTCCTGAAATCGGGCCAGCTTGTCCATGGGATATTTGCGCGCCTGTCCGGCTAGGATGCCAATTCGGAAGGGATTCGTAGCCCGGGGATCTTTCGTCAGGGATGACAACTTGGCCTCGACGGCTGGCTCGTCGTTCCAAACTGCCTTGGTCCACCGCTGGTCGCCGCTCAGCCGCAACCATTTTTGATCGAGGCATTCCCGGAGCACCATTAATTCCTTGAACCGGCGCTCGAGGCTAATGATCAGCCCGACTGCATTCTCACCCTGAAACAGCAACTGCCTTAAAAGCGCCAAGGATTTCTTGAGGTTTCCGTCGGCCACCGCATCGGCAAAATCCCAGGCCTCCGATTCGCGGACACGGGAGATGACCGCATCGATATCGTCCATCGACACTTCTTTTCGCGGGCCGAGATAAATCAGCAGTTTGTCGACTTCCATGACGATCTGGCGCGTTTCGAAGCCGGCGCGCTCCACAAAAGCGTGTACGATATCGTCGCCAAAGGTCAGGCCGGCGGCCTTGAAAAGTTCACGGACTTTTTGCCGGGCGGGTTCTTCCGCCTGATAGGACCGCTCCGCCTGGGCAAATTCCTGCATCCGGCCCACAGATTGACAAGTCTTGTAAAACGCCGTGCGCTTATCCATCTTGGTCGCGCTGACGACCAGGATCTGATCCGGGGCCAGACCGGCTTTGAGCATGGCTATGAGTTTGTCGAGCGTGCCTTTGACGTCCTTGGAGCGGCCCACAATGGTTTCACTCAGGAAATTGACGCTCTTAAACCAAACCACCTTGCGCCCCCCCATGAAGCCAACGGTTTGAATCGCATCGATGCATTGCTTGATCGCCTTGATGGCTTCATCAACCGTCCCAACCCCGCCATCCACGATTTCGAGTCCGAAGGCCTGATCGGCTGGAGGACAAAGTTCATCCACCAGCTTCTTGGCCGACGAGGAGACCATATATTCGTCTTCGCCGAAAATCACATGGACTTGAACAGGGCCCGAGGGAGATTTCCCCGGCTTGTCCTCGCCTTTGTTCACTGCGCTTTTTTGCCGTGTAGCCATTATCGCTCCCTGCCTCCTTGAAGCTGTTCCCGGACTTCGTCTTCCAGGGCGGAAAAATCCTGGTCGGAATACCCAAATCGATCCCGCAACACGTCATTCCATAGCATACCTTCCCGACAGACTGCATGCACAAACTCGCGCAGGCGGTCATTTCCAATTCGCACCGCCAATTGCCGGATCCATTCTTCCGATTGTCGGTACAGGCGGCGCGCCAGGGCGGGATCGTCGGGATACGCCGTCATCGCGGTCAACTCCTGCATGGAGACGATGTCGCGACCGGAGACCGGCGGCAGTTTGCGGAAAAGCTCCTGGCCCCGGCTGTGGCGATAGGCGCTCGCCATCTCCCACCCCAGGTAACCCGCCAAACCCTCCTCCAGCCATACCGGCAGATTCGGACGGCAGGACTGAAGACGACCATGCACCAGTTCGTGCGCCAGCCGCACGGCATCGGCTGCCAGATTGTTCGTATCCCAGAAAACAAAAATTTCGTCGCGATACTGAGCCGCCAAGGCATCCTGCCGTCCATCGACCGAATGCAACGACTTGTCCCAATTCCGGCTGTCGGAAATCACGAACAACTGAAGGCGGGTCTCTTCGGACGGCAAAGTATTGTTAAGCCGCCTCCTGAAAAACTGCGCCTGGGTCAAAGCTTCCCGCACAGATGACTCCAAATCCGAATGTCCGACGAAGTCGCCTGCATCGAGGTGAACCCAATGGTCTCCTTTTACGACGGAATGCCCCAGGGCCGACAACCCCGAATCAGCCTGGACATCTTCTGACGATATCCGGCTCCATCTTTCGGGAGTCCCCGCCCAACCGGCCAGGCAAACGGCCGCTCCACAGACGGCCCAAAACATTCTTGCCCATCCGCGTCGGACCAAGCCCGGGCTCAATCTTGACTTGCGTTGGTTCATTGTTATGCTGAAAGCACTTTAGAAAGCGGCACGCGACTTGTCACGAAAGGAAATATGAAGAGAATTTGGGCTCCATGGCGAATGTCGTATATTTGCGATGCAAAAAATGCGTGCTGTTTCATTTGCGATATCTGTAAAAGCCGGGATGACCGGGCTCATCTCGTCATTAAAAAGGGCAAGACCTGCCTAATGCTCATGAATCGATATCCGTACAACGGAGGGCACTTGATGGTGGCCCCTAAACGCCATGCGGCAACGCTCCAGGAAATGACATCGCGGGAACGCCTTGAACTGATGGACATGACCACCCTGGCCACCCGCTTGCTCGACAAAGTCGCGCATCCCGAAGGTTACAACATTGGAATCAACCTCGGAAAAGCGGCTGGCGCGGGTCTTAAGGATCATGTACACATTCATATTGTCCCCCGCTGGAACGGCGACACCAACTTCATGCCGGTGTTTGCCGACGTGAAAATTATTCCACAGGCCCTCGAAGAACTTCGCGACCAACTATGCGTAGCGCTGAAAGAGATAAATGGACGGTCCTAAGGCATATATTCGTCATTAGCAATTAATCATTAAATAATTACACGATGTACGACTCCTCTTTGCCGCCCGGCTCCTCCGGCATTCCCCTTGACGACCATCGTTTCATGCGATTTACTTCCTTATAAGGTATGAGTGAAAAGACCATTCATTTTGATAATGCGCGTGAAACGCAGGATGTGATTGGAAAACGGGGCGAATTCCTTTTTCGCATCGAAAAAGCATTCCAGGTGCAGATCGTATCCAGAGATACATGGCTGCGCATGGAAGGCGAAGAAGCGGCGATTCAAGAAACCAGCCGTTTCTTCGAATGCATGAGGAAGGCCCGCAATACCGGCACGGCCCTCCGTGAGCATAGCATTGTTTTTGCGCTTCGCGCTTTTCAGGAAGGCCGGCAAACCGAATTGGAGCGGCTGTTCGACAGCCGCATTGATGTCGGCGCTGGAAAGCCGCCGGTATTTCCCCGTACCTTTGGACAACATCGATATGTTGAGGCCATTCGAATGCGGGACATCGTCTTCGGCATCGGCCCAGCCGGCACGGGTAAAACTTATCTGGCCATGGCCATGGCCATTTCGGCCCTTTTGAAGAATGAAGTCAGCCGCATTATTTTGACCCGGCCCGCCGTCGAAGCCGGCGAAGCCCTCGGGTTTCTCCCTGGCGATTTGCAGCAGAAAGTTCTTCCGTACCTCCGCCCGCTCTATGATGCGCTCTATGACATGATGGCCCCGGAAGACATCGAAAACAATATGAGCCGAGGCGTCATCGAAGTGGCTCCCCTGGCTTATATGCGGGGACGAACTCTTAATCATGCTTTTGTCATTCTCGACGAGGCGCAAAACACCACGCCCGAGCAAATGTTGATGTTCCTGACCCGTTTGGGCTTCGATTCCAAATGCGTCATTACGGGCGATCTGACCCAGATCGACCTGCCTCCCAGGAGAATCTCCGGCCTGCTGGAAGCCCGGCAAACCTTGATCGATATCGAAGGAATTGCCATTGCAGATTTGACCGATTCCGATGTGGTTCGACACAGTCTGGTCCAAAAAATCATCCAAGCCTATCGAAAAGGCCGCGATGAATCCCAGGCAAATGGTTAAACATGGCCTTACGTTTCAACAATTTCCGGCTCAAAAAGAATAAGCTCCGCCCTCGTCAGCCTCCCCCACCCGCCAGTAGCGGCCAGAAGTCGGCCTCCTTTTTTGGGATTATGCTGGCTGTATTTCTCTGGAGCGCGGTGTTGTTTCTCATGCACAGCGGCGAAAGCCGTCGATACACCAATCTGGCTCTCGGCCAGCGGGCGCCCGCCACCGTGGTCGCGACCGTGGATTTTGCGTGTGAAGACGTGGCCCGAACCGAATTGAACCGACGGCAGGCTTCCGACGCGATCCTTCCGGTATTTACCGTCAATTATGGTCCCTACAATTCCGCCGCCCGCATCCTGGAGAAATTATTCGATCGAATAATCCAGTTCCGGCAAATGTCGGCCAACGGGGCGGCTTCAACCAATGTAGCAACGTCCGTAAGCGATGTCCTCGATTTGCTAGGGCTTCCCCTGACTTCACAGGACGCCCTCGCACTGGCTTCGGAAGGCCATGAGGAGGCCGTCCTCAACGCCATCAAGGAATCTCTGAAAAAGGTCTGGGCTTCCGGCATCGTCTCCATCCGGGAAAAGGAAACTCTCTTCCAAGGCGTGGCCTCTTCGGGCCATATTTCGATTGTCGAACCCGAAGGCGGCGCGGCAAACTCGGCTGCAGTAGCCGATCTCATGGAACCCGACAAAGCGGTTCAAAGAATTGTTCAACTTATCAAGCAAACGGAGATCGGCCGGGATTTGCCCGATCGGGCCTTGACCGAATTGCTGAAAAGTTGGCTTCGTCCCAATCTGAATTTTGACGCACAAGCGACCAACGAGCATCGCGCGCAGACCTCCAAAACCATCGAACCCATCACCATGATGGTCCGGGCTGGCACGACGTTGATGGAGGAAAAGGAAAGAATTACGCCCCAAATCCTCGACATGATTCGCACCCATGAAAAACGCCTGGCGGAGCTGGAATCGCCCCGGGATCGATTCATGAAGATGGCCGGCAACGCCGGCTTGGTCATGGCCTTTCTTTTGATCAGCGTTGGATTCATGCAGCTTTCCAAACCTGAAATCCTTCACAGCGACTCGAAAATTCTCTTGCTGGTCGTCCTGTCGCTGCTCTCGTTATTATCGTGCAAAGGGGTGTTGTACCTGTCCAACGACCTGCGGTTGTTTTCGCCCTGGCTCGTGGAATACCTCCTGCCGCTGTCCATGGCTCCATTGCTGGCTTCCATTTTGCTGGGAGGCTCTGTGGCTGTCGCCCTCGGGCTCTGGAACAGCCTGATCACGGCCACCCTGTTCAACAGCAACACGGTTTTCGCCATCGGCATCGTCGTAACGATTACCGCCGCCCTGGCCGGCCGGGACGTGCGCCGCCGAACGCATATTCTCCGGGCCGGCTTTTCGGTGGGCATCGTCAACGTGCTGCTCGTGCTCAGCTTCGCCGCCCTGACCCAGCAAACGTTCTCCGTCGTCGCCAGCCAGGCCCTGGCCGGTTTGATTGGAGGCCTAGCCTCCGCCCTGATAGTCACCCTGCTGATTCCGGCATTCGAAACCTTCTTCCAAATCACCACCGATCTGACCCTGCTGGAGCTTTCGGACATGGGCCATCCCCTGCTCCAACGACTGGCCATGGAAGCGCCGGGCTCCTATCATCATTGCCTGGTGGTCGCCAATCTGGGCCAGGCCGCCGCGCAGGACATCGGCGCCAACGCGCTGAAGGTCCGCATCTGCGCCTACTATCACGATATCGGCAAGCTCTCCAAACCCGAGTTTTATTCGGAAAACACGCACCTCCGGGAAAACCCGCACGACGATCTCTCCCCCAGCATGAGCACGTTGGTAATCCTCTCGCACGTCAAGGAAGGCGTGGGGTTGGTCCAACGCTATAAGCTGCCCAAGCTGGTCGCCGACGCCATCGAGCAGCACCACGGAACCAGCCTGATCTCCTTTTTCTATCACCGCGCCCGCCAACAGCAGGAGGCCGGGCAAAGCGGCGGACCCAAGGCGAACGGACGCTCCATCAACGAACAGGATTTCCGCTATCCCGGCCCCAAACCGGCGAATCCCGAAAACGCCATCCTCTTGCTGGCCGATGCCGTCGAAGCCGCTTCCCGGTCCCTGGAGAAACCCACGCCGACCCGCGTGGAAAACCTCGTCAACGAAATTGTCAGCGCCAAACTCGCCGACGGCCAACTCGACGATTGCAGCCTCACCCTGACTCAATTGAACGCCGTCAAACGCTCCTTTGTCTTCACGTTGACCAACATGCTTCATGGACGCACGTCGTATATTCAGGATGAAAATAAACCTTCTCAACCGACAAACAAAACTGCGGATTCGCTCGCCGGCGCTCAAGCGGCTCGCGTGCTGGCTCCTGCAGCGGACAGCGATTCCGCAAGCAGCCGGTGACCGCATCGACATCGAGTTGGTCCTGACCGACAACGAAGGCATCCGGGCTTACAACCTCGCCTGCTTCGGCAAGGACCGGCCCACCGACGTCATCACGCAGGCGTATGCAGCCGTGCCGGGCGGCAACGATTTTCATGGCGAACTCATCGTCAACGCGGAACGGGCGCTCGAAGAAGGGCTCCAACGGCAAAGCATCGACCAGGAACTCGCGCTGTACATCGCGCATGGCTGCGATCATCTCGACGGAGCCTCCGACCACACGCCCCCACTGCGGTCTCAAATGCGACGCCGTGAAATGGCTTGGCTCCGCCAAGCCCGCCAGGAAGGGCTGCTGGAGGACGGATTGCTCGCTGAAAAAGCGGCCTCTTCGCCGCGAGAGAAGCGCTGAGGAGTTCAGGCAGAAGCGACCCCAACAAAGACCACGGCCGTCACGACCGAGAGAATCAGAACAATGATCGTGGGCCCGGCCCATGATTCCCATTCCTTGTCATACTCCAAGCGAACAGTATCATTCCGTCCCCAAATCGAAAAATCGATGAGATTTCGCATGATGAGCCCCACATTGACCAGCAAGACAACCCCGCATAGAAGCTGGGAGAGCCATTCCATCTCGCGATACCCGGCCCATAGCAACGGGAACAGCAGCCCGGGCGGCAGGGAGGCCATAAGGAATGCCAATAACGCCAAGGCGACAAAACGTCCGGATAGCTGTCGGCTGCGGTATTTTTCGAGGCCCACCTTGGCGAGCAGCAGAATGGCACAACCCCAAAGCGCCGTCAGCGTCAGGTAGACGGAAACATAAGCCGCAAAAAACGGCGAGTCGCCGGCCCACACCAGCGCCGCAAACTGTACCAGGCTCCCCACCACCAGCTTCAGGGCGGCCGCCCGTTCCAGCGGAAACCGGCACATCAGCAACAAGGCCTCGGCCATCAGCCATAAAATCAGATATACGACGCCGGCCGCATACGCCAAACCCGTCCACAACATAACCAGGAATTCCGAAGTCGACACCCCCTCGCCCAAGTTCAACGGCGCCACATAAATAGCGGCGAGAGGCGCCATCATGGACTGAGAAAGCAGCCAAACCCATTTAAGAAACCGGTAAATCGACGGCGCTTGAGTCCTATTCATAGCCCTACTTTACAAAGCAACGGGCACAGAAGACAACGTCTATTCATCGCGGCAAAATCCTTAACTCGACACAATCCCGCGCATCGTGTTTCCCTCTTGGCCGGAATCGTTGTATCGTAGGATGAACCATTTGTTTCAGCTTGGCTCAAAACAAGCCGGTTAGTAAACTTGATTTAAGACATGGCGAGCGAATTATGTTAAACAAAATAGGCATATCGATCCGTAACAACATCCTGGTCGGCTTGGTCTTGGTCACCCCCATCGCCGTGACCGGGTTCATCGTCAATTTGCTCTTTAGATTCGCCACCAATTTTCTGCCGCGCGCCTTAAAGGAATCCAACGACGCGATTCTATTTCGATTCCTCGCCTTGTTTGCGGTGCTGTTCGCGCTGTTTATCATCGGGTTGCTCGTGCGAAACTTTGCCGGGCGCAAGTTTTACAAGTTTGGGGACCGATTGTTGACCCGCATTCCCATCATCAGCCGGATCTATATTTCCGTCCGCCAGGTCAGCGAAGCGCTGGTCGCGCAACGCGAGACGCTTTTCAAGGAAGTGGTCCTGGTTGAATATCCGCGCAAAGGGCTTTATTCCATGGGCTTCATTACCGCCATCGTCCCTCCGCATTTGACTGGCCTCATGAGCGCCACGGACAACCCGAGCTTGTATGTCGCCTTGTTCATTCCCACCACCCCCAACCCGACCTCCGGGCTGTTCATTATGGCCCCCCGGACCGAACTCGTTTCCCTGCCCATTACCATCACCGACGCGATGAAGCTGATTATTTCCGGCGGTGCAGTATTTCCGGGGCAGGACGCGGAAGGCGTCGGCCCCAACCTATTGGAGAAGCTGGAAAAAGTTCTGCTCAAGGAAGAAGACTCCTCAGAACAAAAACCGGCCGTGCCGACATGATTCTGAAAACGACAGCCATCGTGTTGCGCTACGCGCCCTTTTCCAACACCTCCCGCATGGTGTCCTGGCTAAGCCCGGACTACGGCAAAATAACCACCACCATCAAAGGCTCCCAGCGCCCGAAAAGCATGTTCCTCGGCCAATACGATTTGTTCTACACGTGCGAACTGCTGTTTTACGCGCACGAACATCGGCAGTCGCACATCATCCGCGAATGCACGCCGCTCAAGACCCGCGACCGTTTTCGCCAGGACTGGAACGCCTGCGCCGTCGCCTCTTACCTGACGGATCTCATCGCCCGCATCAGCCCGGCCGATGCTCCGCATCCGGAGCTCTTCGAATTGCTGGATTCCGGACTGGATTTCCTGGCGGAGTCCGGGGCCACAGAGTCATTCGTCTTCTGGTTCGAATTGCGTTTGCTCGACCGCCTGGGCCTGACGCCCCGGCTGCAAAACTGCATGGATTGCGCCCGGGACCTGACGGCCGGCGTTCAGGGCATGGGCTTTTCGTATGCGCGCGGCGGCATTCTATGCCCCGCCTGCGCCCGCGAAAAACACAGCTCCGTGTTGCCGCTGGCGCCCGACATTCTGGCCATGCTGCGCGGCTGGCAAAGAGCCCGGACGGCGCAAAACGCCGTCACCATCCAACACACCTCGCGCCAGGTGCAAAAGGTTTCAGGATTGCTGGGCATCTTTTTGGGCTATCACCTCGACACCGCCCTCAACAGCCGCACCATCGCTTTCGATATCCTTAAAAGCTCCGGATCGAATCTGGCCAGGAATCACCGGGCGGCCAGTTAAGGATTGCGACCGGCAAATCCTTTCTAAACCGCCTTGCCCAACGCTTAAAAAAACGCCATCATGCGGTCCATATTTTTTTGAATGGAATTGGTTTGCGTGCTGCTCCGGAGGCAACCATGCTAAATGATTTGTGGCGTAAAACTTGCATGACATTGAAGGCGGCGGGCGCCCTGTTGCTGCTGTTTCTGGCGGCGGAATTCGCCCGTTTGTTCCTGCTTTTTTACCGCCTGAACCACCTCGCGGGATACGCTTTTCTGGCCGTATTGGCAGGCCTCTTTGCTGCGTTGCTTCTGGCCGGGCTTTTCTCTTCCCGCGCCCCCGAGCCCATGACCCGGCCGGATTTTGCCACGGCCAGCCACCACGAGCTGGTCAACTACTGCCGCTACCTGAGCCGCCGACTGGTTTATCTGGGCAACAATCCCCTGTTTGACCGCGAAGGCCGGCACGCCGTCGCCGAAGTCGTCAGCTATATCCGCGACATGCTCCGGGCTCATCCGCTCCGGGATGACTTGCAACGTACGATCGTAACAATGGAACACGAGCGGTTCCCGGAGTTGCTGGCCTCCTTGAAGGAAAAAGCGGATTGGGAGATTCAGTCGGCGGTCCTTCAAGCCATGAAAGATTCTAGTTGCGTCCACACGGAAGACAACTCCCCTTGGAACCTCAATACTCGGCAGCTCTCGTTAATCATCCGCCTGACCGACCAACTGGCCGGCGTCAGCCGTCTGCGGGAAAGACTGGGGTTCGCTATCGATGCGTTTCGCTTGGCGTGGACAACCCATCGTTCGGACTGGCGGCAGCGGCTTCAAAACCATTTGATTTTAAGCCGCGCCCTGCCGCGTCGCTGCGCCCTGGATCTGGCCGACATGCTCTGGAGCGGCTGGAGAATCATGTTCACCGGCCGGATCGCCGTCGACCGCTGCTTGCACATTGGGCTCTGGACCCCGGAAGAAGCCCTGACCCGGTTGAACGCCCAAATCGAGGAAATGGAGGTTCAAATCCGAACCTTGTTCCTGACCCATGTGTTCAACGAAACCAAACCCCTGCTCCGGCCCGATCCCCTGCCCGAGTCTTTCGATGAAGGCGTCTACTGGAATGCCGCCAGCCATGCGATCAAGACCGCGCTTGGCGCCGCCGTGGCAGCCAACCGTAAAGAACCGACGTCCAGCTCAACGGAAAAAACCACTATTCAACCGGAACCCGAACGAGACCTGGCCGACTCGAACGGGCGTCTGATGAAGCATCGACATCGCCGCAGAAGCCACAAACCGGCTATCTTGCGCATTGCAGAAACCTTCGGCCAACGCATCAAATACGGCCTGTTGAGTCGCCGTTTATACAAGTAGGACACCCATGAAAACCCGAAAACACGTATTGCCCAGCATTCCCATGCTTACTCCTTACGGAGCGCACGTCGTCGATAAAGGCGTGCATTTCACTCTTTTCAGCCGCCATGCTACCCGCGTCTGGTTGATGCTCTTCAACGATCCGGCCGATGCCAAGCCCATCCTGGAATTTGAGCTTTCGAAGGACCGGAATCGCATCGGCAACATCTGGCACGTTCATATTCCCGAAGCGCGCGAAGGACAGTATTACCTCTATCGCATGGACGGGAAAACCCCCGGCCGAAACGCAAACTTTTACAATCCCAAGCAGTGGCTGCTGGATCCCTATGCCATGGCCATCTCCAGTGCCGGCCCGTGGGGCGATCCCGCCGGATTAACGCACGGACAGCACACAATGGACGGCGCCTGCTTCCCCAAGGGCATTATCCTTAAGGACAACTTCGACTGGTCGGAAGACCACACCCTGCAAATTCCGCTCAGCGAAACCATTATTTACGAGACGCACCTGCGCGGCTATACCGTTCATCCCAGTTCCGGCGTGAAGCACCCCGGCACCTACAAGGGCTTCATCGAAAAAATCCCCTATCTTCAGGATCTCGGGATCACGGCCGTGGAATTCCTGCCCATTCAGGAGTTCAACGAAATGGAATACTTCATGGAAAACATGAAGCGAAAGCATCTGCGCAATTACTGGGGTTACAGCACCCTGGCTTTCTTCGCCCCCAACGGCCGCTATGCGGTTTCCAGCACCCACGGAAAGCAGGTCCAGGAATTCAAGGAGCTGGTGGTGGCCCTTCACAAGGCGGGCATCGAAGTAATTCTCGACGTCGTCTTCAACCATACCGCGGAAGGCGGCGATGGAGGCCCCACCTATTCCTTCCGGGGCATCGACAACTCCATCTTCTACATGATGGACGAAAAGGGCGGGCACTATAAGAACTATTCCGGCTGCGGAAACACGGTGAACAGCAATCATCCCATCGTAAGGGATTTCATACTCGATTGCCTTCGTTACTGGGTGCTCAACATGCACGTCGACGGCTTCCGCTTCGACCTGGCCTCCATCTTGACGCGCGGCCCCGATGGCGAAGTCCTGCCCAATCCGCCCATCGTCGAGCACATCGCCGAGGATCCCGCCCTGCGCGACACCAAGATCATCGCTGAAGCCTGGGATGCGGCCGGCGCCTATCAAGTCGGCAGCTTCCCCAGCGAACGCTGGTCCGAATGGAACGGCATCTTCCGCGACGAAATCCGGCGCTTTTGGCTGCGGGAAAAAGGCTTTCTGGGCCGCCTGGCCACCCGGCTCTGCGGCAGCGGCGATCTGTACGACCGCAACAGCCAGACCCCGCTCAAGAGCATCAATTTCATTACCTGCCATGACGGGTTCACCCTGCGCGATCTCGTCAGCTATGCCCGCAAACACAACCTCGCCAATGCCGAGAACAACAACGACGGCGAAAACCACAACCACAGCTTCAATTACGGCCGCGAAGGCTACAGCGCCAGCCTGCAAATCGAAGGACTGCGCATCCGCCAGCAAAAAAATCTCCTCGCAACGCTGTTTCTATCCCAGGGCGTGCCGATGATTATGGCCGGCGACGAATTTTGCCGCACGCAGAAAGGCAACAACAACGCCTATTGCCAGGACAACGAGCTGTCGTGGGTCAACTGGGAGTTTCTAAAGACCTTCAAAGAGCTGCACCAGTTCACGCGCAAGCTCATTGCCTTCCGGAAAAAACATGCCACGTTGCGGCGCATGACGTTTTTCAAGGGGCAAAACCCCTGCGATCCTCACCCGGACATCCTATGGTTCGGCCCGGAAGGCAGGGAACCCGATTGGACGAACGGTCATGCCCTCGCCTGCTTCATCGATGGACACAAAGAAAAGACGGGGCAAGCCGAGAATACCGACAGCCTGTTCGTCATGTTCAATGCCGACGCCATTCCCGCCATGTTCAAGCTGCCCACCGCCCCAGGCGAATCCTGGGAACTGGCGCTGACCACACAGGAAGACGACATCGACTGCACGGAAGAGGAGGACGGCGCCTACATGACCGTCGACTCGCGCAGCGTCACCGTGTTCACCTCCGCCCCGATCCTGAAGCGCGAACAAACTCGACGCCAGACTTGATGAGTTTGCAGCTAGCCCGGCTTCTCCGAAGTCGGGCTTCTTCTTCATAACCGCATTGCGAAAACCCTGTCCCACACTTTGCAAAGTGTGGGACAGGTCAAAAAAGGCGGCGGCTCTTTCTTCAGCCTTCGAATCTTGGACCTTAAACTATGGACCCTTTGGACCTTGGACTTTGGACTTCTTCCCTCGTCTCCGCTTCAATCCATTTTAGAAATGCCGGAAACCCCTGCTCAATGGGCACCGCCACAATGCATGGACACTCATAGCTATGCAGAGCCTTGACCCGAGCGATCAGACGTTTAACCTTCGTCTTCGGCGTCTTGGCGATAAACGCTGCCTCCTGGCCCTTCTGGACCTTCCCCTCCCACCAATACAGCGACCGAATGGGTCCCAGAATATTCACGCACGCCGCCAATCGGTCCTCCACCAACGCCTGTCCAATCTTTTCCGCTTCCCGACGAGTAGACGCCGTCATGTAAATCAGCATGGTTTTCATGTGTCGCGTTCTCCTGCCATCCAATAGGGTCAGAGACTATTGGGGTCGCACGATTGTACGCATTTCCGAATCTGGTCCAACTCTGTAATCACCCAATCCGGTTCGACCCCCTGGCAATCCGGATCGTCCTCGCGCAAACGCAAAGACCGACGGTCGCCGGCAAACAAAGCTGTTCGAAACCCTGCCTGTCGAGCCGGGCGAATGTCGTTCAGGATGTCGTTGCCCACGTACAAAACCTGCGAAGCGGCCACACCGTAGCGCTGCTTCAACACGTCGGCCGCCCGCTCATAAAGCCGGACAGACGGCTTGGCTTCGCCTTCTGCGTAGGACCAGACATTCAGCGCCGGATCGAAGCCGGCCTCTTCCAACGTCAGCCCAAGGAGCGCCGGAAACAGCAGCGGAGTGAGGAACTGGGCATTGGATATCAAGCCCATCCGAACATTTCTGCTCCGAAGATTCTCCAGCAACTCTTTGAGACCCGGCATGGGCCATACGGGATTCACGCGACACTCATAGTCTGTCGCCGCCAGTAGAACGCGCTCTTCGTCGGCAGAGCCTTTCACGAGTCCGTGGACCTGCATTTTCTCCAGCACGCTTTTCCAAATGAGCCGAATGTCGACTTCGGGCGACGCCACGCCTTGCGTTTTCGCTTTTTCATGGGCAAGACGAATTTCGTCAGACAACCATCGAACGCCCTCTTCGCCAACGGAAGAGGAAAGGACTTTCAGGCCAGCAGCGCGCACAGCGTCCGTCAAGGCATCGGCGCGGTCGCAGTTTTCGCGCACGCCAATATCGCCCGATCCGGAGATGAAAAGAGTTCCGTAGACGTCGAATAATACCACCGCCACAAACAGGGGATCGCGCCCTTGGGGAGCCAGGCCGGTCGGCAAAGGACTCAGAGGCCGGCTCAAAGCCCTTATGCGTTCGATCAATGGGCGGTTTACATCTTTTCCATTATACATTTTTTCGCCTCTCTCCGGAAAAGACTCTGACAACATAAGAGGAAGCTACTCTATCGGACCCCTTTTGTCTCCTTTGTCCCCGGCCCCCGTGCCGTTTTGCAACCATGTGCGCACCGCCCCCTTTGCCTACTTTGATGTCGGCGATTCAGCTCTCGATGGCCGCGACGCGAAAGCCGGCGTCGGCGATGAGCGTGAGATCGACGGAATGTCCCTGACCGGGCGTGGTCAGGTAGCCTTGCGTGAAAATGGAATTGGCGATGTAAAGCGCCTGGACTTGCAGGCCTCGCAAATTAGCCTCGCGTCCGCCCGCCGCGCGGATATCGCACGAGGGATTCACCAGCCGAAACATGGCCAGGGCGCGCAGGGCGTCCAAGGCCGCAATAGGTTGAATTTTGGCCAGCGGGGTCCCCTCCCGCGGATTAAAGAAATTCACCGGAATGGAATGCACCCCCAGTTCCTTCAGCGTAAAGGCCAGCTCGACGCGATCCTCCAGCGTTTCGCCCAGGCCCACAAGCCCGCCGCAACAGATTTCGAGCCCCTCCGCCTTGGCGTTTTGGATGGTTTCTATCCGAGCATCATAGGTATGCGTGGTGCAAATCGACGGGAAGAATCGCCGCGAGGTCTCCAGATTGTGATTGATGCGGTCGGCCCCGGCTTGCTTGAGCTGCCGGGCCTGGTCGCGCGTCAGCAAACCCGGCGAAACGCACAGATGAATTTTCGTCTCCTGCTTGATGAGCTGGAAGGCCTCGCAAAAAATATCCAACTCTTTCTCGGACGGCGCGCGCCCGCTGATCACCGTGCAATATTTCACCGCCCCCAGCCGTACCGCTTCGCGCGCGCCGGCGATAAGTTCCTCCACGGTTTTGATCTTGTAGTGGGCAATGGGGCTTTCGGACACGGCGGACTGGCTGCAAAACGCACAATTCTCGCTGCAGGCGCCGCTCTTGGCGTTGTTGATGACGTGCAAATTCACGTCCATCCCATAAAATTGTTTTCGCACTTGAAAGACCGCCTGAAGAAGCTCGGGCCATTCCTGGTTGCCCGACTGTAAAACGGCCAGGGCTTCTTCGCGCGCAAGCTCCCGGCCTTGAAGTATTTCTTCCGTCCGTTTTTGCCAGCTCATAAATTCGTACTTCGTTCCTACGTGGTTATTCTGCTAAAAGGGAATTGAACAATACATGGCGAAAAAAACAAAGCACTTTATGAGCGTCGAAAGCTGGATCGATGAGGAATTGAAGGAGTTGGAGTCGAAGCATCTGCTGCGGCGGGCAACGGCTTATCCTGCGGCAGGAGGCCGGGTGACGATCGACGGACGGGCTTATCTGAATTTTGCGTCGAACGATTATCTCGGCCTGGCCGGGCATCCGGACGTCGTGGCCGCATCGCGCCGGGCGCTGGAGCAATACGGCGCAGGCGCGACCGCCTCCCGGTTGGTGGCGGGGACTCTGCCCATTCACGAGGAATTGGAGCAAAGACTGGCCGCGCACAAGGGCTATCCGGCGGCGTTGCTTTTCGGAAGCGGGTTCCTGACCAATATGGGGATGGTTCCCGCCCTGGTCGGGCGCTCCGATCATGTGTTCGCGGACCGCCTCGCGCATGCCAGCCTCATGGACGCCGTGACGCTAAGCCGGGCAAGCTTGCATCGATTCCGGCACAACGACGCCGATCACCTGGGCGAATTACTGGCCAAAGCGCCCGCTTCCGGGCGCAAGCTGGTGATGACCGAATCGATCTTCAGCATGGACGGCGATGCCGCTCCCCTGCCGGACATCGCCGAACGGGCCGAAAAATACGGGGCGATGCTGCTCGTCGACGAAGCGCATGCCACGGGGGTTTTCGGGCCGGCCGGCGCTGGATTGACAGCGGAGCACAACCTGGCAGCAAGGACAACGCTTGCGATGGGCACCTTGAGCAAAGGGCTGGGAAGTTATGGCGGATTTGTGGCCTGTTCAAATTCCATGCGGCGCTGGCTGATCGCCCAAGCCCGCGCGTTCATCTATACGACCGCTCTTCCCCCGGCGATCGCCGGGGCGTCCCTGGGCGCGCTCGATGTGCTGGAGCGGCAACCGGACCTGGGCCGCGATTTGCTGCGCCGGGCAGAGGCTTTCCGAAAAAACCTGCAAGCGGCGGGACTCAACACGTTGAAGTCTTCCAGTCAGATCGTCCCCGTACTCGTGGGCGACAACGAGCGTACGCTGACGTTGGCGACGCGGCTCCGCGAAAAAGGCTTGATCGTCGCGGCCATTCGCCCTCCGACCGTACCGCCCGGCACGGCCCGCTTGCGGCTGTCCGTGACGCTGGCCCATGCCGAAGCCGAGCTGGCGGCCGCAGCCGAGCTGATCGCCAATACGGCCCGGGAAGCAGGAGCCTTATGAAACCGACCGTCATCATGCTTTCCGGCTGGGCGCACCCGGCCCGCGCCATGAAACCCCTGGCGGATCGCTTCATGGGCACGCATGAAGTAATCATGCTGTCGACCCTGGAACTGACCGACTACGCGGAAGGGCTCAGCCGTTTGATCCGGGAGCGAAGCGTTCCCCCCTACGTTTTGGGCTGGTCGCTGGGCAGCCTGCTCGCGCTGCAAGTCGCCGCCGAACCGTCGGCCGTGGCCGGCTTGATCCTGCTCGCACCGACGCCGCGCTTTTGTTCCGATATGAGCTTCCCGCACGGCACGCCCGACCGCAATCTCCGGGCCTTGTCGATCGGACTGAGGAAAAATGCGCTCTCCGCCCTCAGCCAATTCATGCAGGATGCGGCGCTGCCTTCGCGGTTGTCGCCGCAGGCCGTGCAAACCCGCGTGGGCCAGGCCTTGGAATTCGGCGTGGAACAGCTCTGCCGCGACTTGAAATTTTTGCAGGAATCGGATCAACGGGCGATTGTGCCCACGATTCAGACGCCCACGCTGATCCTGCACGGACGAGAGGACCGGATCGTTCCCTGGCAAGCCGGCGAATGGTTGAAGGAGCGCCTGAGCAACAGCCGCCTGCGAATTCTAGACCAGATGGGCCACAACCTTCCTTTTAATCGTCCGGACCTGGTCTACGACGAGGCGCAGCGCTTTTTTTCGGAGAAAACGGCATGACCGATCCTGCTCATCCCCACACCGTATGCCGGCGCTTTTCGGCTGCCGCGCAGACTTACGAAACGCATGCCGCCGTCCAGACCCTGGCCGCCGAGCAAGTGCTGGCGCTGTGCCCTGAGACCCCAACGCCCCGTCGGATTTTTGAAGCCGGCTGCGGAACCGGGCTGCTGACCCGTCATCTGTTGCGGAAGTATCCCGCAGCGGAACTGGTCGCCGTCGACGTGGCGGAGAACATGATCCGGCAGGCCCGGCATCTGACCCCGGCCCGGCCCGACCTGCACTGGCACGTAGCGGACGCCACGACCTTTCGGGATGCCGCGCCGTTCGATCTCATCGTCAGCAACTGCTCGGCTCATTGGGTCGATCCGATCGGCTTGCTGTTCGCCAATCTGGCGGCGCTGCTGCCCCCGGGCGGCGGGCTGGCTTTTTCCTTGATGCTGCACGACACCTTTTGCGAACTGCACGACACCCGGCTGAAAATCGCCCCGCACAAGCCGCCCACCGCGCGTTTGCCAAGACTGGACGATGTCCTGGAGAGCCTGCGGAACAGCGGGTTCCAAATACGGCAAGCGCAAGCGGCGCGTCACCTCCAATATTTTCCCGGAGCGGTGGCTTTCCTTCGGGGCATTCACGAAATGGGGCTGACCGGCGGCGCGGTTTCACAGGCCAAAACACCCCTCACCCGACAGGAACTGGAGCAGCTCGCCACCGAGTACGACCGAGCCTTCAAGACCAACGAAAGCGATGTGGTCGCGACGTACGAAGTGGGTTATGTCAGCGCGGTGCGCCTATCGCCCTCCTTCTCTTAATCTTAATCCTAATCTTAATCTTAATCTTAATCTCCTTCCCACAGACAAAAGCAAAGTGAGATTATGATTAAGATTACGAGTAAGATTAGGAGCAGAAATCCAGAGGGAATCAGACATACGGCTCGGTATGGATCGTCGCCTCGACGTTGAGCCGGTCGCGCAGCGCGCGCTCGATGCGGGTGGCCGTTTCGTGAGCCGCGGCCAGCGTCATCTCGGGCGGCAGCCGGACATGAAAAGTCAGTTCCACATGTTCGCCGTATCGATGCATATGGAAGTGATGCAGCGCCGTGACGTCCGAGGCCTGCTCGCGCACAATGGCCTGCACCTTGCATTCCAAATCCGGATCCGGCGCCTCGCCCAGCAGCGGGCTGGCCGCATGCTTCATGATGTCATAGGTGGCATAGAGGATCAGCAGCGCCACACAAATGCCCATCACGCCGTCGATCCACCAATAGCGGGTTCCGAACAAGGCTCCGACCACGATCAAGGCCGAAGCAATCGCGTCGCTGCGATGATGCCAGCCGTCGGCCAGCAGCGAACTGGACTTGGTCTTCTTTCCCGCCCAAATGGAAAACTGCGCCAGGCCTTCCTTGAGCACAACCGACAACACGAAGACCGCCACCGCCCAGGAGTTGAAGACCGCGGAAGTACGATGCTGAAGACGGGCGATCGACTCCCGGAGAAATCCAAATCCCACAACCGCCAGCAGGACGCCGATGATCAGCGCAGAAATGATTTCCGCGCGCCCATGCCCGAACGGATGCTCCTTATCCGGGCGGCGGGAGGAAATCCAGAAACCCAGCAGCAGCACGAACGACGTCAGCGTATCGGAGAGGGTATGCAACGCATCGGCGATCATCGAAATCGATCCCGCCGCCGCGCCCACCGCGTATTTCACGGCAAACAGGGCAGTATTCAAAACAACTGAAATCCACCCCTCCAAATATCCCAAACGTTGTGCTTCCGACCTCATAAAGGTATGATTCGCAAAAACAACGCATCATGCAAAGCCTTTTCATAACCGCCACGGATACGGGAGTGGGCAAAACCACTTTCAGCGCCGCGCTGCTCGCGCAAGCCCGAGCCGCCGGCCTCGATGCCGTGCCCATGAAACCGGTGCAGACCGGTTGCGAACGGCGCGGGGACCGGCTGATTGCACCCGACCTGGAATTCTGCCTCTCGGCCGCCGCCCTCGCCGCGACCGACGAAGAAAAAGAACTCATGTGCCCCTATCGCTTCGAGCCGGCCTGTTCGCCGCACCTCGCGGCGAAGCTTGCAGGACACCCCATACAGCTCGATGACATCATCGCCGCCCGCCGGAAACTCCAACAACGCCATGAGACGCTCATCGTCGAAGGCGCGGGAGGCGTTCTGGCGCCCATCGACGAAGAAAATTTCATGATCGATTTGATGAAAATCCTGAACCTGCCGGTGGTGCTCGTGGCCCGCTCGGGCTTGGGGACCATCAACCATACGCTCCTCACCTTTCAGGCCTTGAGGCGCGCCCGGATCGAAATACGGGGCATTGTTTTGTCGGATACGCACCGCGACGAACCGGCCCTGATCGTGGAAGACAACCTGCGAATCATCCGGCAGCAAGCCGGCGCAACGCCGGTCATCCGCATGCCGTTTTTCCCCGCCGGCTCCCTTGCTCCGCAAGCGAGGGCAGACAGGCAATCGGTGGAAAATTCCAGCCGGGATTTTCCAATCCTTGGAAAAAATCCGGCTCATTTTTCCAATCATTGGAAAATCCCGGACGTTTTTTTCCAATGATTGGAAAAAGCCATTACCGCGTCAGCAAAACGCTTTTGAAGGAAGCGGTCGTTAACACCCGATTGTCGTGGCTAAGGACGGCCAGGCCGGCGGAGGCGTTGCGGCCGAGGGCGTCGGAGGCGCGCACCTGGGTTTTTTCCCATTTCTTGCCGTCGTTGGAATAGGCCACATCGACCATATCGCCGCGGCGCCGCATTCGCAGTTGAACCGGGAAGAGGGCGCGGCCGAGTTTTTTCTGTTCCATGATTTCGCCCCGTTCGGAACGCCAGCCCAACGCGACGTCCCCATTGGGAAAAACGTTGAGCAAAAGCAGCGGCGAATCCGGCGCAAGATCGCGTCGAAGCATCAGCCCGGCCTTGGCAAATTCCTGCGTCTCCTCCAGGGAAACCAGGGTGGCGCCCAGATCGAAATCCCCGGCGACCGGCTTCCAGGTAAAACGAAATTGATCCGATCCCTCCCAAATATCCGCGCCGCCGCCATAGATATCCAGGTCGTTTTCGGAATGAACTTTCTGTCCGCCGGGCAAAGCGCCGCGGATATCCGAAGCCTGCCAGCCCGTGAGCGGATCCTGGGCGGGCGGCGTTGAGGCAAAGATCGGAAGTTGGGGCAAGTAGATCGGAGGCGGTTCTGCCTGCGTCAGCGCGGCGCCCAAGGCTTCGTTAATTTCGTACGGCACGGTTCCATACCAACGGAACAGCGTTTCGATATCGTCCCGGCTGGACTTCTCGATCGAAACCGGCAGCATCGGCTCGCGATTGGCTACCATGCACCAATTGTCTTTCCCCATCCCGCCGCCTTCCTTGATCAGCTTGTAGCACCACATGGTGGCCGCCCAACCGTTCTCGGCAAAGCGGTCGTAATAATATCGCATCAGCGGCGCGCCTCCGACTTTCTCGAAGACGACGTTGAATTCGCCGACCAGGAACGGCGTCTGCATGCGTTCCAGAAAGGAGGTGCGGAACGGAAGCGTGCGCGAGACGAACAAGGAATGCGAATCGACGGAAGCTTCTTCGCCGAACAACCCCGGATAGTAATGCTCCGTGAAGGCGATATTTGTCCAGCCCTGCTCGTCGGGACGCCCGTAAAACTCCAAGCCCTGATGCGTGCCGGGAAACAGGATGATGTGCCGTTCGTCGACCGTGCGAATGGCTTTGTACATCCGGTCGCACAGGCTGACCAGAGGAGCGAGATGATTGGTCGTTTTATAATCGCCGAACGGCTCGTTGATCAGGTCATAGGCTGCCACCACGGGCTCCTCGCGGTAATGCTCGGCAATTTTCTGCCAGAGCCAGATCGAGCGCTCCTGCTGCTCCGGACTGGTCCAGAGCTTGTTTTGGCCCGCACGTCCGGTGGTGTGATCCAGGCTTTGCCCGCCCGGCATCCCATGCATGTCCAGAATCACATACAGATGATGCTTCCTCGCCATTTCAATGGTCCAGTCGAGCCACTTGAACGCATCGGGTCGCAGCTCGAGGGGGCCGTCTTCGGCGACCAATAGTCGGTAATTGAACGGCAGGCGGACCACATTGAAACCAAAAGAACGGATGATGGGGAAATCGCGCTTCGTGATCCAATTGGACCGGAAAAGCTCCATCCAGCCATCCTTCGCCGCGGGGCCGAAACGTTTTTCAAGAATACCTTCAAAGGCATGTTGATCCCGAATATGGCCCATATCCAGCATCCACATTTCCAGCAGGAGCCAGTTGCCGAGATTGCAGCCGCGCAACGTTACCCGCTTCCCCTCCCCATCGACGATTTGCGTGCCTTCCGCTCGCAGAAAATTGGGCGCCGCGACAGGTTCTTCCGTCACGACCGGTTCAGGCGCGACGGGTTCAGAAGGCTTGGCCGGCTCCGCCGGAAGCGCCTTCGACGTCTTCTCCGATGAGGGCGTTTTGACGCTGCAAGAGCCAAGCATAAGTCCTCCCGACAATAGAATGTAAATCGGCAACCATTTTGCTAATCGCATGTTATCTCCACCCATGTTCGACCGTGAGCCTGTCGGGAATATCTACCCCGGAGCAGATAAGAAATATACGGAAAACCCGTACTGTGGTCCCGGTATCACCCCAGAAGAGTACGCACGAACCTTTTGCCGCGTCAAGCCAGGCATTTGAATGGGAAATAGGATTGAGAAACCGAATAGATTGTGAGAGGGTCCGATTATGAGAACAGCACTGGCATACCCGCCCGAACTTTTTGCCGAGGATAAGGTCAAAGTTCATGGATTCTTACAGTTCGTAGCGAACCAATGAGCAGAGCTAAAGCGAAGGAAGCGGGGACTCATGGCAAACACAAATGAAATCCGTTGGCAACAGCGCTTTGAAAATTACGGAAAGGCCCTGACCCAGCTCAATGCAGCCTGTGGAAAGGAAAGCTATTCCGATCTTGAACGAGCCGGTCTTGTCCAAATATTTGAGTTCACGTTCGAGCTTGCGTGGAAGACGCTGAAGGACTGGCTCTTCATTGAAGGGTTTGAGTTGAATACCCCGCGAGAGGCGATCCGCAAGGCCTTTGAGGTAAAACTCCTGGATGAGGCCGACGCGGAGACCTTGCTGGACGGGCTAAAAAAACGAAATTTGCTCAGCCATACTTACGAGGAAGAAACAGCCCGGGAGGCGGAGGATCTGATAAAGAATCATTACACCCCCTCATTAAACAGGCTTAACGGACGATTAGAGAGCAAGCGCGCTTCATGAATGACGGGCTGAAGGACAGACACAGGAAGGCGATTACCGCCATTTTGACGGCCAATCCGCGAGTGGAGCGAGCCGTGCTGTTCGGATCGAGGGCCATGGGAACGTTCACCCCGACCTCCGATGTGGACATCGCTTTGTTTGGCGATCGACTCACCCTCGACGACCAAGCGCAACTGGCCGAAGCCATCGGCGATTTGTCGATGCCACAGCGGATTGACCTGCTCCTGCATCGCCGCATCACAAACGAAAAACTCCTCGCCCACATCGAGCAATACGGCGTGGAGTGGCCCCTTTCGGCTGGATGAGCGAACCCGCCTCTTCGCGAATCGCGATCTTTACTTTTTCATCACCCGCATTTTCGTGCTGAGTTCTTCCGTCTTCTGGGCAAACCGGACGTAGTAAAAGAGGTTTTCGATTTCCAAGGCAATGTTGATGTTCTGAATGAAACATTGCTCCGTCCCCTTTAACTGGACCGGGGCGAAGTTCAAGACCCCTTTGACGCCGGAGGCCACCAGAACTTCCAGAACTTGAGCGGCGGCGTTCTCGGGAATGGTCATAATGGCGACTTGAATGCTTTCCTTTTTAACGAATTCTCCCAACTGCGCCATGTCGAGAATCGGCACCGGCAACTGCGGATTGACCACTTCCGGCTTAATGTCAAAGCCCGCCACCACTTTGATGCCCTCGCGGGAAAAACCATGATAGTTGATCAGCGCCGTCCCGATTTTGCCGCAACCGACGATGACGATCCGCTGAATCTCGTCTTTTCCGAGAATCGTGTTCAGCTTTTCGATCAATTCGTCGATTCGATAGCCTCCGCGTTTATTCCCTGACAGCCCCACCGTAGCGAAGTCCTTGCGCACCAAGGCCGACGACATCCCTACCGCATCGCCCAAATTGTCGGAAAATACTTTTACAAACCCCAGGGACTTAAGCTTGTACAAAATATTTTTGTACCGCGACAGCCGCTGTATCATATCCTTGTTCATTATTGCGCCTTTCGTAACATTATACTGCAATCAATATGCTTATTTAATACATATCTTCGTTTTTATAACAAGAATGTATTATTATTTTGTCGTATTTGTTTTTAATAAAAAATATCTTGCTTTCTTTTGTCAGAATTTATTGCATATATGCTGTCACTTGAAATTCAATTCATTTCCCTGACAACGGAAATAGCGGAGGTTCTAATTTTGAATACGACAATGGAAAAGCCGGCGGCCGACGACAAGAAGCTGACGCCGGAACTGAAAGAGTTCATCCGGCAGTGGAAGCCGAAGCCGGGCAATTTGATCATGGTATTGCATCGGGTGCAGGAACACTTCGGCTATATTCCCCGGAACGTGGCCTTCGAAGTGGCCGACCTGCTCGACGTACCGCTGGCGCGCGTGTATGGAGTCGTCACCTTCTATCATTTGTTCAAACTCAAGAAGCCCGGCCGCTTCAAGATCGCGGTGTGCATGGGTACGGCCTGCTATCTGAAGGGCGGCGAAGACATCATCAAGGAATTGGAAAACATCCTGGGCGTCGGGCTGAATGCGGTGACGCCGGACGGCGAATTTTCCGTGGAAGCGGTCCGGTGCCTTGGTTGTTGCGGCCTGGCGCCGGTGCTGTCCGTTAATGGCGAAGTGCACGGCAACGTGAAGAAGGATCAGCTCGCCGAGATTGTCGCGAAGTATAAGGGGACGTAGCGGATTCGCTGATTTTGACCGGAAAAAAATATCTCCTCGCAGGAAGAGGATTTGTTGAATGAATCTGCTGAAAAATCCGCCGGTTCGCAGAACCGGCCTACACAAAACGGCAGGCCGACTCTGTGAGTCGGCGTCGGCAGGCAAAATAGATTAGAGGTGACATCATGGCAAAACTGACGTTGGAAGAATTGAAAAAGCTGCGGGAAGAGAAGAGGAAAGAGCTAAACAACCGCAGGACGGAAGGCAAGGATGTACAGGTGATCGTCGGCATGGGCACGTGCGGCATTGCCGCGGGCGCCAAGGACACCTTCGACGCCTTCCTGAAGGAAATCGATCAAAGCGGGCTGACGAACGTCACGATCCGTCAGACGGGCTGCATGGGCCTGTGCCATTCCGAGCCCACTGTGGAAGTCATCGTCCCGGATATGCCGTCCGTCGTGTACGGCAACGTGAACCCGGACGTGGCGCAACGCATCGTCCGCAAACACATCGTCGGGAAGATCATGATCAACGACCACATCTTCGACAAGCCCGCGGCCGACATCATTAAATAGAGAGAACACCATCATGGCCTTTAAAAACTATATCCTGGTCTGCGGCGGCGCCGGCTGCGAAGCCAACCGCGGCGTGGACCTTTACAAGACGCTTCAGAAAGAACTCCAGGAACAGGGCGTGGAAAACGAAGCCCAGGTCGTCAAGACCGGCTGCTTCGGGTTCTGCGAAAAGGGCCCCATCGTAAAGATGCTGCCCGACGAAACATTCTACGTCTCGGTCAAGCCTGAGGACGCCAAGGAAATCGTCGCCGAGCACGTCGTCAAGGGCCGCCCGGTCGCCCGCCTCCTCTACGACAAGACCCAGAGCCGAACCAACGCGAAACTGGAAGACATCGATTTTTACCAGAAGCAGGTCCGCATCGTTCTGCGCAACTGCGGCGTGATCGATCCGGACTCGATCGACGAGTATATCGCCCGCGACGGCTACGACGCGTTGGCCAAGGTCCTCACCGAGATGACGCAGGATCAGGTCATTGAGGAATTGAAGAAATCCGGCCTGCGCGGACGCGGCGGCGCCGGCTTCCTGACCTGGAAGAAATGGATGTTCACCAAGCAGGTTGCCTCCAACGAGAAATATGTAATTTGCAATGCCGACGAAGGCGATCCCGGCGCGTACATGGACCGCAGCACCATCGAAGGCGATCCTCATTCCATTCTGGAGGCCATGACCATCGCAGGCCGTACGGTGGGCGCGAGCCAGGGCGTCATTTACATCCGCGCCGAATATCCGCTGGCCATCATCCGGCTGGAAAACGCGATCAAGCAGGCCAAAGACTACGGGCTGCTGGGCGAAAACATCCTCGGCACAGGCTTCAACTTCAACATCGAAATCCGATTGGGCGCCGGCGCCTTCGTCTGCGGCGAAGAGACCGCGCTGATCGCCTCGACGGAAGGCCGCCGCGGCATGCCGATCCCCCGCCCGCCCTTCCCGGCCGTCCGGGGCCTCTGGCAGAAACCCACGGTGATCAATAACGTGGAAACCTACGCCAACATCCCGATGATCGTTCTGCGGGGCGGCGACTGGTTTGCGAAGATCGGCACGGAAACCTCCAAGGGCACCAAGGTCTTCGCCCTGACCGGCAAGATCAACAACTCCGGCCTGATCGAAGTCCCGATGGGCACCACCCTGCGGGAAATCATCTACGACATCGGCGGCGGCATCCGGGGCGGCAAGGCCTTCAAGGCCGTGCAGACCGGCGGTCCGTCGGGCGGCGTGATCACCAGCGAATACCTCGACACGCCGATCGATTACGAGCATTTGCAGAAGCTCGGTTCGATCATGGGCTCCGGCGGCATGATCGTCATGGACGAGGACGATTGCATGGTCGACGTCGCGCGCTTCTACCAGGAATTCTGCGTGGACGAATCGTGCGGCAAGTGCGCCCCCTGCCGAATCGGCACCCGGACCATTTACAACCTGCTCACCGGCATCTGCCAGGGCCGGGGCACGATGGACGACCTGCAAAAGATCAACGAAATCGGCCGCGCGATGCAGAAGGCCGCGCTGTGCGGACTGGGACAAACCGCGCCGAACCCGGTGCTCTCGACCATGAAGTACTACGAAAAAGAGTACCTGGCGCACATCAAGGAAAAGAAGTGCCCGTCCGGCAAGTGCCGCGATTTGGTCACCTATTACATCCTGCCGAACAAATGCATCGGCTGCACGGTTTGCGCGCGGCGCTGCCCGGTCGGCGCCATCACCGGCGAACGGCAGAAGATCCACACGATCAACCAGGAGACCTGCATCAAGTGCGGCGAGTGCCTGAAGGCGTGCAAGTTCAGCGCGGTGTTCCGCCGATAGAAGCGACAACTTTAAGGATAAAATCATGGAAACAGTAAAACTAGAAATCAACGGCATCCCGGTCGAAGTCGATAAGGGAACCACCATCCTGAACGCCGCCCACAAGGTTCAGGTGAAGATCCCTACCCTTTGTTATCATCCCGACCTGCCCGCGTGGGCGGCCTGCGGCATCTGCGTCGTCAAGGTTGCGGGGTCGCCTAAAATGATCCGCGCCTGTGCTACGCCGGTCGAGAACGGAATGAAGATCGTCACGCACGATCCGGAAATTTACCAGATCCGCAAAACGGTGATCGAGCTGATCCTCTCCACCCATCCGAACGACTGCCTCCAGTGCCCGCGCAACGGCAACTGCGAGCTGCAGAAGCTGGCCGGGGAATTCGGCATCCGCGAAGTGGAATTCGAAAAACGCCTTCGCAATCTGCCGGCGGACGACTCCACCAAGTCGATCATCCTTAATCCGGAAAAATGCATCCTCTGCGGTCGGTGCGCGATCGTCTGCCAGCAGATGCAGAACGTCTGGGCCTTGGAATTCCTCGGCCGCGGCGAGAATACGCGCATCGCCCCGACGGCCGATGTGGAGTTGAACGACAGCCCCTGCATCAAGTGCGGCCAGTGCTCCGCGCACTGCCCCGTCGGAGCCATCTACGAGCATTCCGACGCCAAGCAGGTCTACAAGGCGCTGGAAAATCCGGAGATGCATTGCGTCGTCCAAATCGCCCCGGCGGTCCGCGTGGCCATCGGCGAGGACTTCGGCTACGAGCCCGGCGAACTGCTGACCGGCAAGACGTATGCCGCGTTGCGCCGCCTGGGCTTCAAGGGCGTCTTCGACACCAACTTCGGCGCCGACCTGACCATCATGGAGGAAGGCACCGAATTCGTCGAACGCTTCGTCAAGGGCCACGGCGACATCCCGCTCATCACGAGCTGCTGCCCGGCCTGGACGGATTACATGGAGAAATACGCCCCGGACTTCATCAAGAATTTCTCCACGGCCAAGTCGCCGCACGAAATGGTCGGCACCATGTCCAAGACGTATTACGCGAAAAAGCTGGGCCTCGATCCGGCCAAGATCTTCATGGTCTCGATCATGCCCTGCACGGCGAAGAAATATGAAATCACGCGCACGGACGAGATGTACGCCAGCGGTTATCAGGATGTCGACGTTTCGCTGACCACGCGCGAACTGACGCGCATGATCAAGTCGGCCGGCATCGATTTTCCCAACCTGCCCGACGAAGAGGCCGACTCGATCCTCGGCGAATACACCGGCGCGGGCACGATCTTCGGCGCCACCGGCGGCGTGATGGAAGCGGCCCTGCGCACCGCGTATTTCCTCGTCAGCGGCGAAGAATTGAAGGACGTCAACTTTACCGCGGTCCGCGGCCTGGACGGCGTAAAGGAAGCGGCCGTCACCATTGCCGGCAAGGAAATCCGGATTGCGGTCGCGCACTGGATGTCGAACATCGAAACCGTGCTCAACCGCATCCGCGCCAATCGCGAGAAAGGCGAGGAACCGGCCTATCACTTCATCGAAGTCATGGCTTGTCGCGGCGGTTGCGTCGGCGGCGGTGGACAGCCCTACGGCGCCACGGACGAAATCCGGCGCAAACGGGCGGCCGGCATTTACAAGGACGATGCCCAGAGCAAACTCCGTTGCTCGCATCACAACCCGCACATCAAGAAACTCTATGACGAATTTCTCGACAAACCGCTCAGCCATACGGCGCACAAGTACCTGCACACGACCTATACGGAGCGGAAGATTTATAAGAAGTGAACAGCGAGAAGTGATCAGTGTTCAGTTATCAGTGATCAGTAATCAGTGTTCAGTTATCAGTGATCAGTGATCAGTAATCAGTGATCAGTAATCAGTGTTCAGTAATCAGTGTTCAGTTATCAGCAAGAAGTAGACGGGAGCGGCGGGTTTTACCGGCGCTCCCGTTTTTATATTTCAGATCCGCGGCTTATTGCCATAAATTCTTGTAACTTTTTCATTTTTCACGATTAACGAATGATTCCGCGTCGCGTATTTTAATCCCAGCAGGCCGCAAAACGCTTGAAGTATAAATACAGCGCATGAAACATACTATTCATTGGATATCGTGCCTGACGGTCTTGAGCTGCACAGCCTGGAGTGCAGCAAGCTACGGAGCGTCTGCTCCACAAAGCCCCCGCACCTGGATTTCCCTGCCGACGCCCGCCCGGACAGCTAGCCGCTTGCCGACCGCGCCGGACGTGAAGATCGATCGGGCAGACGCGCAACGCACCGTGGTGGCCGTGGATCTGACCGGCTTTTGGACGCAGGACAGGACGATGCAAGGGCAAACCTACACCGCCGTTGAATTGGACAACTGGAGTTCCGTGCAAGAGGTCGGGAAACCATCTGTTCCGTTGTATTGCGTCATGCTGGAGATACCAGCCGACGCCCTGCCGCAAGTCGAAGTCACCGCCTGCGAAGAAACCTCCGCAGGGCAATTATTGATTCCGCCCGTGCAACCTCTGCTGCCGGATGTCTCCCCCGAACCGCCGCCGCCGCCTTTCACGATGGATGCCGCCGTCTATGCCGAGGACGAGTTCTATCCCGCCGGCCCTGTTTTCTCGCAAAGCATCGTCGATCTTCGGGAAAAACGTTTGCTGGTGCTGCAACTGGTGCCGGTCCGATGGAACCCGCACAGCCGGGAAGCCCTTGCGGCCGGACATCTTGAGATCACCGTAACAATGACTCCCCTACCCGCCCGCCTGGCCCAGGAGGACGTCACCCAGGCCGCCGGGCTGCTGCCGGATGCCGCTTCCGGCGATTTGAGGCGTTATATGATTTTGATGGACGATCAATTCGAAGGCAATGGCCTGCTCACTCAATTCGTGGATTGGAAAAAGCGCAAGGGCTACAAGGCAACGGTCGTCAAGACTTCGCAGATCAACGCCAATGGCGCTCCCAACAACACGCAAATCATTAATTACATGCGGGGCCTCGCAGCAACCAACTACCCGCATTACCTGTTGATTCTCGGCGATCACACGGAGACCAATGGAGTGGCCGGCAAGTATTTCAACTCCGATACGTCCGATTGGTACGGCTACACCGATCTCGATATCGCCTGCCGAACCGGCGCGGATTACATTCCCGACCTTTATTATGGACGGCTCTTCGCCACAAATAGCGCGCAAGCCTCCAATCTCCTGAGCAAAGTGCTGAGCATGGATCGAACGCCGCCCTCCAGCGCCATGTTTCAAAAAGTGTGCGTGGCCGGACAGATCCAAGACAGCGACGACTACAACAATGTCGCCGACCGGCTCTTCTGCGAAACCGCCGATTTAATCGCCAGCTACTTCGAACAAGACGCCGGCGGCGTGGATTACACCTGCACCCGCGCCATCGTTAATCCCGACGGGGTCACCGCGAATGCCGCTTGGAATGGGGATTCCCTGCTATGGAATCCATCCGACCAAATCGGAACCCGGGTCTTCAATCATTTCATCCCCAATACGGCGGCCCGGGGCCGGATTTCCACGAACATCAACGAGGGCGTCGCTCTGCTGCAACATCGCGACCACGGTTATGTGTCGGGCGCCGGCTGGGCAGATCCAAGCTTCTATTATTCGCATGTCAGCGCTTTGACCAACGCGTTGAACCGTCCGGCGGTCTTCTCCATCAACTGCAATAGCGGCATGTACAACATGTATAGCAGCGGCAATCCCAGTTTAAGCTTTGTGCGCCAGTGGCTCACGCACAACAATGGCGGGACCTACGCGTTTTTCGGCCCGGTGGATACCAGTTATTCCTGGGTGAACGATTGGATGACCCACGGTTTCTACGCAGCCTTTCTCACCAACTACATCTCCTTTCAGAATAACTGCACGACTCCAACCTGGTCCAAGAAGCTGCCGTCGCCCAATGGCCTCTATGGCGCAGCCGGCAAAGCCTGGCGGCTGGGAGAAATCCTGAACTTCGGCAAAATGTACATGGCCGAAAAATATTTCTCCCACGAAACCACGTTCCGTTTGTTCCATCTCTTCGGCGATCCCGAAGCGGAACTCCGCTTGAGAACGCCCCGAACGCTGTCCGTTTCCCATGCGAGCTCGATCACGCCCGGCATCAGCACGACGGTTGCGGTCACCCTGGCCGAATCCGGCTGCGACGTGTGCCTCTATTCGCCCACGGCGCCCATTCATCTGGTGCAGACGAATGCCGGCATGGTCGTCAGGTTCATCGTGACGGCCACGACGGGAAGTACGATGTATGTGACCGCCACAAAACAAGGCTGCCGGCCTTATGAAGGAACGGTCTTGTCGTTTGTGGGAGGCAGCGATCGCTTTTGGCTCCGAGCGACGGCGATGACCAACAGCGTCATGCTTCGCTGGCCCGATCCGAACGACTGCGCCATCGCCTCGAAAGTCGTCCACATCCGCGCCAGCACCTCCGCCTATCCGGCTTTGCTCACGGACGGCGCACAGGTTTACCAAGGTGAAAATCAATCCGCCGAGCATACCGGACTAACGCCCGGACAAACCTATTATTACACCATCTGGGTCAGCCACGATGGGGCGACGTTTGAGGCCCCGCCCTGAGCCTATTTCAGTAGGACGCCGTTCTGATTCCATCTCATAATCGTAATCCTAATCTTAATCATAATCTGCATTTGTTTTATCCAGAAAGAGATTAAGATTACGATTAAGATTATGATTATGAGGAAGATAGGATAAGCGTCGCGTTTACGCGAGGCTCTTCATGGGACCTACAAAATCGGCTGCCTTTTTTCGAGCACCTTCCGCTGCATGGCGTCGAAGTAGTCGTCGGCTTCTTTCGTGCTGGAAAAAATGGGCACATCCGGCAGGGCGTTGGCAATTTCGAAAACCTTGGCAATCTGGGGCTGCACATTGGACATCATGACATTCCCGCCAGCCGTTTGCATGGCCTTTCGGATGCGCAATATGGTGCGCAGTCCCATGCTGCTGATATAATCGAGCTTGGCGAGGTCGAACATCAACACCTTGGCCTTGCCCAACAGGGCGTTCAGCCGGTCCTCGCAAGATTTATACGTCTGCGTATCCAGCTTGCCTTCGAGTTTGACAATGTAGAGACCGCCTTGCCTGGTTTCGATTTCGATTTTCAGCGACATAATTCCCTCCGATTAACGGCAGCCTACCATTTCAAACAAAAAAAAGCCCCCGAGCTTTCTCGACTCCCGCCAGATCCGGTTGGGCTTCGATCCTGCGGACAACAGCGAGCGCCAGGGCCATATTTCGATGGTCTATTTCACGATGCGACTTCATAAATTGAGTATAGTTCGGTTCCGCAGCGAAGCCTATAAAAAAGAAGCGAAGCGGTTTTGTCGAAGGAATCCATCGTTTACAAAAGCAGACGGCCAGCGCATTTGACAGCCGATCGCCAGCGCAGTATCGTTTCGAATCATGCATAGAAAATTGAACGTTCGGCTTTTACCCATAGCTTTTATGATTCTTTTTGTCTCCGGATGCGCCTCCACTTATTCCACGCGATCCGTCGAACCGTCCGGTTTTTTGGGCGACTACTCGCAAATGCGCGCAGGCGCCGAAGAAGACGTTCAGTTGATCTACGTAAATCCACAAGCAGATTTCGGTCGTTACCGCAAAATCATGATGGATCCGGTGTCGGTTTATGTGACGCCCGACAGCTATCTGAGAAAGGTTCCCAAAGAGCAACTCAGCATGCTGGTTAATGAACTGGACGCCGCCATCAAGACTCAGTTGACCCCTCATTACGAATTCGTCCACGAGCCCCAAGCCGGCGCCATGCGCTTGCGCATAGCCATTACGGAAGCCCAAGGCGCCAACGTGGCCTTGGACACCGTTTCAACCGTTGTACCGGTTGGCTTGGCCATCAGCGCCGCCAGGCGCGCCGTGTTTGGCACGCACTCGTCCATCGGAAAAGCCGGCATCGAAATGGAAATTCTGGATGCCGAAACAGGACAGCGCTTATGGGCCATGGTAGACGAACGGGCCGGCCGAAAAATCACCGGAAAATTCGACAAGTTCAGCAAGTGGCGGACGACACACGATGCCTCCGAATACTGGGCGGATCTCGTCAAAGAGCGCTTGGAATCGCTGCAAGCTGAGCATGCCGCATCCACGCCTTGAGCAGGCCGCCGCCTCACGGCGGCGGCTACAGGATGAAGGACGGGCCTAGCCCAAGTACTTTAAAAACAGCATGGTAATATCGTCGAACTGCTCCAACCCCTGCTGATAGAGGGCCAACTCCCGGTAGATCTCGTCGCAAATCTCGTGGTTGGACGAAAGGGCCTGACGCTTTACGCACTCCAGCAACCGTTGGTCGCCAAACAGATGGTCGCCGGAATCCACCGCTTCCGTGGCGCCGTCCGTATAGAGGATCAGCGAGTCCCCTTTCGCCAGCGTGAGTTCCCGATCCTTGAATCCCACCGCTTCCCGGATGCCCAAAGGCGGATTGATTTCCTCCGGCGCGGCCTCCAGCCATTCCGGACTTCCCTTTCGGAGAACCAGAGGGGGCGGATGCCCGGCATTGCAAAAAACCAAACGGCCGGTTTGCAGGTTGCAAATCAGGTAAATCATGGTGGTAAACATCATGGATTGATTGTCCGGCAGCATCAACTGGTTCACGCGCTTCAGCGTATCCGCCGCACTCAGATTGCCCCGGGCGTTGTCGCGCAGCAGCGTCCGCATGCGCATCATGAACAACCCGGCGCCCGCCCCTTTGCCCGCCACATCGGCCACCAGCGCGCCCATATGATCCCGATCGACCAGGAAGAAATCGTAATAGTCCCCGCCCACCTCGCGGGCGGGCAGCATCCGCGCAAAGATTTCGACGCTGGACGCGCCGGGATAGGGCGGAAACTGCCGCGGCAACAATTCCTGCTGGATGTCCCGGGCAAACCGCAGCTCGCTTTCATAACGCTCATTTGCCGCCGTCGTCCGCGTCAGGTCGGCGGTGTATTTTTTCAGGGATAGCGTCATTCGATTGAACGAATGGGACAGATCATGGAGTTCGTCGCGCGACCGGATGCGGACCTGGTGATCGAACTCCCCGGCGCTGATGCGTTTCGTGGCGGCCGCCAGCAGGCGCAAGGGCCTCGTGAATACGTAGGAAAACAGCAGCACGAGCAGCACCGCCGCCAGGACCGTTACGCCGATGATCGCGCCCACCCGCTGCGAAATTTCCTCGTAGGTCCGATGCAGACTCTCCGTCGGACGATACAGCTCCAGCACATAAATCACCTCGCCGACGAGATTCGTAATGGGATACAGATAGCTGAACCACTCGCCCTGGTCGTCCGTGAAAATGCCCGATTGCGGTTGTTTTTTCTGCAACACGTCAAAAAACATCGGGCGATCCCGGGGCACGATGAACGGCTCGAAAATCGGACCCCGCCAGACATTGATGCCGTAATAGAACCGGCCTTCATGAATCTTGTGCAAAATCCACTTGGGGGCGCCGTCGACATTTTTCGTGTCCACCAGCCGATCCAGCATCCGAAAAACCCGTTCATAGACCTTGCTTTCCCGATCTTCAGGCGCCTGGATGCGCTCCAGCTCCTCCAGGGACAAACTGTTGGCCACCGCCCAGGCCAGACTGGCTGACCGCAAGACATACTCGTCGAGCAGATCGTCGGATAAATCGTCCTTGACCCAATCGCCCACCACCAGAGCGCTGGCGACCAGCAACGGGATAAACAGCAACAAGAGCTTCAAAAAGAATGGGAATCTTAAATGACGGAAAAACCGGCGCAAACGGGGGAGAACGATCGCGATAACGGACAAAGCCGCCGCCAGCAACACCAGGAGCCCGCTGCGACCATAATGCGTCACCCAGTACGTTGACATGGTGGTATAATCCCGATCGATCACCATCATGGTCTTGTTGGCCAGATCGAACGCGCAAGGCACGCGATGAGAACCCACGGTGTAGATCGGCCCGACGAACGCATCAGGAAAAGCATAACCGTCTTTCAAGGGCGACAGCACGCGAGTCACGTTTCCATTGGCCGCATACTGCACCCAGGTCCGGTTCCCAGGGCTGGCGACGGTCAACAGACGCGCCGCCCGGGCGCCTAACGACACAAAGGCCAGTTCGGAAGGAGCCAACAGACAGCCTTCCTCAAACCCCACTTTGCCGATTTTCCGAATGGGCAGCCCTTCTGCTGACAGCTCGTTGACCAAGCCATCGGCGCCGGAAGTGATATAGACATGTCCATCGTCGCCCACGCTCAACCCATTCCAGCTCGAAAAATCCGTGTTCGTCTCCCCCAACGCCTGCACGTCCGGAGGCATCCGGTCAAAGGTCAGCGCCGCGACCTTGCCGGTCTCCATGCGCCACAGGCAACGATAACCGGCGCTATCATGAACGAAATAATGGCGGCCGGCCGGATCGCAAGCGTACCGGATTTCCGGATAGCCGTTCTGGTCCGTCAAGAAGACCGTCAGCAGTTCCTCGGGGGGCTCCTGGAGGGAGCGATAGATGCGGAATCGGTAGCCGACCAGAATCTTGCTTTCCTTGTCGTACAGGTAGCTGTGAACCACGACCCCATCGCGGCCCTGATACAGCCTGCGGACCATGTAATAGTACGGGCCCTCGTCGGGCTCGATCGAGCGGGCGCTTTCCAATTCCAGGGGGGCGCCCGGATCGCCGATGGCCAGTTGCAGCACGGTGTTGCCCGCCTTCTCGACCACGTAAAACGACTCGCCATGCGAAGCATACGCGATGGGATTGCGGAACGGCTCAAAAGTCCGGAACGAATATACGGCCGCGCCAAGCGCCAGAAGCGCCGAAAGCGCCAGCACGATCCGCAGCAGAAGCTCGGCCCGGAACCGGCGTGCCGGCCGGCGGCGAACCGATTTGGAGGCCTCGGAGATATCCGCAAGCTCATTCATCTTTTGCCTTGTCGCCTATGAGTTCAATTTCCTTGCCTTGCCAGCTCAATACGCCTTTTTCGCTGAGCTTCTGGATCAGGCGCGAGAGGGTTTCCGGCGTCGTGCCGATGGCGGCGGCGATATCCTTCTTCGAAAGCGTCAGGCGAATATCCGTGCGGGTTCCATAGTGCTCGCGCAGAAATCGAAACAAACGCTCTTCGACATCGCGGGTCGACAGGTCGTAAATCCGCTCCGCAAGATACCGCTGCTTTCTCATAAGCATGGCGATGAAATCGTTTCGGAAATCCTCGCGCTCCAACAGCCGGTGAAGGTCGCGCCGGGGAAAAAGAAACAGCACGCAATCCGTCAGGGCCACGGCCGAAACCGGGTAGCGATCCTGCTCGACCAGTACGACCTCGGCAAAGACTTCTCCGGGCTGAATAAGTTTGATGACGATTTCGTTGCCGTCCGGCGCGGTCTTGAAAAGTTGGACGGTTCCGCTGTTGAGCAGATAAATCGAATGCCCCTTGTCCCCTTCGGCAAAGAGCAGTTCACGCTTTTTCACGTCGCGAGAAATCGCGATCTCCGCCAATGCCTTGCGGCTCTCGGGCGAGAGATCCTTGAAAAAATTTGCCTGCGCCAGCGTGATCAGCCAATCCATGAAACCTCCGCATTTCCCGTCGATCGCCGCTAGTTTACGCAACGACGGCCGGATTTGAAGCTTTTGTTCAAGCAACATTGATTTCAGGGGCATCGCGACAGGACAGGAGCCATGACCACACTTCGCGAAGTGTGATGTCTCGCCGACTCCGCTTTTCTGGCGAAATGGACTTTTTTTGCCATTCCTTGACCTGGGTCAAGGTTTCTCCCTCGATCACGGGCTATGGTGCTGCGTGACGATACGAACAGAAACGCAAGAGGAGAAAGAATAATGAGTATGTTTTGCTTTCAGTGTGAACAAACGTTTAAGGGAACCGGCTGCGACAAGTTGGGCGTATGCGGCAAAGATCCCACGACCGCCAGCCTTCAAGACTTGTTGGTGCATGCCTCGAAGGGCATCAGCCAATATGCGCACAAGGCGCGCCAGCTGGGCGAAACGGATCATGAGATCGACCTGACCGTCATCAAAGCGTTGTTCACCACGGTCACCAACGTCAATTTCGATCCCCTGCGCCTGGAACGGCTGCTCCGACAGGCAGCAACGATCCGGGATCAGGCCAAGGCGCTTTACGAAAAAGCATGCCGGGCTAAAGGACAAACCCCTGAAACGTTGACCGGTCCGGCCGCCTGGCAACCGGCCGTCACGCTCGAAGGCTTGGTCCGGCAAGGCGAGGAGCTCAGCCTTCTCAACCGCATCAACAGCCTCGGCCCCGATGTGACCGGACTTCAGGAACTGCTCACCTACGGGCTGAAGGGCATGGCGGCTTACGCAGAGCACGCGCACTTGCTCGGTCAGGAAGACAAGGCCGTCTATGCCTTCGTCCACGATTCGCTGGACTATCTGACTCGCGACGACGCGTCCATCGACGAGTTGTTCGGCCGCGTGCTGAAATGCGGCGAAGTAAATTTACGGGTCATGGAATTGCTCGATACCGCCAATACCGGCACGTACGGCCATCCTGTGCCCACGGCCGTCCGGATTACGACCGTCCAAGGCAAGGCCATCCTGGTTTCGGGCCACGATCTCAAGGATCTGGAGGCGCTGCTCAAACAGACGGAAGGCCTGGGAATTAACGTCTATACGCACGGCGAAATGCTCCCGGCGCACGGCTATCCCGGCTTGAAGAAATACAAGCACCTCGCCGGCAATTACGGCGGCGCCTGGCAGGATCAGGCCCGGGAATTCGATTTGTTCCCCGGCGCGATTCTCATGACGACCAACTGCATCCAGAAGCCGCGCGACACCTACATGAGCCGAATCTTCACCAGCGGCCTCGTGGCTTGGCCGAATGTTCGCCACATCGACAACCAGAACTTCAAGCCGGTCATCGATGCCGCGCTGGCGGCGCCGGGATTCACGACGGATGAGCCGGAGAAAACCATCACCGTGGGATTCGGTCACAACGCCGTTTTGGGCGTTGCCGACAAGGTCATTGAAGCGGTCAAGAGCAAGGCCATCCGGCACTTCTTCCTGATCGGCGGCTGCGACGGCGCCAAGCCCGGGCGCAATTATTACACCGATTTTGCCCAGGCGGCGCCCAAGGATTGCATCGTCATGACGCTGGCCTGCGGGAAGTATCGCTTCAACAAGCTCGACTTCGGGACCATCGGCGGGCTGCCCCGTTTGCTGGATTGCGGACAGTGCAACGATGCCTATTCCGCGATCAAGATCGCCGGAGCGCTGGCCGGGGCCTTCAACTGCGGCGTCAACGATCTTCCCTTGTCGTTGATCCTGTCCTGGTACGAACAGAAGGCGGTCTGCATTCTGCTGAGCCTGCTTTATCTCGGCATCAAGAACATCCGCCTCGGCCCCACCCTGCCCGCCTTTGTCAGCCCGGCGGTATTGAAAGTGCTCGTGGAAAAATTCAATATCCAGCCCATTACAACGGTGGAAAGAGACATGGAAGCCGCGCTGGCTTGTGCTTGAAGGGTGGAGTCCAAAGAGTCCAAGGTCCAAAGTCAGAGGGTTAGATGAAAAGAAAAATTATTACCATCGACGAAGAGAAATGTAACGGATGCGGGGCATGCATCACGGCTTGCGCGGAGGGAGCGCTGGCCTTGGTCGATGGCAAGGCCCGGCTCGTGAAGGATCAGTATTGCGACGGCTTCGGCGATTGCCTGGGCGAGTGCCCGACCGGCGCCTTGAAGATCGTGGAAAAGGACGCCTCTGAGTTTGACGTGGAAGCGACGAAGCAGCATGTGCTGAAAACCGGCGGCGCGGAAGCCGTCCGCCGGATGGAACAAGCCGGGGCCCAGCATGCGACGGCGGAAAAGCCGAAATTCGCCGGCTGCCCCGGCCTGGCCATGCGCTTCAATCCAGATCGCAAATCTGAGCGGGCCGCCCCCCCCGCGGACAGCCCCGCTCAGGTTATTCCTTCCGAATTGAATCAATGGCCCATCCAAATTCATCTCGTTCCGTCCGATGCCCCGTTTTTCCGGGAACGCGAGCTGGTGGTCATGAGCACCTGCGCTCCGCTGGCCTCGGCCGATGTGCATTGGCGCTTCCTGCGCGGCCGCTCCGTCGTGGTCGGCTGCTCCAAGCTGGACCACACGGATGGGTATGCCGAGAAGCTGGCGGCCATTCTGTCCGAACCCAGCATCCCGAAGGTCATCGTCGTCCGCATGGAAGTGCCCTGCTGCGGCGGGCTGACAGCCATCGTCCGGGCTGCGGCCGCTTCGTCGGGCCGAAACGATTTGATTGTCGAAGAAACCACGGTAGGCATTGGCGGCGGTATACTAAGGACGACGATTCTTAACGAAAGGAGTGCGTCATGAAAGCGACCGACGACCTCAAAGCGCAAGCCATCGATCTGAAAACATTCATCGACTATTCAAAAGGCTCCGTAGTCAGCAAAACGCTCGTAGATAAAAAGGCGGGCACCCTGACCTTGTTTTCGTTCGACGAGGGCCAAGGGTTAAGCGAACACACGGCGCCGTACGACGCCGTGGTACAAATTATCGAAGGCACAGCCGAATTGACCATTGGCGGACAACCGGTGAAGCCCTCCGAGGGCCAGTTGGTGATCATGCCGGCCAACGTGCCTCATGCGGTTCACGCCGTCACCCGCTTTAAAATGTTGCTCATCATGATACGTTCTTGAGTCAAAAACTTGAATTATGCCTGGCGACAGGTAGTGTACTCTAGTTTTCAATGAAAGGAGCCTGGAATGAGGCATGTATATCTGTTGGCGGTGGGAGCAGTTATAAGCGGCGGTTTGGTTTTTCAGGCATGGGCTGGGCCGGCCTGTTGTGGAGCCAAAGAAAAAGGCGCTTGCGGGATTGTTAAACCAGAAGTAAAAGCCGATTCGGCAACGAATGCCGTTGGCTATGGAGTTGTCGATACGGCGGCATTGAGATCGATTCTCGATGCAAAAACCCCTGTTGCAGTAGTAGATGCTCGGACGGCTCAATACGACGACGGGAAAAGGATTTCCGGCGCTATTTCTCTGCCGGCCGACAGCTCCACCGAGGCCATTGAAAAGGCCCTGCCAGACAAAAATCAGCTTGTTGTAACCTATTGCAGCAATCTGAAATGTCCTGCCAGCAAGATCCTCTCCGAGAAGTTGATCGAAATGGGATATAAGAACGTTTTGAAATATCCCGACGGATTGGAAGGCTGGCTCCAAGCCGGACAGCCGGCCGCCGAAGCCTCTAAACCCATGTAAAAGCAAACGTACTTAATAAAAAGCCGGCCGCGCTCTTTGCGCGGCCGGCTTTTTGTTTCGATCCAAGCGGGACGAAATTACCCCCCTTCAAATGCAGTTTACATATCGTACAGTTTCCGGTATTGAGGGTTGTTCATTCAACATGAACCCTTTGCTAAAGAAGAGAATATCCTTATGAAAAAGACCGTATTGGAAACCATTCGCGAGAAAGCGCGGTCCCTCGGAAGAAAAATCGTCCTGACAGAGAGCGACGACCTTCGCAACTTGCAGGCGGCGGCCAAGCTGGTGCTGACCGGTTATGCCAAGCCGATTTTGGTGGGCGACGAGGCGGCGATCAACAAGCTGGCCGGCGACAACGGCGTTCGCATGGTGGGCGTGGAGGTCGTCGATGTGAACAACAGTCCCCGGCGGAGCGATTATATCCATACGGTTCTGCAACTCCGAAAGAGCAAAGGTCTAACGGAAGACCAGGCCCGCGAATGGCTCAAAGACACCTGCGTTTTTGCGGCGGCCATGGTTTGCGCAGGCGACGCTCATGGCTATGTATCCGGAGGTGGGAATCCCAAGGGCTACAATCACGACACCGGCAGCAAGACCAAGCCGGCCTTGCAGTTGTTCAAGACAGCGCCCGGCATTAAGACCGCCTCGGCGTATTTCATCATGCAAATGCCCGATCCCAAGTGGGGCTTCAATGGCGCGTTGTTCTATGCCGACTGCGGCTTGGTCATCAATCCCAACGCCGACCAACTAGCCGAAATTGCCGTCGCCACGGCTCGTACGTTCCGGGCTCTGACCGGCGAAGAACCGCGCGTGGGCATGATCAGTTGCTCCACGAAAGGCTCCGCCAAAGACCCGATCATCGACAAGGTCATCGAAGCGACCGCCAAGGCCAAGGCCCTGGATCCGCAACTTAAGGTGGATGGCGAATTCCAGTTCGATGCCGCCGTCATCCCGTCCATCGGCGCCAAAAAAGCGCCGGGTTCTGAAATCGCCGGAAACTGCAATGTGCTGATTTTCCCGGACCTGAATTGCGGAAACACCATGTACAAAGCCACCGAACGACTGGCCGGCGCAACGGCTATCGGACCGCTGCTGCAAGGCCTTCGCCGTCCGTTCAACGACGTGTCGCGCGGCTGCTCCGCGGATGACATCGTCGACTGCGCCGCGGTCGCCGCGATCACAGAATGGACGGAATAGCCGCCGTTCCTCCCGGTAATAAACCCGTTCAGAAACGTGGCGAATCCGCTATGTCTGTGTTATCTTTATACTATGAAATATGTCGACGAATATCGTAATGAAGCGGCCGTTCGGCAGTATGCGGACAAAATTCGCCGGACTGTGACGAGGCCGTGGAATATCATGGAGATATGCGGCGGCCAGACTCATTCCATTGTTAAATACGGCTTGGACACGTTGTTGCCGGAGGATATCCAACTCATTCATGGGCCCGGCTGTCCCGTTTGCGTGACCTCCCTTGAATTAATCGACAAGGCCATTAACATTGCCTCGCGGCCGGGCGTTATTTTTTGCTCCTTCGGCGATATGCTTCGCGTTCCCGGATCAGGCCGGGATTTGTTCTCGGTCAAAGCGGCCGGGGGCGATGTCCGGATTGTATATTCGCCTCTCGATGCCTTGGAATTAGCTCGCCGGAATCCCGAACGCCAGGTGGTCTTTTTTGCCATTGGGTTCGAGACGACCTCGTCTCCCAATGCGATGGCGGCCTATCAAGCGCGCAAAGAAGGGATCAAGAATTTCAGCCTGCTGGTATCGCAGGTCATGGTGCCGCCGGCGATTGAAGCGATTCTTTCCTCGCCCGATCAGCAAGTACAAGGCTTTCTGGCGGCCGGTCATGTCTGTGCCATCATGGGCTACAAGGAATACGAACCCATTGCCGCAAAATATAAAATCCCCATCGTGGTCACCGGCTTTGAACCGCTGGATATCCTTCAAGGTATTGAAATGTGCGTGCAGTTGCTTGAGGAAGGGCGCTATGAGGTAGCCAATCAATACACCCGCGCCGTGAGCCGCGAAGGCAACATACCGGCCCAAAACATCCTGAAAGAAGTATTTCAGGTCATTCCCCGCAAGTGGCGAGGCATCGGCTTGATCCCCGGCAGCGGGTTGGGACTCAACGAGACGTATCGCGAGTACGATGCGGAGTATCGATTTGACGTCGCCGGACTGACCACCGAAGAATCCGGCGAATGCATTAGCGGGCTTATTCTTCAAGGCTTGAAAAAGCCTCATGAATGTCCGGCCTTCGGAACCCGCTGCACGCCGGAACATCCGCTGGGCGCCACCATGGTTTCCTCGGAAGGCGCTTGCGCCGCCTATTATCGTTATCGTCGCCACAAAACCCCGGAATGATCATCATGGATAACGCCCTTTCATTCAACCTGCAGTGCCCGATCCCCATTCGCGACTACCCCATCGTCACGCTGGCCCACGGCGGCGGCGGCTCGTTGATGGGCGGGTTGATCGAGAAAATGATCCTGCCCGCATTTCAAAATCCCCTACTCGCCGAACGGCACGATGGCGCCGTCTTCGACAGCCACGGCCGCAAGATGGCGTTCACGACGGACTCTTATGTGGTGCGTCCTCTCGTCTTTCCGGGCGGCGACATCGGAACCATGGCCATTAATGGCACCGTCAACGACCTGGCCATGTGCGGCGCCAAGCCCTTGTATCTGAGTGTGGGCTTCATCCTGGAAGAAGGGCTCTCCATGGAGACGCTTTGGAAAATCATCTGCTCCATGAGCATCGCCGCCGGCAAAGCCGGAGTCCAAATTGTCACTGGCGACACCAAGGTCGTCGATAAAGGCAAGGGCGACGGGCTCTACATCAACACGGCCGGCGTCGGAGCGCTCGCCACGGAACGGACCATTTCGCCGGCGGCGGTCTGTCCCGGCGACGTCATTCTCCTGAGCGGCGATGTAGGACGACACGGCGTCGCCATCATGGCCGTGCGCGAAGGGCTTACGTTCGAGACCACCATTCAAAGCGACTGCGCTCCGCTTCACGAAACAGTCCTGGAACTGCTCCAGGCAGGCATTGAAGTTCATTGCCTGCGCGACCTGACCCGCGGAGGTCTGGCCAGCGCGCTGGTGGAAATCGCCAACACCAGCCGCAAGGAAATCCGGATCGACGAGAAATCGGTCGCCGTCGAAGACCAAGTTCAGGGCGCCTGCGAATTGCTGGGGCTCGATCCGCTCTACGTAGCCAACGAAGGCCGGTTTGCGGCCTTCGTAGCCCCTCAGGACGCCGACCGAGCGCTGAACATCCTGCGCAAAGCCCCCGGCGGCGAAAAAGCCGCCCGCATCGGACACGTCTCGGAGATCCCCCAACCCCACGTCCTGATGACCAGTTGCATCGGCGCCCTTCGCGTCATCGATCTCCTGAGCGGCGAGCAGTTGCCGCGGATTTGTTGATCGACCTGACAAAAACAGCAAGCAATTTGAATTATACAAGGTGGCCCGGCTTCTCCGAAGACGGGCTATCCCTCGTCTATTCCGCGGTCTTCGTGGGATCCATCAACCGGCCGACAAAGAGGATGCTTCCGGTTTGCTTTTCCTGGATCAGAAAGAGAAAAGGATGATCGGCTCGAAAGACCGGCAATTGAATAGGCCTGGCGGTGCATTTGCTCATGACCACCGCGGTGGCCGCGGCCGCCTCCGTGCCTTCCTCGGTCACATCCACAAACGCCTTGTGAAGCACTGCCCCGATGTACAGCCCATGAGGCTGTCCATCCATGCCTGAAAAATCGGCTTGGGCTTCGCTGAAGGCATCGTTCATGCCCATGAACGCAAGCGTCTTGTCCAGTCGGAACAGGGAGGTCATCTTGAATCTGGGCAGGGATACGATCACGTCCTGCTCGGCAAGCGAGTTCTGCCAACGAGCGAAATTTTCAACCGTCAGCTCGCGTTCCAGACTCCGAATGCCCTCCGTTTCTTTGGGCAAGAGGACGATCATGGCCATTCCATGTCCGACATAAGGCAGCTCCAGCAGGTCGAACGAAGGTTGATTGGCATAGCGGCAGGTGACTTTCTGAGCCATCATCGGCACTTGCACCGCTCTCTCGGCGGTTACATAAAAAGCAGCGTCCCTCGTGTCGGCCGCCTTGAAGGGGTTCTGCCAGGTCCCCTTGAAGTAGATCGCATTCACCAGCACCAGACGAGTCAGCGCGTCCAGAATGCCGGACGGAATGAGATCCGTTATGCGGTCCTGCGTTTTGTTGGACACCCATTCATTGATTTGGGTGCGCGCCTCTTCCGCCGCCTGCTTGTAATCCACGGCGGCAATCGAGACTCCGTAGTATTTTTTTGCGAGAGACAGGTAATCGTCCAGAAACGGGCAGCCTTTTTGCGGCCACAGGGAATTCGCGACGCTCAAGCGGATATCGCCGGATTTGCGCGCTTTCTGCAGCCGCGCGCCCAATGCTTCAAAGGCCGGATGCAGAGCGTCCGGGGTTAGGCTGAATCGAAGCGTGGCGGCCATTTCCTTTTCGGTGTTGCCGCGGGCTCCGGCGCAGGTCATGGCCAGGGCGCTTGAAATGCTGTAAGGCGAGAAGAATAAGTTCCCCTCCGTCTCCGCCAGTCGGCGATACAGGTCAAAGGCGAAAGCCGAGTTGTCTTGAACGAGGGAATCAACTTGTCCACCCGTCGCAGGAGAATGACAACAAAAGGCCAGAGGGAGAATCAAAACGCATAACAGCAACAAGGCGCATCTGCATTTCACGGTGTTCTCCATTCTTTTGTACCGCCCTCGATTAACAGGCCGTTGAGGATCGTCCTTCATTCGGTTATCGTACTCCAGATCGAAAAGTTGTGAAAGCTAAGCATCTACGCAAAAATTTCCTGACAAATCTGCGGGGGAGCCCGTCTTCGCCCGCCTGCGCATCGCTACGCGAAGCGTTGCGGGCAGGGAGAAGCCGGGCCACCTTCAAGCTCAGACCAGCCTATAGCTTAGTTCGACATTGACGAGGTCCTCTCCAGGCATAATCATGGGCAAAAAGAAATACGTGAAGAAATCCATGAACAACACCCTTGTCTGGATACCCCAGGGAGATCGAGCCAATCCGTCCTCGCGCCTGCGTGTTTTCGAAGTGGCCGATGCCTTGGCAAAGAAGTACTCCGTCTTGAATGTCTTTCCGCCAGCCCAAATCACTGCGCCGCCGGAAGCGCTGGTGGTCCAAAAGGTCTGCACTCAGGAGGCCATTTCGCTGGTTCGTCAATTCAAGACCTCGCAATGCAAATGCTTTTATGATTTGTGCGACCCGATATGGATGCAGGACGACGTGAATCGTCAGCGGGGTTGGGATGTGGATGGGATGATCCGCGCGGTGCATGAAGTCATCGTACCCACCGCCGGCATGCAGCAGGCGGTCGCCCGAAAGTATCCCCAGGTCCAAGTCCGAATGATTCCCGACGCGGTAGATTTGAACGATCCGGCTCTAGCGTCAGTCAAGGCGCATTCCAAGAAGGACTTTTTGCGAATCGGCTGGATCGGCACGGCGTTGAACATGGAGCATCTGCCGATTATCTTGGGTCCATTGCAAAAACTGAATCGGACCCAGCCGCTGATCTTGCGGCTCGTGACGGCAAGCTACCAGAAAATGATCCCCGCTTTGCCGGGAATTCCGGTCGAGTTCTTTCCCTGGTCGCTGGAAAATTATGCCCGCGACTTGCTGGAATGCGATGTCATCTTGATTCCCATGCCGGTCAACGAATGGACCGCCGCCAAAAGCGCCAATCGATTGCAGTTGTGTTGGGCGCTGGGCTTGCCGGCGATTTTCAGTCCGCTACCGTCTTACATGGAAATGGCGGACGCTCATCGGGATCTTGCGTTCGTCGCAACGAGCGATGAGGAATGGCTGGGACAACTGATCAAGCTGATGGATCCGGACTTGCGAAATCACATCGGGCATCAGGCCCGCGAAGTCGTTGCCCGGGAGTACAGCCTGGAGGGGCGGCTTCCTTTGTGGGCAGATGCCCTTTTGTCGAAATGATGCATATTTATGACAGCTCGACTTTAGGCGGCGATTTCAATAAAAGGCTGTCATGACATGGGGCGAATACAGCATTTTGGCGTTCAGCTCGCTGTTCGTGATCGTTGACTCGATCGGGACGGTGCCGGCGTTTTTGGCCATGACGCAACATAACACGCCGGAGGAGCGGAGCCGCATGGCCCGACTGGCGTGCCTGCTGGCGACCGGGGTTTTGGTTTTCTTTGCCCTGACCGGGATGTGGATATTCCGAATCATGGGCATCACGCTGCCCGCCTTCCAAATGGCCGGAAGCTTAGTGCTGTTTATGATTGCCTACGACATGCTGCGCGCGCGGCGCTCGGCCGTCAAGGAAACCGCCGCCGAAACGGAAGAGGGCATGAGTAAGGAAGATATCGCCATCACCCCGCTTGGCATACCCATGCTGGCCGGCCCCGGCGCGATCACCACGACCATCCTGCTGCAGAGCAAGGCGCAGAACCTCATGCAGATCCTGACGCTCTATGCGTGCATTCTTGCCGTAGGCCTGATCAGCTATGGCATTTTGCACGTGGCGGCCAGAGGCGCCCGCTTGATGACCCCTACGGCCATGAAAATCACCACCCGGCTGATGGGACTTTTGTTAGCCTCGGTCGCCGCTCAATTCCTGCTGAACGCGCTCAAAGAGATCAAGAGTATGTAAGGAGGGTGCGGCTCCTGCAAGGAGACCGCACCCTTTCACGGATTTTATACGAAACGAACGGTGACCTGCGCTTCCGCTCCCTTGCCGGTTTGCGGCAACTCGGCGCCGGTCGCTTGGCCGTTCAACATGACGTACGGGGCCTTGGCGACGCTTCGGACAAAGCGTTTCGGCTTTTCGATGCGAATGCAATACTGCCCGGCCGGCACCTGGAGGCGCACGGTGGATTTTTTCCAATCCGCAGGCAGAATCGGGTCCACGGTCACTTTGCCTTCCTTGAAAAGGACGCCCAGCATGCTCAAGTAGGTCATCCACATCCAAGGCGCCGTTCCGCTCAGCAAGGGGCCAATGTGTTCCTCGGTCGCGGGGTTGGTATACTGCGTGCAGAAACGCGGATTGCCGGCCAGGCGATACGGATCTTCAAAGGTCTTGAACGGAGCGGTCACTTGAAGAACTTTCCAGCCCATGTCCGCCAGTTTCGACGCAAGCGTCGAATCGCTGACCGTCCGCGCGGCCTGCATGAGCGCGCTGGCCGCCATCATGGTCGCGTGCTTGAACACCGCGCCGTTTTCCCGGTCGCCGTAGAGATAATCGCCGGAACCGCAATGGGGCATAATCAAATTGTACTTCGTCGGCGAGGCCAATCGCAGCCCATAGGGAGTCAGCAAAATCTTCTCGATACGGTCGAACATGATGCGAATCTGTTCCTCGGTAGCCACGCCGCTGAGCACGGCCCACGAGAAGCTGTTCAGGAAATAGGAGCCCGGCAGATTCGGGTCCGCCGACAGATTATCCCCCTGCCCGCCCAGATACGACGTGCTGGCCGCATTCGGACGATTCAGAAACGCGCGGGCAAAGAAATCGCCCTTCCAGGCTTTTTGCAAGCGCTCGTGCAGGATCTTACCGAATTCGGTCCACTCGGTTTCCCGATCCGTACGGCCTTTCATGTGAGCAAACCGCACCATGTACGCCCGGGCGATTTCCAGCAGGAAACCGTTCATGACGCTTTCGGAGAGGTCGGAAATAAACGCATCGCCATCCTTGATCTTGCCTTCGGCGATTTGTTGCTTGTAGAGTTTTTCCTTCTCGGGGCCATGAATGCCTTCGCCGTCCAGATTGAGCGTATCGTTCCAATCGGCATGATCGATCAACGGCATGCCGTTCTTTCCGATCGATACGCGTCCGCTGTAGTGCAGGATGGCTTGGAGCGTCTCGAAGAGAGGCCTCGTCTGGCCGTCTTCACCGGCCACCGGCCACTCGCGGTCGAGAACGGAGAAATCTCCCGTCAAATCGATATAGCGCCCCACGGCCTGAAAGAGCCATAGCGCATCGTCGGAATAGCGGCCCGCTTCAAAGCCGGCCCAATAGAATTGATGGTTGGCATATCCGAAGCGGTGAACATGCCCGGCCCACAGGCCAATCAAATCCCGAATGTGATCCTGACGACCCGCCGCCACTTCGAACGGCAGGGCCGCAAAAAGGTCCTGAATTTCCCGGAATCCGATTTTGCGAAAGCCCTTTTGCGTCAGGGCAAACGAACGGCTGGCATAGGTCTGGTAACGGATTTGGAACGGCAGATGCACGTTGACCAAGCGGTTGACATTCTGGTCGGGCGTCTCCACCTGGACGGCGCTGCAATAGCTGTCCTGGAAGCTTTGAACTTTCTGAAGGGCGTTGCGGCCCCACTCGCGATTCAACGCCAGGGAAGTCATCCCGCTCATGCGCTCGGCCAGATAGTCCTGCGTAATGGCCTGCCCTTCGTGACGCGAAACGGAGCCGTTAAACGAATGGCACTCCACCATTTCGCCCGGTTCGATGACGCACGGCAATGCCAAGGCAAAAAAGGCCGGACCTTTCTTGGCATAAACGTTATCGAGGCAAAGCACGTTCTGCGGACGTTCCAGCGTGCCGTTGCCGACAAACTTCCGATAGTCGAGGCAGAAAGCTTTGGGACCCACGGCTGTCCCATCAGGACGATAAACAAGGCTGAGATTGAACGGGTAATCTTCCTGGCACCAGCCCTGCGAATAGCGGGGACAGACCACGAGAGGCGCGGAACGATCCGACGTCTGGAAAACCCGCGGCTCGATGGTTACGCACGTATAAATCACGTCGACCACCAAGGCATCCGGGAAGGGACAACCGAACATCCCCGTGGCTACAAGCTGAAGATCGCGCTTCTTGTCGCCGGTATTGGAGAGCGTGATAATCTGAGCTTCGACCGCCAGCGGCAAGCCCGGCTCGGCGGGAACGATGAAAATGGTTCGCTCGATCTTCAAGCCATCGGGCAACTGATAACTGATCACCGTATGATTGGCCGAATGACGGGTGGTTACTTTTGCCTTGGGATCCGGCATGGCGGAATAGAAAATCTGCCGACCGTCTTCGATCAGGTAAAATTGCCTATTGGCCGGGAAGCCGTTTTCTTCCGGCACAACGTCCCAGCGGGTGGCCAGGATTTGTTTGTCTGCATGCGAACGACTGCTTCCGCGGCCCCATTCGTCGACCAAGGCCTTCGGCGTGGTCATCAACGGACTGGAGAAACCAGCGCGATCGCCGATCAACAGATTGGCTCGAAAATGGGTTCCCGGGGCGGGCGTACGAGGATCGAAGGCATGGTCCCCGTTATCAAGAAGCGTCCCTTCCCAATGCTGGGCTTGACGCATTGTGCGGGCCAGGAGCGTCTGAATCTTTTCGGGGATGGAGACTTCTTCAACGACCGAGCCTAATCGCTTATGAAAGCGAACCTGTTTTTGATCGCCTTGGATCAGGCCATCGGCTTCATCGCCGAGCGTTTCCCGAAAAAATCGATACAACGTGGGATCGTTCAGCAAAGCCCGGACGACCGGACGGCGAGGCTCAGGACCCGAACAGCCCAACACCTGTCGGCCATCGGCCGCCAGGAAGAGCGCGTCCACCCCTTGAGGGGATGAACAAAGTTGAGCAAATCTTTCGACACAAACGGCAGAGGTATCCGCCGAACCCGAACGTAAAGTTTTTGAATTAAATTGAATGGTTTTCATGGGCATATTAATTAATGGTATCGGTATCATTTGTCAAGGGCTTCTCTGTAAAAAGACGCATAACTTGTCTTATGTTGTTTCCTTTCAATCATTTATATGCCCATTAACTCATGATGTATAGGGGAAACGACAAGCAACCAATGACCACGCTCTCAAATTTCAGCTATTTTTATCAAAAATCTATTCGCAACCTATCCAAACAGCCACTTGGAACTTGAGCTGGATTAGGATACAGGTCATGCTTTTACCCATGAAAGCCCTCATGATCTTTCTATTGTGTTCGAACATGTTGGTTTGGTCTGTTCTGGCTCAAGGCAAGAGTCCCGATTGGAGTTCGAAAAGCAACGTCGTCACAACGGTCGCAACGGATAAGATCCCCTCTTCGTGGTTTTACAAAGCCAAGGGATATGAAAAGGCTTTGGAACTGCAAAAAGAAACCGGCGCGGACATTTTTATCGTCTTCACACGTGATGTACCTACCGATCAGAAAGGGCTTTGCGAATGGTTCCAGCAGAAGAGCCTTGAAAACAATAAGGTCAAAAAGTATTTGAAGAATTATCTCCGAGTGGAAATCCCCCTTCCCGCCAATCCCGACTGCCAAAAATTGGCCGAACAATTCCAAGTGGGAAAATGTCCTGCCGTCTTCATTGTACAGCCTAAGGGTTGGAAACAGTATTGCAAGGTCTTCTCTTGGGACAACAAGAAGCCCGAGCTGATCGAGCCGGAAGCTCTAATCGATTCATTCCGAACGAGAAGCAGCTCTTGGTATTCCATGCAGGACAGCGAAAGCAAACAGTGAAGGAGACCGCTTGTTGATTCCAACAGGCGTACATCCAAAATCCAGTGATTAGATTGGCGCCGTTTGTCAAAAAACGTGTTGAGCCTCTTTGCCAATCCATCCCCTCCGTTGTACACGCTAAGAACGTGTTCCAATCATTTACTCATTCATCTCGCCAAGCGAGATAATGGCCACCCGTTGACATTATCGCGTTATGGATTAGATCTAGTATGTAAAGCATCAAAAGGCGTTCAGATATCGGCATCAAGGAGGTGTTCTTCAGCGGTTCTTTTTGAAAGCTCAAAAGATAAAGAATTACAGGCAGTTCCGACAGGGAATGAATCGCTAGCGCGGTATTTCTTTATGGAAAAGTCAAAATCATAGGAAGAAACAACTATTTCGGAACGACGCTACAATTGGCTTCCTTTTTTTTCTGAGCAATGGCGCCAGGAAAAAGATCTCTCGAAGTCAGGAGCTCGAACCATGACGCACTTTGTGAGAATAGAGATGCTAAGGGTTAGTATCGGCTGGTTGGCGCTGTATGCGTTATTGGCCGGAGCCCAAGCCGGCGAGCTCTCTTATCCGCTGTACATTGGGAACGCTCAGCCGATCCAAGACGAGTTTGGGCGGAATCTGCTGGGCGCCTGCACGACGGCCATAGATCAATGTGATCGGGTGGAAGTGCTCATCAGCACTGACGGTCAAATTTATCCACCGGCATCCGACGGGACGCCGGATCCTCGCAATATACTGCTGGAAGACGGCGTAACGGCGATCGGCAATCATACCTCTGCCGAATTAACCAACTCCGGACTGTTTGGCTTTTCGATTAAGACGAACAAGCCGCTGCCAGGCACAAAGCTTTTTGTGCGGGCATTTAACGCAAAAGATCGCGGAACGGCATCATTTTATGGCGATTCAGCCATCATCAACCTCGGCTTCAATGCCGTGTATATAATCTCCATTACCAACATGATCGCATTGGATTCAAACGATGGCGACGGCGAAGGCATGAATAACTCTTGGGAGAAGAGTTTGGGAACCGATCCAAATAAAGCAGATACCGATGGCGACGGGCTGAGCGACGATCAGGAACGGCGAGCGGGCACCGATCCGCTAGATGCCCAATCCTCCTTGGTTATGGCTGAAATTCGCCTTGGGTCGAATAATCGGCCTCTCATCGCTTGGGCTTCAGTTGAAGGCAAACGGTATCAGTTGGAATATACCGGCACAGATCTACGACTTAATCCCACATACGTCAACGTCAGTCTCGTCATCACGGCGGCCGGCGCAGTCTCTGAGGTGTCGGTTTCAGAGGAAGTTCTGAATCAAACGGGACAGTATCGGGTCCGATTAGTGGAAAACTAAGCAAGCCGATAGAGGAATCTTATGATAAACAAAACTGGGGTTTGCTTGGGCGGGACTCTCTTTCATCAAACCTTGAAACATGTATGCGCCAAGATTCCAAGGTTTGGAAAAAGCGTTATCGGATTTTCCAATGCTTGGAAAAAGATAGCCGGGCTGGCTGGGGCGTTCACGGTGGCGATGGGAATATCGGCTCAGGCCGAACCTACATGGTCCGGCAACGGAGCGGACGGCAACTGGGATACGGCCGCCAACTGGATTGACAATGTGGCGCCAGGACCCGAATCGAATCTCGTCTTCTACAGCGGCATTGGCTCAGGGACCAATATCAACCTCAATGGAAATCGAGAGGTCTATGGGCTTCGATTCGAGAATAATGCCGATACGTCATTGAACTTCTACAATAATACCTTGACCATCAATAATGGAGGTCTTGGCATGAACGTCGATTGTCGAGGCAATCATGTCATCGCATCGGATGTCGTATTGGGCGCCGATCAAATCTGGAGCAATGCCGTAGCAAACAGTCCTTCAGCAACATTGACCGTCAGCGGCAACATTTCCGGCTCGGGGAGTCTAACGTTACAAGGATGCGGTTACAAATATTGGGGATTTGATTTTTCCGGAAACAACACGTTTACGAATGCGGTGACCCTCGAAAGAGGAACGATTTTAACACTTAAACATCCTAATGCCTTGGGGTCAACTTCAGCGGGAATTAGGATCAACGATATAAGTTCACTGCGTTTTCAGGGCACTAATACTTTTCAGCCTGAAACGATTCGATTGAACGGAACCGGAAGTTGGTATGAGGGAGCGCTGCTCAGCTTGTCTGGAAGCAATACCCTAACGGGCCCAATCGTATTGGAACGTTCTTCGATCATCAATTTAGCCAACAACGCTACACTGGTCTTGGATTCGTCGACGCCCATCACAGGGACAGACTTGAACCTGACTGTGGCCGGATGGGGCAGCGGGGGGAATCTAATTGTTAACAGTGTTATCGATACAGGATCAGGCTATGTCAGATTGGGAGAAAATGCCCCCGATGTAGCTCTTTTGGCAGTCAATACGTATTCAGGAGGAACCATTGTATACGATGGGATATTAAGAATTAATAGCGACAGGAGCTTGGGCGCGATTCCATCCGCGTTTTCCGCCAATAACATATCCATGACTTATGGCACGCTGATTCATGGCGATGTTCCCAATATTGCTTTGCACACAAATCGCGGGATTACTCTCAATGACGGGTGCCAAAGCAAAATTGAAGTATACTCCAATCGTACGCTCACCTGTAACAGTTGCATCAGCGGCAGCGGACACTTGAGGAAACAAGGACTTGGGACGTTGTTGCTGGCGACGAACAACACCTATAGCGGCAATACAGAGATTCTTGGCGGAACGATGATCATGAACGGTTCTAATGCAACGGCTTCAATAACCATGACATGGAACACAGGCGGACGCCTTTGCGGAATCGGTTCTATAGGGCCGCTCAATCTTTACTATCAAAACGAAGTCGATCCTGGCGCCGATCCCAATTCCGTGGGAAATCTTAAGGTTAGTTCTCTCACGGTTCATGATGGGACAACTCAGCACGTTCACATCGCGAACGCGACGGCGGGCACAGGAACAGGATGGGACGTGATTACCGTGGGCGGAGGCAGTGGAACGACGACTTATCAACAATTCTTGGGTTATCGAATTATAGTCAAACTCGATTCGATGGGCGTAACGCCAACGGGCTGGAATCCCACCAATAGCTATAATTGGGTTATCGTGGATGCCGGAGTCCTTAACGGCTTCAATACCAATCTATTTGTCCTCGATACGTCGGCTTGGACCGGCGATTTGAAGAAAGGCGCCTTTTCCCTCTGTGAGAACGGCGGCAATCTGGTTATAAAATTTTCTCCTTATGTCTCCTCAATAATTTTCGATAACTTTACCTCGTCTAGCGGCAGCCTGAATGGAGGAAGCGAAGGTCGAGGCTGGGCGGACAATTGGAGTTTGGGCGGCGACCCGTTTGCCGATTATGTCAGCAGTTCGTTCAATGCCGGGTATTCGAGCTATATCGACCCGACGGCCAATAAAGTCGTGCTTTACGGAGATGTCAATGGCCGATGGGTTTCCGCCACCCGAACTTTCGACAGAACCTTCACCACCGGACGGGTCTATTTTTCCTACATGATGAATTACGCCTATAATGGCAACAACAAATACGCCGGCATCAAGTTGCTGGCGGACAATACCGAGGTTGCCTTTATCGGCAAGTGCTCCGGAGCCGACAAGGCTTTGGGCATCTCCGATACTTCGGACGACCGGATTAGTTCGTATGCGCTCCAGAATGGATCCGGCAACGACTATATTGTCGCCGGCGTCTACGATTTCTCGACCAGGCAATTAAACGCCACAGCTTATAAGATAAGCTCCGACAGCGCTTGCGAAATGATCGCAGAAGAACCGCAGGGATACTGGCAAGTGACGACTACCCAGACCGTGGGACAAATTACAAAACTTACCGGCATTCGATTGATCGCCGGCTCTCTAAGCGGATCTGAGCAAGTGGGCTATGTGTATTATGACGAGGTCCGAGTGGGAACCAACTGGTACGAAGTAACCCGTAAAGATGGAGAATTTTATTATGACGAAGAAGCTGTAGGCCCGATTCCCGAGTTAATTTATATTGGAACCGATTACAGCGCCGGGCTATATGGCACAAGCCTTACTGAAGCAGAGGCTCTAAATTCATCGGATAAATTGGATATTGCCGTGCGATGGAGCAGTCCTTTCGGCGTTTTTCTGACGAACAACCCCAATACCTTTAACATAGGGTCCAGGGCTGGGCGGGTTTGTCCGAACTGGGATCCATTGAGAATACAAGGTTCGGTCACAAACTCATTGGGCATGGACACGAACTTTGCCTCCTTCTACGGTTACAATGGAGCCTTAGTCGTCACAACCTACTACAAGAATGCGTTCTCGATTACCAATTCGAAAGGCGGCGAAACGTATTGCCTATCCGTCAGCGCCGAGAATAACAACGATGCCGGAGGGCTGATTACCGCTCCGAATGGATTCTCGGCGGCGCCCGTGCGTCGCGGCATAACCATCAACAGCAATCTGCTCTTCTCGGTGACTGACGACGACTCCGAATACCCCACGCTAATATCTTCCAATAGATTGAGATGTCCTTCCTTTGAAGAAGGCAACAGCCTTTCTACTTGGCACGCGCCAGGGTACACGAACTGGGGCAAAGATACGATCGCCGGGCTTGGCAGTGGAACTCCTAGTCATGCCCGCACCGGATCTCAATGGGTACAAATGAATGCAGCCGACTCGACCTATGAGACTGTTTGGCAACCCGTTCCGGCGGTTGAAACGAATTGGTACACCTTCAGTATTTGGGCCAAAATCGACGATATAGCCAAGCTCGATATGACCAACCTTCGCGGCTACTTTCTCTACCTTAAGATGGAGTGTTGGTCGCTCGACACTAATAACCTGTACGCCGGAAGCGGATTGCTCCTGACGAATCAAATCGATTTTACAGCGGGCATAAGTACGAATTACCGCCAGTTCACTCATTCCATGAAATCTTGCGCCGGCACCAAAAGCATCAGGGTGTGCTTTGGATTTGCAGGCAACACGTCCGCTCAACGTGTGGATACGGTGATTTATTGGGACGACGCGTCGATCGCGCAAGCCGTGCACCCCTTGGAGATCAGCTTGGGCGGCGTGAATATATCGCCGGATCAAAGCGGAACCATAAATGGAAATGTTGGCGGCCATGCGGATTGGACTAATGCGCAGTTTTCATTGTCGGATGCGCAACTAGCCACAGTAAGCCCCGCTACGCCCTTGCGTATGATTTTCAGCATGATGGATAACGACGGAGACGGAGACAGCGGGCTGATGCGAGGAACCACGGATCCTTCGACCCAAATGAATGTGACCGTGGAAAATCTAACCACCCAGAATGTGGCCAACTTCACACTGTCGGAAAGCTCGCCGCAGGTGGAAACCAAGGCTTTCTTCGGAACGAACGTTTGGACGTTCACTTCGATCTCCGAGAGCCTGCTCGATGCGCTGATCGATCAAGGCACGAACAAGATTACGGCCACAGTTTGGGATGCGGATACAGACCGGGAGAATGACCAATTGTGCGTCAGCAACCAACAGTTTGGCCTTCTTCACGCATATGATGACGATTCGGTTGTTCCAACGGTTAAAGCAAGTCAATCCAGCCATCTGCTTATCGACGGCGACTTCGAAGCGGGGCCGAGCTTAACGCCGTGGGTGCTGCAATGGAATATGCATTCGGCCTGGTGTACGATCGCAGCAGGAAGCGCCGAAACGGGAGCGCGCGGATTGACGTTGTTCACAGGATTGGGAAATATTTCCTCTGCGTCTCAGTATGTAGATGTCATGCCCAATAAGAATTACGACTTCGTCTCCAGCGGAAAAATTGGAGGTAACTGGGGCTGGCCTCCCAGTTCTGTGGGCATGCGTTGCAGATTTTTCGATGCCGCCAACTCGCAAGTGGGCGAGTCTTTCTTGAACCTGCCCTCCATGCTTACCGGCTCTTGGCAAGTCTTCACCAACCCGTGCACCGCTCCCGCTACGGCAGTAAAAGCGCAGGTCGCTTTTGACTGTTCGGGCTGGCCAGGCAATGCGTATGTGTATTTCGATAATGCGTCGTTTACCTGCACCAATGCGGGTTATTGGCCTCCCAAAGTATTGATCGGCTCTACAGAGTATTATGGCCCAACCAATGGTCCGGATGAATCGATCGAGATTTATGATGGAGATCTGGCGGGGGTTAGCGCCGGCAATCCTCTAAAAGTGTTGGTTTACGCCTATGACAATTATAGCGGACTGCAACGATCGACGACCGGCAATGCGTCCACCCAGCTGAACTTAAGCGTGGGGACTCTCACAACCAATAACATCGCCAATTACAACGCCGCGCAGAGCTCCTCCGTCACGACCTCTAGCACCGCACAGAGTATTTGGAGTTGGAATTCGATCAGTTCGAATCAACTGTCGGCGCTCTTTGAGGCGGGCAGCAATCGGATTGCCGTAAGCGTGTGGGATTGCGACTCGGATCGCTCCGACGACCAGGCGGGACTGACTAACGTGGCCTATGCGTGGTTGAAGGTGATCGACGACGACACGAATCCTCCGTCGATAGCGCTGATCGATTCGGCGATGACCTATGTAACCAACGCACAATTTGCTCACGTAACGCTAAACAACACCAACAAGTATGCGAGCGGCAACTCGACGAACCGCGTATTTCTGCTGACGGACAACGAACTTTCGACGCTGTCGGCGGCAAACGTGCTAAGGCTGAGCGTCGGGGCTTTCGATGCGAATGGGCTGTCTCGAACGAATTTGGCGGGCGCGTCGACCAACCAGTATATGAGCATAAGCATCGGCGGCGCATTGACGAACAATACTGTCAATTACTCCGCACAAGAGAGCTCGGAATTTACGTCCACGATTTCAGGAGCGCAGGGTTCGACGAACGTTTGGAGTTTCGGTGCGCCGTTTACGGCAATACAGCTCGACGCATGGATGACAGAGGGGACGAACGCAATCGTCGCGACGATACCGGACGCAGACGCCGATCGCGCGAACGACGCGGCGGTGCTGTATTCGCAGCAAGTGGGATATCTGGTCGTAAACGACAACGATTCAGAAGCGCCGACCGTAAGCAATCTGGTGGTGCTGGTGGGCGACAGCGTAGCTCCGCTGATCGCCGGAGCGAACACGACCAACGTGATCTACCGCCTCACAGACGGAGATCTGGCCTCGGCAGGGAGCCTCCCGGTAAAAATCAGCTTCAATGTTTACGACCATGCCAGCGGGATTCCTCGCAACAACATCGGCCCAGAGAGCAACATGAACGTCACGGTAGAGGCGCTGACGACCAACAACGTGGCCAACTATGTGCCGACGATGAGCGCATTGAACGCCAAGACGTCAGGCGCAACGAGCCTGTGGGCATGGACTGAATCCCTTTGGCAGGAGTCTGTGAGCAATCTCTATGGACCGGACTGGATCGTCAGTGGCGAGACCAAGGCTAATGCGACAGGCTCTTGGCGCAAGGTGTACGCCAACGTGCCGGATGCCGACAACGACCGGCTGGGCGATCGGCAGTGGCGGAGCAATCAGCAGTTTGGAATTTTATGGATAGCCGACGACGACACGGATGGACCGGTTTTCGGCGCGGGCTCCACAGAGAATTTACTGCGCAATGGGGACTTCGAACGGGCAAGCTTCAAGGACCTGCACGGCGCTTACGGATGGGAATATGACGATCCAGATGTGCATGGAGGACGCTGGGGAACGGCTACAAGGCAAAACAACTACAGCGGAGGCGGTTATCCCAATTCCTCGGACACCAACATTGCAACGATCGGCGGAGCATGGGCCGGAGGCACGGGAGGCGGCTGGTGGCAGGACGCGCCGGCAATGGCCGGACAACGTTACGAAGGCGGCGCCTGGTTCTGGAGCGATACGACGCCGGCCTTTACGGCGCGATACTGCGAGGTGAAGGTGGAGTTCTATAGCACGAATACGTTATTGGTATCGGCGACCAATCGCTTCAACGCGCCGGGAGAGGTCTGGACATGGCATTCGGCGACCGGATTGGCGCCGGCGGGTTCGGCGCGGGTGCGGCTGGTATTGGCCGCCGAGGACGTCAGCGCCGGCGGCTCCATGCGACTGGACGATGCCAAATTGTGGGCGGCGGAGCTGACAAACCTGGTCATGGACGTCACGATCGGACAGAAATCGGATGTGATCGACGCGCGGAACAGCTGTTACGGATGGGACTCTGGGACCAATGCGGTCTTTTATTTGACCGATGGAGATCTTGCGGAAGTAAGCGCGACTCGTCCGTTACAGTTTATGTTTAGGGTCTACGATCCGTCCAGCGGCGTGATGCGCAGCGTCTCGGACGAGAATCTCAATTACGATTTGGGGACCGTCGATACGCTGGAGGACTGCCACGCCAATTATGTCGAGAGCCGAAGCTCTTCCGACACGAAAAACGCTTTGTCAACCAGCGTCTTTGCTAATGTTCAGAATTACACGGTGGGCGGCGAACACAACGGCTCTGTATTCGTGGAGACCGGAGAAGTCTGGCAGCTTATGGCGGCGGGAATTAATACCGTGACGGTATCGGGACCCAACGACGATGTAGACCGAGGCTCTGTAGATCGAGAGTGGACGATCAACCGGCAGGCAGGGCTGTTGATGGTGGCCGATGACGACGACGAGTGGCCGTCTTGCATCCTGCTCTATGCAGGCGATGCGTATACGCCAGGCATTGCGATGCCCGTAACGATCACCGACGGGCAGATGACCAATGGATTCGACTTTGCCTATCGCTTGTACGACCGTTCTGGACTATGGATGACCAATCGGAATGGGGTAGCCAACCTCAACGGCAATTTCGGCAATGTCAGCCCTAACTGGGATCTGAAGAACCCGTGGGGCATTTATCTGAAGGAAAATGTCGTTCATGCCCCGACTAATCTGCTTGCGCCGACCGGCAACGGCAGCCTGACCGTCACCGCATCTGAATATAATGTATCCATTTCCTATGCCAACAACGCTACCGGAACCTGGGTGCTGCAAGCCAGTGCGCAGGATAACGACCAGGATCGAGGCTTTGTGGCGCTAGCCAATGGCACAACCGTATCCCTCGATCGAGCGGTGGCCTCGGATATGGCCATGAATTTTACGGTCATCGACGACGATCTCAGTGCGCCGGCAGCGCACAGCCTAAACGTGAAGAATGGACGGACCATGCTCGACAGCGATATTCGGTTCGGGCAATGGAATCTAAGCGTGGTGTTGGAGGACAACAGCGAAGTGGCCCTCGCGACCAACGGCGGCTATAGCCTGCCCCACTACAGCCTGCTCAACGCTCATGGGACCGTACAGACTAATGTCGGGTGGCTCTCCGCGACGAAGCAACTGAACACTAACGCCTGGACAATGGCTCGGGCGGCCCGGGGAATTTCCTACAGCAACGTAACCACGGGAGTGCATGCCTTCGTCTGGTCAGCGATGGATAAGGATGCAGACCGATCCAACGATTGGATGCAAGCGATCGACAGCCCGACCATTTTCAACGGAACCAACGTCTTTACGGTCATCGACGACGACACAAATTATCCCACCGCGCCCTCCGCCGTCCACCTGCAGCCGTCCGCATGGACCAACCGCAACCTGTTCACGTTAGCCTTCGTCGCCTCCGAGGACGACTCGGGAATTTACCAGTACCGTCTCTCAACCAATGCCGCGGCGCCAACGTCGATCACAAATGGACAGAAGCTGTCGGCGATCTATGTGACTAATATACTAAGCGTTTCTATTAGCAACGGCAGCTTCGAAATCGGCTCGGACGAGCTGACGATCCCAGCCATGCCGCAGTCCACCAACAATTGGATGAGCGGCTCTACGGGAGGCGCCGGATTGCACTTTGCCGATGAAGCCGGCGGTCAGGCCGGAAGTTTGGCTGTTCGCCATGAGATCCTCGACGGGGTCTTAATGGACACCTCCGATCGCTACACGCTGTGCAGCCAAGAAGTTTATCTGAACAATACCAACCGACTGAGTCCGACCGTGAACTATATCGGATACTTCCACGGCGACTTGTCGAGAGTGGGCTTCGGCGGCAACCAGGCCGCAGCCTTTCTGAAAGCCGAGGGCTTCAACATTGGCTCGAATCGCTGCTGGATCGCCGGCGGAGAATACAACGTCGAAGCGCTCGTCGGGGTCAACCCCTCGAGCTGGACGCAAGCGTTGCTGGCGGTCAGCAATGCCCCAGCCGACACGGAGTTCATTCGCTTCAGTTGCGGGATCAGCGGGCACGGCTCTCGGTTGGCCGCCACCGGCTATTGGGACAGCCTCTCGATCAGCGTCTCGGTACAACAGATCGGTTCGGTGCTTTTCACCAATGCACCGCTGGGCATTACCACCAACTGGTTCTTTGCCGTCGATGACGACAATGACCGTCCCGAGGACCGGCTGAAAAGCCCTAATACGAACTTTGTCATCATGTACGACAACATTGCGCCTACGCAGATTATGAACCTGATAGCGACTCCGGGTTCTATCGACGACGCATCTGAAATGGACCTGACGTGGAGCAAGCCGCGCGATGGAGGAGGAAATGGATCTGATCCCCTGTCTCCCTGGCGGACATATAAAATTTACTACACGGAAGACGGAAGCGAGCCCTCCACAACCAACGGCTCCGCCGTTACCCTCGATAGCGTTCCGGCGCTGAGCGATCGGTTGACGGAATCGATCACGCTAAGCAATTTCACCTTTGGCGTAGAATACAATGTCGCCATAGCGGGCGTCGATTCTGCCGGCAATGAGGGACCGCTGTCAGAACCGAAGAGCGTGCTCCTATCCGGATTTTTTATTACACAAGGCGTGGTCAATGCGGAAACGGATCTTGGCAAGGCCGATATTGCCTGGACAGCAGCCGAGGGCCGCGAATATGACCTGATTTATGTCGATGCCTTGGACTTCACATCCGCTTTAAGCAATCGCTGGAAACTGGTGGAACGAGGCGCCGCCAGCATGCTCAGCGACACCGGAAATGTTGCCATGGGACGGGTTGCTCCCAAGAATTTGGGCAGTAACATGCGCTTTTACCGGGCGGCTCAAAAAGACCGCTGGACAACGAATTGGCAGCGTCGCGTGGCCAGCGAGGAAGTCTATGTGCTCAAATCCATTCGCTTGCATCCGGGCAAGAATTGGGTTGCCTTTCCGGGCATTCCTGACACCTGCACGGCCGCTCGGGTCTTTGGGCACAGCCTGCCCAGCGGCGGAAGCGATGTGCTGTCCACGCGCGTTTCCTGGTTTAGCCGGGGAACCACCGCCATTGCGACCCAATGCATCTGGCTGTCGTCGGCTCCCTTGCAGTGGCGCATGGACAATCAAAATGCCGACGATATTAGCGTGCCGATTCATCAGGGGGTGCTGATCGAGATCCCTGACAACGAGACCGCGCGAACGACATTGTTTATCGGACGGGTTCCAACCAACTCACAAACCCAGTTGATCAAGGGGGGGACGATGGCTAATCCGGCTTATAATCTTGCGTCCTTTGCGATGCCGCGGAATGTCCGTCCCAGCCAGATGAACTTGATCGAATCGGGCTTCCAAGGCGGCGATCGCCCAAGCAAATCGGATAAATTACTGAAGTACGACCGCGTCCATCAACAAATCAGCGGCGCGGGGGTTTGGTACAAAACCAACGATGCAACTTGGCGCGAAGCCACCAGTGCGAATGGAGCGATTATTGGAAATAGCTGCCTCACGCCCGACGACGGATTTGTAATCCTCACGGTACATCCAGACGACTGGGTGTGGACCAATAAAGTCCTATATACCTTGCCAACGCGTTACATGAACCCGTAACCAGCTTGGTTCATTCTCTGAATACTCTTTTATCCGTGGGGCCAATCTTTGTTTTGTGCAGAATAGCCCCACGGATGCCAAAGCGTCGAATTCTGACTCGTTTGAGCACCGGACTCCCTTGGAGCATATCAACAAAAAAACGATCAAGCCCGGGAGCTTGATCGTTTTTTGAACAACTATGGAAGGCGAATTACTTCTTGGCAGCCTTGGCTTCCTTGGCTTTGCCTTTTTCCGGCGCTTCAGAGGCGGAGGCTTCCGGCGCGGCTTTCGCATCCGTCGGCTTTTTCTCCACTTTCTTTTTCGGCGGCTTGGGAATGTAATTGACCCATTCCAGAACGGCCATTTCCGCGCTATCGGAACGACGGCTCATGCGCATGATGCGCGTATAACCGCCCGCCCGATCCTTAAATGCCGGAGCAATGGACGCGAACAATTCAGCCACGCTATCCTTGTTGCGGAGTCGCGAAAGAGCCAAACTGCGCGAGGACGGGGTCCCCGCCTTGCCCAACGTCACCATCTTTTCAGCCATCGTCCTTACGGCTTTGGCTTTCTGCAGCGTGGTCACGATCCGCTTGCTCGCGATTAAACTACACACAAGACCCGACAACAGCGCTTCGCGTTGCGCGGTAGGCCGTCCCAATTTGATTGTTTTTTTCCGATGTCGCATGGTTCTTCCTCAGCCAATTCGTTTAGACTTGTTCGACCGGTTCGACGTTCTTCGTTTTGAGCAGCTCCGGATCGAAAGTCATGCCGAGCGAGAGACCCAATTCCGTAAGCTTTTGCTTGATTTCGTTCAACGACTTCTTGCCAAAGTTGCGATACTTGAGCATCTCGGCTTCCGTCTTCTGCGCCAGTTCGCCGACCGTCGTGATGTTGGCGTTGTTCAGGCAGTTGGCGGCACGAACGCTCAATTCGATTTCGTTGACGCTGATGTTCAGCTTCCGGCGCAATTCCTCGCGTTCCGGATCGATCTGCTTCTCGCTTTCTTCGAACTCGACAATGTCCTTGTCGTAACTGACAAACACATCCAGGTGATGGCGAAGAATGGCCGCGGACAAGGTCAACGCATCGTCGGGCGTCACGCGTCCATCGGTCCAGATTTCAAGATTGAGTTTGTCGTAATCCGTGCGGCGGCCTACGCGGGTCGCTTCCACATCATACTTGACGCGACGCACCGGCGAGAACAGGGAATCGATCGGAATCAGGCCGATCTCCTGATCTTCCTTCTTATTCCAATCGGCCGGGCAATAACCGCGCCCAATCTTGACTTCGATTTCCGCCTCAAACTTGCCGTCGGAATCCAGCGTGCAAATGTGATGATCCGGATTCAGAACTTCGAGGGTGGAGTCGCCTTTGATATCGCCGGCGGTCACTTCGCCCGGGCCTTTGACGCTAATGCGGAATTTCTTGGACGAGCGTGAATAGAGCTTCAGCAATACCTGCTTGAGGTTCAGAATGATGTCGGTGACATCTTCCACGACCCCCGGCAGATTGCAGAACTCATGAAGCGCACCTTCAATCTTGATGGACGAAATCGCGGCGCCTTCCAGCGAAGAAAGCAGCACACGGCGCAGGGAATTTCCGATGGTCCGACCGTAGCCGGCCTCGAAGGGCTCTGCAATGAACTTGGCGTATGTCCCATTGGCCCCTTTCTCATCCTTCGTGATGAGCTTGGGCATTTCAAAACGACCTAATCTGACTGGCATGTAACTAATCCTCCCAGAGCCGGGAGTTAACCGGCTCATATGGTGTATTGATCTACCGATTATTTCGAATACAATTCAACGATCAATTGCTCGTTGACGATCGGGGCAATCTCCTCGCGTGACGGCACGTGCAGGACTTCCCCCTTGAAACTTTCGCGGTCGACCGACATCCAGGTCGGACGGCCACGGCCTTCCGCGGCTTCCATGAAGCGGGTGGCGTATTCTCGGCTCTGCTTGTTGTCGCGAACCTGAATTACGTCGCCGGGCTTGACCAAGAAGGACGGGATGCTGGTCTTGCGACCGTTCACCGCAATGTGTCCGTGCAGTACGAACTGCCGGGCAGAGCGGCGCGACGGGGCAAAGCCCAGCCGGTAGGCCACATTGTCGAGCCGGAGCTCCAACGTCTGAAGCAAGCGCACGCCGGTGATGCCGCGTTTACGCAAAGCGCGTTCAAAAAACAACCGGAATTGGCCTTCCTGCAATCCATACATGCGGCGGAGGCGCTGCTTTTCGCGCAACTGCACGCCGTAATCCGATAGCTTATTCCTGCGCATTCCGTGTTGGCCAGGCGCGGGACGACCCACTTCAATTGCACATTTGGCCATGTAGCAGCGATCGCCCTTCAGGAATAGCTTCATTCCCTCGCGGCGGCACAGCTTACAAACTGGTCCTGTATATCTACCCATAACAAAAATCTCCTCGTGTCTCCGTAATAAAATCCCTTAAACGCGGCGCCGTTTTGGAGGCCGGCAACCGTTGTGCGGCATCGGGGTTACATCCTTGATCGCCGTGACATTCAACCCGGCCGCTTGTACGGCGCGAATCGCGGACTCGCGTCCCGCACCCGGGCCCTGCACGAGAATTTCCACTTCATGCATGCCTTGGCCAACCGCTTGGCGGGAAGCTTCCTGCGCCACCATCGTCGCGGCATAGGCGGTGCTTTTGCGGGAACCCTTGAACCCACACCGTCCGGCTGAACTCCAGGCAATCACTCCGCCCTTCATGTCCGTAACGGTCACCGTGGTATTGTTAAAAGAAGCCAGGATATGAACAACACCCACCGGGACATTGCGACCACCCTTCACCTTGACCTTCTTGACGGGCTTCGCTTCCGCGTCGCCAGCCGCCGGAGCTGCCACATCGGCCATATTGCCGGCAGGAACCGCTGGTTCCTTTTCTTCCGCTTTATTCTTTTCTTCTGCCATGCGATCCATCCTCAAACATTTTCCGATATTGCACTATTTCACATTACTACGTTTTGGCGGCGGCGCGAGCGTCTTTCCCGCGAACGGCGCCCACCGTCTTGCGGGGCCCCTTGCGCGTGCGAGCGTTCGTGCTGGTCCGTTGACCGCGCACCGGCAAACCGCGCCGATGCCGAATACCCCGGTAGCAGTTGATGCTGATCAGGCGGCGAATATTCGACGACACCTCGCGGCGAAGATCACCTTCCACCACGCACTGCGACTGAAGAATTCCCGAAAGATGAGTTATTTCCTCGTCGGTCAAATCGTCCGCCTTCTTGGCCGGATTGATTTTGGCCTGTTCAACGAGTTCCTTGGCCTTCGCCGGGCCAATACCATAGATATACCGGAGCGCATATTCCACGCGCTTCTTTCCGGGAATGTCAATTCCAAGCACTCTGGGCATCGATCTTCTCCTCTATCCCTGCCGCTGTTTATGACGCAAATTGGTACAGATTACCCGCACCACGCCTTTACGACGCACAACTTTGCATCGTTCACAAATTCTTTTAACCGAACTTCTTACTTTCATGTATTCGCCTCTATCTCGCTATCCCAAACAATTTGTCCCATCGACATATCGTATGGCGACATCCGCACTTGGATCGTATCGCCCAGTCGAATAGGGCACGCCCGCTCCTTGTTTTCGCGTCCGGCAAAGGCTACGAGTTTATGTCCATTCGCCAAAACAGCACGAAAGACCGACTCTGATATCACACCTTCTACCTTGGCGTCCAGCCGAATTATTTCTTTTTTACACATGTCAGGATCTCGGCCGACCCTTCCTGAACGGCGATGGTATGCTCGAAATGCACCGACGGCTTACGGTCCTTCGTGCGCACCGTCCATCCATCCGGCATCACGTCCACCTCCGAAGTCCCCATATTGATCATTGGCTCAATGGCCAACGTCATGCCCGTTTTCAGCTTCGGGCCCGTGCCCGGCACGCCAAAATTCGGTATCTGGGGATCTTCATGCATCTTCCGCCCTACCCCATGTCCCACAAAATCTCTTACCACGGAAAAACCCGCAGCGATCGCCGTGCTTTCAATGGCATGACACACATCCCCCAGCCGCGCTCCCGTCACAGCCTTCAAAATAGCTGCCGACAAGGCTTCTTCGCCCGTTCGGACCAACCGGATGAGTTCGGCGTCGCTCACGCCCACCATCACCGTGGTCGCCGTATCCCCCACAAATCCGCCATATGTCACGCCTACATCGAGGCTGACCACATCGCCCAGACGAATTTTACGGGTCCCGGGTATTCCGTGCACCACTTCATCGTTTATGGACGCACAAATATATCCCGGATAGCCCCTATAGTTAAAGAACGCACTAACCGCTCCGAGCTTCCCGATCTCTTCCCGCGCAAAATCATCCAGCTCCGCGGTGGAAACGCCCGGCGCTACCTTCTGGGCTACACGATCCAGCACTAGGGCGGCCATACGCGAGCTTTCTCGCATCTGGACAAGTTCATCGGGGGTTTTGATGATAATCATGGCCCGGCCGTATCAGGACCCCAATCGGGCGACAATATCAGCCTTAGCCAATTCGCGATCCCGACCGGCGTCGATCTTGACCAACACCCCTTTTTCCCTGTAATACTCGATCAGACTTTCCGTCTGCTTCTTAAAAACTTCCAACCGGTTCAACACCGTGGCTTCACAATCGTCGGGCCGCTGATAAAGAGGACCCTGGCACACATCACAAACGCCCGCTACGCGCGGCGGAATGTTTTGCACATGGTATACCGCGCCGCAATTCTTGCAGACGCGCCGACCGCTCAAGCGGCTGACCAGCATATCGCGCGGTACATCCAGCATGAACACGTGGGTAATCCGTCCGCCGTGGGAGGCCAGCACGTCATCGAGCATGCTCGCCTGATCCAGCGTGCGGGGAAAACCGTCGAACATGTACTTGACGCTGGGCGGATCCTGCTCAATGCGCTCCGTCACGATTTTCATAATGACCGCATCGGGAACCAATTCCCCTTTTTCCATATAGGACTTGGCTTCCAGGCCAACCGGACGGCCGGCCTTGACGGCGGCTCGCAGCATGTCGCCCGTGGACACATGCAAATAATCCGTCGACGTCTTCAATCCCTCAGCCAGCGTACCTTTGCCTGCGCCGGGAGCTCCCAACAAGATAATGGCTTGCATAATTTCTAACCGCTCCTCGATCGCAATTTACCCTTTTTCAAAAACCCGTCGTAATGACGCATGATCAGATGCGATTCCACCTGGCGCATCGTATCGAGCATTACGCCGACCACAATCAACAAGCTCGTACCGCCAAAGAACGAAGCCACAATCCAGGGAATCCGGAATTGCTGCGCCATAACGGACGGCATGACGGCAATGACCGTCAGAAACAACGCGCCAGCCAGCGTGATGCGGGTCATCGTCCGATCCAGGAACTCCGCCGTGGGCCGCCCCGGACGAATCCCCGGGACATACCCGCCGTATTTCTTCAAGTCGTCGGCAATCTGAATCGGATTGAACTGCGTGGCCACCCAGAAGTAGGAGAAGAACAGAATCATCAAGGCATAAATCGTGTCATACCAGAACGAGCCATAACTCATCGCAGCGGCCATGCTCTGAAATATAGGATAGGGAATCATGCTCAAGAGCTTGGAAGGGAACATCAGGATCGCCTGAGCGAAGATGATCGGCATGACGCCGGAGTAGTTCACGCGCAGCGGCATATACGTGCTCTGACCGCCGTAAACCTTCCGACCCACCACCCGTTTGGCATACTGAACGGGAATCTTCCGTTGAGCCTGTGTCACGGCAATGACGCCTGCCACGACCAAGAAGATCATCGCCAGCAAGCCGATTAGATGGAATACGCTGAATTGCGCGATGCCATCCACCGGACGGAACATGTTGACCGTAGCCTGCACCGCACTCGGGAGACGACTGACGATGCTGATCGTGATGATCAGCGAAATACCGTTGCCAATACCCCGCTGCGTGATCTGCTCGCCCAACCACATCAGCAACATCGTGCCGCTGGTCATGGTGACGATCGTCATCAATCGGAACCCCCAGCCCTTAAAGGCCACGATGTCCTGATTGATGCCCATGGACTCCGGGTGCTCCAGGGCCACAGCCATCGCATAACCCTGAAGGATGCAAAGAAATACCGTCAAGTATCGACCGTATTGGATAATCTGCTGACGGCCTGAGTCGCCTTCCCGAGCCAGACGCTCCAAGGAAGGGACCACCGCCGTCAACAACTGCAGAATGATGGAAGCACTAATGCTCGGCATGATACCCAGCGCGCCCACCGCGGCGTTTTCAAGAGCCCCGCCGCTAAACAGGTTGAACATCCCCAAGAAACCGCCGCCCGCCGTATTCTGAATCTGCGCGATGAATTCGCGCAGCGCAACGGCATCGACCCCCGGGGTCGGAATGCTGGCGATCAACCGTGTGGCGAAAATCAACCCCAAGGTAAACAGAATTCGCTGCCGAAGTTCTGGGATCTTGAAGCTGTTGGTAAAAGCTGAAAGCATAGTGGATTCCCCGTTCGATTACTTGACCACCTCGCAGGCCCCACCGGCCGCCTCGATACTGGAACGGGCTGCGGCACTGAAGGCATGCGCCTTAACCGTCAGCTTACGATCCAACGATCCGGTACCCAAGATCTTAACCAAAGCGCCCTGCCCGCCCACCAAGCCTGCCTTGCGAAGGACATCCATCGTCACCTCACTCCCGGCTTCAAAGCGCGAAAGATCCTTGAGATTTACCGGTACGTACTCGACCCGGTTAATATTGGTAAACCCTCTTTTAGGAATGCGGCGCAACAGTTTCATCTGACCGCCTTCAAAGAGAGGCTTGTGCTTATGGCCCGTACGGGACATCTGCCCCTTGTTGCCCTTGCCCGAGGTTTTTCCCTTGCCGGACGACTCCCCGCGTCCTACGCGGATCCGGCGATGCCGGGCGCCCTTGGTATTCGTCAATGAATGCAAATTCATAAATTTCTTCCGTTGCGTTACGCTTCCACTCTGCGGAGGGCTTCGATTTCCTCCCGGGACTTCAGCTGCTCAAGACCGTTGACCGTGGCCTTCACCACATTCAACTGGTTGCTGGCGCCCAATGACTTGGCCAGCACATCCCGAATGCCGGACAGATCCAACACTGCACGCGCGCCGCCGCCGGCGATGACGCCCGTACCCGGCGAGGCCGGACGGAGCAGCACCTGCGAGGCGCCGAACTTGCCCATGACTTCATGGGGAATCGTCTTGTCCTTCATGGTCACGGAAAACATATTCCGTTTCGCCAGGTCAGTCGCCTTGCGAATGGCGTCGGCCACTTCGTTGGCCTTGCCCAATGCATATCCGACATGCCCGTTGCGGTCGCCCACAACGACCAGCGCGCTGAAACTGAAACGCCGGCCGCCCTTGACGACCTTGGCGCAACGATTCACGTGCACCACGCGTTCCGCAAATTCAGAACCCTGGTTATCGTTCCTATTTCTAGCCGTATCCCTCACTAGAGTGCTCCTTGCCGTAATGGTTAAAACTTAAGTCCTGCTTCGCGGGCGGCGTCGGCCAAGGCCTTGATTCGGCCATGAAACGCAAAACCGCCGCGGTCGAAGACCACATCGTTGAGCCCTTTTTCCAGGGCCACCTTAGCCGCCAGCGTTCCCAGCTTGCGGGCCGTGTCGACATTGATTTTGCCGGCCTCCTTGAGCTCGCCGCTGAGCGTCGAGACGGTTGCCAGCGTAAACGCCGCGTCATCGTTCACAAACTGCACATACATGTGCTTATTGGAGATAAAGACGCACATACGCGGACGCTCGGACGTACCGCGCACTTTCTGGCGCAGGCGCATATGCCTTCGATCCCGATATTCTTTTCTGCTATCCAGTTTCATGGTTAAGCTACCGTCTTGCCAACTTTCCGGCGAACGTATTCGCCCTTGTAACGAACACCCTTGCCTTTGTAAGGCTCCGGCGGACAGTATGCCCGAATACGGGCGCTGACCTCACCCACCAGGTGTTTATCGATTCCGCTGACCGTAATGGCCGTGCTGTCGACCACATTGACCTTGATCGCATCCGGCACGATAAATTCGATCGGATGGGAGTATCCCAGCGAGAGCACCAGCTTCTTGCCTTGCAGCGCGGCGCGAAAGCCCACGCCCTGAATTTCCAATTCCTTGGAATAGCCTTTGCTGACGCCTTCGATCATGTTGGCGATCAGGCTGCGGGTGGTTCCCCAATCCGCCTTGGCCTGCTTGTCATCGGGCGAGCAAAGGATTTCGACCTTGTCTCCATTGACCTTCGCGCTGACTTTCGCAGGCAACGACAACGAAAGCTCTCCCTTGGAGCCCTTGACCGTGACTGTTGTTTCATTGACCGCCACCGTGACCCCATTGGGGACCGGCACCGGCGTTTTACCTATTCTCGACATACTGAATTCCTTGGTCCGTCTTTTGCTGTTACCATACGAAACAGAGCACTTCGCCGCCCACCCCGGCCTTCCGGGCTTCCTTGTCGGTCATCACCCCGGTGGACGTGCTCAACACGGCGACACCCATCCCACCCAGTACGCGAGGCACTTTGGTGGAAACGACGTAACGCCTCAAACCCGACTTACTGACTCGTCGCAAGCCCTGAATGACCGGCTTGTGGTCATAGCCATATTTCAAATAAACGCGAAGCGTTTTTTTGCCGCCATGCCCCTCGGTGACGTAGTCCGAGACATACCCTTCCTTTTTCAGAATACGGGCAATCTCATTTTTCAGGTTCGAGTGGTGCATTTGCACCATTTCCAAACCCGCCCGATTGCCGTTTCGAATGCGGGTTAACATATCCGCCACAGGATCACAAACGCTCATGCTTTCTCCATAAATGAATCCTACCAGCTTGCCTTCACCACTCCGGGGATCTGACCCACTGAGCTCAGCTCCCGGAAACAGATACGGCAAAGCTGAAATTTTCTCATATAGGCTCGCGGCCTACCACAACGTCGGCAGCGACGGTTTGTTCGGGTGCTGAATTTCGGCACCCGGCTCGCTCTTACTATCATTGATGTCTTCGCCAACGCAATTCCTCCCGTTTTAGTTCAACTTACGCACCTGCAAATGGAATACCCATTAATTTCAGCAACTCCCGGGCATCATCATTTGTTTTGGCCGTAGTTACCATGGTTATGTCCATCCCCTGGGTCCTTTTGACCTGATCCGGCTGGATCTCAGGGAAAATTGTTTGCTCTTTCAATCCCAGCGTATAGTTGCCGCGGCCGTCAAAGGCCTTCGGGGACACGCCGCGAAAGTCGCGGATACGCGGCAGAGCCGCATGAATCATCCGCTCCAGAAATAAATACATCCGCTCGCCGCGCAAGGTGACCTTGGCTCCGATCGCCATGCCTTCGCGCAACTTGAAGTTGGCAATGCTCTTGGTGGCTTTGGTGATCACCGCTTTTTGACCGGTAATCTTGGCCAAATCGTCCGCCAAGGCCTTCAGCGCATCGCGCTCCACATCGGCCTTGACGCCCATGTTGATTACCACTTTGGTCAGCTTAGGCACATCCATCGGGTTTGCATATTTCCCGGTCTTCTTGAGTGCCGGCACTACCTCTTTCAAATATTTTTCTTTTAGTTTCGACATGTTACGCCACCATCCGCTGTGACTGAATTAGCTTTGCTGCGCGGCCCTAGGCCTTCGCTTCTTCCTTTTGCTTCGATCCCCGCTCCTCCGCCTGGGTCTGAACCTTCAGGTTGGAGACCGCGATCGGAGCTTCCTTCTCGACAATCCCGCCCTGGGGATTGTCCTGGCTCTTCCTCATGTGCTTCTTGACATAATTGAAGCCTTCCACGATGGCGCGGCCCTTCTCGGGAAACACCTGCAACACCTTGCCGGTCTTCTTGGAAGCGGCATCCTCGCCCGTAATGGCGATGACGATATCGCCCTTCTTGACATTCAATTTGACATTTTTCGACGGGTTCTTCATCAGATGACCTCTGGCGCCAGGGAAATAATCTTCATGAAATTCTTTTCGCGCAATTCACGGGCCACCGGGCCAAAGATGCGCGTGCCGCGCGGATTCTTCTGATCGTCGATCAACACCACCGCATTGTGATCGAAGCGCAGCACCGATCCGTCCGGACGGTGAATGGCCTGCTTGGTTCGCACGATCAGGGCGCTGTGTACTTCGCCCTTCTTAACCATGCCCACCGGCTGGGCTTCTTTCACGGCCACCTTGATGATGTCGCCGATATGAGCATAGCTTTTACGCTGTCCCAGCACGTGGATGCACTGCACCCGGCGGGCGCCCGTATTGTCAGCCACGTCCAAATTGGTCCTCATCGATATCATGACGCGCCCCCTATCTCCGATTTGCCCTTCGCGACAATCTCCAACAGGCGCCAACGTTTCAGTCGGCTGATCGGCCGCGTTTCCATGATACGGACCACGTCGCCGCGTTTCGTCTCGTTCTTTTCGTCGTGAACGTGATACTTCTTCGAGGTGGTGATCTCCTTGCCGTACACCGGATGGCGCAGGCGTCGTTCAACCTTGACAACCCTCGTTTTGTTCATGGCGTCCGAGACTACAATCCCGACGCGCTCTTTGCGATTCTTTCGCTCAATCATCGTGCCCATGCTTACCTCGAGGCTTTCGCCCGCTCTTTCATGATCGTCTTTATCCGCGCAACATCCCGGCGCAGTTCCCGGACCCGGGACGACTTTTCCAGTTGCCCGGTCGACTGCTGAATCCGCAGATTGAACAGATCCTTATGGGTCTCTTCATAGCGCTGGTTCAGTTCTTCTTGAGTCAATTCTTTTAATTCGCTAGCTTTCATGCATCCCCTGACTTTACATTCCGCGCCGAACGAACCGGGTTCGGATCGGCAATTTGGTGGCGGCGATCCGCATGCACTCACGCGCCATCGCTTCCGGAACACCGTCGACTTCGAACAGGATGCGGCCCGGTTTGATCACGGCCACCCAGCCTTCGACAGCGCCTTTGCCCTTACCCATTCGCACTTCCAAGGGCTTCTTGGAATAAGGCTTGTCGGGGAACACCCGGATCCACATTTTCCCCTTGCGTTTCATCTCGCGATTGATCGCCACCCGGCACGCTTCCAACTGAATATTGCTTACCCAGGCGCGTTCCAAGGCCAGCAACCCATATTCACCGAATTCAATCGTATTGCCGGACTGCGCCAATCCCTTGCGGCTTCCGCGTTGGGACTGACGGTACTTAACCCTTTTAGGCATAAGCGGCATGAGGCTTCTCCTTCGTCGTCGCTTCTTCCACCTTCTTGCAAATCCAGACCTTCACGCCGATCTTCCCGGCCATCGTATGCGCTTCGGCAAAACCGTATTGCACGTTCTCGCGCAAGGTGTGGAGGGGGACTTTACCCTCCTTGTACCATTCCCGACGGGCTAACTCCGCACCGCCAAGCCGGCCACCTGCCTGAATTTTGATTCCCAGGGCGCCCATGTCCATCGCCATTTGAATGGCGCGCTTCATGGCCCGGCGAAACGATACGCGGCGTTCCAACTGCAGCGTAATATTTTCCGCCACCAACTGGGCATTGGTATCCGGATCCTTGACTTCCCGGATTTCCACATAAATTTCTTTTTTCGTCATCTTCGCGATTTCCTCGCGGAGACGTTCGATGTCCTGACCCTTCCGTCCAATGACAATACCGGGGCGGGCCGTGAAAATGGTAACCCTTGCGCGATTGGCATACCGCTCAATGATCACTTCGGGAACCGCCGCATCCTTCAGACGGGCCTTTACCAAGTCCCTGATCTTCAGATCCTCATGAAGCAGATTGCCGAATTCCTTCTTTTCCGCAAACCAGCGGGAGCGCCACTCTTTCGTTACGGCGACTCGAAAACCTATAGGATTTACTTTCTGACCCAAGACCGGTCTCCTTTCGTCCAGCAAAAGCCCGTTATTTTGCAGCAGGCTTTTTATCAGTCAATGTTATCTTAATGTGACTCATCTTTTTTTCAATTGGGCTGGCCATACCGCGTGCCCGCGGCCAGAACCGTTTCATAACCGGGCCTTTTTCGATTACCGCCTTGCTGACGAAGAGCGTGTCCGCCGATAACTTGGCGTTATTCTCCGCGTTGGCAATGGCCGACTTGAGCGTTTTTCCGATGTAGAAAGCGGCTTTACGTTCGTTAAATTCCACGAGTTTAAGCGCTTCGCCCACCGGAAGACCCCGCATCGCCCTGGCCAGATCGCGTGCCTTCGAAGGCGCCATTCGTACAAATGTTGTTTTCGCCTGAATTTCCATTGTCCTATTCCTTAACGTCCCGGTTGCTTCCAAAACACCAAACGGTCGCCCTTTTTTGGATAACCCCCTGATCGCATATCCTCAATCACAGCTCCTGATAATGTGTCGCGCACATCTGCTACTCGGACTCGGGCGATGGCTTTTTGTTCCCGCATAACGCTGAACAGCATGCCCGGCCGCAGACCGTCGGCGCGCCCCGCATCGATCACCACCAAACCCAAGGCCTCATTAACGTCCACCAACTCCATCGATTCCCTGGCCACCGCTTCAGCATGGCCCCAGCTCCCTTCATCCCCCAAGGCCGCCTTCGATTGGCGCAACTTCAACAAGTCGGCTTCCGCTCGGGCTTCCGCCAAGGCTTCAGACAAGGTCCGAACCTGTTGTCGGGCTTCCGCCAGGTCCCGGCGTAACGCCAACGTTTGCCGGGCCAACTCAACAGAAGCTATTCGAGCTTCCCGCGCTTCGATAGCCGACCGTTCGCCGGCTTTTCGAACCTCAACCTGTTGAGTCAGCGCGTTTTCCTCTGCTGAGCCCGTCTCCATTCGATTCAAAGAACTTTTAAGCCGCCATACTCCCCAAAACACAGCGGCAAACAGGGCCAAACCGACCAGGATCCACCTCCTGGCATGCGGTCCAAGCCGCGCCCACTGTCTCCTGGCTTCGGCGAGGATTCTGGGCACAGCCAGCCCTCCTACTTCAGGGCTACCACTTTATCGGTCGCGGAGCCGTGCTTCCGGAAGATTCGCGTCGGCGAAAATTCCCCGAGCCGATGCCCGACCATGTTTTCCGTAATAAAAACCGATGTAAATATCTTGCCGTTGTGAATGGAAAATGTGTGTCCCACAAATTCCGGCAGGATCATCGACCGGCGCGACCAAGTTTTGATCGGCCGCTTAGCGCCGCTTCGGTTGAGAAGATCGACCTTCTTAAGAAGTTTGGCATCGACAAACGGACCTTTTTTAATTGAACGTCCCATGGCTTACTTTCTCCGCTGAATGATGAAACTGCCGGACGGTTTGCGCCGGTTACGAGTTTTCTTGCCCTTGGTCAACTGTCCCCATGGAGTCACCGGATGACCACCGCCGGAGGACCGGCCTTCGCCGCCGCCCATGGGATGATCGATCGGGTTCATCGCCACACCGCGAACGGTGGGTCGAATGCCCTTCCAACGAGCACGACCAGCCTTACCCATGGAAATATTTTCGTGTTCGAGATTGCCCACCTGCCCGATGGTGGCATAACAACTGACGTTGACCATGCGTATTTCGCCGGAGGGCATACGCACGTGGGCGTATTCGCCTTCCCGCGCCATGATCCGAGCCACCATGCCCGCGCTACGCACAATCTGAGCGCCGCGGCCGGGATACAATTCGATGTTATGAATCGCCATGCCCAACGGGATGATCGAAAGCGGCAGGGAGTTGCCATCCGCCGGCTCCGCTTCCGGACCGGACATGATCTTGGAACCGACCTTCAAGCCCGCTGGAGCGAGGATATAGCGTTTCTCGCCGTCTGCATAATTCAACAAGGCCAGCCGGGCCGACCGGTTTGGATCGTACTCAATCGCGGCGACCGTGGCCGGGATGCCGTGCTTGTCGCGCTTGAAATCGACCATACGGTAGTAGCGTTTGTGCCCGCCGCCCTGGTGACGAACCGTCACGCGTCCCGCGGAATTGCGACCTGCCTTGGACTTCCGAGGCTTGATCAGCGAACGTTCGGGGGTTGTTTTGGTGATGTCATCAAAAGCCGACAGAGTCGTAAAACGACGCGACGGTGTTGTTGGTTTGTATTTTTTCAATGCCATGGAACGGAACCCCTCTTAAGTAAGATCTATTTTCTGGCCTTCTTGCAAGGTAACCACCGCACGCTTCCAGGCCGCGGTCTTGCCGTACGACTGGGTACGGACACGCTTATTCTTGCCCTTGCGATTCATGGTTCGAACCTCGCTGACCTTTACATTGAACATCTTTTCGACCGCACGCCGGATTTCAATCTTGTTGGCCGACGGATGCACCCGGAACAGATATTGATTCAGGGCTTCCGTCATTTGCGTGCCCTTCTCCGTCAGGAGTAATTTTTGTATGATGCCGTTAGAGTCTTTCATTAAATCTTCACTCCTAATTTCTGAGACGGATTTCCAGCTCGGTCAACCCGGCTTTGCTGATCAACACAGCGGGATACCGCAGCAACTGGTACGTATTCACCGTTGCCGAGGTGGCTAATTCCAAGCCCTCAATATTGCGGGCCGCCAAAGCCATGTTGCGTTCGATCTTGTCCACGACCAGCAACGACTTGCCGACGATCGACAGATTCTTGAGAACCGCCGTCAGCGCCTGGGTCTTGGGCTCCGCCAGCACCAATTGATCGACCACCATCACCTCACCCGCGACAACCTTGTCGCTGAAGGCCCGGCGAAACGCCAGCCGGGAGGTCTTCTTGTTCATTTTCTTCGCATAGCTGCGGGGTTGCGGACCGAAGACCGTACCGCCGCCGCGCCAAATCGGAGAGCGCGTGGATCCCGCGCGGGCCTGGCCGGTGCCCTTCTGCTTGAAAGGCTTCTTGCCGCCGCCCGACACTTCGCCGCGCTTCTTGGTGGACGCCGAGCCGGCCCGACGGGCCGCGCGATACGCCACGATCGCGTCATGAACCGCCTGTGTTCCCTTCCCGGAAACCATCAGATCGTCCGCGAGTTCCATGTCCCCCATCGACTCGCCCTTCACATTCTTCACAGGTAATTTGCTCATGATGCCTTCGCCGCCTTCTTAATCGCTTTACGAATGAGCACGATTCCGCCCGTGGGGCCCATCACCGCGCCGCGCACGAGAATCACGTCGTCTTCATTCCGAACCGCCACAACCTTCAAATTCTGTGTGGTGATGCTGCTGTTGCCCATATGACCGGGCATCCGCTTGTTCTTGAAAATACGCGCCGGCCACTCACGGCAACCGATCGAGCCGCCGCGCCGGTGAAAGCCCGAACCGTGCGCCGCCGGACCGCCGGCCATGCGATGGCGCTTGATTACGCCCTGGAAACCGCGGCCCTTGGTCACGCCGATCACATCGACATGCGTCACGCCTTCGAAAATCGACGCCTTGACGATATCGCCGACCTTGATCTCGTCGCCTTCATCGACGACAACTTCCTGCAAGATCCGCTGGGGCTTGACGCCGGCCTTCTTGAATTGGCCCAGCCGGGGCTTGTTGACCCGCTGTTCCTTCTGCTCCTCGAAACCGAGTTGCACCGCTTCATACCCGTCAGTCGCTCGCGTCTTGCGTTGCACCACGACACACGGTCCCACCTGCACCACCGTGACAGGTATCTGCTGACCTTGCGCGTCAAAGACGCGGGTCATTCCAATCTTTTTTCCAATCAAACCCTGCATAATTCACACTCAAATTTTGATGGTGATGTCCACGCCCGCAGGCAGGTTCAGTTTCTTCAGTTCGTCGACCGTCTTCGCTGTCGGCTCGATAATATCCAGCAAACGCTTGTGCGTGCGGATTTCGAACTGTTCCATTGACTTCTTGTCCGCGTGCGGACTGCGATTCACTGTATAACGCTCGATGCGCGTCGGCAAAGGAATTGGTCCGGCCACCCGCGCTCCTGTACGTTTCGCGGTCTCCACAATGTCACCGGCCGACTGGTCCAGGACTCTGTGATCGAACGCTTTCAACCTTATTCGTATTCGTTGCCCGTTCATGCTTACCTTTTAACGATTTAACAAACTATCTTTCACGGTTTCCGGCACTACTTCGAATCTGCAGGGCTCCATGGTGTAACTGGCGCGCCCCCGGGTCAGCGAACGCAACGTCGTCGCGTACCCGAACAGCTCCGCCAGCGGAACATCCGCATGGATAATCTGAGAGACCTCCCTGGCCTCGATTTCCTTCACCCTTCCCCGCCGCCCATTGATATCTCCCAAAACATCTCCAAGATGTTCTTCCGGGGTGATAATCTCGAGTTTCATAATCGGCTCCAACATGGCCGGCTTGGCAGCTTGCGCTGCTTCGCGAATGGCCATCGCGGAGGCCGATCTAAACGCAACATCGGTGGAATCGACCGGATGAAAACTACCTCCTATCACATTCACACGGATGTCTACAAGCGCATAATTCCCAAGAACGCCTGTTATCAACCCATCCTGGAGGCCTTCTTCCACGGCGGTTCGGAATTCGTTGGGGATCAAATTGGCAGAAACGGTAAATTCAATGGAGTTTCCAACGCCTCGTTCGGCGGGCTTAAGTTCGACGATGACATGGCCGTAATGGCCGCGGCCGCCAATCTCGCGCTGGAACAAATGTTCTTTTCGGGTCGGCGCCGTGATGGTCTCTCGATACGCCACCATCGGCTTGCCGGCGTTGGCCTGGACCTTGAACTCGCGAAACATGCGGTCCTTGATAATTTCCAGGTGCAACTCGCCCATTCCCTTGATCAGGGTCTGGCCGGTTTCCGCATCCATCGCCACCCGAAAGGTCGGATCCTCGTCCACCAGGCTGGCCAAAGCTTCTTTCAACTTCTCGCGGTCCGCCTGGGTCTTGGGCTCGATCGCCATGGCGATCACGGGTTCTGGAAATTCGATGCGCTCCAAGACGACCGGCTGATTTTCCGCGCACAGGGTATCGCCCGTCGTGACTTGCTTGAGCCCGCAGATGCCGCCGATTTCCCCGGCAAACAACGTCTCGACTTCTTCGCGATGATTCGCATGCAATTGCAGAATGCGGCCCAACCGTTCGCGTTTCTGCGTGCGGGGATTGAAAATGTTCTGGCCCTTCTTAAGCATTCCCGAATACACGCGGACAAAAGTCATTTTGCCGACATAAGGATCGCTGGCCAATTTAAAGGCCAGGGCCGCCAGAGGCTCCAGATCGCTGGTTGCCCGGCTCACCACCGCCTTGGTTTTCGGATGCGTGCCCTTTACGTCGGCGATATCCAGGGGCGACGGCAGATAATCTACCACAGCATCCAACAGCAATTGGACGCCCTTGTTGCGCAATGCGGACCCACAAAGAACCGGCACAAAGGTACCGCTAATCGTCGCGCGACGGATTCCCGCCTTCAGCTCTTCCGCGGGAACATCGGCCTCGTCCATATAGATCTTGAGCGTCGCTTCGTCTTTCTCGGCCACCATCTCGACCAGATATGCACGGGCTTTTTCCGCCTGCGCAGAGTATTCGGACGGAATGGGCAGTTCAACCATCTTGACGCCCAAGGATTCCTCGTCAAACTTAAAGGCCTTCATGCTGACCAGGTCAATAACTCCCTGAAACCCGGCTTCCTCACCCCACGGAAGCTGGAGCGGCACAGCCGGAGCGGCCAGGCGTTCCTTCATCTGCTGGATCACGGAATCAAAGCGAGCGCCCATGCGATCCATTTTGTTGACAAAGGCAATGCAGGGAACGCGATACTTCTTCGCTTGATGCCAGACGGTCTCGGATTGGGGTTGCACGCCACCCACCGCACAAAAAATACCCACGGCGCCATCCAACACGCGGAGCGAGCGTTCCACCTCGACGGTGAAATCCACATGCCCCGGCGTGTCGATGATGTTGATCTGATGCTGCGTCCAGAAACAGGTGGTCGCGGCACTGGTAATCGTAATGCCGCGTTCCTGTTCCTGAATCATCCAATCCATCGTGGCCGTGCCTTCGTGCACCTCGCCCATCTTGTAAACGCGTCCGGTATAGTACAGCATGCGCTCCGTGGCCGTCGTCTTGCCCGCATCGATATGGGCAATGATGCCAATATTGCGAATCGAAGACAGACTGCCGCGCCGGCCCGTCGCCTCGCGGGACGCGTCTGTACCATTCACATTTTGCTTATTGGATTGTTCGACCACGTTGACCATGTAACTTCCTGCCCTGCTTACCACCGATAGTGGGCAAAGGCTTTGTTAGCCTGGGCCATCTTATGCGTATCGTCGCGTTTCTTGATGGCTGAGCCCTGATTCTTGTGCGCGTCCATCAACTCCATCGCCAGCGCTTTTCCCATGCCCACGCCTTTGCGGGCCTTGGAATAATCGATCAGCCAGCGCAAGGCCAGACTGACCTGCCGGTCCGGGCTGACTTCCACCGGAACCTGATAGGTGGCGCCGCCGACTCGGCGGGACTTGACCTCAAGCCGGGGTTTGATGTTGTCCATCGCCAGGGAAAAGACCTCAAGAGGATCCGAATTGGTCATCTGTTTGATCTCGTCCATTGCACCGTAAACGATGCGTTCAGCCGTCGATTTCTTGCCACGTTCCATGATACTGGAAATAAAACGGGCAACCAGATCGCTGCCGTAGCGCGTATCCGGAGTAATCTTTCGTTTATCTGCTCTGCGCCTTCTAGCCATTGTACTCTATCCTATTCCTTGGGCCGTTTGGCACCATACTTTGAACGCCCACGTTTCCGTTTATCAACACCCAAACAATCCAGCGTACCGCGCACGATATGATAGCGGACGCCGGGAAGATCTTTCACACGACCTCCGCGCACCAGCACCATGCTGTGCTCCTGAAGGTTGTGCCCTTCGCCCGGAATGTAGGCCGTCACTTCTTCCCCATTGGTCAACCGAACACGGGCCACCTTGCGGAGGGCCGAGTTAGGTTTCTTCGGTGTCTGCGTCTTCACCAGAAGGCAAACGCCGCGACGCTGAGGACATCCGGTCAACGCCGGCGACTTCTTCTTCGCCTTCGTTTCTTTACGACCTATTCTGACGAGTTGGTTAATTGTTGGCATAACCTTTTCTTTTCCTTCTTTTGACAAACGAGCGGGCGAAGGTAACAGAGCTGCCCACCCTTTGACAATAACAACCTTACGTTTCTTGCAATTTAGCTTTGTCGAGCAAGTCCTCGCCTAGCGCCTCTTCAATCGGCAAAGGCTCTGCCAGCGGGACCAACTTGATGTTTTTGGACATGCTGAAGCCCGTCCCGGCGGGGATCAGATGGCCCATGATCACGTTTTCCTTGAACCCACGCAGATAATCTACGCGGCCCAGGGTGGCGGCATCGGTCAGGATACGCGTGGTATCCTGGAACGACGCGGCCGAAATGAAGCTCTCGGTTTCCAACGACGCCTTGGTGATGCCGAGCAGGACCGGAGAAGCCTCGGCGGCTTTCTTGCCCTCGGCCATGGCCTTCGCGTTAACATCCTGAAAGACCTGCTTCTCCACCTGCTCCGCCCACAAGAACTCGGTGTCGCCGGGTTCTGTGATGCGGACTTTGCGCAGCATCTGCCGAACGATGATCTCGATGTGCTTGTCGTTGATTTCGACGCCTTGGAGGCGATAAACCTCCTGCACTTCGTTGACCAGATATTCCTGCAATTCCTGAGGGCCGCAAACTTCCAGCACCTCTTGAGGCACCACGGGACCTTCCGTCAACTGCTGACCCTTCTTCACATGGTCGCCTTGGAAGACGACGACGTGCTTGCCCATCGGGATCAAATGCTCTTCCTGATCGCCCGTGGCCGGATCACGCACCAGCAAACGACGGCGACCGCGAACCGTACCCGAGAACTCCACCGAACCGTCGATCTTGGCGATTTCGGCCGCATCCTTCGGGCGACGGGCTTCGAACAGTTCCGCCACGCGAGGCAGACCGCCCGTGATGTCCTTGGTCCGAACGACCTTGCGGGGCGTCTTTGCGAGCATGGCGCCAGCCAGGACTTCCGCGCCGTTGGTCACGACCACGTGAGCGCCCGACGGAATCGAATAGGAACTAAGAACGGTCTTCGTCTTGATATCCTTCAATACCAATTGCGGATGCAAGTCTTCCTTGTGCTCCATGACGACCGTGCCTTCCAGGCCCGTGGACTCATCCAATTCCTTGCGGACGGTGACGCCCTCGATGAAGTCATGGAATTCAACGAAACCGGCCTGTTCCGACAGAATCGGCACGTTATACGGATCCCACTTGACGAAGCTTTGGCCCTTTTTGACCATGCCGCCGTCTTCGACCGATATCACAGCGCCGATGACCGTCGTGTAGCGCTCCAGCTCGCGACCTTCCTTGTCGTAAATGCTGATCACGCCATTCTTGTTCAAAACAATAAAGTTGCCATCCAAGGCCTTTACCGTACGCAGTTCCTGATAGCGCGCCACACCGTCGTGTTTGGCCATGATATGCGGCTGTTTAAAGACGGAACTTGCCGTACCGCCGATGTGGAACGTACGCATGGTCAACTGGGTGCCCGGCTCGCCGATGGACTGCGCCGCAATGATGCCCACGGCTTCGCCCAAGGCCACCGGACGTCCGTTGGCCAGATTCCGGCCATAGCACCTCGCACAGGTGCCACGACGCGATTCGCATGTCAACACGCTGCGGATCTTGATGCTCTCCAGGCTGGCGGCGTTCACCTTCTCGACCGCTTTTTCGTCGATCTCCTGACCGGCGGCCACAATGACTTCGCCGTTGCGAATATCGCGAATATCGTCGAGCGCCGTACGACCCAAGATGCGGGCGGACAACGGGACCAGTTCTTCGTCGCCTTCGAAAATCGGGCGGACTTCAATGCCGTTCAAGGTATTGCAATCCTGCTCGACTACGATGACATCCTGCGCCACATCGACCAGCTTGCGGGTCATGTACCCTGAGTCGGCCGTCTTAAGCGCCGTATCCGCCAATCCCTTGCGGGCGCCGTGCGTACTGATGAAGTATTCCAGCACGCTCAACCCCTCACGGAAGTTCGATACGATTGGCCGTTCGATGATTTCGCCGGAAGGCTTGGCCATCAAACCGCGCATGCCGGCGAGCTGACGAATCTGCTGACGGCTGCCGCGGGCGCCGGAGTCCACCATCATGAAGACCGGGTTCACGTCGTTGCGGTTCTCGTTATACTCCATGGCCCGGAACATCACGCCGGATATTTCGTCCGTGGCGTGCGTCCAAATGTCGATGATCTTGTTATAACGTTCGCCGTCCGTGATGACACCCTTGCGATACTGCGCTTCGACTTCGGCAATCTGCTGACGCGCTTTTTCAATGATGCCGTCCTTCTCCTTCGGAATGATCATGTCGACCATGCCGATGGAAATGCCGGCCAGCGTCGCGTGCTCAAAGCCCATGGCTTTCAGACGATCCAACACTTTAACGGTTTCGTCGTGTCCGGAAATCTGATAGCATTGCCAGATCAGTTCGGCCAGCGTCTTCTTCGTTACATTGGCATTGAAGAAGCCCATCGTTTTCGGCCATATTTCATTGAAGAATACTCGCCCCACGGTCGTGGTGACGACCGACAAATCCGCCTTGCCGTACTTGGTCTGGCGCTTGTAATCCGGATTGCGGAACCGGATGCGATCATGAATCTTGAGAGCTCTTTCGTCGTAAGCGGTGTGGACTTCCGTCACATCCGCCAAAATCGGCAAATGTTCGACTTCTGTCGAGCCGGGCTTGATCTGACGTTGGCGAATTCTATCCTTCTGGGACTCGATCGTCAGGTAGTAACATCCCAACGCAATATCCTGCGTCGGCGTCGTAACCGGCTTCCCGCTGGAGGGCGAGAAAATATTGTTCGGCGCCAACATCAGCAACCGGGATTCCAACTGGGCTTCAATGGACAACGGTACGTGCACCGCCATCTGATCGCCGTCGAAGTCCGCGTTGTACGCCGTACAGACCAGCGGATGAATCCGGATGGCCTCGCCCTCGATCAGGATGGGCTCGAACGACTGGATGCTCAAACGGTGCAACGTCGGAGCGCGGTTCAACATCACCGTATGCCCCTTGGTCACTTCTTCCAAAATATCCCAGACTTCATCCGCTTCGCGCTCGATCATCTTTTTGGCGCTGCGCACGGTGTGCACGATGCCCATTTCTTTCAAGCGACGAATGATGAACGGTTCAAACAGAACCAGGGCCATCTTCTTCGGCAAACCGCATTGGTTCAGCGTCAGCTCAGGACCGATGACAATAACCGAACGGCCGGAATAGTCGACGCGTTTGCCCAACAAGTTCTGCCGGAAACGGCCTTGTTTGCCGCGAAGCATGTCGCTGAGCGACTTCAGGGGGCGGTTGCCCGCACCCGTCACCGCGCGACCATGACGTCCGTTATCGAATAGAGCGTCCACCGCTTCCTGCAACATGCGTTTTTCGTTGCGGATGATCACATCCGGCGTCTTGAGCTGCAGCAGGTTCTTCAAACGGTTATTCCGGTTAATCACGCGGCGATACAAATCGTTTAAGTCGGAGGTCGCAAACCGGCCGCCTTCCAAAGGAACGAGGGGGCGCAAATCGGGAGGAATGACCGGCAAAACTTCCAGGATCATCCATTCCGGCCGCGTATTGCTGTTCCGGAAAGCATCCAGAACCTTCATGCGCTTGGTCAATTTCTTCCGGGTCTGCTTGCTGCGGGTGCCTTCCATTTCCACTTCCAACTGCTGCAGGACCTCGGGAATATCGATCTTCTTCATAAGATCGCGCACGCCCTCGGCGCCCATCTTGGCTACAAAACCTTCGCCATACTTGTCCTGCACTTCGCGATATTCCATCTCGCTCAGCAGTTGTTTTTCCTTGAGCGGCGTATCGCCCGGATCGATGACGACATAGTCCTCGTAGTACAACACGCGCTCCAGCTCGCGGGCGGTGATGTCCAGCACCAAGCCCATGCGGCTCGGCGTACACTTGAAAAACCAGATGTGAGACACGGGCACGGCCAATTCGATATGGCCCATCCGTTCACGACGAACGCGCGCCAGAGTGACTTCCACGCCGCACCGATCGCAAATTACACCTTTATGCTTGATGCGCTTGTATTTTCCGCAGCTACATTCCCAGTCCTTCGTCGGACCAAAAATTCGCTCGCAAAAAAGGCCGCCTTTTTCCGGCTTAAACGTACGATAATTAATCGTTTCCGGATTCTTGACCTCCCCGTGACTCCAAGACCGCACGGTCTCCGGAGACGCCAGGGTAATACTTGCGTAATCGAACGTCGGCTGATTATCTATTCCAAAAACTGACATGGCGTTGGTACCTTGCACCTCTGCCTCCTTACTTACCATTCAGGCCTTGCGGCCGAGTGAATAAAATATTAGTCCTTTTTCGCCGAATGCACGCGTACATCGAGTACGAGACTCTGCATTTCCTTCATGAGCACATTGAACGATTCAGGCATTCCGGCCTCCAGAACGTTCTCGCCCTTCACGATGGACTCGTAAATCCGCGTGCGTCCAGCCACGTCGTCGCTCTTGACCGTCAACAGCTCTTGCAGCGCGTAGGCGGCGCCATAGGCTTCCATGGCCCACACTTCCATTTCGCCGAAACGTTGACCGCCATATTGCGCCTTGCCGCCCAGCGGCTGTTGCGTAACCAGCGAGTAGGGCCCCACCGCACGAGCATGAATCTTGTCGCTTACCAAGTGATGCAGCTTGAGCATGTAAATGGAGCCAACCACGACCCGCTGATCGAAGGGATCGCCGGTACGTCCGTCATAAAGCGCCGTCTTCCCGTCTTCCGGCAGATCCGCCTTCTTGAGGAAGTCGTGGATGTCCTTCTCGGGAATGCCGTCGAACACCGGCGTTGCCGCATAAAGACCCAACATCTTGCAAGCTATGCCCAGGTGGGTCTCGAGCACCTGACCGACGTTCATACGGGAAGGCACGCCCAGCGGATTCAACACGATGTCCACCGGCGTTCCATCGGGACGGAACGGCATGTCCTCTTCCGGCACGATACGGGCGATGACGCCCTTGTTACCGTGACGGCCGGCCATTTTGTCGCCCACGGACAACTTCTTCTTGCTGGCCACATACACCTTGACCTGCTTGATGATGCCCGGATCGACTTCGTCGCCGCTTTCAAGGCGGTCGATCGCGCGTTCCTGTTCGAGTTCCAATTCTGAAAACTTGTGGCTGAACTCGCTGATGATGCCCTGGATCTTGATCTGAATCGGGCTCGGATCGATTTCGATATGATTGCTCGCCGCCGCCAGCTTGCGCAACAGCGTCTTCGTGATCTTCCGATTGGCCGGAATAATGATCTCGCCGGTTTCCACATTGACCACATCCAGCGGGATTTTTTCGCCCAGCAGGATGTTGCTCAAGGCTTCGGTCAGATCTTCCGTCAACTGTTGATGCTTATTCTTATATTCTTCCGCCACCGTCTTGGCCTGCTTGCGTCGTTCGCCGGGCGACATCTTCGTCCGGGATATCTCCTTGCGAGCCGACACCTTGACGTCCATAACGATGCCGTAGGTTCCGCTGGGAACCGTCAGCGACGTATCGCGGACATCCGCGGCTTTTTCGCCGAAGATGGCGCGCAACAGACGTTCTTCCGGCGCCAGTTCGGTTTCGCTTTTCGGCGTGATCTTGCCAACGAGAATGTCGCCGGGTTTGACTTCCGCGCCAATGCGCACTACGCCGTCGTGGCCGAGGTTCTTGAGAGCTTCCTCGCCAACATTGGGAATGTCGCGCGTGATTTCCTCGGGACCCAGCTTGGTATCGCGAGCGCCGCATTCGAATTCCTCGATGTGAATCGAGGTGAATACGTCTTCGCGCACCAGGCGTTCGTTGATCAGAATGGCGTCCTCGAAATTATAACCGCACCACGGCATGAAGGCGGCCACCACGTTGCGGCCCAAGGCCAGTTCGCCCTGATCGGTCGCCGGTCCGTCGGCCAGTACTTCGCCCTTCTTGACATGCTGCCCGAGCTTTACGATCGGCTTCTGATTGATGCAGGTGCCGGCGTTCGAGCGCATGAACTTGCGCAGTTCGTAATCCTGATATTCTTCCTTGGCGGTTTTCTTTGTCGGAACGGACCCGTCCTTGGACACAATGATGTGATCGGCCGAGACGTAGGCTACCTTGCCCGCTTCGCGCGCCAGAACCATAACTCTCGAATCCATCGCCACGCGGACTTCAACGCCGGTCGCCACAAAAGGGCGTTCCGTCACCAGCAGCGGTACGGCTTGCCGTTGCATGTTGGAGCCCATCAAGGCGCGGTTGGCGTCGTCGTGTTCCAGGAAGGGAATCAAGCCGGCGGCTACGCTGACGAGCTGCTTCGGCGAGACGTCCATGTAGTTTACGCGATCTTTGGCCACTTCCAAGAAGTCGCCGCGATAGCGGACCGAGACCGTATCCAATTGAAAACGGCCTTTTTCGTCCAAGGGGGCGTTAGCCTGCGCGATGATGAAGTTTTCTTCCTGATCGGCGGTGAGATAATCCACCTGCTCGGTCACACGTCCGTTTTCCACGCGGCGGTACGGGCTTTCTATAAACCCGAACTCGTTCACGCGGGCATACATGCTCAAGGAAGAGATCAGCCCGATGTTCGGACCTTCAGGCGTCTCAATTGGACAAATACGTCCGTAATGGCTGCTGTGCACGTCGCGGACTTCGAATCCGGCGCGTTCACGGCTCAAACCGCCAGGGCCCAAGGCGCTCAAACGGCGCTTATGCGTCAGTTCAGCCAAAGGATTGGTCTGGTCCATGAACTGACTGAGCTGACTGCGTCCGAAGAAGTCGCGAATCACGGCGGCCAGGGCCTTCGGATTGATCAGCTTCTGCGGCGTCATCTTTTCGACGGTCGTGTCGAAAATCGTCATGCGCTCCTTAACGAGACGCTCCGTGCGGGCCAAACCCACGCGGCATTGATTTTCGACCAATTCGCCAACGGTACGCACCCGGCGGCTGCCCAAGTGATCGATATCGTCGACGGTTCCCTCGCCGCGGCGGAGATTCACCAGATACTTGATCGCCGCAATGATGTCTTCTTTTTCCAGGATTCTGGAATCAACCTTCGAATCGAGGTTGAGCTTCTGCTGGATCTTGTACCGACCCACGCGGCCCAAATCGTACCGGCGAGGATCAAAAAATACCCGCTTGAGCAATTGGCGCGCGTTGGAGGTGGTGGGGGGATCGCCCGGACGCAGCTTGTGATAAATATCCTTAAGCGCATCGTCGGTCGAACGAGTGGCGTCCTTTTTGACGCTTTTCAGCATCACGCCTTCATCCCAGGACACATCCACCACTTCAACGCTCGTAAAGCCGGCAGCCTTCATCTGTTTTACCAGATCTTTGGTCACCGGATCGTACTTACGGGCCAGAATCGACTGCGAATCCGCATCGATGACATCGTCCTTGACGACCCGGTGCTGAATCCGCTCATCGGATACCGCGTCCTTCAGCGTAAGCTTTTCGAACGCATAGAACAAGCCGAGGACTTCCTCGTCGGTTCCATAGCCTAAAGCACGCAGGAACGTGGTAGCCAGGAATTTCCGGCGGCGTTTTTTGCGGTCCAGATAAATGTGAAGAAGGTCGGAAGTATCGAATTGAACCTCAATCCAAGAGCCGCGATCCGGGATGATCCGGAACGAATACAACACGGACCCGTTGGCGTGGATGGATTGTTCAAAGCAAATGCCCGGCGAGCGGTGCAACTGACTGACCACCACCCGCTCGGCCCCATTCACCACGAAGGTTCCCGATTCGGTAATCAGGGGAACCTCACCCATATAAACGTCTTCTTCGCGTACTTCTTTTCCGTCCTTAAGCCGAAACGTCACGTAAAGTGGCGCCGAATAAGAACTCCCCTCCTTGATACACTCAATGGCAGACATCTTGGGCTCAGTGACTTCGTACTTGACAAAATCAAGCGAGCACTGTCCGTCATAGCTTTCAATCGGAAAGACTTCTTTGAATACGGTCTGCAGGCCAACCAGCTTTCGCTTGTTCGCCGGCGCATCCATCTGAAGGAAGTCCCGATAAGATGTCGTCTGGATCTCAATGAGATCCGGCAATTCTATGACATCCGTCAAACTGCCAAACTGCATTCTTGCGACCATTCAGCACCTTCAGTCTACACGTTAAAAGTACAACCAAGGAAACCCATTCACAACCGGACCGACGGCGAAATTACTACTTGATTTCGACTTTAGCGCCGGCCGCTTCGAGCTGAGCCTTGATCTTGTCCGCTTCGTCCTTGGTCACACCTTCCTTGACCGGCTTCGGAGCAGCTTCGACGAGATCCTTGGCTTCTTTCAATCCGAGCGAGGTAATCGTACGGATTTCTTTGATCACTTGAATTTTCTGAGCGCCCGCGGAAGCGAGAACTACGGTGAATTCGGTTTTTTCAGCTGCCGGAGCCGCTGCCGCTGCGCCGCCGCCCGCCGCCGCTACGGCCACAGGAGCTGCCGCCGAGACGCCCAAGCGTTCTTCCAGCGCTTTGACCAATTGAGAGAGCTCCAACACGGTAATGCCCTCAATCCAATCGACGAATTCCGCCATCTTTCCTTCCAGCTTCACACTGCTCTCCTTCTTTTCGACATTCGCTTCAACTGCAATATTTTCCGTCATAACCTGATTCCTCCACCTTACTTATTGTTCCTAGACTTTTTCTTTCTTTTCCTGCACGGCTTTCAGCACGTACAGCAGACTGGCCACTTTCTGGTTCAACACGCCGGCCAGCCGCGTCATCGGGGCGGCAATGGTTCCAACAAGTTGACTCAACAGAATTTCGCGTGAGGGCAATCCGGCGAGCTTTTCCACATCCGCAGCGGAAAGAATCACGCCTTCCAACGAACCGATCTTGACGACCGGAATCGAATTTTCCTTGATGAAGTCCCGCAGGATCTTGGCGGCCTGCACCACGTCGCCGTTTCCAACCACCATGGCAGACGGGCCCTTCAACGCGGGTTCAAGGCCTTCGTAGGAAAGCTCGCGGGCCACGTGCTTGAACATCCGGTTCTGCACTACGTGAAATTGCGCGTTGACGCCGCGCAGACGCCGCCGAAGCTCTTCCGTCTTGAGGACGCTCAAGCCCCGATAATCCGTCAAAATTACAAACAGGGAGTCCGTAATCTGACTTTTCAGTTCATCTACTATCGACTTTTTTTCCGGTCTCATGATCGTTACGCTCCAGCGACGGCGACTTCCTTGAGATCAATGTGAAGCCCCTGCCCCATCGTCGAACTCAACGTACAGCGCTTGATGTAAATGCCCTTGGCAGACGCCGGCCGAGCGGCATTCAACGCCGCAATCACTGCCTTGCAGTTCTCCACCAGGGCTTCTTTTGCAAACGAAAGCTTACCAAACGGCACCATTACGTTGCCATTTCGGTCCATTCTGTATTCCACACGGCCCGCCATGCACAGCTTGACCGCGGCGGCCGTATCGTCGGTCACCGTGCCCGTCTTCGGGTTGGGCATCAATCCACGGGGACCGAGCACCTTACCCATCTTGCGGACTTCCTTCATGGCTTCGGGGGTGGCAATAGCGACGTCAAAATCCGTCCAGCCGCCATTGACCTTCTCCATCATATCCTCGAAACCGACGAACTCGGCGCCAGCGGCCTTGGCCGCATCAGCGGCAGGCCCCTTGGCGAACACGAGAATGCGGACTTTCTTGCCCGTACCGTGAGGCAAAGCGACGGTTCCGCGGATGGATTGGTCCGACTTGGTGGGATCGACCCCCAAGCGAAACGCAATCTCGGCGCTTTCATCGAACTTTGCCGTCTTGTTGGTCTGTAAAAACACGACCGCTTCGTCGATGCCGTAATTACGTTCCCGGTCGACGATTTGCCTGACTTTCAGATATTTTTTTCCGTGTTGGGGCATGGCTTACTCCACCTCAATTCCCATGCTTCGCGCGGTTCCTTCGATCATGCGCACAGCATGCTCCAGGTCTCTCGCGTTCAGATCTTTTTCTTTGGCCTTTGCAATCTCGTTGAGCTGTTGACGGGTCACCTTGCCCACCTTGTCGCGGTTCGGCGTGGCCGATCCCTTCGCAATGCCAACCGCTTTCTTCAACAACGTGGCGGCCGGAGGGCTCTTGGTGATGAATGTAAAGGACTTGTCTTGATAGACCGTGATAATCACCGGGATCACCAGCCCGGCCTGGCTCTGCGTAGCGGCATTGAACGCCTTGCAGAATTCCATGATGTTGACACCCTGCTGGCCCAGCGCCGGGCCCACGGGGGGCGCCGGATTGGCCTGGCCGGCCGGAATCTGCAGTTTAATGATACCTGTTACTTTTTTTGCCATACGTTTCGTCCCGAGGGTTTACGCCCTCTCCACTTGCCAATACTCCAGTTCCACGGGCGCCGAACGCCCGAAAATCGACACGGACACCTTGAGCTTCCCTCGCTCGGGATCCACTTCTTCGATCACGCCGTTGAAGTTCAGGAACGGCCCGTCATTGATCTTGACTGTTTCGCCCGGTTCAAACACCACCTTGGGTTTGACCTTTTCTTTCTTGTCTTCAATCTGTTGAAGAATCGTTTCCACTTCCGTCGGACGCAGCGGCACCGGTTTGTCGCCGCCGACGAATCCGATAATGCCCGGCGTCTGTTGCGCGAAATACCAGGTTTTATCTACCAAGTTATGCTGCGCATCATACAAATTCATGTGCACCAGCACGTAGCCCGGATAGAATTTCCTCGTGGTCGTCGTGCGCTTCCCCTGCTTGACTTCCGAAACTTTTTCGGTGGGAATCAGCACTTCGTCGACGTACTCCTGCATTTCTTCCTGCTTGATACGTCGCTCAATACTCTCTTTAACCTTGGATTCCTGGCCGGAGAGCGTATGTAAAACAAACCACTGCTTTTCCATGACCACCCGTTTCCCGTTAGTGGATTACCAAACGAAGAAGATTACTCAAAACAAAGTCGCTGACCCCTACAAACAAGCTGACCAGCACCACGGACACGATCACCACCACGGTGGAATCGATCAGTTCCGAACGATTGGGCCACGTGCATTTCTTCAACTCGATTCGCACTTCTTCGATAAACGTGCGTAATCCGGCAATCGCATCTTTGATTTTTTTCATTGCGTGTATCTCACCCGATCTCCGATTGCCCGCGGTCACAAGCTGGCAGGCCAGGAGGGAATTGAACCCCCAACAACCGGTTTTGGAGACCGGTGCTCTGCCAATTGAGCTACTGGCCTACCTTCGAAAAATCTCTACTTGATCTCCCGATGGACCGTGTGCTTCCTGTCGAAACGGCAAAACTTCTTGACTTCAATCCGTTCCGTGGATGTCTTTTTGTTTCTCGATGACGTGTAGTTCCGCCGTTTGCAGTCCTGGCACGCCAAGGTTATGGTTTCTCTGGGCATGTTACGTATTCACTCCGGTTCAGGCGGTCTGCGAAGACCGCCTGAACCATTTGATATCTCAATTACTTGACAATTTCCGTAACACGACCCGCGCCCACCGTACGGCCGCCTTCACGAATGGCGAACCGCATGGTCTTTTCCATGGCGATCGGGGTAATCAGGTTGACTTCCAGGCTGATATTGTCGCCCGGCATCACCATTTCGACGCCTTCCGGCAGCGTAATGTCGCCGGTCACGTCGGTCGTACGGAAATAGAACTGGGGCCGATAACCCTTGAAGAACGGGGTGTGACGTCCACCTTCATCCTTGCTCAAGACATACAATTCAGCCTTGAACTGGGTATGAGGGGTAATCGAACCCGGCTTGGCCAACACCTGGCCGCGTTCGACGTCTTCCTTCTTCAAGCCGCGGAGCAGACAGCCGACGTTGTCGCCAGCGCGTCCTTCGTCCAAGAGCTTGCGGAACATTTCCACGCCGGTAACCGTCGTCTTGATCGTCGGACGCAGCCCGACGATTTCAATTTCTTCGCCAACCTTGACGATACCGCGTTCAATACGGCCCGTGACTACGGTACCGCGACCTTCAATGGAGAACACGTCTTCGATCGGCATCAGGAAGGCCTGATCCAATACGCGGACGGGCTCCGGAATGAAGCTGTCGATGGCGTCCATCAAATCCTGGATGCACTTGGCGCCGGGATCTGTCGGTGACGGGGCGTTCATGGCGCCGAGGGCGGAACCACGGATGATCGGGGTTGTATCGCCAGGGAATTCGTACTTGTTGAGCAAGTCGCGGATTTCCATTTCGACGAGGTCGAGCAGTTCCGGATCGTCCACGGTGTCCACTTTATTCAGGAACACGACGACCGCCGGCACGCCGACCTGGCGGGCCAGGAGGATATGCTCACGCGTCTGGGGCATCGGACCATCCGAAGCGCTGACCACGAGAATCGCACCGTCCATCTGGGCTGCGCCGGTGATCATGTTCTTGACGTAGTCCGCGTGACCCGGGCAATCGACATGCGCATAATGGCGCTTGTCGGACGCGTATTCGACGTGCGATGTCGCAATCGTCAAAATCTTGGTCGGATCGCGACGGCCTTGCGATTCCGAAGCTTTCGCTACTTGATCATAACTAATGAACTGACTCAGGCCTTTAGAAGCCTGAACCTTCGTGATGGCCGCGGTCAGAGTCGTTTTGCCATGGTCGACGTGACCAATGGTCCCGACATTCACGTGCGGCTTAGTACGTTCGAATTTATCCTTCGCCATGGAATTCCTCCTAACCTGGCAATGTTTATCTATTCTGTTCTACTGACAAATCCTAGCCACTTGCATCGAACACCAAAATCTTCGGAGCCTTGCAACCAACGCACTCTGTGCGTGATTTTCACCATCCCGGTCCACATCAATCATCGTGGAGCCCACGAGCGGGATCGAACCGCTGACCTCGTCCTTACCAAGGACGTGCTCTGCCAACTGAGCTACGTGGGCGCTCTAAAAGCCCATCTGTTATCAGCCCGTATGCGATCTGTTCCCATTCCCTCGTTCATGCGCGCAATAGGCTCCTGCCTTGGCGCTAACGAGGATTCAGGATAAGGCCTCTTTCGGCCTCACGACCGCCCCATACTCGTACGGCAACCACCGTTTTCGTATCGACCGCTCCCCTGTCACCGACACATTCATTCGGGGCCACTGGCGGATATCGATTCAACAACCGCTCAAAATGGACAGACAACAACAACTCTTCTTACTCTCACTTCCCTTTCGGATGCCCATGAGCCAGCAAGAAGTGCCATTGCGTATCCAGTCTCTGCTATATTTAAAAATCCCTTTCGAGACTTTTTGATTTCGGTCGAATTTACAGGTTTATTTTTTTGTGTCAACTTCCTTTTGAAAAAAAATGGTTTGTTTGCGGCGCAATGAATAACGTCTACTTACATCCATCTGAATTACAGACAGATGTGAAATGGCCCTCCAGAGAACATAATGAGCGGCTTTTTCTTGATGGACCTACGGTTTTTGCAGTAGTAAGTTATAGCCTTTGGGATTTTCATGCCATTAATCAGACAAGAACTGGCCGAATACGGAAAAAAAATCTCCGCCGCCGGACTCAGCGCCGGCGCCGGAGGGAATATTAGCGCCCGCGAGGGCCGGCTCATATGGGTCAAGCCCAGCGGCCTTTCCATGTCGGAATTGAAGGGCGTCAATCTTTGCTGCGTCGATATCGCCTCCGGCAAGCAGCTCGAAGGCAAGCTGAAACCTACGTCCGAATTGCTGATGCACTTGGCCGTTTATCGTGTACGACCCGATATTCAAGCCATTTTTCACACGCACTCGCCTTGGGCCTCCGGCGTCATTACCGCTGGAGTCGACTTCAAGCCCATGTTCGCCGAGGTGGTGAACGATTTGGGCCAGATCGCCGCCGTGCCTTATGTGAAAACCTCTACCCAGGAACTTGCCGACGCGGTCGCCGCGGCCGCCCAAGCCCACGAAACCATCTTTCTGGCCCATCACGGAGTCGTCACCCTGGGGAAGACCATGAAGCAGGCCTTCTTCAGATGCTGCGTGGCCGAAGACGCCGCCAAATCCTTTGTCGCCGCCTCCATCGTCGGCAAACCCGCGTTTCTCACCGATGACCAGATTCGCGATCTGAAGTCCCTCTCCGCCGGCGCCTACCGTCTGCGCATGATGGAGAGTTAAATTGAAGTCCTGTTGGGATTACAATGAAGAAAAGCGCCACAACTTCGAGCAAACGAAAAAAAACACTCAAAGAGTCAGCAGCGGCAGGGTCGAGTGTGCAAACTGTGTGCGCTGCTATCAAGCCGCAGCCCCCTTCAAAACAGCATGAACTGGGGCAGTTTTTTACCCCCACCCCGATTGCCGAATTGATGGCCTCCATGTTTACCGCGAAGACGCGAGATATTCGTCTATTGGACGCCGGCGCGGGAGCGGGAGCGCTGATCAGGGCATTTGTCGAAGCGCGTTGCGCAACCGAGGTCGCGCCACGATCGATTCATGTGGTCGCTTATGAAATAGACTCGGCTCTCATGGCTTCATTACAGCGGACGATGGACCACTGCCGGGGAATGTGTGCGAATGAAGGAGTCGAGTTCACTTCCGACATTCAGAATGTCGATTTTCTTGAGGCGGCATTGCCCTGGGTGCGGAACGATCTTTTTTCAAGTCGTCAAACGCCATTTAACGCGGCCATTCTTAATCCGCCGTACCACAAGATCAACAGCGCGTCCCGGACGCGACTCTTGTTGCGATCAGCGGGCATCGAAACCTCTAATCTTTACACCGGATTCCTCGCTCTTGCGGCAAAACTTCTTTGCGACAGAGGGGAAATGGCGGCCATCACTCCACGGAGTTTTGCCAATGGGCCTTACTTCAAACCGTTTCGCAAATTTTTCTTGGAGTTGATGTCCTTAAGAAGGATTCATTTATTCGACTGTCGCTCCGCTGCGTTTGCACAGGAAAGCGTGCTTCAGGAAAATATCATTTTACACGCGGTAAAATCGCATGTAAAACCACGGACAGTCCTCATTTCAAGCAGCAGCGGCAACCCTCATGCCCCGGTGAAAGAGCGCGAATGCGCTTATAACGATATCGTCTCGCCAGACGATCCGGAACAATTCATCCATATAACCACCGACGATGCGCAGCATGAAGCGAGATTGCTTTTATCCACGTTGCACACCTCGTTGAATGAACTTGGCCTGGAGGTTTCCACCGGGCGAGTTGTTGATTTCCGCGCGCGGCCGTTTCTTTTGCTTCAGCCGACTCGCGATGCCGTGCCGCTCATATATCCCGGCAATTTCAATGGCGGCTATGTGATGTGGCCGAAACTGCCCCATCGCAAACCCATCGCCATTCTTGACGCCGAAGAAACACAGGAATTACTGATCCCTGCCGCTGTTTACGTTCTGGCCAAACGATTCACTTCCAAAGAAGAGCGCCGCCGAATCGTGGCCTGCATTTATGATCCAACGCGCATCGCGGCTGCACGCGTGGGTTTTGAAAATCATCTCAATTATTTTCATGTGCACGGCCGGGGTTTATCGATGGATTTGGCTTGCGGCTTGGCGGCTTTTCTTAATTCCACAGTGCTCGACGTGTGTTTTCGGCAATTCAACGGGCATACCCAGGTTAATGCCACTGACTTGCGCAACCTGAACTATCCTTCACGCACTGAACTTGAAAAACTCGGTCATCAAATCGGCGCAACTTTTCCAAGCCAGGAACAGCTCGATCACCTCATCCAAAAGGAGCTTTTTAATGGCTGATAAACCCAAGACGAGCAAAGCGGCCATGCGTAGGCAAAAACTTGAGGAAGCGACCGACATGCTGCGTTGTTTAAGCTTCGGGCCGAGACAAAGCAACAACACAGCTATCTATTCTTTTCTTGCCTGCTTGGAAATGAAACCTGAAAACACGTGGCAGGAAGCATGCAACCCATCCATGGGGATTACTCCAATCATTGAATTCATTAAACGTCATTACGGCGTGAAATATGCACCTAACACCCGTGAAACTATACGCGACGAGGCCATTAAGCATTTTGTTGAGGCCGGGTTGTTGGTTCGCAATCCGAATTGCCCCACTCGTCCCACTAACAGCGGAAAAACATGCTATCAGATCGAACCAAGCGCTCTTCGTCTTATCCATCGTTATGGCACACCTGATTGGCCTTTAGGTCTGACTGAATATTTGTCTAGTCGAGAGCGGGTCATCAAAGAACTTCAACGAAAGCGGGAGTTTTCACGCATCCCCGTCTGTTTGCCATCGGGGGAGATGGCAAGCATCTCACCCGGCGGACAAAACCCATTGATTAAGCAAATTATCGAAGAGTTTTGCCCGAGGTTCTCTCCAGGCGGGATCATTGTTTACATTGGCGACGCCGAGAATAAGTTTTTGCATTTGCAGGCGGATTACCTGAAGCAGCTTTGCGTTGTGTCCCTGCACCAGCCAAAATGCCGGACGTGGTGATTCACGATACGAAGCGGAATTGGCTCCTGCTCATTGAAGCGGTTACCAGTGCAGGTCCTGTTGATCCAAAGCGCCGAAAAGAACTGAAAGACCTCTTTAAAGGATGCAGCGCCGGGCTTGTTTTCGTGACGGCCTTCGCGACACGAACCGGCATGCGTAGGTTTCTAACGAAGATCTCATGGGAATCCGAGGTGTGGATCGCAGAAGATCCCGATCATATGATCCACTTCAACGGAGAGAGATTTCTCGGGCCATATGCAGACACGACAGCGCACTGAGCATTCAGCTTTCAATGCCTTTCTCACTGATTCCTCAGCGGAATCTCCTGATAGGTTCCGGCGCCGAATCGTTCGTTGAGCTTATCGACGATTTCCGTCGACCAGCCGAGATCGACGTCGGTGCGATATCCGGTCGGGGTATGCTCGACGGTACGCGTGCCGCGCATGGTTTCGGCCCAATCGGCCATGGCATTGTCCATGACGCGGTTGCGGTACTCATTCGACTGGCGCAGGGCTTCTCCACCCTGCCGGATGCTTTCCGCCGCGGCGGCCAAACGCTTCCGGAAGACCTCGTCGTTGATCTTCCAGCTGCTCCAGGTTTCCATCATGATGGGAAGGTCGTCATTGAAGGTAGCCAGCGGGGCGGATGCTTGCGAAATATAGAACATCCATTGACCGGCGCCGGTTGCGCCGATCGTGACCCAGCTCAGCGCCCGCCAGCGTTCGCCGGCGCCGCCGTCCGGCATCCGATCGAAATCCCAAAGCACAAATGCGGCTTGCCCGGAAGGAGACTGCGTCGGGCGTTCCTCCACGATGGAGAAATTTGCAATGCCGGGATAGCCTTGCCGCATGGCCAACCGGTTGAGCTGCGGCATCACGTCCATAATCGCCGCAGCAGGAGAGGTCATTGGCGCGACCAGCGTCCCGCTGGGACGCGGCGCAATGCCCACACTAGCCTGCTGCTGCATGAAGAATTGCTCGTTTTCGGGCGTGTTCACCGGCGCCCAGATGCCCAGCAGGATTTCCCGGTCGCCCGGACCGCCCACGGTGACCATCGCCTTCGTAGCGCTGGAAATCCGCCAGCCATCCGCCAGGCGCAACGTACCGCTGCCATCGGGAATTTGCTCCTGCCGCCACCGGACGGGCGCTCGGTCTATCGGCGACGCCTGAGTACTCCACGCGGGAGGAGGCGGCAGGGTCGCCGCCGCCTTACGCAACCAGGCATCAGCGTTCTGCAAGACCATCTCAGGCCGGCCATAGACCACGCTCACCGCCGTTCCATCCTCGCCCGAGCCTGCCAGAGCCAGCCCGAGCATAGGGACGCCGTTGCGGGAGCACTGCATCGCCAACTGCGCCTGCCGGTCGGTCTTATCCGCGAATCCGCCGGTGACCAAGGGCCGTCGATCGAAGTATCCCGACAACTCCGCCACCGTTTCCCAAAGCGCCTTTTGAGCGGAGGGTCCATGCTTGCAGGTCGTCAATAAGCGGGCATCGCCTTGCAGGCTTTCCAGCGTGTAATTTTCCGGCAGCAACCGTCGTTGTCCAGAAGGCGCCGAAGAAGGCGATGAAGCCGCTTTGGGTCCGGTGTAGAATCCGTCAGGCTCGAGGATAGCGGCCTCCACAGGGGCATGGGGATCCTGCAGCACTTGCCCCAGATTCTCGGCTTGTCCTGCGGTCGCGTTTCGAACCGGACCGGAGAGAAAAGATACAAGCAACAGGCTTGCGAAGATCCAACCGTAAATGTTTGAAGCCAGATTCTGTCTCATAACGCACCTCCCGTACTAATATCTACTCGCGCACGCAGGATCGGAGGAAGACCGGGACGAGGTCGTCCCGGCTCCATATCCTCTTCTGGAGACGAGGCCACTCGGCCCCGCTTCCCAGCTACTCGCCGGGATATCGAAACCCCCAAGGGGCTCGCAGGGCATCCATGATGCGCATGACCGTCAACGTGTCGTCCAAAGGCATAATGGGGCTCTCGATCAGTCCCTCGCGCAGGCAACGCATGGCTTCCAAGGCTTCATAAAAATAGCCGCGCCCCTTGATCTTCATACGGCAACTTTCGACGCGACGGCCATTGATGCGCAGGTCGGCCCGGCCGGGATAATACCATTCGTGAGGGATGACAATCTCGCCAAGTTCTCCCGAGATGCAGGCGGTACGGCGTCGCGATTTAATGATGGAACAAGTCAGTTCCGCCACAACGCCCTGCCCATAGCGCAGGATTAGTTCGTCGGCTTGATCCACGCCGGACGGCGCCAATTCGGCTGTGCCTTTCAGCTCTACGGGAAAATCCGGCAGCAGCATATTGGCCAGTGAAATCGGATACACGCCCAGATCCAGGAGCACGCCGCCGCCCAAGGCCGGATTGAACATGCGATGCTCCGGCTTGAAATCCATGTGGCCGCAGAAACTCGCTTTTATGCCGGTCAAATTGCCCAGACGTCCGCTACGCACCCAATCTCGCACCACCCGAATGACCGGGAAAAAACGCATCCACATCGCTTCCATGAGAAAAAGTTTTTTCGCACGAGCCAGCTCGACGACTTCCCCGGCCTGGCGGGCGTTCAAGGTAAAGGCTTTCTCGCAAAGCACCGGTTTGCCGGCGCGCAGGCAAGTCAGCATCTCGGTGTAATGTCCGGAATGCGGCGTAGCGATGTAGATGATGTCGACTTCAGGATCGTCCGCCAGACTTTGGCAGGACGTGTGCGTTCGCGGCACGTTGAACTCACGAGCAAAGGCATCGGCCTTCTCCTTCGTGCGCGAGCCGACGGCCTGCACCCGCGCCTGCGGCAACAAGGCCAACTCATCGGCAAATACCTTCGCAATGCCTCCCGTCCCCAATAAGCCCCAACGCACGTGTTTCATAAGCCCCCCTTTATCCACACCGCCCACAACGTTCTGTCAGTATAACCCAAAAACATCACAAGAGCGCGGTACTGAAGTAGCGCTCGGCCCGATCGGGCAGCACGGTGACAATATTTCCCGTGATCTTCTTCGACAACTCGCGCGCCGCCCAAACGTTGGCGCCCGAAGAGATCCCCACCAGCAATCCGAAATCCATTCCCAGCCGGCGAGTGGTCTCGATAGCGTCTTCATCGGTCACTTCGATCACCTCATCGACTATCGATACGTCCAATATATCCGGGATAAATCCATCGCCAATGCCCTGAATCTGATGCAGGCCCGGCTCGTGGCCCAGAATAGCGGAAACGTTTTTGGGTTCGACGGCGACAATCCGGACGCCCGGTTTGTGCTCCTTCAGAAATTGGCCCACGCCTTGCAGAGTGCCGCCGCTGCCCACGCCGGCAACAAAGCAGTCCACTTCGCCGCTCATCTGCCGCCATATTTCATGCGCGGTTTCTTCGTAATGAACGCGCGGGTTGTCCGGGTTCCTGAATTGTTGCGGCACGTAAATTCGGGCGTCCGCCGCCGCCAATTCCTCCACCACGCGAACCGCCCCGGCGAGACTCTCCCGGGCCGGAGTCAGGATCAACTCCGCCCCCAGGGTTCGGATCAATTTCTTGCGTTCGTCGCTCATGTTTTCCGGCATGACGATGCGCACCTTGTAGCCCTTTAAGCGTCCGACCAAAGCGATGCCGATGCCGGTATTTCCGGAGGTGGGCTCGACGATGATCGAATCCGGACGAAGCTTCCCATCCCGCTCCGCCCCTTCGAGCATGGCCAGCGCCACGCGATCCTTGATGCTTCCCCCGGGATTCAAAAACTCCGCCTTCGTATACACGTTCTCGCTCCGCAACCGGATGAGCGGCGTATTTCCAATGATGTCGAGTATGTTGTCGGTCAGCATGTCGTCTCTTGTTGATCGAGTCGTTTTCCTGAATACGGCCAGGGGACGGAGTGATCAGTTATCAGTAATCAGTAATCAGTGATCAGTTATCAGTGATCAGTAATCAGTGATCAGTGATCAGTAATCAGTAATCAGTTATCAGTAATCAGTGATCAGTTATCAGTGATCAGTTATCTGGTATCAGGTCCCGGCCACTGATTATTGTTCACGGGCTATGGACCACCACCGCCCCTGCCGGATCGTTCAAATAATCCTGCAACCGCGAAAAGAAAACCCCTGCATGATAGGCGTCGGCCAGACCGTGATGAAGCTGGACGGTGTAGGGCATCTTCAAAACCCCCTGCTCGTCCGTATATTTTCCCCAGGCGAGCCGGGGGACGGAATCTGTGCGAACGGCGTACACCGGATTGGTCAGGCTGGTGAAAGAAATCCAGGGGATGCAGGTGGCATAGACCACGTCGAGCCGGTCCCCGGAGCCCTGCATGGTGGGCCGCCGATCCTGTTCGTTCATCGCGTCCGCCGCATGGGCGGCGAACCGGCGATAGTCGGCGTTATAAGCGACCACCATGTTGCTGTAGAGGCCGGGACGATTCTTCGGCATGTAGGTCGGGGCGACATCGACGGTTTCGTATTCCACGACGTCAGCCCCCTCCACTCGGCAGCGAAATTCCGGCACGGCATGAACCGCCTTCATGCTCAGAAAAAGAATCAGCTTGAAAAAGGAATCGCCGGAGCTGCGGGCATAGGCCACCGCACGCGTCACATTCAGCGGCCCCGTGATGTCAAAATGCGGATGCTCAAAGCCTTCGAAAAAGGCGAAATGCTCACGCCGAGCCCACGTAGAACGGTCGATCACCCGTTTTTGCGTCATCGATCTTCCTTTATGGCGCCCACACGTCCCGGCTTGTGGGCGTCGCCGAGCGACGCCCACAAAACACAACGCCCTCCGCGCCGGGACGGCTTCGGATTAATATCGATAATGACTGGCCTTGTACGGCCCCTCGACCGGCACGCCAAGATAGTTGGCCTGATTCTTCGTGAGACGTTCAAGTTTCACGCCCAATTTATCCAAGTGCAGCCGGGCCACTTTTTCGTCGAGCTTTTTGGGCAACACGTAGACGCCCACCGGGTATTTGCCGGGGTTCGCATACAGCTCGATCTGCGCCATGGTCTGGTTGGTGAAGCTGTTGGACATGACGAAGCTCGGATGCCCCGTCGCACAGCCCAGGTTGACCAGCCGGCCTTCGGCCAGCAGGAGGATGCTCCGCTTGCTCGGGAACTCGATGCGATGCACCTGGGGTTTGATTTCGGTCCACTTGTACTTGCGGACTTTCTCCGTCTGAATCTCGCTGTCGAAATGGCCGATATTGCAGACGATCGCCAGATTCTTCATCTGCTTCATGTGCTGCTCGGTGATGACGTCGCAGCAGCCCGTAGCCGTCACGAAGATATCGCCGATCTTACAGGCTTCGTCCATCGTCATGACTTCATAGCCGTCGATAGCGGCTTGCAAGGCGCAGATCGGATCGACTTCTGTCACGACCACGCGGGCGCATTGTCCCTTCAACGATTGGCAACTGCCCTTGCCGACATCGCCATACCCGGCCACGACGGCCACTTTGCCGGCGATCATGACGTCGGTCGCGCGCATAATGCCGTCCACCAACGAGTGACGGCAGCCATAGATGTTGTCGAACTTGGACTTGGTGACGGAATCGTTGACGTTGAACGCGGGGAAGAGCAGCTCGCCTTTTTCCTGCATCTTGTACAAGCGATGCACGCCGGTGGTTGTCTCCTCGCTCACGCCCCGGATTTCTTTGACCATTCGATGAAAACGCCCGGGATCGCGCTTGAGCGCTTTCTTCAACTGAGCCAACAGAATCACCTCTTCATGGCTGCCGGGTTTGCGGTCGAGAATGGAAGGATCGTTCTCCGCCTGATAGCCCAGATGAACGAACAAGGTGGCGTCGCCGCCGTCGTCGAGAATCATGTTGGGACCTTGTCCGTCGCCCCAATCGAGAATGCGGTCCGTATAATCCCAGTACTCTTCCAGGGTCTCGCCTTTGACGGCATAAATGGGCGTGCCGATCGCCGCGAGCGCCGCGGCCGCATGATCCTGGGTGGAAAAAATGTTGCAGCTTGCCCAGCGAATCTTGGCGCCCAAGGCCTGCAAGGTCTCGATCAACACCGCCGTCTGAATGGTCATGTGCAACGAACCGGTAATCCGGGCGCCCTTCAATGGCTTCTGGGCTCCAAACTCCTTGCGCAGGGCCATCAGGCCGGGCATTTCATGTTCGGCCAGCTCGATTTCCTTGCGGCCAAAATCCGCCAGCGAGAGATCCCTGACCACGTAGTCCTGATTCTTTTTCAACGTATTCTTTTTCATCCGGATTTCCTTTCCATCGTCGGTGAGCGGTAATACATACGGCGATTTACCGGGAAAAACAAGGCTGGAGTCGAGGATCGGAATCATTCGAAGGCGTAGACATTCGTCATGGCATCGGGCGGCCCGGCTTCTCTTCTTACAACTGATGCGCCGAATCCTTGATATAATGGCCGGACGCCTCCAGATCGCCGCCGCTCTGACGGGCCACGTTAATCAGCACGCCAACCATCGACAGCGAAACGAGCAGGCTGGAACCGCCGAAGCTGATGAATGGCAGCGGCAGGCCTTTGGTGGGCATGCAGCCGGTAACGACCGCGATGTTGATCAATCCTTGCAACGCAATCATCAGGGTAATGCCGAACGCCAGCAACCGTCCGAATTTATCGGGCGCCCGGACGCTGATGCGCGTGCCGCAAATCAGAAAAGCGACAAACAGCAATACCACAAACATGGAGGCCGGAAGTCCCAATTCTTCGCCCAAGATCGCGAAAATAAAATCCGTGTGGGCTTCCGGCAAATAGAATTTTTTCTGAAGCCCCTGCCCCAAACCGGTGCCCATGCCGCCGCCAATCACAAACGCATAGATGGCGTTCAACAATTGAAAGGCTTCGTCCTGGGCGTATTTCTCCGGATTTAGAAATGCCACAATACGCCGTGTGCGCTCCGCGTCCTGCATGATGGCAAGCGTAAAGAAAAGCAATCCGAGCAAGGCCGAGATCAGCAGGTAACTAAAGCGCGAACCGCCGGCAAACATCAGCGAAAAGCCGACGACGGCGATCAGCATCGTGGTCCCGAAATCGGGTTCGACAAAAATCAGCAGCAGTATGACGCCCAGGCATCCCAAGGGGATGACCAGGCCTCTACGAAATTCTTCGGCCCGGCGCTGCACGCGAGCCATCCACCACGACAGCATGACGATCGACGTGAATTTAGCCAGTTCCGACGGCTGAAACGTCACCGGGCCAAATCGCAGCCAGCGGCTGCTGCCCTTGACGGTTTGCCCAATATGCGGCAGCAGCGTCATGACCAACAACACGGCGCTGACCACCACCAGGGGTACGGCCATCGTGCGCCAGACATGATAATCGATACGCGCTGTAATCAGCGCGCCGATGGCGGCAATCGACAGCCAAAGCAGTTGCCGATGAATGAAGTAATTGGGATTGCCGAATTGGTTCTGGCCTTGAATCCCGCTGGTGCTCGCCAGCATGACGATGCCCAGCGTGATCAGAAGTAAAACTATGCCGATTATTACACTCGTCGTTTTCCACATCGGGCAGGCCGTTCTTCATACGCAGGGCCCGGTTGGTTAAGCCGGGCCCTGTTCATGAATCCATCGACAACGCATTACGGACTTGAAGGCGGAATCTTGATCTTCTGGCCGGGCTTGACGATATCGGTCGGCCCGAGATTGTTCAACCGCATGATGTCTTCCTTGCGTACGATGAAGAGCTTGGCGATGTTTTCAACCGTATCGCCATCCTGCACCGTATAATCCAAAGGCTGATCCTGGGAGGAGAGCACGGGTTGAGGCGCAGCCGCGGGCTGCTCCGCCGGAGCGGGAGCCGGTTCCGTCATCGCCGGAACCGCAGGCGCTTCTACCGCCACAGGCGCTTCCGGAGCGACCGCCGGAGCCGCAGGCGCAGCAGCCGGCGCGGCGGGCTTCACGGTCTTCTTCTCCGCCGTCTTTCCTCCCGGGATGACCAGCTTTTGGCCGACCAGAATCTTTTCGCCTTTAAGTTTGTTCGTATCCCGCAACGCCGTCACCGAGACGCCATGACGGACGGCAATCTTCGACAGGCTGTCGCCGGGCTGTACAACGTAAGTCGATCCGGCGCCGACCACTTCCCTGGCCGCCTTGGGCGCCGCCTTCGGCGCTTCCCGGTGCGTGACCGGCTTCGGCGCAGGAGCGGACATGGCGGAGACGCTGGCGTAATCGGGCAGGATCAATTTCTGGCCGATACGAATGTGATTGGCATTCTTGATCTTGTTCAGCTCCATGATTTCACGGGCGCTGACGCCGACCCGGCTAGCGATCCGGGAAAGCGAGTCGCCTTTCTGAACCTGATAAATCTTGTTGCCGGCCGGCTCGATCATCGAAGGAGCGGCTTCCACCGGCACCGGCGGCTGGAATACGGGCCGCGGTTGCGTCATGGGGTCCTGCTTAGGAGGCATCACCGGCGCGGGCGGCGGCTCAACCACGATCGGGCCCTTCGTTCCGCACCCCTGCATAAAAATAATCGCGCCCACCGCGAACAAATGCAGGCTGACTACTATACCTATCAATACAGGGGCTCTCATATGACCACTCCTTTCACTACGCTGTCTCATTTTTTCTCCACTTGATTTGACTGCAATTATGCGATCCTATCGTTCAATTTTTCAACCACTTTTATAAAACGGTCGCCCCGCTCTTCGAAATTGCGGAACTGGTCGAAGCTGGCACAAGCGGGCGATAACAAAATGGTCTCCCCCCTTACCGCGTCGTTCCATGCCTTTTGCAGCGCAGAATCGAGGGCGCCGCACTTGTAACAAGCAGCAACATCCGACCATGCCGAGGCCATTTCATCCGATGCTTTCCCGATAAGGTAAACCCCGCTGACCTTCTGTGCCAGCAATTCTTTTACAAAACTAAAATCTTTCTCCTTGACTAAACCCCCGGCAATTAGCCGCACGGGACCTTTCGTCATTTTCAGCGCGGCCGCCATCGCGGCCAGATTGGTGGCCTTGGAATCGTTGACGAAAACGACGCCGCCCAACTCGCGAACCTTTTGCATGCGATGCGGCAAAGGTTGAAACTGTTGAGCGGCCTTTTCGACGGCTGAGATCGGGATGCCGCACCCCTCGGCGGCGGCCACCACCGCGGCGGCGGCCAACCCGAGGATGTCGTTGCCGAAATACGAGCCGTCCAGACAAGCCAGGGAACGCCCGTCTTTCCACACACGCCCATCGCGATAAACGTAATCGCAATCGTCGGTGGTTCCAAAGCCGATCCACTGCCCTTTTCCGCCGGACCGGCGGCGCACGTCGTCCAGCAGCGGTTGGAAAACAATGCAGCGATCCGTTCCACTGGCGCGCTCGAAGAGCCGGGCCTTCATGGCTTGGTAGCCGTCCATGCCGCCATGCCGGTCCAAATGATTCGGATGTACGTTCAACAGGACCCCGACCTCCGGGCGAAATTCGCGGACGGTTTCCAACTGAAACGAGCTGACCTCCACCACCATCCAATCCAACTCCGGATGCTCCATGACCGCGCGAGCGACAGGCAGGCCGTAATTGCCCACCGGCAAAGCGCGCAAGCCGGCTTGCTGAAGGGATTCGGCGAGCCATTTCACCACGCTGCTCTTGCCGTTGGAGCCCGTCACGGCGATCGCCCGTCCGCGACGCCGGCTCCAGCCCAACTCCATTTCCGCCAGCACTTCCGTGCCGCGACGGCTCACGTCGGAAAGCCACGGCGATTGCAGGGCCAAGCCCGGGCTGGCGATGCACACATCGAAATCGCCGGCGGGAACGTCGGCGGCGCCCAGCAGCACGCGGGCGCCTTTCGCCTCGAGCGCACAGGCTTTTTCGCGAAGCGCGGGCGTATCGCCGCGGTCGATCAGCAGGACCTCCGAACCTTCCCGCAACAACAATTCGGCGGCCGCCTCCCCGCTGTCGCCCAATCCGCAGACCAAGGCTTTGGAATACGTTTTCATGTCAGCGCAGTTTCAACATGGCCACGCCCAACAAGGCGCAGATGATCGACAGAATCCAGAATCGAATCGTGATCATCGTCTCGACCACCTCTACGTCGCGCCCTTCTTTTTCCGCGCGCTCTTTCTCCAGCACTTCGAAGTGATGATGCAGGGGCGAGCACTTGAAAATCCGGCGTCCGCCGGTCAGTTTGAAATAGGAAACCTGGAGCAGCACGCTCAACGCCTCGGCCACAAACACGCCGCCCACCAGAATCAGCGCCAGCTCCTGGTTGATCAGAACCGCGACGATGGAGATGGCCCCGCCCAGCGCCAGGCTTCCGGTATCGCCCATGAATACCCGCGCCGGGTGGCAATTATACCACAGGAACCCGAGCCCTGCGCCCAACAGGCAGCCGCAGAAGACGGCCAATTCGCCCGTGCCGGGAATGTAGGGCACCTGCAAATATTTCGCCAGGCCCGCATGCCCCGCGATATAAGCCATCACCAGATACGCCAGCGCCACGGAGTTGCTGCAGCCGATGGCCAGCCCGTCCAAGCCGTCCGTCAGATTGACGGCATTGGTGGACCCCACCATCACCAGCGCCAGGAAAAGAAAGGTTCCAATCAATCCCAGATCCTGAATCAACGGATCCTTCAAAAATGGAACCATGAGCTGGCGGCATTGCTCGCGCGTCGTCGGCCAGATCAGCAGCACGGCAAACACCACCACCACCCAGGCCAGTTGCCAGAACAATTTGCTGCGAGCGCCGAGGCCCTTGGTATTTTTCTTGGTCACCTTCAGAAAATCGTCGCGAAATCCGATGCCGCCCATGAAGCACATCGTGAGCAGCGCAATCCAGACAAACCCGTTGCTCCAGGGCGTCCAGAGCAAGGTCGAAATGACCACCGACAGAATGATCAGCACGCCGCCCATGGTCGGCGTGCCTTCCTTCTTGCCGTGAAAAATAACCAGCGGCGGCGCTTCGCTGCGGCGGATGGGCTGCCCCATTTTCAGGCGGCGCAGCATCCGGATCATCCAGGGTCCGACGATCAGACAAATGATAAACGCCGTGCCGGCCCCCGCCAAGGCCCGAAACGTGATGTAGCGAAACACCCGCAGCGGCGAAAACCACTCCGTCAATAAATGTAAATAATACAGCATTCTAGTTGCTTACGCCTGGACCGGCAGAGCCCAGGCTTGTCCATGATGTACTGCGGCTGTTGTCGCGCCGTGTTTTTCGTCTTTCTTCAAATGCAACGAACGGGTGCTCATGCTTCGCAACTCGATCGCCTCCTCCACATGCCGGATCAGGCGCCCCAGTTCGGCCACCGCATTTTCATAGCGTCCGATCAACGAATCGCCGCCCTTCAAAAGATCCGCGTCGCGGGCGGAAGCCAGATGCGTCATCGTACCCCGGGCCTCGCTCCGGCTTCGATACAGGGCCTTCAAAAAACCGGAGGTAAACTCGACATAGGCCGAGTCGGTCAAATGCGCGCAAGCGGATTCCGAAGCCTGCAAGGTCTGGTTTCGCAGCCAGCGATAGCTGAGCCCATATTCCCGGCTCACCTTCTCCACTTCGTCCGCCAATTTCCGAAAAGTCTGATAAACGGCCAAATCTTCGATGCGTTCGATTTTCTCAGCCAGCATGATCGTCTCCTTGTTACGATCCGGACGACGGAACACGGTCTTCCGCCGCCGATTCCAAACGTTTTTCCAATTCCTTTAAAACTTCCTCCAGGCGTTCGCCCCGCGAAGCCTTGAGCAACAGGGCGTCGCCCGGGCGCAACCGTTCGGCCAATTGGGCCGCCGCCTCCGCACAATTCCCGCAAACCACTACTTCCAAATCTGTCGCACCCTCCGTCCGAGCCCCTTCGGCAATCAGTTGGCCAAGCTGGCCGACCGCCAGCACGCCGGCCCACGGACCGTTGACCGCATCGCGTCCAAGGGCGAGATGTTCGGACCGTTCGACCGCCCCCAGCTCCCTCATGCCGCCCAACACCACCCAACGTCGGCCCGTCGCAGGCACATCTGCAAAAGTCCTCAGCGCCGCCCGCATGCTTAACGGATTGGCGTTATAGGCGTCGTTGATCGCCAGCACGCCGCCAACGGTCGTCCGGCTCCAGCGCATGGGCGGCGGCGCAAACCGGCCGAGCGCCCCGGCGATTTGCGGCCAGGAAGCTCCATGTCCACGGCCTACGGCCACGGCCAGCAATGCGTTCTGAATCACATGCCGCCCCGGCAAGGACGCCTGCAATTCCATCCGCTCGCCGCTGGCTCGTTCCAATACCGCAAATCGTCCGTCCGCTTCGGATTCGATCCGCCCTTCGTAATCGGCGGTCGTCGACAGCGAAGTGGTGACGACGCGGCAACGCGCCGCATCGCGAAGCAAGTCGAACCACTCCTCGTCCCGGCTGACCACGGCTGTGCCGTCGGGCGGCAGGGCTCTGAATACGGTCGCCTTTTCGTTCGCTATCGCCCGCACCGACTGAAAAAACTCAATATGAACCGGGCCGATCGTGGTGATCACGCCCCAGGTCGGGCGGATCATCGCGCAAAGCGGCTCCAATTCGCCGGGATGGTTCATCCCGACTTCAAAGACGCCATAAACGTGGTCGCGTTCCAAGGCCAGCAGGCTCAGCGGCAAGCCGAGGTCGTTGTTCCAGTTGCCGCGCGTACGAGCTGTGGGCGCCAGCGTCGAGAGGATGTCCGCCGTCATCTCCTTCACGGTCGTCTTGCCTACGCTGCCGGTCAGGGCAATCAATTCCGCCTTCAGGCCGGCGCGATAGCCCTGCGCCATCGCCGCCAGAGCCGCCCGCGGATCGTCAACCGCCAGCAGCGATCCGGCGCCCGCGTACGACAGCGCGAAGTCGCGCCGCACCACCACGGCCGCGCCCTGGCCCGCCGCCTGGTCAACAAAATCGTGTCCGTCGCAACGTTCGCCGCGGATGGCCACAAACAGATGCCCGGGCTTCAAGTTCCGGCTGTCGATGGAGACTCCGCCGATCGGCATCGGGGGCGCGCCCGCGATCCATGTTCCCCCCGTCCAGGCTGCAAGCTCTTTGGCGTCAAATACCGGCATGTGTTAACCACTCCTCCTGGTCATTTCAGGGCCAGGCCATCGGGCACAAAGACAGTTCTTCAATCGCTTCCTGGTAGCAGGAAGGACAGTAGCCATGGGAATATATCCGATCCCGCGAACGGCCCGGGAGTTCGGTCAGCCAGCGTTTTTCAATCTGCACCCGATGGCAGATGCAGCATTTGACGGCAATATCCAGTTCATGGCCGGCCTGCGCCGGTCCGGAATGCATGGTTGCGGTGCTCACGGTTATTCTCCCTCCCTGGTTTCCGGCTTCTGATTTCCCATGTTTCTCAATAATTCACGAACCACGTCACGATCGTCGAACGGGATGATCGTGTTGGCAAATTCCTGGTAATTCTCGTGCCCTTTCCCGGCGATCAGCACGGTGTCGCCCTCCCGGGCCATCGATAGAGCCCGCGCTATGGCCTTGCGCCGATCCAGCTCCATTTCGAATTGGCCGGAGAATCCGAAACCCGCGGCCACCTGGACAATGATGTCCACGGGGTCCTCGTTGCGGGGATTGTCGCTGGTGACGATGGAAAAATCCGCCATGCGGCCGGCCACCGCGCCCATCAGCGGGCGCTTGGCGCGATCGCGGCGGCCGCCGCAGCCAAAAACTGCGATCAGCCGGCCCTTCGTGATCTCCCGCAAGGTTTGCAGGACATTGGCCAGGGCATCGTCGGTGTGGGCGTAATCGACAAAAACCAGCGCCCCGCGCTCGTTGGGGATCTGCTCGAGACGACCGGGCGCCGGCTTCATGGAGGCCAGGACTTCGGCGGACGTTTCCGGCTTGATTCCCAAGGCGCCGCAGGCGGCCGTGGCGGCCAGCGCGTTGCTGATATTGAACCGGCCCAGCACCTTTAGTTGAAAGCGCACCCGCCCCCAGGGACTGGCCACCCAAAAGGAGGAACCCTCGGCGGAGCAGTGAACTTCCTCGGCCCGCATCATGGCTTCCGGATGCAACCCATAGGTGAGCAAGCCGGCCTGCGGGGCATGGCTCGCCGCCAACCGAACGCCCCAGGGATCGTCGATATTGATCACGGCCGTGGCGGCTTTCGACTTCTTCCCCAGCTCCTGGAACAGGGTCGCCTTGGCATCGAAGTAATTCTCCATGGTCTCGTGATAATCGAGATGGTCGCGGGTCAGATTGGTGAATACCGCCACATCGAAATCCAGCCCCCACGTCCGTTTCTGGACCAGGCCGTGCGACGAAACTTCCATCACGACGCTCCGGCAACCGGCACGGATCATCTGGTCCAGCATGGACTGGATGTCGGTCGCTTCCGGCGTGGTGCGCAAGGCGGGAATGCACCGTTCGCCGATTTCGTAGCGAATGGTGCCCAGCAGGCCGGGCGTCCGACCTCCAGCCCGCAAAATGTCGCGCACCATGAAGGAGGTGGTCGACTTGCCGTTGGTTCCCGTAATGCCGACCACGTCGAGCTTGGAAGAGGGCTCTCCATAATAGGCGCAAGCCAGTTGGGCGAGCGCCAACCGGGCGTCGCGCACCTGAATCTGCGTCGCATCGCGCCGGAGGGGACGGGGCTCCTCGGAAACGATCGCCGCGGCGCCCCGATGCACGGCGTCGTCGAGAAACTCGGCGCCTTCGCGATTCTGTCCGTGCAGGGCGACAAATAGAAATCCGGGGCGCACCTGCCGCGAATCGTACGCCAAACCTTCAATTTCAACGCTTTTCGAGCCTTTGACGGTCTCCGGTTGAATCTTCTTAATCAGGGTGTCCAGTCTCATCGTCGTATGGGCCAAAGCTCCTGTTCTCATAAATTTTCATCCGGGATCTCGTCGGACGGGGGCGTATCGTCCAACACCAGCACCGGCTCCGCATCGGTCGGAGGAATGTCGAGATAGCGCACGACCTGCGAGGCTATCTCCCGGAATACCGGCGCCGCCACGACGCCGCCGGTATGCAGCGGCTGCGGCTCGTCAATAACTACAATAATGCCCAGCTCCGGGCTGTCGGACGGAATGAAGCCCACAAAAGACGCAATGTTCCGGTCATGCGAGTAGCCGCCGGGGATGGGCTTGATGGCCGTTCCGGTTTTGCCGCCCACGTGATAACCCTCCACCTGGGCGCGCGTTCCGGTACCGCCTTTTTCCGTCACGCGCGTCAACAACTGCTGCATCTTCTGCGCCGTTTCCTCGCGGATGGGCCGGCCCATCACCTCGGGCGAGAACGACGCCAACGTCCGATTCTGCGCGTCCACCACGCGCTGGACGACCATCGGCCTCATCAGAAATCCATTATTGGCGATCGAGCAAAGCATGTTCAGCATCTGCAGGGAACTCACGCCGACCTCATGCCCCATCGCGATGCGCGAGATGCTCAGGGAAGTCCACTTGGCGCGTTGATGCAGGATGCCGCCTTCCTCGCCCGGCAGGTCGATGCCGGTCTTCTTGCCGAATCCGAAAGCGCGCAAATATTTTTCCAGGCGGCTTTCGCCCAGCGTCAAGGCCACCTTGGCCGCGCCGATGTTGCTGGATTTTTTCACGATATCGGCCACGGAAAGCATGCCGTACGGATGAAAGTCCCGCAGGGGCCGGCCCTGGTAAATCCAGCGGCCGTTCTCGCAGTTAAAAATCTGATCGGGGTGGACGGTCCCTTCGTTCAAGGCGGCCGCAATCACCGCCACCTTGAAGGTGGAGCCGGGCTCGTACACGTAGCCGATCGACCGGTTCAACATTTTGCCGGCGGGCGTGGTCCGGTAATCGTTCAAGTCGTATGCCGGCCGGCAGGCCATGGCCAGAATTTCGCCGGTCTTCACGCGCTCGACAATGGCCCATGCGCCCTGGGCCGAATGCTCGACCATCGCCGCATCCAGGGTTTTCTCGACGATATACTGGATGTTCTGATCGATCGTCGTATAAATATCGCAGCCTTCCTGTGGATTGATTTCAAGGCGGCGGTGCATGTACAGCTCGCGGCGGCGGCCATCCTTCTCGCTGATCCGGAAGCCGGAGCGTCCGCGCAGGTAGAAATTCATTTTCAATTCGAGGCCGGCGCTGCCCACGCCTTCCATATTGGAAAAGCCCAGCACGTGGCACATCATCGGGCCGTGGGGATAATATCGGGTCGTGGTGTCCCGCATGAAGACGCCCTTCAACTGCATCCGTTCGATGAGTTTGGCGGTGTCTTCCTCCACAAATTTCTTCACGCACTCGTAGCGACGGGTGGGCCGGTTGAGTTTGGAAAAAACCATGGCCGGGTCGAGCTGCAGCATGCGCGCCAGATGGGCGCCGACCACCTTGAGATGGCCGTTGCTGACAATGGTTTTGGGATCCACGCACACATCCTTGACCGCCAGGTCCAGCGCCAGGATGTTATTGTGGCAGTCGAGAATCCGCCCCCGCCCCACGGGAATTTCCTGCTCGACCGCCCGAATCCGTTCGACGCGGGCGCGCAAGCCCTCGTTGGGACCCAAATGCAGATAGACCAGGCGAACGCCCAGCCCCATCCAGAGGAGCGCGATCGTCATAATCGCAAAAAAAATACGTCCTGTATGACTGCGCTCGATCATGGGCTCCCATTTCGCTAATCGTTCACCTGTCCGGCCCGGGCATAATCGTTCCGCACGGCCACGGTCCGTTCGACCGTCGCACCGGCCTGGAATCGCAACCGGACAATCTGGCTTTCGCGCGGCCAGCTCATGGCCAGATTATGGCGCTTCATCAACGCCTCGATATTGCGGGGCGACTTCATGCTCGAAAGCTTGTACTCCTCGTTCAGCACCCGCTTGTGCAGTTCGGTCTTTTTTTCTTCCAGACCTTTGATGCGGGCGCCCAGAGCTTCACAGCGGCTGAACAGCCACAGGTAACTCAGAGCCACCACCGTCGCCACGGCCAGCATGGCCGCAAAAGGAGCCGGGAAACTGAATCCCCGCGATTCTTTCTTCCGATTTTTCTTTCTGCCCATGTCAGCTTAACCTTTCGACAACGCGGAGCTTGGCCGACCGCGCCCGCGCATTTTCCTTCAATTCCTCGTCCGAAGCCGTTACCGGCTTTCGGGTAATCCACTTAAAACGGGGCTCCTCGCCCACCCACCGCTGCCCGCCGGCTTCCAACGACTCCCAGCGCCCCACATGCAGATTGAAAAGCTGCTTCACCAGCCGGTCTTCCGTGCTGTGAAACGAAATCGCCGCCACCCGGCCCCCGGGCGTCACCAGCCGAACCGCCGCCTCCAGCCCCTGCCGGATGCTTTCCAGCTCGTGATTCACCGCCATCCGCAACGCCTGAAACGTCTGCGTCGCCGGATGCGTACCGCTCCGGCGTCCGCCCTTGGCCCGGGAGACGATCCCGGCCAATTCGGCGGTAGTGGCAATAGGGCGGCATTGGCGGGCCTCGACGATCGCACGCGCAATGCGGCGCGAGGCGTGTTCCTCTCCCAGACGGAAAATCAAATGGGCCAGTTCGGCTTCTTCGAGGGTGTTGACCAAGTCCGCGGCGGTGCCGGGACGGGTCTGGTCCATGCGCATATCGAGAGGGCCATCCTGCTGAAAACTGAAGCCGCGCTCCGGCGTGTCCACCTGATCCGACGACATGCCCAGATCGACTAACACGCCTTGCACGCCCTGGATTCCGCTGCGTTGCGCGATCTCCATCATATCGGCAAAATCTCCGTGCTCCAAAAGGCACTTCGATCCGTACCTGGCCAATCGCTCCCGGCTCCGCGTCAGAGCATCCACATCCCGATCGATCGCCAGCAGCCTGCCGCCCTCGCCCAAGCCCTCCAAAATCGCTTCCGCATGTCCTCCCGAACCCAACGTCCCATCGAGATAAGCGCCCTGCGGCACGATCTGCATCAGAGCGATCGTTTCCTTGAGCATGACAGGCCGATGCATGGCGTCAGTCCCCCGCGGCCGCACAAGCCCGCCGGTTCGGACCTCCTCTTAACTGAACAAAAATCCATTAGCGCGCTGCCGGCCGACCGTACCGGAAAAACGCGGCGCCGAACGGTGCGTACGGCTGGTGTCAACCTTGCATCCGTTGGTGTTCGTCATTTGCGAACGCAGGCAATTGTCTTTGGGCTGGGGCAAGTTGAACCACCGGCCCTTTTCCTTGCCGTCATATAACGACTGGCTGATCCTTAAAAATTTCGCACGATCCAGCATGCTCATTTTTTCTTTTTTCTCCTCAAACCGCGCCGTGAAAGCAACGGGTTTGATTTCCGAAACAGCCATCCCCTGCGGCTCCGCCTTCACGACCGGCCGCGCCTCCCGATTCCAAAGTTCCGCTTGTTCGTTCTTCCGGTTCGCCGCCCGGACTTCCCAGACGCTCGCCGTATCATCGAGGACCGAATCGTCCCACCAGGAAACCTTCGCTGAAGACGCCCCCATCGCTCCCGGGATGCCCAGCAGATGTTCCCCTAAAAAATTTAGAACCCGATATACTGTGCTGCTTCCACGAAGCTGGACGGCTCCACTTGCGCATTCTGTTCTTTCCATTGTTCTGGGCTCCACAATTCGAAACGGTTGCCAATTCCCACCAGCATCACCTGGTTCAATAAACCCGCGTACTCCAAAAGATCGTCGCCGACACGAATCCGACCCTGCGAATCCCACGGGACCTGATTGGCCCGCGAGAAGAAGGTCCGCGCGAATTGCTGTGCCTTGGCGTCCGCAATCGATACGTTGCGAAATTTCTCCAAACGCCTCATCATCTCTTGCGCCGGAAACACATACAGGCACTTCAGATTCACGCCCGGGAGGACAAAAAACCTCGGATCCCCCGCCATCTCCCGCCAGTCAGAAGGAATGGTCAGACGCTTTTTTGTGTCCAGAGAATGGGTAAACGTACCGACAAAGGTCCCACCCATGGGCCAGTCACCGGTTTTCATTACTTCATTGCTCTCCACAGACCTTTCCTCCTGCCACACTTTAAACCACTTTGACCCACCTTCCGTCAACAACTTTCTAGCTAAAAAACGGCACGTTGTAAAACATTCCGCCGAATCGATTTGTAGCGGAGTCCTCCGAGGGCAAAATGGGATTTAATAACAAGTTATCCACAGGCATGAAAAAGCCTCCCAAAAAGCCCATATAAACCGGCCATAAAACGAGTTACGAAATTATGCGCGGAAATGGAGTGCTGGAGAGGTGGAGCAATGGAGCAATCAAATGGGTTCTTCGACCTCCAAAAGCCAAGCGGCTTCCTAATGCGGACTTAGGATACTTCACGCGATTTCTTCTCCCCACATCGCGCCACAACTCCACCAATCCACTCCTCCAATCCCCTTGACGTTTCCATTTTGTTGAACGAGAATATGTTGCTTCTTAAACGATCTGGAGGAGCCATGAAGGATAAAAGAATTCTGCACCTTGCGAAAACTCTTGTACATTATTCGGTAACAGCAAAAGCGAAGGAAACGATCACCGTCGACAGCTCCCCGGAAGCCACGCCGCTGGTCGAGGCGGTCTATGAGGAATTGTTGAGAGCAGGAGCCTATCCGGTGGTGCGGATGACGCCGGCTTCGTTGACGGAAATCTTTTATAAGCATGGCAAGGCCCACCATTTCGACACGCTCAGCCCCTTGCAAGAAGCTGTCGTGGAAGAGTTGGACGGCACCATCGGCATCGCCTCCAGCCCCAATACCCGGGCACTCTCCCACATCGACCCCCGCAAACAGGCGCGCATGTCCAAAACCACCAAGCCTCTTCGCGAAAAACTCATGAAGAAGAAATGGTGCATCACCCTCTACCCCACTCAAGCCTACGCGCAGGACGCCGAAATGAGCCTCGGCGATTTCGAAGACTTCGTCTACGGCGCCACTCTCGCCGATCGCGACGATCCCGTTAAAGCCTGGAAGGAGATGGGCCGCTACCAGGAACGCCTGATCCGCTGGATGCGCAACGCGCACGAAGTTCGGATCGTCGGCCCGGACACCGACCTGAAAATGTCCGTCAAAGGCCGGACTTTCATCAACTCCTGCGGCCGCCACAACATGCCCTGCGGCGAAATCTTCACCGGCCCCGTCGAAACCTCGGCAGAGGGCTGCATTCAATACGACTTCCCCGTCTGCGAAGGCGGCCGCGAAATCGACGGCATCCGGCTCGTCTTCCAAAAAGGCAAAGTCGTCGAAGCCTCAGCCGAGAAAAACGAAAAATTCCTGCTGACCATGCTCGACATGGATCCCGGCGCGCGCTTCCTCGGCGAACTGGGCATCGGCACGAACTTCGGCATCAAGAAATTCATCAAGAACATCCTCTTCGACGAAAAAATCGGCGGCACCATCCACCTCGCGCTGGGCCAATCCTACGCGGAAACCGGCGGCCGCAACGAATCCTCCCTGCACTGGGACATGATCAAGGACCTGCGCAAGGGCGGCGAGGTTTACGTCGACGGAAAATTATTTCAGAAAGACGGACGATTCGTCGTATAAAGAATTGAAAACATTAACGGAGAAAAAATATGAAACAGTTATCCCGATTTGTTCGTCATGCCATTAGCGCGGCGCTGCTCGCCCTGCCCCTCTTCCTGACCATCCCCGCCTCCGCCCTGCCTACGCAGACGGAGCCCGCGGCGGACATTCTGCCCTTCGTAAACGCCTACCTCGAAGCCCTCGCGGCCGGCCGCTACGACGAAGCGATCGAAATGACCGACTTTCGCGGCATGGCAAATTATCTCATCAGCCGCCGCCTCGCGGAGCTCAGGGCCGCCAATCCCGACATCACGCCGGAGGACGAAGAAAAACTTACGGCCAGCTTCCGCGAAAAAGAAGTCAGCATGGAGCGCCTGAAAACCGTCGCACGCGAAATGATCGAAGAACTCAAGCCGCAAGGCATGACCTGGGAAATCAAACAGATCCTGCGCCCCGACCCCAAACGCAACGCCTACGTCGTCAATTACCAGATCGACAAGCCCGGCGAACAACCCCGGCCCGCCACATTGGGCATCGAAAAAATCGGCCCGCAGTGGTATGTCGAACCGCACCTCGCCGAACAACTGGCCTCCGCCAACGCCCCCAAGCCCATCCCTCCTCCGCCCTCCGTCGTCGAATTCGGCAACTTCTTCTGGAACGACTGGAAAAACGGCGATCTTGAAAAAGCCCACAACCGGCTCACCGACGCCCTCAAGCAACGCATCCCTCTTCTCGCCTTTCTCGAAAACGGACAGAAGCTCATGACCGATCTCGGCATGCTCGATAGCTGGAAGCTCATCTTCTGCGGCAGCGTCGGCGCCGACCGCATGGCCGTCTCCTACGAGCTGACTTTCACCAAAGGCCTCGGCAAATCCAACATCGCCCTGCTCCAAACCGAACAAGGCTGGATGATCGAAGGCTTCCAACTCCAACGCGTCTCCCCGGGCGCCGCGCCCGCCCGCCCCAAAGTCGGACCGTACAAATAACTCTCCGGCCGGCTGAAAGAAATTCCCACCCGTGGGGCCGAACTTAAATGGGCCCCGCGGATGGCAACCGAGGTCATAGGTCATGGAAAAACAAATACTGAATGAAAAATAAGAACATGGAAATGATCAAGACAGAAGGAATGTTGAAATTTCTGAAGTCGGAAGAAAAGAAATGGAAATGCCGTCAATGCGGAAAATTATTATGTGTTCACAGAGAGATATGCCTCCATTGCGGCCATGCGAACAAGCTGTTCCCTGCGACAAAGAAGGTTAAGAATTAACCCTGCATACAAGCTGCAACAAGCCATCAGCAAGCCTCTCTGATGCGGCATCGATAATCGATCCGCTCAACTTTTCTACGCCATTTCGAAATCCCTAATACGGGGAGGCCTGATAGCGATGGCAACCAAAAGATAAGACACTGAAAGAAATCGCAAAAGGAGAGGACTTATGAAAATCCGTATCTTCTGGCTGATGGCTTTCATGTGGTCGAGCGTGTATGGTCCGGTGGAGGCGGCGACGAATGGCATGACGTCGGGAAGGAGGCAACCATCATGTTGCTGAAGTGGGCATTGAACGGCCCCTACACCAGCTTGCGATGCCGATACAGCGTTTCCGCTGGCCGGCTTGCGGCTTCCCCGCGAATCAGCCGTACGAGCACGGAGCGATGGGCCTGGCGGTCGAAGGCGTCATACTCGTCGCCGACAAGACCCTCCACGGCGCTTTGCACCCAGCTCGAACCGATTGTCGATAAGGATGGAGGGACTAGCCCTGAGACGCTCCGATTTGCGAGACCGCTTCCATGACCACCAGCGTGATGTCGTCGTTCTGTTCGGCGCCGTGGGCGAAACGGGCGACCTCGGCGCGCAGGGACGAGATCAAGTCCGCAGGACTCTGGCCGCCATATCGCCGCACGGCCTCCAATAGACGCTCAAAACCAAACTCGTCGCGGCTCTCATTGAACGCCTCGGTGACGCCGTCGGTATAGAGGACGATCTTATCCCCCGGCTCCAGGGCCACGAAGTTTTCCTTCGGCAGATGCGGCCAATCGCTCATGATGCCGAGGACGAGCCCGCCGGCGGGGATGGCTTCGACTTCCCCGCTGCGACAGCGGTAGATCAGGAGGTGCTCATGGCCCGCGCCGCAGTAGGACATGACCCGGGAGGCCGGATTCCATTGCAGATACACCAGGCTGATAAAGGACATGCCGTTTAGATTCTCGGTCATGGTCCGGTTGGCCTTGATCAGAATCTCCGGCAGATCGATCGCCTCTCGCGAGAGCGTGAGCATGGTGGTCTTCAGCATCGCCATGGCCAGCCCGGCGCCGAGACCCTTGCCGCTGACATCGCCGATGGCGATGCCCAGGCAAGGCCGGCCGTCGACCGTCCGGACGATGAAGTCGTAATAGTCGCCGCCGATTTCCTGCGCCGGATCCATCAGCCCACAGACCTTCAAGCCCTCGATCACGGGAGCGGCTTGAGGAAGGAGCTGCCTTTGGATTTCACGGCCCAGTTGCAGCTCCTGCTTCATCCGGTCCTGTTCCATCAGGTCATGAACCAGCCGCGCGTTTTCAATGGAGACGGAAGCCTGGATGCCGAAGGATTTCATCAGCTCCAGCTCGCCTTCGCCAAAGACCGAACCGGCCAGGCGGTTATCCAGATACAGGAAGCCCAGGTCCTTCTCCTTGGTCGTCAGCGGCACGCACATGGCCTGCTTGACGCTCATGAACTTCAACTCCTTGCCGGCCGGAGAATCGTCTTCCGAAGAGGCGATGAGCGCCTCTTTTCGGCGCTGGACTTCCTGCGTCAGCGATAGGCTGACCCGGCTGGATTCGTAGCCGAACGCCTGACGGGCCTGTTCATGCTGCGCGCCTTCGGCGGTGATCTGAAGCATCAGCTCTCCGCTTGCGGCATCGCGAAGCATCAGCAGGCCGCGCTCCGCGCCCGTTACGCGGCGGGCGTATTCCATGACGCGGTCCAACAGCTCCTGCAGATCGAACACGGAGCCGATGGCCTGGGTGACGAACATCAGCGACTCGAGATGCCGCTTCTGGGTAAGCACCTTGCGCGGCTCCATGTCGTCGAGCTGCGGCATGTAGCGTTCGATGAGCCGCGCCACGGCCGCGCCGTCCACCCGGTCGTCGCAGCGCGCGAAGAGGTCGCGGGCCGAGAGCAGGTTGTCGATCGCCTGGCGGTCCCGCGGATCGCGTTCGAGCATGAGCTCGGCTGATCGATACTTGATGCACGCGATGCGGTGGAGGTCCTTGGTCTGGCCCTCCAAATAGTCAAGTCCTTTGAACCAGCAGGCATGCGCTTTTCGGGTGCGGCCGTTAAGCCAGTGCCAGGTCCCGTTGACCTGCCACGCCCAGCCCAGTGCGTACGGAAATCGCCGGCCCCACTTCAGGGCCATCCGGCAGAACCAGCCGGCGCGCTTCAGGTACTCCGTGCGTCGCTCCGGCGAACACGCGGGATCGCGAAGCGCTTCGAGATAAATTTCGGCGCCGATCGGATACGTCCTGAGAATCCAGAACGCGGCGTTCGGCCTCTTGGCCAGGGCCACGGCTTTCTCGACGCATTCGATGGCTTTCTGAGGGGCGCCGCGGCGAAGATGAGCATAGCCGAGTATGCTCATGGAGGAGGAGATGTTCGGAATGTCCGACGATTCCTTAGCCAGACGGTGGGCCAGTTCCAAGTTCGCGATCGTTTGCTCCGTGACTTCCCCGAGGAGCGACTGGAAGTAGCCAACGTTCCAGGCGCCCCAGTCCTCGACTTGCTGCATGTGCGCATCGCGGCCGAGTTGCAGGAGGGATTCGGCAATGGCCAATCCCTTGCGAATGTCCCCGCTTTGAGCGACCAGGCGGCAGGAAGTCGTGCGCATGAGGCTGACGTTATAGTACTCGCCGCACTCCAGGAGCGTCTTTTCGGCGTCGCCCAACTGCGCCAAGCCGTCATCGGCCTTATTGAAGGCGTCGGCTATGAAGAGGTAATGGGCGCGAAGGACGGCGTCCAGCCGCCGATCGCCCAGCAGGCGGGCTTCGTAGCGGGACTGGCGATGAGAGTAGTTGGCCAGGGCGAGATTCGGCAAAGTGGCCCAGATGGCCGTGCCCTTGCTGTACATGGCGGCGTGCTCCAGACTAAGCCCGATCCGATCGCCGTAGTTGATGGTCTTGAGAAAGAACAGGAACGAGGTGAGCACGTTGTCCTGGTAGTAGGTGACGTGCGCCAGCGAACAGAGCTGTCGAAGCAAAGCGAGCTTCCTCGGGTCGGTGCAGGGCCGCAGATTCCGAAACACGCTAGGGAAGAGAATATGCAAGCCCTGTTGCGCCAGTTCGGCGATCAGGGACAGGACAAAGCCGATGCGTGTGCGATAGATGTGGAATCCTTCTTGCCGCAGCGAACGAATCAGCACCGCAGCGCCCTCGTCCGACAGGCCTTTTTCCACGAGCGCATGGGCTCTGGCGGCCGTGAATCCGTTGCGTCGTTCGGGGGCGAGGGTCTCCGCCAGCTTCTCGCCGGCCTCCATGACGGTTATGGCCTCATCCAACTGCGCGGAGAGCCGGCAGGCGGCGCCGAGGTCTTCGAGCACGTCCAGATACCGCAAGGATTGAGTTTCCCCTCTGGCTTCCAGGACGGCCCGCGCGGCTTCGAAGGCGTTCGCAGCCTGACGGTAGCCGAGGGCTTTGAGGGCGGCGTTGCCCGCGCGGCAATTGTAGAGGACCACTTTCTCGAGGTCGCCTTCGGCCTGCGTGTAGTGATAGGCCAAGTCGTAGATGACGGCGTCCAACTGCCCGGCGTGGTGCGTTTCGAGCGTCTGCGCAATCTTCAGATGTAGCGATCGTCGTTGGTGGACGCCCGCCTGGTCCAGAAAGGCTTCGCGCACGCGGTCGTGGATGAACTGCACTCGTTCGCTGCCCACGAGCTCGCGCACGAGAATCTGTCGCTGGATCGAGTGGTCGACGGCCAGACTCACGGCTTCCGGCGGGGTGCCGGATACGGCCGCGAGCACGCGAACGTCGACGGCGCGGCCTATCACCGCGGCATAAACGAGGATCGCCCGTTCCCAGTCTTCGAGGGCATGAATGCGGCGCAGCACGATGTCGATGGCGTTGTCCGGCAAATCGGATTGGGCCAGCCGATGGGGATCGCAGACCAGGGCGTTGTCCTGAAATTCAATCACGCCCTGATCGACCAGCAGGCGGATCATTTCCAAGGCGTAGAAGGGGTTGCCGCGCGTGCGCGCGTGCAGCCATTCGGCCAGGTGGGCGAAGGAGCGTTCGTCGTTGAGCAGAACCTCCGCCACCAGCTCATGCACATCGTGGGAGGTGAGCGGCCCAAGCGCGATTTCGGCGATGGAAGCCGCGGATTTGAGGCGGCATATCGATTCGATCACGCGTTCGGTCGCCGCGCCTTCCTCGGTGCGGTAAGAGGCGAGGATCAGCACGGCGTGCCGGGCGGCCTTCTCGCCCAGGCGTTCGAGCAGTTCCAGGCTCGCATCGTCCGCCCACTGCAGATCGTCGAGAAACAGAACCAGCGGCGCGCCGGGCGTCCCCAGCGACATGATGAATTCTCCGGCGGTCAGCAGAAAGCGCATTTTGGCTTTCTCAGGTTCGAGTTCGTCGAGGGCGGGCGGATGGCCCAACAAGCTCTCGGCTTGGCGGGAGATCTTCAGCACTTCCTGGCCCAAGTCGCCCACGGCGCGCTGCACCCGGGCGGCAAAGCGCTTTTGGTCCTCGACGTCGCACATCCGGATTTTTCCCGCCAGCGGGTCCAGCGCCTGCGTAAAGACATAATACGGGGCGGTCAGCCGGTCGGTCGGACACTTCCCGCCCAGAAACAGTCCGTCCGACTTCAGGACCGTTTTGCGCAGCTCGTCCACCAGGCGCGATTTGCCAACCCCCGGTTCGCCGGCGAGAAAACAGACGGCGCCCCGTCCGTTTCGGGCTTCTTCCAACAGCGCGAGCAGTTGCGCCTGCTCCTGGGCCCGACCCACCATCCGGGTGGAAAAATCCAAGCGACGCAAGCGGTCCTTTCGCGCCAGCGCAAAGGATACGACGGGGGCGCCCGAGCGCCTCAGCCTCAGGAACTCGTCCAGGTCGTAGTGCAAACCGTCTGCGCTCTGATAGCGCTCCGAGGGTTCCTTGGCCATGAGTTTCGCGCACATCCGATCGAGAATCTCAGGGACCTCGCGGCGCACGCGGGACGGGGGGAACGGCTCCGTAGCGATGTGTTGATAGATCAGAGCGTTGGCATCTTCGGCCGTGTAGGGCGGCAGGCCGGTCAGGAGTTGGTAGAAAACGATTCCGAGCGAATAGAGGTCCGAGCGTTCGTCGATCGGCTTGCGCAGGCTGCCCGCTTGCTCCGGGGCCAGATAGCCGAACACGCGATGGACCTGGCGGGCATCGACAATATGGGCCAAATCCAACAACAGATACTGACCGAAATTGCGGATATAAACCCAGGGTTCTTCGCCATCCCACCGCACAAGAAAACTCTCCGGAGACAACGACTGATGAATCAACCCATGCCGGTGCGCATGATCAAGAGTGCGGGCTGCGCCACGAATCAAGGCCGCAACGCGATCGGCGCTCAGAAGGTCCGCTTGGTCGCCGAGCGAGAGTTCGAGAGCCCCCTCCCCTGGACATTCCAGCACGACATAATCCCGCCCCTTCCAAGTGCCGTGTGCAAGAACCCTTTCAATGTGTTCGCCCTGAGCGCTGCGCAGCCCATCCATGAGCTTGCGAAATCGGTAGAGTGCTTCGGCGGAACGTTCCTCGGCCTGATCGCGAATGAGACGGACCAGCACGGAACGATTGGCGTGGCGGTCAAAGGCGGCAAAGTCATCGCTGACGAGGCCCGTGCGTCCGTCCGCCACCAGCTCATAGCGATCGTCGATCGTTGTAGCCATGCCATGCTCTCCTAATGGACTGATAAGAAATCGCCTTTTATTCGGCGTTGCCAAGTCGTACGAACCCAGCGAGATCGACCTAGAGAAAGCGCTTGTTTCGGAAGGAGTCGTACCAAAACGCCCCCCAAAAGGCAAGAGAGCGCCGGCGTTTCGGCCATTCCCATCGGCAGAAGGCCCCCAACTCTAAACTCTACGAGATTTCGAAATCTTGAATGCGGGAATGCCTGATAGCGCAGGAAGCCGAAAAAAATGACACTTACCGCATAATAAAAAAGGAGAAGACACGGAAAAGATCACGACCGAAACTCAGCCTTAACCGTCCGGGTATCCCAGGGAGTTGATCATCATGTTACTAAAATGGGCCTTGATATTCTTTATTGTCGCCATGGTGGCGGCTCTATTTGGATTTACGGGAATTGCCGCCGCCGCAACCGAAATAGCCAAAATCCTGTTTTACATCTTTTTGGCGATTTTCCTTATTCTGCTCATCCTGGGTTTGCTTGTCTTCCGCACATGAATTTCCGCTGGAGGACCTCATGCCAAAATCTTCCAATGATTGGAAAAATTTCCGCCGGATTTTCCAATCATTGGAAAAAAATCGGCCCGTCCTATTCTTCGTAGCCGCCGCTGTAAAGCGGTGGCTTTTCTTCTCCGGATTCGTCTTGGCGACGACCTATTCCGGTCGGGCTCAAACCAACTTCGCATTCGCTGCGGACCACGGAGGTCTGATCCTGCCAAAAGGCTTCCAAGCCGTAGTCGTAGCCGACCGCCTGGGTTCAGCCCGACACTTGACGGTTCGCGACAACGGGGATGTTTACGTCGCTCTGCGTCGTCCGGAAGGAGGAGGAGGCATCGTGGCCTTGCGGGACACGAATGGCGATGGCCAGGCGGAGGTCGAGGAACGCTTTGGCGAGCTGGGCGGCACCGGAATCAGAATTCACGATGGCTATCTTTATCTCGCGCAGGTGGAGGGCGTGATCCGTTATCGGTTGCGTCCTGACGCCCTGATGCCGGAGCTGCCGCCGGAAACGGTGGTCAGCGGCTTTCCCCGCCAGCGGCAACATGCCGATAAACCGATCGCCTTCGACGAAGCGGGCGGCCTCTACGTCAATGTGGGCGCGCCCTCCAACAACTGCCAGGAACGGGATCGTACAAGCGGGTCGCCGGGCAAGGACCCCTGTCCCGAGCTGGAGCGGCAGGCGGGCATCTGGCGATTTAGCGCCGATGCGCTGAATCAGACGCAGACAGAACACGGCGAGCACTACGCCACCGGCATTCGGCAGGCGGTGGCGATGTGTTGGAATCCCGCGGCGGGCGCGTTGTACGTGGTCCAGCACGGACGGGATCAACTCGATCTGTGGCCTCAGCTTTATGACGAAGAAGAGAATGCCGAACTTCCGGCCGAGGAGTTTTTGCTCGTCGAACCGAGCGACAACTTCGGATGGCCGTATGGGTATTACGATCAACTTAAGGGCAAGAGGGTTCTCGCGCCCGAGTATGGAGGAGATGGGGAAAAAGCGGGACGCACAGCTCAATATAAAAATCCCATCCTGGCGTTTCCCGGGCATTGGGCGCCCAACGATTTGCTGTTCTATCGCGGATCGCAGTTCCCGGAAAAATACCGCGGCGGCGCTTTCATCGCCTTTCACGGCTCGTGGAATCGCGCGCCGTTGCCGCAGAAGGGATTCAAAGTCGTTTTCGTACCGTTTAAGGGAAGACTTCCTTCGGGCAAAGCGGAAGTGTTTGCAGACGGTTTTGCCGGACGGGACGTTGTCGCCCAGGTGGACGACGCGCGTTTCCGTCCCATGGGTTTGGCGGAAGGACCGGATGGCTCGTTGTATATCTCCGATTCCAAGCAAGGCCGGATCTGGCGAATTATGGCAGGAGGCCAACCGCAGAAGTAGGCGGCCAGAAGACATACCTCTCAATCGTAATCGTAATCTTTCTTTTCTTTGCCTGAGGCTTGAAAGGCTGGATTAGTGCTCCAGCGCAAGTCCCCGCGGTAGTTTACTGTTATAGATCCGGGGCGACTCGCCTGTCTCTTATACGCAGATTTCGTTCGAGCCGGCTCTAATACTTTGCTCAAAGGCAAATCATACTCTGCCTGATGGAGCCTTCCGGGGGCAGCTCGTAGCCTTTTAATTAGGCCGCGTTGTGCGGTTACCAATGAAGACTGGAGGCCAAGCCATGAACTGGGAACAAATCGAAGGGCAGTGGAAGCAGGCGAAGGGCAAAGTTAAGGAAAAATGGGGCAAGTTGACGGACGACGATCTGGATGAGATTGCCGGACGCCGGGATCAACTCGTCGGCAAGCTGCAAGAAATCTATGGTCGGCAGAAGGAAGACGTCGAAGACGAGATCAACGAGTTCGAGCAGAGCTACGTCGAACGCCCGAGAAAGACCAAAGTCCATTCGCATTAATGTATTCGGTTGAATAACCGCCGGCTCGCAGAACGGGCCTACAAAGTATTCTTTGTGTAGGCCGACTCTGTGAGTCGGCGTTAATCGGATGTCGACCGCACGCGCAGCAGGCGCACGGCATTCGACGAGTGCGACAGGCTGGCTTCGGCTTGATGGGCAGATGACGTCACGGTTGTCAAGGATTGCCAAACCAGAGCATTGGTCGAGGTCTCCAGCAGATAGCGGAACCCAGGCGCAGCCCGCCACTCGACGCGAGCTGAGTCGATCGCCGAAATTACGAATCGGGACAAGGCATTCAACGGATCGGTTCCGGCCCGGTATTCGTCGAGATTGCTGATGCGATCGCCATCGGAATCCAGGGCGGCGGGGGCATTGGTCGGACCGCCGAAGTAGGCTTGTTCCCAATAATCCGGAATGCCGTTGGTGTTGGAGTCGGGACCGCCGTCCAACACGATACGCAATCGATTGCCGGACGGGGAAACCGTAAAATTCGTAATGACGACCAAACCCCGTCCGTCGGCCGCGAGCGTGTCCCGCTGCACTGCGCTTCCTCCGGCAACCGGAACGTTCTGCCAGAATAGGCGACGACCGGCCGCTTTCGGAAACGCCTGCAGCCGCCGGGGCGTGACATCCACGACCATATTGGAACCGGTCAGGCTGCGAAAACTCATCTGCCAGAGATTGCTCTGATCGACCGGCGCGCCATCCCAGTTGTACCAGCTCGCCGACCACTCCAACGCATGGCCGTATTCCGACGGCGTTGAGGGCGGCAAACTTCCGTCGGCGCTGCACCGGCTCAAGCCCGGCACGGTTTCGTTGCGCACCACGGCGAATCCCAGAAACGGCGCCAGCGAGCCGTCGGGTTGAAGGGGCGCCGGGGCAAGGTTAAAGCCCATCCAGCTATGACCGCTGTCGCTGACCACGCCGCCCCAGCAGAGTCCGGCGGCATCCAGCACCGCATACACCGGGCGGCCCTGCGTGCTCCATTCGATGACGTCATCCTGAAGGCCATGCCCCACGCCCAGGGGAACGCTCTCCTGCGCCGCGCGGGAAGGAATCTGCTGTTGATGATCCTGCCAATCCCACACGCCCACGCCGTTGGCGCCGGACAAATGCGCGGCCCAGCCGCCGGGCCCATCGAGCGTCACGGGCAGATTCAATGCGATGTCGCCCCATTTCCATTGCAGCTCTTCGCGCCAATCCGTGCCGCCGCCTTCGCCGGCGCGAGAGTAATCGGTCATGGGCTGGCTGGCATTCGCAGCGGCGAAAACATTCGGATAGCGCAGGGCCAGCGACAACGTTCCACTGCCGCCCATCGAGTGCCCCCAAGCATAAATCCGGTTCGTATCGACCTGCGCCGCGCCCGGCGGAAATCGAATCGTGTCGCGGATCATTCGCAGGATTCGCTGCTCGGTGAAATTAACGATCGAGTCGCCGGCGCTGGGATTCGAGCCGGTTCGGTAATCGTTGGAGCGGGCAAATCCGAAATACCAGGTTTCGCCTTCGTCCACCGGAAAAATCTTGAAGGCGCACCAGTCGTAGGGCTCGGGATCGGCCGTCGCCGGCCCGTAGGCGTTGCCGGCATGGCCGTGCAGATTCACATAAAGCGGCGCGGGGGAACTCCCGCAGGACGGCTCGATCAGCACGTAGTCGTAGGCATATTGCAGAGCCGAGGTCACGGCATAGGACCCGGCGCCGAGGCCGTAATAATTATTTCGTTCATGCGGGGCATGGAAGGTCGGATTCCACGAACGCAGATCCATGAACTGAACCATCACGTGCCCCGCCCCACCCCCGCCAACCGCCGGAAAGGATCGTAGTTCCACCGGCTGGGGATCGGCCACGCCCTCCGCCACGGGGCCCAGCGCATTGGAGGAGAAAAAGCCTTTGGTATTTTCCAGGCCCGCCGCATCCGTGGTGGTAACGGCGTAATACATCGTCCCGGTTCTCGCCCCGGCAAAATCGTTGGTCGACAGCGTCCACACCAGCAAGCCGGCGCCGGAAGCGAGTTGCGGACCCTTGTTGGTAATCACATATCGATCGACGTAGCGGTTCGACCAAACGCCCGAGCCCTCCACGTTGTATCGATTGGCGAAGAATCGCGCCGAGCCTTCGGGCACGCGGTAAAGGCGAGAGGCCTGAGCCAGGGTGGAGGTGGTGATCGGCGCCGTATGCCGGTAAATCGTATACTGCTCGGCCGTCAGTTCGGGGCGCTCCGTCCACGTGAGGAACGTCTGCCCCGAACGATGGAAGGCCGCCAAACCCGACGGCTGAGCCGGCAGCGCCGGCCCCGGCTCGGCGGCGGGCCGCATCAGGACAGCCCCGGAACGCGCGGCCAGGGTCAAAGAAGTGATCGTCGTGAGCGACAGGCTTCCGCCATATTGCCCGGAGGCATCCACAGCGCCCCCGCCGGTTGCCGTCACCCGCTGATAGTTCGTCCCCAAGTTATTGATCGTCACCGGCGCGGCGCCCGGATTCACGAGCACGAGGCCATTGGTGAAACTGCGCCGGAAAACGCGCCACGCCGACGACCAAAGATTGGTCATCCCGGCCGGAGCGTTGCTGAACGCGCCGCCGAGGTCGATCGTGTATTCGGGATAATACTCCAACGCCACCTCCCCCGTGGTCAGCAAGTTGAGATAGGTGCGGGAACCTTTGATCAAGAGATAGCTCGTCACGGCAAACAGCCGCCCTGTGTAATCCCAGGTTTCGGGGTAGCTCTGGCAGATGATGACCTTATTGCTCCGCGCCAGCGCGAGAGCCCGGTTCATTTGCAGCGTCCAGTCGGCTGAATCGAAAGGATTATACGAATCCCAATAGCAGAACCCTTCGATCATGCCGCCATGCCCCACTCCGTAATTCATCGAGTCCCAGCCAGTGATCAACCCGCCGAGATTGGGCAGGAAGAGAAAGCCGTTGGTATCCGTGTCGAAAGCCGCCTTCACTGCCGCGCCGAATTTTTCGAGATGCGGCACCCAGCCGGTTTGACAAGCCGTGACGCTCTCGAGCCAGGGATGCGAAGGATTGCACTGCCCGAACGAGTAAGCGTCCTGCGTAAAGCTGTCCGCAAATACGCCGTCGTCCTCCGCCGACTTGATGCGTGCGAGGCAGGTGGTGATCCAATATTGAGGAAAGGCGGTATTCGCCGTGCTGTTGCTGTAGGTAACGTTCATCACATCCCAATTCCAACCCGTCTGGTGGACCCGCTGCATCGCCGGGTTGAGCAAAAACCAGCCGGACTGAGCGTTCACCACCGCCCAATCGGACGTCCAGGCATTGCCGTCGATGAAGGAGTGCGTTCCACAGCCCACCGCCAGTTGATAATGAACGCAGAGAAAGTTTGTATTGTAAGCCCGGATCGCCCGGATCTCGTCCCTCAGCATCTTCTGCGTGCCCGCCAGGTTGGTCGCCGCAAACTGACGCTGGGCGGCATTCAGGCTATTGGGCAATTGATCGGAAAACACGCCGATGCGACAACTCGTATCGGGCCAGGGACGCGCGGCGTTCGACGTGAGCGGGGCGCAAGAAAGCCCAATCGCAGCGCCCAGGAATCCGCTCCACCAAGAAAATCGTATAAGTCGCGACATGCTTAATTTACAAGCAGTTTTTGTGCCATATGAATTGCCGTGCCTTTGAACAGCAGGAAGTAATTCCCGATAGCAGCCCTAATAGTCTCTTCATCTCCTCAAGGGGCGCATCTGTGGAGCATCGGGATCAGCCCTTAAGTTAGAATTCAGCATATTGTCTCCCTGCTTTCCCTTCTGTAAATCCAACCGACTTTCAAGCTCCTTGACGGATCGTTTCAGCTCCTTGTCGTTTTCAATGCACACACACAACTTTCTCATCTGATGACTGATCGCCGCCCCACTACCCACGCCTAATATGCCAGCGGCTTCCCGCTGGATTAAACCGGCATAGCGGCAAAGAAAACGAGCTCCGCCGCTCCCCAACACCTCGCTAAATACTATCTCAAGGGCTAACCCTAAAGGCCGTGTTCTTTTTCCTAGTTGGTTTTCATTCCTGTTTCGCCGCTTGTCCGTCTGTTTGCGTTTGCTTCACTCGCAGAAGCGCAGAAGGCCGGGCGGCCCGCGGGAGTAGTCTTCAGAGGGCACCGCGTGTATTGGCCCCCGGCTTGTTCCCGCAGCAGCGGGAGCAAGCGTGTGAGCAAATTAACGGACGGATAAGCGGGCGTCGAGAAACGGGATGAAAACGAAAGGAAAAAGAATGGTGCCGAAGGCAGAGAACAAGGATCAGAAGCGATTATGAAAAGGCGGCGGCGGAAGTGAATCTTTTACATGTCGAAGACGGGCAACTACAGGTCCTTGTTATCTGCGAAGCGGATTCACGAGTTACGTTTCTCAAGCAATTCAGGTTGGTTCAGCGGAAGGGACTTCGCGTTCGGCTTGATCCATACAGCCCGCTTCTGCTACTCTCTGCCCGTGAAAGCGCTCATTCAGGACAGCCCCACGGGCAAGTGCCCGTACTGCCAGAAAAGCGATTTCTTATCAGATCGGCATGAACTTACAAAAATATAGCAAGCGAAAAGGCTTCCAGCCACAAGGCAAAACGCATTTTTTATCCAGTAATAACTTTATACTATTTTGAAACTTCATTTGTCGAAGAATCTAAAATGTCGACTGAATCTGTAACTCGAAAAAACATTATCGATCTTCGCCTCAAAGAGGCGGGGTGGGATGTTTCTGACCGGACACAGGTAGTGGAAGAGTTCCTTATTTCACCGCCAAGTAAGAACATGGTCATTTGCGCCCCCCCCGCCACTTACGGAACCCGTGAATTCAGTGATTACGTCCTGCTTGGTAAAAACGGAAAACCCCTCGCAGTTGTCGAAGCCAAGAAGTCATCAAACGATGCCGAAGTTGGTCGCGAACAGGCCAAGCAATACTGCATCAATATCCAGATCGAACAAGGTGGCGAGTTGCCCTTCTGCTTTTACACCAACGGCCATGAAATCTACTTCTGGTATATCGGCGAGGCCCCACCACAACGAGTCCACGGTTTCCCAACGCGGCAGGATTTGGAACGCCTCCTTTACATCCGAAAGCATAAGAAGCCGCTCACCAACGAGCTGATCAACACCGCCATAGCCGAGCGCGACTACCAGCTTCAGGCCATTCGCTCGGTCATGGAAGGTATCGCCCAAAATCGTCGTCAGTTCCTTCTTGTGATGGCCACAGGCACCGGCAAGACCCGCACATGTATCGCCCTCGTCGATGCCCTCATGCGCGCAAGCTGCATTCAGCGGACTCTTTTTCTTGTAGACCGGATCGCTCTGCGCGGACAGGCACTCGACGCATTTAAGGAACACATCCCTGACGAGCCCCGCTGGCCTGAGCCAGGTGAAAAAGCCATCACCACGGACCGCCGCATCTACGTCGCCACTTACCCGACAATGTTGAACATTGTTCGCAACGAGACAAACTCGCTTTCCCCTCATTTCTTCGATCTCGTCGTCGTCGACGAAAGTCATCGCTCTATCTATAACACGTATGGTGAAGTTCTTGATTACTTTAACGCCATCAAACTCGGCCTCACAGCCACGCCGCGCGACGTTATCGACCACAACACTTTTGCTGTCTTTAATTGCGAAGACGGACTGCCCAGCTTTGCTTTCTCCTACGACGACGCCATCAACCACATCCCTCCTTACCTCTGCGACTTCAGTGTCCTGAAAATAAGAACTAAGTTTCAGGATGAAGGCATCAGCAAGCGCACCATCAGCCTTGAGGATCAGAAAAGGTTGATTTTAGAAGGCAAAGACATCGAGGAGATCGTCTTCGAGGGCACAGACCTCGAAAAAACCGTCACCAACCATCCCACGAACGCCCTCATTGTGAAGGAGTTCATGGAGGAATCCATTAAGGACCCCAACGGTGTCCTCCCCGGAAAGACCATATTCTTCTGTCTCTCCATCGCTCACGCCCGCCGCATCGAGCGCATCTTTGATTCCCTCTACCCGGAATACAACGGCGAGCTCGCCAAGGTCATGGTCTCCGATGATCCTCGTGTCTATGGCAAGGGCGGCCTGCTCGACCAATTCACCCGCAACAATATGCCCCGTGTTGCCATTAGTGTGGACATGCTCGATACCGGCATTGATGTCCGCGAGATCGTTAATCTCGTCTTTGCGAAACCTGTCTACTCCTATACTAAATTTTGGCAAATGATCGGACGCGGAACCCGCCTTCTGGAGAAAAATAAGATCAAAGCGTGGTGCCCGGAGAAAGACGTCTTTCAGGTCATCGACTGCTGGGACAACTTCGATTACTTCAAACTCACTCCCAAGGGAAAGGAACCCAAACCCCAGATTCCTCTTCCAGTTCGTTTGGTCGGCATCCGCATCGACAAAATTGAAGCCGCCCAGGTTCTTGGCCAAACATCCATTGCAGACAAAGAAATCGCTACCCTCCGCACTCAGGTTGCCGCTTTGCCCGCCAAGTCTGTCGCCATCATGGAAGCCCGTACTGATCTCGCGCGTTGCGAGGCCAATGCATTTTGGCAGTCTCTCACCGCCGACGGTCTCGCCTTTCTTCGCCATGTCGTTCAGCCGCTCTTCCGCGTGGTCTCGCAGACTGACTTCAAGGCCATGCGCTTTGAAAAAGACGTGCTCGAAGCCTCCCTTGCCCAGCTCAAAGGGGAGAAGGAAAAATATGCCGCCCTCACGCAGAACCTAACCGCCCAGATCGGCGAGTTGCCGTTGTCGGTGAATGTTGTCGCGCAGGAAGCCGGACTGATCCAGAAGGCGCAGACCAACCATTACTGGGTCACCATTACCGATCAGGGTTTCGACCAACTCTCCGAGCGGCTCTCGCCGCTTATGCATTATCGCGACGGGCGAGGCCCAGGAGCCGGCACGGCCAAGTTCAACTTTGCCGACGTCCTCAAATCCAAGGAATACGTCGAGTTTGGCCCCGAGCACGAATCCCTCAGTATCGCGCAATATCGACAGTTGGTGGAGCAGAAGGTCAACGAACTCGCCGCTAATAATCCCATCCTTCAGAAGATTCGCGATGGCCAGCCCGTATCCGAAGAAGAAGCTGCGGCTCTTGCCGAGCAACTCCACGACAAGCATCCGCACATCACTCTTCAGCTTTTGCGCCGCGTCTATCACCACCAGCGCGCGCCGTTCCTTCGCTTTATGCGTCACATCCTCGGCATCGAGGTTCTGGAAAGCTTTCCGGATACCGTTTCCCGATCCATTGACCAATTTATCGCCGAACACCCCACGCTTACCAGCCACCAGCTTCAATTCCTTAGCCTCCTCCGCGACTACCTGATTGATCGCGGAGGCATCGAGAAGCGCGACCTCATCCAATCGCCATTCACCATCATTCACCCCAGCGGGATTCGCGGAATTTTTTCGCCAACTGAAATCAACGAGATTCTCGCTCTAACAGAAAGGCTGGTTGCCTGATATGCTCCAACTCAACGCCAAGCTCAAAGCCCTCATCGCCAAACTCTGGGATCGCTTCTGGGCCGGCGGTATCTCCAATCCGCTCTCCGCCATCGAGCAGATCACATACCTGCTCTTCATGAAGCAGATCGACGAACTCGACCTCAAGCGCGAACAAGATGCGGAATTTACTGGGGACAACTACACTTCGCGCTTCGCGGGCGAATACTTTCTCCAACAAGACCGGCAGCGTGTCACCGAACTCAACATACCAAAAGGGAACGAGACGGAAGCTGAGAAAAAGGCGAAAACGCAGGAACTGCAACGCCTCGCCATCGACAAGGCCACCCTTCGTTGGAGCCATTTCAAACAGATGAAGGCGGATGAGATGTTGCCCCACGTCCAGCAAAAGGTATTTCCGTTCATCAAAGACCTCAATGGCGACGGCAGCACCTTCACCCGGCACATGGCCAATGCCGTCTTCATTATCCCCAGCGCCAATCTCCTGCAAGGCGCCATTCAGATCATCGAGGACATTTTCATCGAGATCGAGCGCGATGCTCGCGAGTCTGGTCACATGCATCAGGACATTCAGGGCGATGTCTATGAAATGCTGCTCAATGAAATCAGCAGCGCCGGAAAAAACGGCCAATTCCGCACCCCGCGCCACATCATCAAGCTCGTCAGCGAACTGGTGAATCCCCAGCTAGGTCATCGCATCTGCGATCCTGCTTGCGGAACTGCTGGCTTCTTGCTGGATGCCTACCAATACATCATCACCCAGCTCGCCAAGCAGAAGGCCAAGAAAAGCCACACCTTTCCACCCGACGAAGACGGATTCATCCGCACTAGCGTCAGCGGCCAGCTCACGCAAAACAATAAAGACATTCTGGAGCAGAGCCTTCACGGCTACGACTTCGACAGCACCATGGTACGTCTAGCTCTCATGAACCTTATGATGCACGGCATCGATAACCCGCTTGTTGATTATCAGGACACGCTCAGCAAGAGATTCTCAGAAGAGGGTGAATACGACATCATCATGGCTAATCCGCCATTTACCGGCAGTATCGACAAGGGCGACATCAACGAAAACCTCAAGCTCAACACTACTAAGACCGAACTACTCTTCACCGAACGTATCTTCACCCTGCTCAAGATGGGCGGCACCGCTGGCATCATCATTCCGCAGGGCGTCCTGTTCGGCTCCAGCGGCGCTTTTGTCGAAGCGCGGAAGAAACTGGTCGAAGAGGCAGAACTCAAGGCCGTCATTTCCCTGCCCAGCGGCGTCTTCAAACCCTACGCCGGTGTCGCCACTGCCATCCTCGTTTTCACGCGGGGCGGCAAGACGGAAAACACCTGGTTTTATCAACTCCAAAACGACGGACTTTCCCTCGACGACAAACGCCAGCGCATCCCCGGTAGCCAGCTCCCCGACGTTGTTGAAAAATGGTGCGCTCGCAATCCGCAAGAAGCCAGCGACCGCAAAGCCAACCACTTCTTTGTCCCCGCCCAAGAAATCCGCGACAAGTCCTACGACCTCTCCTTCAACCGCTACAGCACCGTCGAACACGACGAAACCGTCTATGAAGAGCCGAAGGTCATCCTCCAGAAACTCAAGACACTGGAGAATAAAATCCAATCCGGCATTGCCGAACTGGAAGGAATTCTGGGATGAAAAAGAGCTCCGCCACAAAGCCTACGATTCCGCGAAAGGCGGCAGCAAAGCAAAAAAGCCACGCGATGAGCGGCCCATTGAGCGTTTCTTCTGCCATTCCGTTGTTCGACCGTGTGGCCGCCATCCTCGATGCCGCCCGGAGCAGCGTCGTTCGGGCGGTGAATGGCACGATGGTTATCGCCTACTGGATGATTGGCCGCGAAATCGTGCTGGAATTGCAAGGCGGAGATGATCGTGCCAGATATGGGAAACAGGTTATCCAGCAACTCTCCGACCAGTTGACCTCACGCTTCGGACGAGGCTTCTCCACCACCAACCTGCGATACTTCAGGACTTTCTTCCTCACCTACTCCACCAGAGTTCCGGAGATTCGCCACATCGGATGTGGCGAATCCTCCGATCCCACTTCAATCCGCCACACCGGAAGTGGCGTTTTGGCGGATCTTCTGGAGGCGGTGGAACATGTAGACGCGGAAAGGGGTTTCTCGGATCGACTCGGATGGTCCCATTACCGAGCCTTGATGAAGGTCGAGCATCGCGGCGAACGCCTCTTTTATGAAATCGAAGCCGCTGCCTGCGGATGGGATGTCGATACCCTCGAGCGTCAGATTCACACCTTTCTCTTCGCCCGCCTTCTCAAGAGCAAGGACAAGGCCGGAGTCCTCGCCCTTGCCACCGAAGGACAAACCCTCACCCGCCCCATTGATGCGATCAAAGACCCCTACATCCTCGATTTCCTCAACCTGCCCGAGTCAGAGAAACTCCATGAGCAAGGAGTAGAGACCGCTATTATCACCCATCTTCAATCCTTTCTCTTGGAACTCGGCAAGGGCTTTGCCTTCATCGCTCGCCAGAAACGCATGACCTTTGGCGACGAGTGCTTCTACATTGATCTCGTTTTCTACCACTGCATTTTGAAGTGCTATGTCCTCATTGACCTCAAGATCGGAGCCCTCACCCACCAGGACATCGGCCAGATGGACGGCTATGTCCGCATGTGGGACGAACTGGGACGCAACACCGGAGACAACCCCACCATCGGTCTCATCCTTTGCACTGAAAAATCCGAAACCATCGCCCGCTACTCCGTGCTCCAGGAAAGCCGGCAACTCTTCGCCTCCAAATACCGCCTCCACCTCCCCACCGAGGAAGAACTCGCCGCTGAACTCAAACGCGAAGTTCTTGCGATTCAGGAAGGGAGGACGGAATGAGCAGCAACAAAACAGAAAAACTTGGCGCACTGTGCAAAGTGCTCGCGGGCGGAACACCCTCGAGATCGAAAAAAACATATTGGAATGGCGGAATTCCATGGGTAAAAATCTCTGACATGTTACAGGGCCACATCCATTTCACGGATGAGTCAATAACCCAAGAAGGACTTGATAACAGCGCGGCGAGACTACTACCCAAAGGAACATTGTTGCTTTCTATATTCGCGACCATTGGCCGTACCGCCATACTCGAAATCGAGGCAGCCACCAACCAGGCAGTTGTTGGCCTGATTCCAAAACGCAGCGACGAGATCGACGTAGGTTACTTGAGGAGACATCTTGAAGCTCAGGTATCGTCACTTGTGCAGCAAGGAAGAGGTGGCGCTCAATCGAATATAAACGGAGCGATCTTAAAGAATTTGGATATCCCGCTTCCGCCCCTCGACGAACAGAAGCGAATCGCCGCAGTGCTAGACAAAGCCGATGCCCTCCGCCGCCAGCGCCAGGAATCCCTCCAACTCACCGAAAAACTCCTCCAATCCGTCTTCATCGACATGTTCGGAACAGAGCTGGAACCTCTGTGTCCTCGTGCCCGATTATCGGAGCATCTTGATTTTATCACAAGCGGAGGCCGTGGCTGGTCGAAGTATTATGCAGGGGAAGGTGATAAATTCATTCGATCTTTGGACGTCCGAATGAATGAGATCAGCGACGCAGAGATGGTTCGCGTAAAAGCGCCGAAGAATGCAGAAGCGGATAGAACCAGGATACGTGAAGGTGATGTGCTTTTAACTATTACGGGCTCACTCATTGGACGTGCCGCTCCCGTCACTGCCCGCCATGCCGGAGACTATATCAGCCAGCATGTCGCCATCTTGCGGACGCAGGGGTTTATGCCCGAATTCCTTGCTTGGGCCATATCGACTGAGGAAGGGCAACGGCAAATTCAGCGTCATCAAACTGGCCAAACAAAACCTGGCCTAAACTTTGAGCAAATAGGTCGATTAATGATTCCGCGGCCTACCGAATCCGCTGAACGAAAGTTTTCAGAATTGATTCAACGACATCACTCAATTCTCGCCGAACAGCGAGCGGCCGTTGAGCAAACGGAGTCTTTGTTCTCGTCGCTCCAGCAGCGAGCCTTCCGTGACAAACTGAACCTGAGCCGCCTCCCGTCCGCCTCGGGCTCCGCCGTGCCGAGGACATCACAACCACTTTTCGCTAGTTTCTAGGTGTGACCCGTCCGCCCTAAAGTGAGAATGGATAATTTCTACGGCCGACCTGAAGGCCGCATGATCTACGTGGATGATCAGTTCAGCCAAGCCATCCTTATCTGCCATTTTCTCTTTCCGAGCGAAGCTGTCACCAAGGTATTCGAGGAGAAGATTCGCCTCAAAGGTATACGCCGTTTTCGCATTATTATCCGACGCCATCACCGGATTCCGATTGTCCCCGAAAAGTTGCAAGCAATAGCACCCACAAAGAAGGAGTTGGAGGACAGAAGTGAGACCACGGTCGAGTTGACGTCTAAACTGTCCGGCTACTACAACAAAGACAACAAGCTTCAACCCGAACTGATAGATAAACTGATCAAGTGTTCGACCACACACTATGAAGATTTTTCCGCCTGCGCTGATGGTGAAGGCTGCGACCTGTATCTCGACTACTGGGTCAACGAGGCAACCAAACTTGCCTTCCAATACTATTTTGGTGAAGCGGCGGGGGAATCAGAGGAACTCAACAAGGCCAAATCGGCCTTGAACCTCTTTCAAGCCTTTCAAATACTACTTACCCTGAATAACTATCAGGTCAATGAAGCGACCAAGATTGAACTTTATCAATCCAACAGTCTTTATCTAAACGAGACCATCCCCACGCCCGCATCCCACGAACGCATCACCCTTATTAAGGAATGCGAGCTCAGTAAGTATGATGTAAACGAAGGACTTTACGTCAAATCCCTCTCCGACGGTGAACACCAGCTCCTCCACACCATCGGCCTCTGCTTGCTTTACCGCCACGAATCCGCCATTTTTCTCCTCGATGAACCAGAAACTCATCTCAACCCCAACTGGCGCGCCTCCTACATCTCCACGCTCCGTGCTGCTCTCGAAGCCGACGAAAGTACTAGCAAAGTGATGCGCGAAGTCCTCCTCACCTCACATTCACCCTTCATCATTTCCGACTGTCGAAAGGAGAATGTCCTCGTCTTCAAAAAAGATGACTCGAATAAAGTAACCTGTGAACGCCCCGAGTTTGAAACCTTTGGTGCTTCCGTTAACGCCATCACGATGAAGGTGTTCGGCCAAACAGAGACAATCGGTGACTATGCCATGAATACTATCACCGACCTTCGCCAGCGGCTTGAAGCGGGCGAAGATCCCGACCTGCTTATCAAAGAGGCCGGGAAAAAACTCGGCGACTCCGTGGAGAAGGTCATCTTCGTGAATCAAGCCCTCAACAAGAAGGAGGGCAGGTAGCACCATGCTCTTCAATTATCGTTACGTGGCCCACGACATCGAGAAGTTCCAGACCTGGCTGGATCACCTCGTGAAGGAAGTCTGGTGCCGTAACGGCGGAGCCTATTCGCTCGATCTTCTTCACGCAGATTTAAAAGCCGTAGTCGAAGACATTGCCAACGATGAGCGCATCACGACCGATTACCTCGACGGCCCAATCAAGGCGATCGACGCGCTTTTTCAGAATCAGCTAAACGCAGCTCAGCGAGCACAAGTGAGCCTTTGGTATGACCACAACAACGACATCGAGGCCCTCTGCGGAAACGATCCGCATAAAACGCCCGGAACCTACGCGGACATCCGCGCCATCAACTCCGACTTGGAGAAGGAGTTAAAGTCCTTTTGCAAAAGCCTGTTCACCGACGTCATCCACTTGAAGGCCGTCACAAAGCAAACGGCGGAGATCGACAGCCATTACGATGCGTTTGTGGCCGAGAACGATGAAGGCAAGTGCCCCTATTGCGGCTACGGAGACATTAAAGGCCATGGCCGCACCAAGCGGGAGGCCTACGACCATTTCCTCCCGAAAGGCACTTACCCGTTCAATTCTGTTAATTTCAAGAACCTCGCCCCGATATGCACCGAGTGTAATTCCAGTTATAAACTGCAGAAAGACCCCATCCGAGAAACGGCCACTGGTTCACGCCGCAAAGCTTTCTACAGCTATGCCTCTGCCGCCCCGGACATTTCAATCAATCTGACACTTTCAACCTCCGACATTGCCAAACTCAGCAAAGACAACATTACTTTGAACATCAACGCTCCCGGCCGCGACGAAGAAGTCGAATCATGGAAAGACATCTTTGGCATCGAAGAGCGCTACAAAGACAAGTGTTGCGCCAAGAATGATGGAAAAGCATGGCTTCAGCAAATCATCGAGGAATGCGCAAATTGCGGCCAAGCCAAAGACCAACTGATCGGACAAGTCATCAGGGCCGCCGACCGATCACCTTTTGACAGTGCCAACTTCCTCAAAAAGCCCTTCCTCTTAGCCTGCAAAGCCGCAAACGTGTTTTAAGTCCACGGCCTTCGTGGAGCGAGGGGTCCCTATGTTTAGAGGTTAACGTTGACGGAAAGGTCGAGGGGTGGGTGAAGCCGTTAGGTTCTGAAAAGGCTGAAGAGCGCCGATATGGAGAATCCCGTCCCATAACCGTGTCGTTGAAGCAAGTCTGGGTTTGCTCCCCCTCCCCTCATGGGGGGGAGGGGGGCGCGGTTAGTCTACCAATCTTCCCTCGGTTTGGGCATCCATGTTGTGCTCCCCTCAATAACGCGGGGCGCGAACAAAAGGACACGTCATGGCAACTGGCCGCGTTCTCCCTGCCCGCAACGTGGCGTAGCCATGCAGGCGGGCGTAACGCGGCTTCCGGACCCGAAGAGCCGTCTTCGCCC
>MHBK01000006.1:141188-154908 GCA_001804865.1 Lentisphaerae bacterium GWF2_57_35
CGGGCCACCTGTTGTTTCACCAGAATGGTTTCATCCGAAGGCCTTGCAGAAAATGACCGCCTCAAATCTGTGTATAAAAGATAGGGCTTACGGACCGCGGCTACGTAGCCGCGTCCGTAAGGACGTGGATTCTTATTCATATGCGAGGAGGCTGTGTCAAGATGCACCCGCCGTTGCTTCATGTAGCAATTGGAATCCGAATAGGGCCTGTTATTGACAAAGGGAGGCTTCCTGCGTAAATCATTCTACCTCAATTTAGGAGGAACTCAGGGAGGTTCGGCTCCGGGAGCATTTCCTGCACAATCAAATGAAGCAGTTACAGGCAAAATCCAGCTCGCGGCAGCGCGAAGCGCAAAGCGAACTCGAGCGGCACGAGGCGAAATACATCATTGAGCCGGCCTTGGTTCCCCAAATCCGCGAATTTATCAGTCCTTTTTGCATTCCCGATCCCAACGCGGACGGCGATCCGCCGGAATACACGATTGTCACGCTGCAACTGGATTCCCCCACCCTGACGTTGCACCGGGCCAAGGAATTGGAGACCGTGAACCGATTCAAGTTGCGCTGCCGAACTTACGGCATGGAAGGAACCGCGCCGGTTTTTCTGGAGATCAAACGAAAGATCAAGGGCATCATCGTTAAAAGCCGCACCGTGATCCCGCGCGAACTGTGGGAACCGGATCTCTTTCGCACGCCGGTTTCGGAGATTCCCTTCAAATCGCGGAACCAGAGAATGAATTTCATCGAATTTCGGCGTCTGATGCACCGGCTGGATGCGCGGCCGACCATGCTGATCCGGTATGTGCGGGAATCCTACCTGGGCCGCTACGACAATTACGCCCGGTTGACGTTCGACCGGCGGCTTTGTTATTGCCCGGCCCAGGGCTGGCAACTGCCGCCCCAGGGCGTACGCTGGCGGACGATGGATTCCTGCACGGCGCAGCGCCGCCCCTATTCGGGGATGATTCTCGAACTCAAAACCTATCGCGATGCGCCGGAATGGATGGTCGAATTGACGGAACGTTTCGACCTGGTCCGAGTCGGCTTTTGCAAATACTCCACCGCCATGCGGCTGGAGTCTCTTTTTTCGGGCGCGGAGTATTCGGACGGGGCCGAGAACACCACTATGGGATTGATCATGACATGAGGAACCAATGAACGAAATCGACTTAATGTTCGGACCCGCGAGAGTCCTGGGTATCCAACAACTGCTCTGCGCGATGCTGGCCAGCTTTGTTCTGGCCATGACCGTGGCGACGGTATACCGCTGGACGTACCAGGGCTTATCCTATTCGCGGGCGTTTGTGCATACGCAGGTGCTGGCCGCGATCGTAACGTCCATCCTCATCATGGCCATCGGCAACAATCTGGCGCGCGGCCTGGGCATCCTGGGCACGCTGGCCATCATCCGTTTCCGTACGCCCATCCGCGACCCGCGGGACATCATTTTCCTCTTCGCGTGCCTGGCCATCGGCATTGCCAGCGGCGCGGCGGTGTTCTCCGTGGCAATCGTCGGCACAATCTTTTTCTGCCTGGTGGCGCTGTATTTGCATTCGTCGCCGTTCTCCTCCATGCGCGTTTACGAAGGACTGCTGCGCTTCAATCTGCCGGCGGGCTCCGCCTCGCGGGAGATCGTCCGGGATATTTTCGGAAAATATTGCTCCAATGCCGTGCTGGTGGCCATGCGCGAAGCCATCCAGGGAGAGGCCATGGAGTTTTCCTATCAAATTCGCCTGCGAGATCCGACCTTTCACGACGAGATGCTCGACGAGCTCCGGAACATCGAAGACATCACGGACGTCAACATTTTGATGCACCGCGCCACGGTGGAGATTTAAACCATGACCCACCTACACCTTCACGAGCCCATCCACAAGCACAAGCCCAATGCCTGGTACCGCCTGAAAGCGTCCTGGCCGTTTTTCGTTTGGATCGCAGCCGCCGTGGCCGGCGGGTTCCTTTACTGGCGGGGCTCCAGCGTGGGAACCACGTCCGGCATTGTGGAATCGGTCCGGCAGGAGATCGCCCCGATCGAGACGGCGCCGTTGCAACTTTTGCGGGTGCAGGTCGGCAGCCGGGTCCGTAAGGGGGATATCGTGGCGGAGATGGACGCCTCCGTGCTGGGCGCCGATCTGGCCGTCCTGAAGCTGCAGACGGAACTTCAGTTCGAGGATTCCGTCGCGCGCATCGAATCCGAAATGCGCGACGCGCGCATGAAGGAGGCGGAAGCGCGCGGCGAGTTCGAGGTGCTGTCCACCGAGGTTGCGCGCCTGGAAGACCTGCTCGCAAAACATCTGGTCGACGCGCAAAGCATCGCCAGCCTGAAAGCCCGGGAGAACGCCCTGGCCCGGTTGCTGGAGATTTATCCCCAGACGCTTCAGGACCTCGAAAAGGAACTGAAGCAAACGCACAAGCGGGCGAAGGCCGCACGGGTTTCGTTGGGCAACGTCCTGAGCACGGGAGCCGGCGACGAATCGATGGAAGATGGCTTGAACCTGTTGAAACGCCGCCGCGAATCGTACATTCTGCGGGCCAACCGGGACGGCATCGTCTCCGAAATTTACCATCGGCCAGGCAATGTCGTGGCGGCAGGGCTGCCGATCGCGACCGTTGTCGAAGAACAGGCCAGCTCCGTCATCGGGTTTTTGCCGGAATTCATGGCGCGGGACGTCAACGTAGGCATGACCGCTTACCTGACCCACACAACTTTCAACCAGCGGGCGGTCAAAGCCCGCATCGTCGCCCTGGCGCCGGATATTCTCAGCCTCCCGGCGCGCGTCAATCCAGTGCCCGGACGCGTCTATCGCGGGCGGCGCATCGTGGTGGAACCCATCGAGCCGAACGATTTCTTTCCCGGCGAGAGCGTGAACATCCAATTCGAACGGCCCGTCCTGTCCATGCTGTTCGACCAGTTATTCCGCCGAAAGACAGAGGAAAGGAGCGCGTCCTCTGAATAACCATTGCCTTCCGTCGCTGCTCTGTACCGCCGCCCTCCTGGCCGCCGCCGGCTGCGCGACCCGCGAAATGACGATGCCGGAGGTCATGAACCTCCGCGACTTCCCGGCGGAAACCTATTTGCAGGAGCACGCCCAGACCACGCCGCGCGTTCTGGACGTCCAGGCGGCGATCGAGCTGGCCCTGCGAAACAACGCGCAGATCGTTTATCTGCGGCAGGCCGCCGAAGTCGCCCGCGCGGAAGTGGGCTCGGCTCTGGAACTCCGCGATCCGGAGTTGCTCTTCGGCTACGGCGAAGGGGAACGCTCGACCGACCGGACGTGGCTGGTTCCGCGCAGCGAATTGGCGCCGTTGTATTCCTATCCCAGCCCGGGCCTGCTCATCAGCGAAGATCCCGCCCAGCTCTCCCGCGAAACCGATCCAAGAGTCCCGCGGGCTCTTATTCCGGAAGGCGGGCAAAACAATTACCTGACCACATCCAGCAATCGATTCAGCGGGACCACCATGGACAGCGACTCCTACAAGGTCGGCGTCCGATTCTTTCCGCCCAATCCCTGGATCGCCGCCGCCCGCCGGGCCACGTATCGCGCCGGCTACGCCGCCGCCCTGGCGGATGCCTACGCCGTGGAATGGCAGGTCGCCTCTAGAATCAAGGAGCTTTACGCCTGGATCGCCTACCTGCGACTCGACCTGACCCTGGCCCAACAACTCGAGGAAGTCCGCCAGACCGCCGCCCAGACCGCCTTCACGCTGGTCGACAGCGGCCAGATGTCTACCATCGAAGCCCTGACCGCCTCGCAGCGGCACTTGCAGGCGCTGAGCGACTGCGACAAGCTGGAGCGCGACGCCGCCCTGGCTGTGAGCGAATTAAGCGCCTTGCTGGGCCGATCCTTTCCGGCCGAAGCCATTCAAACCGGCACGAACCGGCCTGCGCCCCTGGAACCTGCCGCATTGGAGTCGCTCGAACTGCAACGGCGCACGCTGAAAAATCGCAAGGAGATTGCGGCGGCGTATTGGCGGTCGCAGTTCGCCGAAGCCGCTTTGCGCGAAGCGCGCGCCACGCGGATTCCCTGGTTCACAAACCTTGAAGGTTCCTTCGGCCAATCCAACCGCCGGAAAGATCCCGACGCCGCCTGGGGCATGGAAGGCCGCACGGCCGAACTGGATCCGTTTTACTCCATCCCCATCGACGAAGAGCAGGACACCGAATGGCGCGTGGAGGCCGTGGTGACGCTGCCCATCTTCTCCCTGGGGCCTCAGGCCACCCGCGTGCAGCGGGCGCAGTATCGCCAGGCCATGGAAACTCTGGGCGCCCTCACCCGCCAGGCCTTAAGCGAAACGCTCGACGCCCTCGCCCGGCTCACGCAAACCGAAGCCCGTCGCGCCGCCTTCGAAGCCGACTTCGCGGCGCGCCAGCGCCGCGCCCAAGCGGCGCTGGCCGACCTGGAGCTGCATCCCGACGTCGCCGCCGAAGATCTCATCCGCACGAAAGAAATGTCCGTCGAGCTGGAACGCATGCGCGTCCGCCAGGAATACGACCGGCAGATGGCGATCCTGCGCCTGGAACAAAAGGTGGGGTGCGAGTTGAAATGAGCCGGCGGGCTCGCGGCCCACCTGAAGACACTTCGCGCAAGCTCCTCTCAAGAAGCCTCACGCGATCAGCGATCGTTCACAAGCAGTCGGAATTTATCGGACATGTAGCCGCCATGCACAGGACGCAAGGCCTTGAAAGAATCCAGGCCCCATTCGGCGCTGTGCTTCTGCAAATCCTTCGTCTTGACGAGAACTCCCACGGGCTTATCCGTTGCCGCCAGGATGGTCCGAATTTCCGCGGAGAACGGCACGGAAGGAATTCGCGTACCGGTATAGAAAGTGAAGGCGCCGATGTATTTTTCTTCATAAACAGCCAGCGTGACGAGTCGGCCCTGCCGCATCTCGTATTGAAGAAGAGTCGCAAAGGGTTTGTAGCTGCGCTGCATGTCGTAAATGGGGAAGACGACCGCGCCGGCCATCGTCACCACCACGGCATAAGCGGCCGGCAGCGTCAAAAACGACCAACTGCGACGGCCTGCCCGGAAGGCCGAACGCAAATACCGGTCGGCAACCCCAACAAATCCAAGAAGCAAAACCGCCAGCAGGAGCGTGAACAGGGCAGGCCCCCGCCCCACATCGCGCAGGATGTCCATGCCTTCCAGATATCGGTTCCGTACGAATTCCGGCAGCACGAACAAACCGGCGTACAACACCGGCACGAGCCATGCCGCCAACGCGAGCAAGCCGGCGGTAAGGCTCAACGTCCAGCGCGTGAGCTTCGTCTCCCAGCGAGCCGCGGCCTCTTCGATCCATACGGCGGTCATCAGGAACAAGATGGGAAACAACGGCAGGGCATAGCTGCTGACCTTGGCGGACGAGGCATGCAGAACCAGCAGCATTCCGACGACGCAGAACCGAAGAAAGACGCTCAACGCGTCGCGCGGTCCCTGCCGGGGCCGGAACCAATAGATCAGGGCCGGAATGACTGCCAGCGTCCAGGGCAAGAGCGCGCCGGGGAGCGTCAGCAGGTAATAATACCAAGCTTCTTTATGCACGAAATAGGGATCGCGCGGCAAATTCGGATCGTTGAAGTTCAGAAAGCGCCCGAATTGATTGTCCCAGAAGACTCCGCGAATAAACTCCATCCCGCCCGCCTGCCACAAGCTCCAGGCCCAAGGCGCAATCACGAGAGCGAAAACAGGCAGAAACGCCAGAGGCAATGCGATGCACAATTTCCATTCGCGACGATAGAGAAGATAAAGCCCGACCGAAACCCAAATCAGACCCGGTCCGATCAAGCCCTTCGCGTAAAAAGCCAGGGCGGAGGCGAGCACAAACGAAGCCATGCGCCAGGCCCGACCTTCGGTCGCCGTATAGGCCCGCCAAAAAAGATAAAGAGAACCCACGACCACAAAAGCCACCGAGGTATCGGTCAAAACGACTTTGGAATATTCCATGAATTTGAACGACGTCGCGCACATGAAGGCGGCGGCAAACCCGGCGCGCTCGCGCCCCATTTGCCGGGCCCACAGCAGCGAAATCCAGAGAGCGCCCAAGCCAAACAACGCGGCAGGAAGCCGCACCAGGCCTTCGTTCACGGTTCCGAATGCCTTGCACAAGACCAAGCCAGTCCAGTGAAGAAGCGGAGGTTTCTCCAGGTAAGGAATGCCGTTCAAGGTAGGCGTAACCCACCGGCCGGCATGATACATGTCCCAAATCATCGCTCCTTCGCGAGAGTCGTTCGGCGACCAAAACGAATGGTCGAATAGTCCGAAACTCATGAAGGCAACCAAAAGAAGGGCGAACAACCATCGCTCCCGGGAAGTAAGGTCCAAGCTCGCGTTCTGCATAATACTCTCCATCAAAATTGTTAGCCACGTTCGCGGTGTCGCAAGACACCGCGTCACGTCTTTCGGCAAGGCGGTTTGCCCTAAACCGCCTTGCCGAAAGCGGATTTCTTACCAGCGCGGCTGCGCTGGTGAGAAATCCGGGTTAGCGGTCGGCCCCCTCGACCCAAAACAACGGTCGCTTCCGTTTACCCGATCCCGGATGGCCTTCCGCCAGAATCCGATAAGGCCGTTTTAACAAAGCATCCAAATCTTTTTCGCGGTCAATAATGACGCTGTCGAATTCGGGATCGTTGCCTTTCAGGATCGCATCCAGTCGTTCCATTTCGTGGATGCGCTGGAAGGAGGCGCCGGCATAGAAATAAAGTCCGCCCCGTGTGGTTTCCGAAAATCCCCAGGCGGCGGCCCGTTCACGGCGCTCGACCGGAATGCGATCTACAAAAGCTTTGTAGGCAGCCCCCATACTCTTGGCTTCATCGATGGCTTTACCCGGCACGGCAAACACAGCGATATATACCAGGGCCGTCACGGCAATCCATCGAATGGGCGCCGACCAGCGATTCTTCGCCCAGATCAAAAATACTGCGGCCACAAAAATCGCCGCCACCGCCAGGTGGCGCAATCCGAAATGAAGCAGGCTCGACGGAAAATGAGCCCGCACGCCAGCCGGCAGAAAGCTCGACCACAGCGGCGCTAAGGCCGCCGCAAAAAGGGCCACGGCGCAAAGACCCATCCAGAACGCATAGAAGCCGCCTATCCAGCGAGGTTGTTTGCCGCGAACCATCATGGCGCACAGCAAGGCAAAAGCCGGGAAAGCCGGCAACAGATAAATATCGCGCTTGGTTACGGAAATCGACAACATGACCAGAGATCCCACCCCCCACAGCACCAGGGGAAGCCCCGGATTTTTCCACAACGTCGCCAACCCTCCGGCGCGCGCTTCTTTTTCGAAGCGCCAGAATCCGAGCAGCAGCAACGGCAGCCAGGGCATGCTGTACATCGCCAGCGTTTGAAGATAGTACCAAGGCTCGCCGGGGTGCAGGTGGCCCAAAGCCGTCGATGTTCCCGTCAGGCGGCCTACATGATTATCCCAGAACCACTCGTCCCAAAGCGCCTTGCCGCCCACCACCCGCAGCAGGATCATCCAGATTCCGGCGCCCACGGCAAACGCCAGCAAGGCCGCCAGATGCGGCGCGATATATAAGCGCACCCGGCGCTGCTCGCGCCACTGAGCCAGCCAGCAGGGCAAGGCAAAACCCAACCAGCCCATCCCGACGAACAAGGGCCCGATCACGCCCTTGGAAAGAAACGCGCCCGCCGTGAACAAGCCGGCCGGCACGGCATACCACGGACGATCCGCCAAAAACATCTCGGCAAAACACCATACGGCCGCCGCCACAAAAAAGGCCAGCGAGGCATCGACCCGAATCCAATGCATGTTCTCCACAAAGCCTTCCATCGTGGCGAGCAGCAGAACGGCCATCAGACCGGTGGTCCGATCCACCAGCCGCCGCCCCAGAAGGTAGGTCATCCACAAAACGCCCAAGCCCCAGAGCGCGGTGGTCATCCGGATGGCGCCGACGTTTCCGAGCAGCCCTCCCGTCAATTTGGCGGCCAAACCCGCGACGGCAAAATACATCGGCGGTTTTTCGATGAACGGTTCTTCGGCCAGTAACGGCACCACATAATTCCCGCTCTGGGCCATGGCCAAAGCCACGGCGGCGTCGCGGGGTTCGTCCGGCGTCCAGAGGTCGCGATCGAAAATGCCGACCCAACACACCGCCAGGGCCAGCGCCAGCACCCACCAGGGCGTCTTCGAAGAAATTGTTTCGTTATTCATAAGAGGTGCGAATTATACTGGGCGCTCTTCTGGAGGGGAAGCCTAGAACCGATCCATGCTAAGACTCCACCGGCTTACGCCGGCGGCTACGTAGCCGCGTCCGTGAGGACGTGGCTGCTCTCAAGGCACGCCCACATAGATAAACGCCGTTTTTCCGTCGGGATTTTCGATGATCGTATGCGGAATTCTCTCCAGTTGCTCGCGCTTTCGTTCGTATAGATTGAGGGGCAGAATCAAGCCGATGCGGCGTCCGCTGGCCGCAAGCGCGGTCAGCTCTTTTTCGGAAACGATCGGAACGCGCTGGTTCAGATAATACGAAATCAGCGGCAGTCGCCGGTCGTCGCAAAAAGTCGTATACAGCTCCCGTGTTTGAGCATCGCTTCGAATGGCATCGAAGAAATAGCGGTAGCTTTTCTGGCGATCGAGATAGGGCATCAAGTAAGTCAGCGAAATCAGCAGCATGACGGCGGTAAAGCCGAGAAATCCAAAAACCAAATCGCGCGGCTCCCGCCGGAACCGCCGGAACAAGAAGACCAGGAACAGGGCCGCCGGAAGGGTCCAGAGAGCGGCGGAAAGCCGTTGCGTCAACACGGCCGACGCCACGGGCGCGGTCGCCAGCACGGCGCCGACCAGCACGGCGTTCAGCGTCAGCAGCCGCCGCTCCCAGGTCGGCAAGGCTCGCCGGGCGGACAGCCACGGAGCAAGGTATTCGCCTGCCGTCAGAAACAGAATGAAGAGCACCGGCATCAGGTATTCCAATACGCGCGAAGAAGAGAGCGAAAGCACCGCAGGAATCGCGATCAGGGCGAGCTGCAAAAAGAACCGGTAATCGTCCCGGGTCGTCCGTCGTCGGAACAGCGCAACGATCGCCGCCGCATACACAAAGATCCAGGGCAACGAAATGTTCGCCAGCGCCTCCAGATAGAAGAAGGGCGATTTTTCTTTTTCGACGATGTAGGCGTCGTTCAGCGGCGTGACCATCGGATTGTGAATGTCCCCCAGATCGAAGAAGCGCCCGATGGTGTTGTCGAGAAAAACCACCCGCAGATAATCCATGCCCCCGCTCCGGTAAAGCGCCGCCACCCACGGGGCTATTAGCAAGGCCGTGAAGACCGTCACCAGCATCCCCAGGACAACCAGCCGCAAAAATTGGCGTCGCCAAACAAGAAACAGTCCGACCGGAGGAAGAACAATCAGGTACGTATAGAAATTCTTGGCATAAAACGAAGCGGCCAGCACGAGCGCAAAGAGCAGGTCATAAAGCCAAATCCGACGGCAAGAAATGGCATCCCGAGGCAGCGTCCGAACAAACAGCGCCAGGCAGGCGAAGGCGAAGGTCGTCGCCAGCATGTCCGAGCAGGCCCTATGGGACAGTTCATAAAACGACAATCCCGTGGCAGCCAGCAACACCGTAGCCAGCGAGGCGTCTGGACCATAGCGCCGCTTCCCCACCCAATAAACCAGCGCCAGGCACAACAAGCCATAAAGAGCCGAGGGCAGCCGGAGCAAACCGTCATCGAGCCGGCCCGCGGCGCGACAAAACCCGTAGGAAATCCAATAGCAGAGCGGCGGCTTTTCGAAATAGGGAAAGTCGTGAATGCGAGGAACGGCCAGATCCCCATGCGTAAACATATTCCAAACCACACCCGCCACGGCAGGTTCCGTCGGCGACCAGACGCTGTGATCGAACACGCCGGCGACCAGATAAAGACCAAGCACCAGGAGCAAGACCACGACCGGCTTCCAGCAGCGGCCGGACGCCGGGGGCGCCTTCTGTTGTTCAATAAGTTCCATATGGCCCTGCTTATATAGAGGACCGCTTTCAGGAACTCAAGGCCAGACCGCCGCCACTCGACGCGCCGTCACAGGCAGGCGGCAGGAGATGTCGTTGAAGTCCGTCCATTCCGCGTCGTCTACCGTCACCTTGGCCGGCGCCAGGCTGTTGGGCCATCGTATTTCCAGGCCGTCGGGGGCGTCCAGCGAACCTTGCAGCTCGACAATCAGCGTATTGGCCTGATAGCGCGCGCTCAGGGTCAAGGGACCGAAATGCGTCGGGAGATTCTTGAGTTCGATGCCCGAGCCCGAGCTCAGCCAGCGTTCGGGAGCGCCGTCCAGGAGGACGAGACGTCCGCCCTGTTCGTCAACCACCATCCCGCGGACGGCATTGACCCAGCCGGCGCCAACCCAGGTGTGCGGCATATCGCCGATGTAACTGCCCATCCGGGGATCGCTCAGGCACACCTCGGCCCAGTGCTGCCAGCCGGCCGGCCGGCGGTAATCCAGCATAAAATCGAGCAGCACGTCGGCGTAATCTTTCCGGCCCAATCCGACAAAGGCGGAAATGGAACGAATTTCATAAGGCGTAAAAGCGCCGGCCCAACCGGGGCGCAGGCGCTTGATCAAATCCTCATAGTAAAGATCGAACGTGCTTTGCAACGCGGCCGCCGGCAACGCCGATTGCTCGTCGCACGGAAAAAAGGCAATAGCCGTCGAGGTGGCGTCCATGTCGCCTTTTTCCGCGCAGCCCGGGATATAGCGAATCTGTTTGAAGGCCATCGTGGCTGCGATGGAGACCCTCAACGATTGCCGCAAGACCAGGTAATGATCTTCCGCCCAGCGCGCCGTTTGGACGTCGCCCAGGATTTCCGCCGCCGCTTTCCCATCCTTCCAGCCCTTCAGCGCCCAGAAATCGTCCCAGTAGCTGTGCATGGGCGGGTCGTAGCCTTCGTGACTGATCGATTTGGGCAGAATGCCGATAAACCGCTCGCGGGCCGGAGCCTCCGCCATGTACCCGGGCACGAGCGTGCTTTCGCGCAATTTCACCAGGAACTCCAAGGCAAGCTTGATTTGAGGATAATGCCTTTCCAGAAACGCGCGGTCCCTCGTGAAGCGATAATACTCCATCATGGCATACACGAACTGGCCCTGGCTGTCGTATTCCAAATTGGAGCCAAAGCCGGTATTGATCGAGCCGTCGTTGTTCAGGATGGGCGGAACCAATCCATTCGGCTGGACCCGCGCGGCATACCATTCGAGATATTCCAAAGCCGGCTTGACGACGCCCATGCGCAGCAGGGCGGCCATCGTAATGCTGCCGTCGCGAATCCAGGAACGCTGGTAATTGCGCGACCCCGGCTGGATGGCGGGGCCGTCCCGATTGAGCAGGATGTAGGGAATCTGAGCCCGAACGCTATCGACCACATTGGAGTCGGGAACCTGGAAAACGACGGAGCCCAACTGTTCGCGCCAAAACCAGCGCAGATCGTTCAGCCGCTTTTCGAAGGCCATCGCCGGAACCATCGGATCGAGCGGCCCTTCTTTGAGAAACGAGTACACGCCGGCAGTAGTTCCATGCAAGGGGGCCGCCGCCACGACCGTCAAGCTCTCGCCCGGCTTCAACTCGAACGGATACTCCGCCGCCCCAGAAAGCAGTCCATCTTCCTGCTGCATTTGACTGGAAGGCGGCAGGACGCCCCGTTCCAAATCGCGAACCACATCGCCGCGATCGAAGGGGCGAACGCCAAACCGGGAAGGCGGAGTCAGCAAGACAAACGCCACCTCCCTGTTTACCTGAATCGCTCCCTCCTCCGAGGTCTCCTCAAAAGACAACTCCCGAATGGGCGACAAACCGCCGAACTGCCACGCCGGATTGACCTGAACGGGACGGACCGCGAGGAATAAACGTCCCATCCGGATTCGGTCGGAGGCGTTGTACACCCGGTAACGCGCGAAGGTCATGGATTGATCGATCGCGCCCCGGACCAAAGCGCGGACCTCCACCTGCAACCCGGTCACGCCCCAACTAACCACCGGCAGCGGAAGAAATCTTTCGTCGAGCGATTGAGTCCTGTTGGACGAATCCATCGCCGACATCAAACGGTCGTCGACGAACAGATACGGCATCAAAGAGCAGCCGCCGGGCAAGGCTTCCAGATTGCCATATTCGTCCAGCAAGCTTTCCTGACGGTCCTCCGGCAGGCCGACCAGGGTCCAATACACCTGCTGCTTGCGCAGGGAATCCGGATAGAGCCCCGGTCGGGCCTTTTCGGCCGCCAGTTGATACATCGCCAACGGCGTCATCGCTTCATCGGCCCCCCGTAGCGAGAGCTCACGAATTTCCACCGGCCCGTCCCGGAAAGCCTTCAACAAGTCCAGCCGAACGAAACGGCCCTTGGAGGATGGATACGACAAGACATCGAATCCGCCGGTTCCCTCCCTGAGCTCGGCGGCTTTTTCCCACTTCACCCCGTCATTCGAAGCGAGCAAATCCAAATCGACGGCATAATTCGCGCCCCAATCGATGCGCACCCCGCCGAAGCTTTTCTCCCGGCGCAGGTCCAGCTGGATGGACACGGGCAAAGAAGCCGGACTGACCCACGCATTTCCGAGACAGCCATCCGCCATATTTTCGACGCCATCCCCCGGCGCCTCGATTTGCACGCATTCGGCCGGACCTCGAATCTCCACCTCCCAGATCGAATAGCCCCACCCCGTTCCGCGTTTTTTGCCCGTGATTTTCACGTAGCGGGCATTGCGGGAGCCAAAGAAAATTTCGTCGGTCTGCCCGTCGCCAGTCCGCGTCTCATAAACCGTCGTCCAGTCTTTGCCGTCCAGGGAAAATTGGATTTCATATTCGGAGGCAAAGGCATTTTCCCAGCGCAGGGTCATGCCGCACACCGTCGCCGCACGCCCCATGTCGATTTGCAGCCATTGAGGATCGGCCGCAGGACCGCTCCAGCGGGTATCCATCCGCCCATCGCAAGCCTGAGCCGCCGGATAAATGTCTTCCTGTAAGGCGGAAGCGGTGACCAGCCAGTCCGCGCGAGGAGCCGGCTCAACAACCTCCGCGGACGCCGAAACCGTCCGCGTCTCCAAAGCCACCGGCGCCATCCGACAAGCCGCCAACCCCGCCAGCAAAGACCCTAACAACAAAATTCGCCATGCTTTGTTCATACTGTTCCTTTTGTCAGTAACGGGAGGAAGTGATCAGTAAACAGTAATCAGTGGTCAATAGAATAGAGAACCTCCTCTTTCCGAATTCTTCACTGACAACTGATTACTGATTACTGACAACTGATAACTGATTACTGATTACTGAGAACTGCTCACTCCCCACCGCAACCGACGTAAACATCATGAAAAACCCTTAAACAAAAGCGCTCTCAAACGCAAGATTTGCGTGTGAAAAAGCGCTTTCAGCTACAAAGATCGCCGCGCGGCGATCTTTGTGGTTAAGAATTCTTCGCTTTCAGATTATATTTCCTCATCACGTCATTGATGGGTGGCATGAATTCATTAAGGATAAGAACGTAATGACCGAAATAAAACTAGTATGCCTGGACTTCGATGGCACGATCATGTGTTACGACGATGATCCGCCGACCTTTCATCCCTCGGCCATCGACGCCCTCAATAAATTGACCGACTTGGGAATCGCCTGGTGCACCAACAGCGGAAGAAACCATATTGACCAGCAAGAAATCCTCGAACGAGCCGCCCTCAAAGGGCTTCGGCATTGGCCGACCGCTCTCCTGTGCAGCGAGAG
>MHBK01000007.1 GCA_001804865.1 Lentisphaerae bacterium GWF2_57_35
CCAAATCCGTGTCGGCGGAATCCGGATCGGAGCCCAGGACGGTTTCGAGGTCGTCGCTCAAGCCGTCCTCGTCGCTGTCGCCGGGATGGTTCAGGGGATTGGTCCCCGCTTCCACTTCCGCGCCGTCCAGGGCGCCGTCGAGGTCGGTGTCGGAGAGGGTGGGATTGGTTTTGTGAACGAAGAGTTCGGCGGCGGAGTTGAGGCCGTCGTTGTCTTCGTCGACGGCGTTGGCTCCGAGGCTGTAAATGCGGTGGCAGGGCTCGTTGTTGGTGTCGAGGCCCAGGGGGCGGGCGTCGAGCCAGACGGTGCTGGTTTCGCCAGTGAGGACCAGATTGCTCGCGGCCAGCGCCCAGACGCGGTTCAGTCCGGCGAAGCTTTTTTCCGGGTCGGTGTAGCAAGTCGAGCAGCCTTCGCAGGGCGCTTCGTTGGTGGGGGGTTCAAAGCCTCCTCCGTCCCCGCTGCCTCCGTTGGTGTAGACGCAGGCGGGCATGTCGTAGGAATAAGCCGACCAGACGGAGCCGGAATAGGAAGAGGGATAGGAGATTTCAAGTTGAAGGCTGTTGGTCACTTTCTTGATGTGAGTGATTTTGAGTTCTTCCAAAGCTTCCATCGACATCGTTTGCATCGACCCACCGCTATCGGTCAAGGCCATCGCGGGTTGGCTCGCGGCCAAGGCGGTTTCGCGCTCGGCCACACGTCGGGACTTTAGCGTAATGTGCCAGACGATCCGGCGCTTGCAGAGTTCGCGGTCAAGGTAACGTTGGTGGCGCTCAAACCTCGACGGCTGCGGCCAAGCCGTGGCGCGAAAAACCATTTCCTCTTTGTAGGGTGCACCTGCGGTTTTGGGGACGCTCAAGACCAGAAGTTCTTTTTGGGCGATGTCTTCGTAGACCATCAAGTCGGTGTCGTGCGGGATTTGCTTGGAGATTTCGCTGCCGGGATCGAAGTAATACGTCCCGGCCTCAAAGTCCCAGAACCAATCGTTCATTTGGAGTGCGGCCCAATCCATCGGCGAAGCATCGGACAGCAGGGCCGGAATAACCAAAGGATAAGAGGTATCGCGAAAGTCGGCGAATTCTTTTATTAAATCTCGCCAAGTGTTGAGCGTCCGGGCATCGGAATCTTCGGCTTGTTCCCCGCTCAATTGTACGGTGGCCCAGGCAAGACTTCCCATCAGAATCCCAGCAGTCAGCAGAACTAACACACGCACGTCCACCCGCCCCATCATGCGTTTCAGTTTATGAACCATTTTCCCCACCCCTCCCGTTATCGCATGAGCCTATGAAGACAAAAAGGCGCGTCTTCAGGCTTACACTCTCCTTGACCGCCACTACGCGGCTTATCGAACATGAGACGAGAAGCCGCGCCATAGCGCGGCGTCCTCGTCAGTCCCGTTCGATAAGTCTGAAATGTAGTGGATTTCAAGAAGAACGAATCTGCGATTACGCAAATTATTTTAGTTATATTTTTCTCTATATTTTCTGTTCGTAGCACCTCATGGAAACGTGCAAATGGTTATCACAGCCTATCGTATTTCGCACGGAGTTATCGGGGTTTCCCGAACTTCGGGTGCATTTCGACACGGCCGCAGATTGTATGAGTAAAAGAAGGCGCTCAGCGGAGTGAGCGCCCTACCCACGGAAAAGAAAAGCAGGGATGGAGCTCCGTCGCCGTCCGTTGCTGCGGCAGCGTGGAGATGCATCCCAAACTTCATTCTTTGTTGTCGAATGCAAAACAGGCCCTTATTTCATGACCGCATCGACAGACGACAGGACCTCCGAAATGTCCTGACGGAAAACCCAATCGGCTTCATCGTCCATAGGCGTTTCATCCCGATTCACAATGACCATTTTGGCTGTCGGATTTCGATGAAGAGGAAGGGACGCCGCCGGATAAACCACCAGGCTCGTTCCCAATACCAGCACCAGCTCCGCTTGTTTCATCGCCGCGACGGATGTCATCCAGGCGTCTTCCGGAAGGGCCTCGCCGAAAAAGGTGATGTCCGGCTTATACACGCCGCTGCACGTACAGCGGGGAATTTTGCCGTCCATGATTTGGGTTTCGAGCAGCCGCGTCTTGCAACGATGCCCGCAGCGCCGGCAGGAGCTGGTCTCCATCGCGCCATGAATCGGATAAACTTTTTTCGATCCGGCGCGCTGGTGCAGATCGTCGATGTTTTGAGTGGCGATCTCCACGTCGCAGCCGCGTTGCTCCCAATCGGCCAGGATTCGATGCGCCGGATTCGGCTGGGCCTGAATCACCAGGGGATAAAAGCGTCTCGCGAAGGCGTAATAAAAGGACGGATCGCGTTCGAAGGCATCGATCTCGAACACATTGGCGTTGCGTTGGTCGGAATAAAAGCCATCGACCGACCGAAAGTCGGGAATCCCCGAGGCCGTCGACATGCCGGCGCCGGTCAGCACCGCCAACCGACGACTCTGCCGAATACAATCCGCAAATTCTTTTATACCGCTATTCACGTTGCTCACGTCGATGCCTTTAGATAAAAATCGGCAAAAACGGATGATCACACTTTGTGAAGTGTGATACCTCCGTTTACTGCACCATGAATACGACCAGCACCGTTTATTTCAGCATAACGCCGATCGCGACGCCGATGGCTACGAAAGCCAATATCGCAAAGGATTGGATCGTATGAATCACCAATCCCAGCACGTTGATGTTCACGGAACTTCGATTCATGATCATGATGATGACCGACAGGGCAATCAGTAACAGCGCAAACAGCATATTTTTGTTCATGCTAGATAGGTCCTTTCAACCTCATAAATTCAATACGTAAGCCCGGAAGTATGCTGAAAGCCTCCGGCGAATCAAAAGAAAAAACACCGGGATGACCATTCCGCAAAGTTTTCCAACCATTGGAAAGTTTTTGGGCGCTTTTTCCAATGATTGGAAAATCGTCTTGGCGCCTTGAAAATCTTGCCCCGAGCGGCTTCCCCCGCTAATTTAGATGTGTTTTTTCGAGGAACCCTATGACAAAGACAACCGAAGGATCGCCGAAGAAAGTTCAACGTGTGGAAACCGCGGAAAGTATGGCGCAGAAACAGCGCGAGATTTCCGTTTCCGAGTTTTTCCTGAAGAACCGCCACCTGCTGGGTTTCGACAGTCCCCGCAAGGCTTTGATGACCACGGTCAAGGAGGCGGTGGATAATTCCCTCGATGCCTGCGAAGAGGCCGGCATCCTGCCGGAAATCAGCGTCGAGATCCAGCAAACCGGCGACAACCGGTTCCGCGTCGGAATCACGGACAACGGCCCGGGCATCGTGAAAAACCAGATTCCAAAGATCTTTGCGAAGCTGCTCTATGGGTCGAAATTCCATCGCTTGCGCATGTCCCGCGGCCAGCAGGGCATCGGCATCAGCGCCGCCGGCATGTACGGCCAGTTGACCACCGGGTCCACGACTGTCATTCTGTCGAAGACCAAGAATGGCCCCAAGGCTCATCGCATCGGCGTACAGATCGATACACGGGCCAACAAGCCGACGATCCTGGCGGAGGAAGAAATCGAGTGGCTGCCCACATTTTATCCGGCGCAACCGGACGGCGCCGCGCCGGTCGAACCGGTCTCCTTCAAACACGGCACCTGCGTGACGATCGAGATGGAAGCCGCTTACATCCGCGGACGCCTCTCGGTGGACGAATATCTCAAGCAGTGCGCCATCGCGAACCCGCACCTCCAATTGCATTACCGGATTGCGGTCCTAAAAAAGGAAAACGCCAAAGCAGACAACGGCAAGGAGACCGAGGGAGCCAACGGAGCCCCCGCCGCCGAAGGAAACTGGAACACTTTTCAGCGGGCGGTCCATCACCTGCCGAAGGCCCCGGCCGAAATCAAGCCCCACCCGCACGGCGTGGAGCTGGGCATTCTGATGCAGATGCTGAAGGACACTCATGCGCGCACACTTCGTTCTGCCCTCTCGCAGGATTTCTCGCGCGTCAGCGATCGCGCGGCGCTGGAAATTTGCGAAAAGGCAGGGCTGAATCCCAAGGCCAATCCCACGCGCATCGCCCACCAGGAGAGCGAGGCGTTGTTCAAGGCCCTTGGCGAAACCAAGCTCATGCGGCCTCCGACCGATTGCCTCTCGCCCATCGGCGAAGAGCAGATCATCGCGGGCTTGAAAAAAGAAATCCAAGCCGATTTCTATACCGCCGTAACGCGCGAGCCGGAAGTTTATCGCGGCAATCCGTTTCAGGTCGAGGTGGGCCTCGCCTATGCCAAGCCCGGCGAAAACCAGGATCTCGGCGCCGACGATCCGGTGCGCGTTCTCCGCTTCGCCAACCGCGTTCCCCTGCTCTACATGGCCGGGGCCTGTGCGATGTCGCGCGCCATAACGGGCGTCAATTGGAAAGCTTACGGATTGGCTCAGCCCAAGGATGCCGTGCCCGTCGGGCCCATGGTGATCCTGCTGCATATCGCGAGCGTGTGGGTGCCGTTCACGAGCGAAAGCAAGGAAGCCATCGCGCACTATGCCGAGATCATCAAGGAATTCACCTACGGTCTGCAGGAATGCGGACGGCAGTTATCGGTGTATCTCAGCCGGCGGCATCGCCAGGCCGAAGCCGATCGCAAGCGCAGCTACATCGAAATGTACATTCCGCACCTCGCGCTCGGCCTTCGCGAGATTCTGGCCCTGAACGATAAACAGGAACAGGCGGTCGTCACGAAACTGAGCGACATGCTCGAACGCACCCATTTGGACGTTTAAGAGGAGACCTCTATGCCGAAGAAAAAAGTTGTAAAAACCGCCGCCCCGGATGCCGCTCCCCAAGTGGTCAGCAAGCAAGCCGCCTCGGAGAAAATCCAGGAAGTCGCCGAGGAAATTTACGGCGACGTCATGAAAAAAGGCCGCAAGCCGTCCATGAGCTTCCCGGTCCGGTCGCTGGCCAACGTGAAATACGACGTCAAACGCGGCCATTTCGAAATCCTGAACAAGACCAGCACGCGGACGCTCTCGTACAACACAGTCAAGACTTTCGCGCAATCCATGCGGCTGCTGGCCACAACCAAGAACGACCTGCTCGACAAGGACGACATCGCCGGCAAACGCGAGGTGTATTACAACAGCAAAAGCTGGGGCGAGTGCCGCTTCGACGAACAACCCGAAAGCGATACCCTGCTCGACGACATCGAAGCGATGCTCAGCATCAACCGCGAACAACTCGGCTACATTCCCGAAGAACGCGGCGGCGACGTGTGCGGCCCCCTGACCGTCATCGATCTCGATCCCGGAACCAACAAGGACATCAAGATCGACTGCACGAAGCTGGGCACGGGCGCGTGGAGCATTCCGTCGCGCGTTGAGCACCTGCGCTTCCAGAGCAAGGCCAAGCTGGTGCTCGTCGTCGAGACCGCCTCCTTGTTCCAACGTCTGGTGCATCATCGCTATTACGAGAAAGCCAATTGCATCCTGATTTCCATGAGCGGCGTGCCCACTCGCGCCTGCCGTCGGTTCATCCGGAGGCTTTCCGACGACCAGAAGATTCCCGTCCTGGCCTTCACCGACGGCGACCCCTATGGATATTGCAATATTTACCGAACCTTGAAGGTAGGGTCCGGCCAGGCCGCGCACATCAACCGCTATTTCTGCGTGCCCCAGGTGCATTACCTCGGCGTAACGCCGCAGGATATCTCGGATTATAAGCTGGAGGACGCCACGCATCCGTTGGAGGAAGCGGACATCAAGCGCGCCAAGGACGCGCTCAAGAACGATCCGTTCATCAAGCATCACAAGGAATGGCAGCAAGCCTTGGAGCACATGCTCAAGCTGGGCGTACGCATCGAGCAGCAGGCCTTTGCCAAGCACGGCTTGAACTTCGTTCTCGAGCATTATCTGCCCGAGAAGCTCAAGAAGGGCCAGTTCCTTCCTTGACAGGCCGGCATTTTTGGGTGCAGCTCGACACGGCCGCAGGTCGTATGGGGAAAAGAAGGCGCTCAGCGTCCGCCTGCAGCGCTATGCGCAGCATTGCGGGCAGGGAGTGAGCGCCCTACCCACGGCAAAGAAAGGTAGGGACGGCGCTCCGTCGCCGTCCGCTGTTGCGGCCGTATCAGGATGCACCCGGCATTTTGTGCGACTTTGAGTTTTAATGGACGAGTTGCAGCGAATGAATTAAAGTAGTCGTTTATTGGCCTTTCGCCTAACGACGAGATTGTATCTTAATGAATGTTTGGGTTCTCATTTATCGAATTGGATGGATTGCCCTGGCCGTATTGATCGTGATTGGCGTCAGTTCCATGTTTTGGCCCCAAATCCGTCAGCAGCAGGAGCTGCAAAGGAAGGAAGCCATCCTGGAAGAGGACATCCGCCTGGAAGAAGAGATGATCAAACATCTTAAGGTGCAACAGGAACGCCTACGTTCCGACCCGCGTTTCGTCGAAAAAATCGCCCGCGAAGAATTGGGCTATGCCAAGCCGGACGAAACCATCTTCAAGTTTGTCGACGACGAACCTCAAACCTCCCGGCTAAATACGACGCCATGAAAATTGACGGGGACAAGCGTTTCGAAAAAAGGGAATGCCCCTCCTGCGCCTGCGAGGTGGACGCCAACAACAACAATTGCCCCATTTGCGGCTATGCATTCCCGCAACCGACCCCCACCCAGTCGCGCATGAAACTTTGGGGCGCCCTCGTCATGCTGGTCTTGTTCCTGATCATGATTTTTGGGCTGTCGCTTTAATCGATGTATCGCTGCGCAAATCGCTCGGTATCCCAAACATATCGTTCCAGGGCAGTCTGGCGGCCTTTTCGGCCCAATTCTTCGCGCAGGGCCGGATCGACGGCCAACTGCTGCATGCACTGCGAGAGCTCCTGTGCATTGCGAAAGATGTAGCCCCCGCCCTGCTCGAGTTTCTCGACAAAGATTTGCCGGTCGCTCGCAATCACCGGCAGGGCAGTCAACATGCCCTGCACCACTGCCTGCGAAAAAGTCTCCCGCATGACTTCCTCGTCTCGCGAAGGGCACAGCATGACGTCCATCCCCCGCAACCATTCGGGGATGCTATCCGACGGCATCCAGTCATGCGCGACGATATTCTTTTCGGAATAGTCCGGCGGAGAGGTAAACGAGGCGAGCTGCAGGACGCATTTGTTGCGAATCGCCTCCGGCATCAGGCGAAACGCCTCTACCGCCGTATCCGCTCCCTTCCAGGCGTTGTCCAACATGCCCAGCACGCAAAAATTCACGACACCCGCATCCGCGCGCTCCCGCGGCTGAAAACGGTCCGCGCCGAATATCCCGTAGTCGACATGCACTCCGCGATAGCCGGCCTTCCGGAAAGGCTCGGCAATTTTTTCGTTCACGCAGACGACATGTCCGGGCAGCACGGCGAATTGCCTGACGAAGCGTGCGGAGGCTTCACGATGAGCGATCAGCACGCAACGAGAAAACACGCGAATCCGCTTTAGCCACGACACCAAAAGAATGATCCCATTTCCTACGTTGCCTAGCAGCAGGGTGTCGCAGCGCTGGCAGGACAAGAGGATCGCGGCCGCGGCCCCGTTCATGAACTCCCATCCCAGCGCAGGCAGCGAAACGAATTCCGGCCGATAGGGCGCGGCAAATTCCAGCAAAGCCCCGCGCCAGGATCGATCGGCCGTCACCCGCACGGGATACCCCAATCGGAGCAGGTCGCGAATGAGGTTCAGATTGAATAGCTCCACGCCGCGCAGAGACTCGCGCTTGCGTTTCAGGAATACCTTGTCGAGAAACAAGATGGACTTCGAAGTTTTCATCGGACCGACATCGGGCGCCGACCGCAAAACTCACCGGTTATCGCCGTCGCCGTGAATTTTATTGGCCGCCTTGCGTTCGGACAACTTCTTCAAATTGTTTTCCGCCACGTCGGACATTTCGAAGCCCAATTCCGTGCACAGGGCCGCGACATACCAAAGCACATCGCCGAGTTCCTTCGCGATCGCTTCCTTACGTTCCGGGCCGACCTTTCCGCCTTCGTCGCGGATGGCCTTTTTGAGCTTCTCGCAAATCTCGCCTGTTTCGCCGGCCAACCCCAGGGCCGGATAGGTCCAGTTCCCCTCTCCGCACCCCGGATACACCGCTGTCTTCATCGCTCCCGCCTGATACATTTTGAAGTCGACCATGTTGCATTCCTTTTGTTCGGCATTCCGTTAAAACACGCGCCTGACTAATGCCGAATGAAGGTCGATAGATCAATACGGAAGTGGAGATATTTTCAGGGGAGCCGGGTCCGATTAGGCATTCCGGCGGATCAATCCCGCCGAAATGCCTCCAATGGCTATTTTCCAACGAATGGAGCGATTCTTCGATGCAGACGTTCAGGCCAGCATTCGGTTGGCCGATTCTCGCCGCGGATTGCGCAACGGGATCGGACGCAACTGAACTTTTCGGGGCATGTTCGGCCCCTTGATGCCCGGATCAGTCGGCATGGCAATGCGCCGAGCCGGATGGCCATCGATCATCTTGCGGAGCTTGCCGACGGCCGTCGCTTGAATCTGGCGAACTCTTTCGCGGGTAATGTTCAGCCGGGAGCCCACGGCATTGAGCGTCTCGCTCTTCGTACCCTTCAGGCCGAAGCGCCGAGTCAAGACTTCCCGTTCGCGACGATCGAGCTTCATGAACAAATGCTCGGCTTCTGCGCGCAGTTCCTGATCCTGAATGGCTTCATACGGTTTGCGCGCCGACTCGTCGGCAATCACTTCGCCCAGGCATACGCTCTCGTGGCCTTCCTGCAAAGGAGCGCTCAACGAGGCCGGCCGTGCCGCCACGGTCCGCCAATGGGCGATCTTGCCCACCGTGACGCCCAATTCGCTGGCCAACTCTTCGTCGGTCGGCTCACGCCCCAAGCTTTCGGAAACACGATGTCCTTTCATGTACATCCGCGTTAATTTTCCAACCATATGGGCCGGCAACCGGATTGTCCGGCCTTGGTTCACCAAAGCCCGTTTGATGGACTGCTTGATCCACCAAGCCGCATAGGTGCTGAACTTGGCGCCATTGTCGGGATCGAATCGGTCCACCGCTTTGATCAACCCAATGTTGCCTTCCGAAATCAGGTCGAGAAGAGGCACGTCAAGCCGCACATAATCGTGTGCGATCTTGACCACCAATCGAAGATTGGCCCGGATCATTAATTCGCGCGCTTGGTCGTCGCCCTTTTGAATGCGCCTGGCCAGCGCGACTTCCTCTTCACGTGTTAACAGAGGCACCTGCCCGATTTCGTGCAAATAGATCCTGATCGATTTATCGTCGTATTTGACAGCCATGAATGCTCCTCCTCATCGCCCATCGCTTGTGTTCGGTTCTGTATTTGTCTCCTGCGACCGGTGAAAGCCGCAGATCCTCGTATCGGGGCTTAGAGTGTGGGAAAGCGTGGAAATCTGTAATCGGGGGTTCCCGTATTTTATCGGCTGGAATTCCTGATTGAGAAAAAAAAGAGGAGGCTCACGCCGAACACGAAAGGTCACGAGAACGAAGAAGAACTCATTCAACAAGCCGGAAGAAGTCCGGCGTCCGCTAGCAATCCATCGAGGTGATGCCTTCCCGGATGGCATACTTGGTCAGCTCGGCTACGCTGTGCAGATTCAGTTTATCCATGATATGGCGGCGATGCGTTTCCACCGTCTTGACGCTGACCTTCAACGCGCCGGCAGTTTCCTTGGTGGAGCGGCCTTCGGACATGAGCTGCAGCACTTCGCGCTCCCGGTCGGTCAGGATCGTAAACACGGAGGATACCCGGGAAGGCGACGGATTGCGCACAAAATCTTCCACCACCCCGCCCGCGACCGCCGGGCTGATGTACGTATGCCCGCTCATCACGGCCCGAATGGCTCGGGTCAATTCTTCGAAAGCCGAATTCTTGAGAACATAGCCGGCCGCACCGGCCTTGAACATCTCCGCCACAAAGCGACGATTCGAATGCATAGACAAGGCGACGATCTTGATGCCGGGATTCATGCTGACAATCTGCCGCGTGGCCTCGATGCCGTTAAGATCCGGCATAGCCACATCCACCACCACGACGTGGGGCATCTTGGTCGCCGCCAGAGCCACCGTCTGCTGGCCGGTCTCCGCTTCCGCCAGAATCTCCATCTCGCTTTCCCGGCTGATCAGAACACGAAGCCCTTCACGAACCATTTTATGATCGTCCGCAATCAGAATTCTTGTGCTCATTGCTTATTCCTTTTCGTTTCCCCACTGACGCCCGTCGGCTCATTCCCAATTTCGTGCGCTCCCCATCCCTCAATATCTTCCGGATGCCCGTCAGGATCCCGGTTTTTGCCGCTTGGTGAGACCGACAGCGGGCAACTCATGCTCGCCCGGACGCCTTTTCCAGGCGCCCCCGCAAACCGCAGACGGCCTCCAAAATGTTGCAATCGTTGACGAAGACTGAACAGGCCGAATCCTCCGGCAGCACTGAAGGAACATCCGGCCTTCGCAACATCGAATCCGATCCCGTCATCCTCGACGGTCAATTCCATTTGATGGCCGATGGCCCTGAGCGTCAGCTTGACGTGCCGGGCTTGGGAGTGCTTGACGACGTTGTAAAGCAACTCGCGGGCGCCCCGGAAGAGAACGCTGCGCAAATCCAGGTCGTCCGTGCCGGCTTGTTGGTCCCACTCCACTGTCCATGCAAGCCCGTATTCTTCCTGCATCTGCTCGCAAAGTTGTTCCAAGGCATCGCCCAAGCCCAGCTCGTAGAGGATCGGCGACGCCAATTCAAAGGTCATCGATTGGGTTTCCTTGATGGCCTGTTCAAGGATCGTCCGGATTCCGGCGATCGTCTGTACGGTTTGCGGCGAAGACTCGCCGGTTACAAGATCGCCCAGCTTCATACAGCTGGTGGCCAGCAGAGCGCCAAGTTCGTCGTGCATGCGATCCGCCAATCGCCGGCGTTCTTTTTCCTCGGCGAGCAAGGCGTGAGCTGCCAGGGCCCGTAACTGACGCTGCTGGTCTTTCAGTGCGGCTATCTTCCGTTGGCATTTTTTTATGTCCTGCCGGGGCGGGAGCGAATCCTTGGGTACGCCAGGGCAAGACATCGAACGAGAAGCGTCTGAGTGGAAAGAGGAGGCGGGGGAAGCAAGGAAACGTGGAGGAAGCGGCATGGGTCCAAGCTTGGAACGGCGCCTGTGCGCCGATTGCATGGCGGAGGCAAATCGCCGGATGCGCGATGGCCTCCGGCCAATCCTGCTGGCTTCCACTATCTTTTTCACCACCGAGTCCTCTTCCTTTATGCCGCACGAGCCGGACTGCCCTATTCCAAGGATGGTTGTGCCTCAAGAAGATTCAACAAGGAGAATTCGTGTTTTAAAAAATGCCCCTTTGCATCCCTTGACAAAAACGAGCATTGATATTGCGCTTGGATCTATTCGGCGTCAAGGATGGATTCGATGGATAATAAACAGAAAAAATCGAGAGCCCTGCGGGACAACGCCGCAGACGGGCGCAGGCGCGCCGAGCCAAAACCGCTCCGATCCGATTTAGCTGTCCTGTCCCGACGCCTCACGAAGCGTCCAGCACGCTTCGAATTTTTTGCGCCAACGAGGAAAACGTATACGGCTTCAGCAGCACCGGAGCATTAAACCCGTTGTTGGAACCTACCAGACTGTCCTGCATGTATCCGGTGGTAAACAGCACTTTGAAGTCGCCCCGGATTTTCCGAAGCTTCTCGACCAGCATCCGTCCGCCCATTTGCGGCATCGACATGTCGGTAAAAATCAAATCCACCGGCTTGTCCATTTGCATTACCTGCATCAAGGCATCGACTCCATTGCTGGCCTTCAGCACCTGGTATCCGAGAGAGGTCAGGCAATGGACCGCCAGCATGCGAACGCGGTCCTCGTCTTCCACCACAAGGACGGTTTCATTTCCGCGGGCCAGAACGTTCTCGTTTTTTGTCGCGGCCGCCGACGGCTTGTCCTTGCAAAAAGGAAAATAGATCCGCAATTCCGCTCCGACCTCCAGGCCGTCCCCGACCACGATATGACCGCCGCACTGGTGCACAATACCGTACAACAAGGACAAGCCGAGTCCGCTATGCTGCTGTTTGGTCGTATAAAAGGGCTCGAAAATAAGATCCCGGATGTCTTTTCGAATTCCGCAGCCCGTATCCCGGACGGAGATCGTCGTATACGTTCCGGGTTTGATGGCGGAATGGCAGGGACAATCGACCGTCGCGAGTTCGACGCGACTCGTTTGCAGGGTTAACGTTCCCCCCTGCGGCATGGCCTCCCGGGCATTGATCGCCAAATTCAGGATGATCTGTTCGATGGCCGGCTCGTCGGCGCGAATGCAGGACACGTCCTCGCCCAGCAGCGTGACCAGTTCGATTTCCGCACCCAGGGTTCGACGCAGCAGCTTGTCCATGCGTCTCACCATGATATTGAGATCGAGCGGATGCAGGGCCCCGGGTCGCCCGGCCCCAATGGCGGTGAGCTGGCGGGTCAGCCCTACGGCCCGATCGCCGCTTTCGATGATGGCTTCCGTGTAGGCGCGCACCGGATGACCCTCGGGCAATTCGTCGGAGGCCAGACGGCTGTAGCCCAGCACTGAGGTCAGCAGGTTGTTCAAGGCATGAGCCACTCCGCTGGCCAGACGGCTGAGGGCATCCATCTTCTGGCTTTGCCACAATTGCTCGCGAGCCTGCCGCGCCAGTTCCTCCTCCTGAACCTTCTCGGTAATATCCCGGGACTGGCACTGAATGTATCGTCGCCGGCCGATGGAGATCTCCTTGCAGATGAATTCCAAGGGAAGCTTGCGCTCGTCCGTTTTCAGCAGATCGAAGACCACGGTTGAACCACAGCCCAGGCGGCACGCATCGCGAAACAGCTTTTTGGCGAACTCCGATTGCGCGACAGGCTGCACGTCCCAAATTTTCAAGCCCTTTAAATCGGCCAGCTTCAGGCCCGATTGTTTTTCGAACTCAGGATTGCCGTCACAGATAACCCCGGTCTCCGCTTCGATCAATACGATGCCGTCCTGGGATTCCTTGAAGAGCGTGAAATACTTCTCCGTCTCGTCGCACAAGGCCTGCGAGGCCTGCGCCGCGTCCCTCAACTCCAGGATCGACGAGCTGTAAGCGGCGGAACGGCCGGCGGTTTGCGCGAGGGTGAGGCTCCGTAATCGCACCGCTTTTTCCGGTTCAGGCTCGGACTCCACATGCAAATCCACCATCGCTTCGCCGGCGCTTTCGGCGCAGCGTTTCAGGTGGAGCAGATAGGCCGGACGATCGGCTTCCGCCACGAAATCGAGGAAAGGGCGCCCGATGAGTTCGGAGCGATCCTTGTTGAGAAGCAGTGCGGCGGCCAGATTGAGTTCCGTCATGATGCCCTTTTCGTCCATCGCCAGCAACCCCGCCGGCGCCGTCAGATACAGATCCGCATATCGCGACCGCAAAGCCTCCAGGTCCTTTTTAGCCTGCTGCAGTTCCCAGTTCTGCATCTCGAGTTCTATTTGATGAACCTCCAGCTCGAGGATCAGATCTTCCACTTCCTGGGTGGAAGGCGTGCCGTTGTTGTGCAAATGCTTGAGCACGATTTCTTTTGTGCGTTTCATGGCATCGACATCGTATTTGCCCCGAATCCTGTTGAATTCATTCATGAAAAATGACCTTTCTCAACCCATACGCTTTTCGTCCAAACCAAAATGTTTGCACTCCTCCTGTAATCGGAAGCGTCGCATATTAGAAGAGTCGCCCGGATTCCGTCATCGGGAGATTGCTGATTCTGCCCTTCGAAAAGTATGAACCCGGATAGCCCATCCGCTGAAGGCGCAGGAACGGATTTGGGCTGCCGATGAATATAAAAGGTCCGCGAGGCCGCGGACCTCTTTTCACGCTCACCCTACACTCAATTGCTCGTTAGTCGCACTCAGGCGGCGGGCCATTTCCACCAGAATTCGGCGAACAATCTCGGGATTGTCGTGCATGATCGAATCGAAATACTCCTCGGAAATGGCGACCACCTGCGTTTCCGGCGCCCGGATCACGGCGGAAGCGGTGCGTGGGGCATTCAACAACATCGACATTTCCCCAAAGTATTCTCCCGGCTTCAACACCTTTATCGTCCGGCCTTTCTTGACGATCGCAATCTGGCCGGAAAGCACATAAAACATCTCCCGGCCTGAGGACCCCTCTTCAAAAAGAATTTCGCCCTGGGAGAGCGTGCGCACAAAACGCGCCATCAACCGCAACGCCGAACGCTTGAGCGGCGATGCGCCCAACAACAATCGCCCCAGCAGCAGGGAGTTTCGACGTCGAACCGCCGCGATGACTTCCGCGCCGAAGAGCACCACGGCAAAGGTGTAATACACCCAGATGATCAACAGAAAAATCGCCTTCAAAGAGCCGAACACATAGCCGTAGTCCGGATTGAAGCGCAGCACCCAACCGAAAAGAGGACGAATGATCCACATCAGCAGCGTCGTCGTCAACGCCCCGGCCAGCAAATGCGACCAACGCAATCGCACGGATGAAAAGACCCGGTAAAAAAAACCGAGGATCAGCAACGTCAAAGCAAACGTCAACACCGAGCGCGCCATTTCGAAATACGGCAGGAGCATGTCGATCATGTGCCGCAGGGCTCCGCTAAAAATCATGCGGCTGCCCGCCAGTACGACAAACAACAACAACAGGGCGAGCACCGCCGCCAGATCCAGCAACTTGGCGAGCACCACATTCAGCCGGCTTTCAGCGCGAAAGATTGCGTTGAGGGCATTGCGCAACGCCCCGGCAAACGGCGTCACCGACCACAGCAACACGATCAGGCTGACGATGCCCCACGTCCGATCCTTCGACAACCGCATCAAGTCGCCGAGAATGGCTTCGCTGAACGACGGGAAGATTTGCCTCATCAGCCGGCTCACGGCCTCCAGCACGGCCTCCGAAGAATGCATCACCAGGCCCAGCATGAAGATCACCAGCAGCAGCAACGGCATAAGGGCCAGCGATCCGTAATAGGCCATGGTGGCCGCGTTCTCCAGATTGCGGTTGCGGAAAAAGGAAACCACCGCCTCCCGCAGCACCAGGTAGGCCGCCGCACGAATCTCGCCCAGTCGTTCCGGCCATGCGATGTTGTCGCGATCTTCGTTCATGCGCATCCGCTCACAAGTTATACCGCCGTATCTCGTCCAGCGATTTCCGCTTTTTCTCTCTCAGCGCGTCGGCCGCCGGATAGCCCATGCTGAGAATCACATGAACCTTGGCCGTGCGGGGCAAACGAAGCGCCTTGCGCACAGCCCGGTCATTGAACCAGCCCAGCCAGCAGGAGCCCACGCCTTCCTCGGCCGCTTGAAGGGCCAGATGCTCGCAAGCACAACCCACATCCAGCAAATTGTACTGTACGCCGCGGAATTGCCCGCCCAGATGGGCGAACCACTTGGAGCGATCGGTGACAATGGCCACGAGCACCGGCGCCTTCTTCGCAAAGGCATTCATCGAATAAATGCCGGAAAACGCATCTTCGGCCAGCTTGTCCCGCAGAGCCGGATCGTCCACTACGACAAAGAACCACGGCTGCGAATTGCACGCCGACGGCGCCAGTCGCGCCGCCTCCAGGCACCGCTCCATAATCTCCCGCGGAACAGGCCTCGCATCGTAGCTCCGTTCGCTCTGCCGCTGTCTGACCAAATCCAGAAATTTCATGGCTAATCATTACCACTCAAAACGCATTCTAACGATTAAGAAGTTCAACCACGAATGAACACGAATGAAGTTTTTATGATTTTTTCCTTCTTCAACATGAGATTAACCTAATGCCAACAACTCCAATCTCAAGCTGGAATATTTTATTACGAGAAAGAAGAACCCGGCAAGCGCTGTCTCTCGCGTCTAAAGCAATACGACGCGCCGACTCAGTATTTGTCCGATGGCGTCGACCGGGCCTCTTGCGCAAGCTTGTATATTGTGAATCAGGAAGAGAATGCGGTTAAACAGAACCAAGAAAGGGAAAGCATCATGAAGATCGCAATGACAAATTTCGTCGCACTATGGGCCGCAACCACCGTATGCCTGGCACAGCAGGAAATGCCCAAAATGCCTGAACCGCAGAAGGAACACGCTTGGCTCATGCAACTGGAGGGCGAGTGGGAAGCGGATCTCGAGGCGACCATGGTTCCGAGTAAACCGCCCGAAAAATTCAAGGGAACGGAAAGCGCCCGCTCTCTGGGAGGCTTCTGGATCGTCGGGGAAAATAAGAGCGCCCATATGGGCAAGCCCTTCACCGGCATCATCACGCTCGGCTATGACCCTATGAAAGCAAAGTACGTGGGCGCCTGGGTAGACTCCATGTCCAGCACCCTCTGGCTGTATGAAGGCACGCTCGACGAGAACGGAAAAATTCTGACGCTGGATACCGAAGGTCCCTGTCCCATCGCTCCTGGAAAGATCTTCAAGTTCAAGGAAACCATTGAACTCAAGGACAAGGATCACAAAGTATTCACATCGACCATGCAGGGCGATGACGGAAAATGGACCACCATGATGACCATCAACTTCAGACGGCAAGGCTCATCGGCAGCCGGTTCCAGCCCAAGTCCAAGCGGATCCGAAAGCGCCCTGACAAATAGCCATTTGAAGGGAAGCGCGCCTGAATAACGAACGCGGACATTCTTGTCCGCGTTTACTTGTGGCGGGTTGGAAAACCCGCCATTTGATTGGAAAATGGCTTTATGGTATCTTTTAAACAATCGCTGATTAAATTGCGTCCAAAAGAAGTAACCGAAACTTACGCCAGGCCGAGAAAGCTGAATCATGAAGCAGGAGCAATGGCTCATTGTCGACACAGAAACGAACGGGCTCAGAAAACCTATTTATGCCGTGGAAATCGCCGCGCAACGAATGTGCGGATGGGAACCTATGGGAGCGCCGTTCCGTCGATTGCTCAATCATGACGTACCCATCGATCCCGTTGCCGAGTTGGTTCATGGGTACTCCCGGAAATATTTGAGAGAAAACGGCATGCTGCCTTTGCAAGCCCACCGGGAGTTCAACGAGTATGCCGCCGGTCTGCCGATTGTCGCCTATAATATTTCCTTCGATTGGGATCAGGTCCTCTTTCCCGAATACCAGCGTCTGGCCGTTCCCATTTCCGGGTCAAAAGGATTTTGCGCCCTCACGCTCGCGCGCCGCGTGATCCTCGAAACCGAGAACCTCAAGCTGGATACGCTTAAGAAACACTTCCGCCTGGGAGACGCCCCCTCTCACAAGGGCCTGAACGACGTCCTCGTGGTCGTCCGTCTTTTTCAAGCCGTATTCCAACCCCGGCTCGAAGGCTCCGGAATCGTGGGCTTCGAAAACATTGCCGCCTTCTCGCGAAAAACCCCGGTGGCCAAGTGTCTGGAGATGATTCAACAAAAGTGCAGCGAACTGTCGCCGCAACTTCGGGAGAGGCCCATTCCCTTCCGGAAGCCCCGCAGAAGAAGAGTGCTCGGCATCCAAGGGGCCGAGGCTCACCGCAGCCATCATCAGCAAGTGATTGCGATCAAGGCTTGCGCCGAGGAGTTCATTGCGCTTTGCAGAGGCCTCGCAACCCAGAGCGCCCTGAACGACGAAGGAATCGTCGCGTTGAAGAATTGGATCGCTTCCTGCCCATACCCCTACATTTACCCGATGAACGCGGTCGCGAAAAATTTGGGAGACGCTTTTGAAAACGAGGCCGTCACGGAAAACGGAAAAACGGAACTCCTCGACCTGATCCGCGAAGCCATCTCGGCCTTCCCCCCCGCTTACGAAGCCATGTCGTGACTGTCAACGAACGGAACCTATTGCTCGTCTTCGGGCGTCAGCATCGCAAGGGAAGCCCGAGCCTTTCCCTCCGACCGCGTCGCTGCCGACGGAAGAGAATCGACTTTGCCCTGCAGCTTGTTCACCCCTGCGTCCAACATACGTTCCTGCGATGTTGCGCCCATTTGCCCGGCACTCGCACCTCGGTTATTTCCCACCCCGTCGACGATCCCCATCAACTGCCCGATGAGCCCATTGAGATCCTGAGCTTGGGAGAAGAGCTGGGACGCTGCACCGGCGGACTGCTCTGCATTTGCCGCGTTCTGCTGCACGACTCGGTCGACTTCAGACATCGCCGCATTAACTTGGTTGATGCTCTGGGCCTGATCCTTGGACGAAAGTGCGATATCCGTGATCAACGTCGCAACCTTGTCCGCACTGGTCTTGATGGCCACCAGGCTCCTGGCTGCATCATCTGCGACGTTCGTTCCGGCGTCGGCGTTACTCTGCGATTCCGCGATCAGATCCGCTGTATTGCGAGCAGCCTCTGCACTGCGGCGCGCAAGATTCCGCACTTCCTCGGCTACCACCGCAAACCCTTTGCCTGCTTCACCGGCACGGGCGGCTTCAACCGCGGCATTGAGCGCCAATAGATTGGTCTGAAACGCTATTTCGTCAATCGTCTTGATGATCTTGGCCGTTTGAACGGATGACGATTTTATCTTTATGATAGCCGCCGACATCCGTTCCATGGCATCGATGCCGCCGCTCACCGATTCCTTGGTTTGAGACATCAGCAGATTGGTCTGGTCCGCAATATCGGCATTCCGTTTGGTCACGCTGGACATCTCGGCCAGCATCGCCGAGGTCTCCTGCAGGCTGGCGGCTTGAGAACTGGAGCCGCTGGCCATCTGTTCGCTGGTGCTGGAGAGTTGGCCCGAAGCTCCGGTGACCTGCTCTGCGCCCGCAGACAGGCCGGCAATGATCCGCCGAAGACTCTTGCTGATGGACATGCTCAGACTCACGCCAAGAATCAGCGCAATACAGAAAGCGCCGATGCCAAGGACGATCGACAGGCTCTTCCATCTGGAAGCGCTCTGCTGGCTGGATTCCATCTTTTCGCGCGTACTGTCCCGAATATCGCCCGCCATGGCCAGCGCGGCTTTCTCGAACGCTCCGCTGCGTTGAATCAATTCGGCTAACGATTCGTCCATCATCCGCTCCGCATTCGCCGAGCCGGCAATGCTGCTGCCCATGGCCTCCACGGCTTCGACAATCCTTTCGTTCGCCTTGCGCATTTCGGCCTCAGACTTTAACACGTCGAGTTTAGCCTGAACCATCTGCCCGATCATGGACTTCATCTGGTCGAGAGCGGCCTGCACCTTGGTCGTGTCTCCACTTGACGATGCGGCATGCAACTCTTCCTTGGCGTCGTCGAGCACGGTCAATAAAGCATCGCGCGCATACGCCACACTCGCCGGTTCCGAAGAAAGAAGCGCATCTTTGACCGCGGCGCCAAGCTCCAAAGTCTTGATGCGCATCGCAAAGGCGGCCTTCATCGATGGAATGGCTTTTGCGACAGACGCGGAAAGACTTACCAACTCTTCCAGCGTTTGGCGGGTATTTGTTTTTGGCGGCGCCGGCAACGCTGCCTGACCGTCGGTATCGGCTGCGGCCGCATCGGAGACCGGTTTCGTTGCGGCCGCGCTCTCCACATACGCATGGAGCTTCGTCGCCAAATCCTCCACGGTCAGGACGGCGTCAAATTCCACCGTGTCGATAATGCCCAGAGAGACTTTGGAGGCCTCCTCGATACTCTCTTTGGAAGATTGCTCGAACTTCTTCAAGGTCGCCGTGCCGGTCTCCAGTCTTTGCACGGCGTCCAGAAACAACTCGTTGGCTTTGACCAAATCCCGATGTCCGGCCACAAACTCGCCTTTGGCCTTCAGCAACACCTCTTTTTGCGGAAGGCACTTGTTGGCAATGATGTCCAAAACGATCGCGGCGTTATCGTCGTTCCACTGCGCGCGGGCGGCCTCAATCGCATCACGGACCTGCTGCAACTCCTGGCCGCTCTTGCACTCCCGGCCTCTCTCGCTCAGTTCGCGCAGGGCGGCCAAACAACGGCTCTGTTCAAGCAGCTTATCGATGTTGGTCCTGACATGGCTTTCGACGGTTATCAGGTTCGATTGATTGTACTGAAGAGACAGCACGCCGATACCGGCCGCAAGAAGCGCCAAAACAGAGCACACCGTGAAGCCGGCCAGCAACTTGAGGCGAACGCCCAGCGCAGAGAAACGCACGAATCAGTCCTCCTTCAAAGGCGCGACCTTGCCGTCTTTAATTACCGTCAAATAGACTTGATCCATGCCCTGATGATCCTGTTCGCCGAATGTAAGAGTCACGCCGCCAAGGTCAAAAGTCTTGATCGTCTCGACCGCTTTGATGAAGTCCTCTCGCGAGAAGCCGTCCTTCAACTGCTTTGCCACCGAGCAGAAAAACTTCCCGGCCATATACCCTTCCAGGGAGACAAATCCGGGCGTGGCATCGGGCTGATTCTTCTTCAAAGCCTCGATGTACTCCTTCACCAGCGGAATACTTTCGTCATGGGGGAAAGGCACCACTTGGGAGATCACGCAACCTTCGCCCTCTGTTCCCAGCGCCTGGCAAAGCGCGTCTGTGCCGACGAAGGATATGTTGCAGAAGAGGGCCTCCTTCATTCCGGCCTTCTTGGCCAGCTTGATGAACTCGGCGCAAGGCTCATAGGTGCCGACCATCACGACCGCTTCAGGAGCGGCTGCGCGAATATCCAGCAGGCCTTTTTTCACGGCCAGCGTGTTGCGTTCGAACGTGCCGACGCCGATCAGCTCCAGGTTTCGCTTGGCCAATGCAATCTTGATGCCTTCAAACCCGGCTTGACCAAAACTGTCGTTCTGATAGAAACACGCCACTTTCTTCAGTTGTTTCTTATCCACGATCAGAGCCGCCAATCGTTCCATTTCCTGATAGTAGCTGGCACGAATGTTAATAATGTACGGATTGAAAGGACTCCGAAGAAGTTCGGCGCCGGTGAAGGGGGCGACGAAGGGAATTTTGGCCTCATTGACAAGGGGCAACACGGCTTTGGACGTAGGCGTACCCACCTCGCCAATCAACAGCAGGACCTTGTCCTGCTCAATCAGTTCCTTTGTGCTGACGATGGCTCGTTCCGGTTCGTAGCCGTCGTCTTTGCTGATCAGCGTGATCTTGCAACTGGGTTCTTTGCACTCCTCGTTGTGCCTGGCGAAACAGGCATCGAGACCCGATTTCATGCCCAGACCCAACGCCTTCGCCGGACCGGTCAGGGCTGTGGACTGTCCCAGCACAAGGCCCTCTGCCATGACGTTGTTCACCGGGAGTGATTGGGAGACCAGAATGAATAACAAGACAAGATACGAAGTCAGTATTCTATGCATTAGACCATCCTTCTATGTTGTTTCACTGCGTTGCCAAACCGCACACGCCAACGTACGCAACTTGATTAAAGCTACGCTTATATGAAATTTTAGTAAAGATACTAATCGAAGAGAGGCCGTCTTTTAGGGTGCATCTTGACAGCCCCTCCTCAACGTCTGGCACTGGAAAGAAACCACCGGCTTACGCCGGCAGCTACGTAGCCGCGTCCGTAAGGACGTGGATTCTTATTCGTATGCGCGGAGGCCGTGTCAAGATGCACCCGCCGTCTTACGACGGCGGCGGCCGGCGGAGGACGTTACAGCTTCGCGCCGTTGACGAGCAGATGCTCTTCGTGTCCGGTTTCGCCGTTGGGGGTGACCATGGCCACGCTGAGTTTGTCGGCGTCGAGGACTTCGCCGGCGACTTGGTGGATGTCCTTGTCGGTAACCTTTTCGATGGAGGCGATGACTTCGTCGGGTTGAATGAAGCGGCCGAAATTCATGATATTCTCGCCGGCCCACATCATTTGGTTGGTCGTGCTTTCCATGCCGATGCGAAGCTGGCCGATGGCGTAATCCTTGGCGCGACGCAATTCGCTGGCGCCCACTTTCTTGGTTTTCATTTGCTTCAACTCGCGAACGATGAGGTCAAAGGCCTTGTCGGAGCGCTTGCGGTCGACGCCGGCCTGAATGGATAGAACGCCGGTTTCGTCGTAGAGTTCCACGCTGCTGTGGATCGAATAGGCCAACCCGTGTTTTTCGCGGACGATTTGGAAGAGCCGGGAACTCATGTTCTCGCCCAGGACGATGCTCATGACCTTCAACGAATATTTCCGGGCATCGTGCCGGCCAAAGAGGCGCACGCCCATGGCGATATGGGTCTGCTCAATGTCCTTCGTGCTGACCGCCACCTTTTCTTGCAGGCAGCTTTTTTCGACCTTCTTATAACTTGGCTTTGCGCTTTTCCGGGCGCCGGACAGGATGCCCGAGACGCGTTTGACGCACTCCGCGTGATCGACCTTGCCCGCAAAAACCACGACCGTGTTGGAAGGGACATATTTCTTGGCTTTAAACCCAAGGATTTCCTCCCGGCTGACGCGTTCGATGTTCTCGACGGTGCCGATCAACGGACGGCCCAGAGGATGATTCGCCCACAGGCTTTCGCCAAGCATTTCCTGGACGCAGTGTTGGGGCTGGTCGCGATACATCATGATTTCTTCAATGATCACGCCGCGCTCTTTTTCAATGTCCTCGGATGCGAAACGCGGATGCAGGTACATATCGGACAGGATGTCGAAGGTGCTCCAGGTGTGCTCCGCGGCGATCCGCGCGTAGTAGCAGGTGGATTCCTCCTGGGTAAAGGCGTTGAAATAGCCGCCGCGTCCTTCGATGGACTGCGAAATGTCCCGGGCAGAGCGATTTTCCGTTCCCTTGAACAGCAAATGCTCGATGAAATGGCTGACGCCGGAGAGCTTCTTGTCCTCGTAGCGGCCCCCGACGCCGACCCACACGCCCATCGCGACGCTTTCCACATGGCCCATGCCGGCGGTCGCCACTCTGATTCCGTTCGAAAGCGTGGTTTCTTGAAAATTCAATAACATGACCATTTCTCCTAATCTGAATGTTTCAGATCAATTAACGACTGTTTTTCTTTAATGCTTCGATCGTCACCCGACCCTCATAAAGGGCTTTGCCCACAATGGCGCCGCACAAATTTGAACGACCGATGCTGTGCAGCGCCAGCATATCGTCAGCGGTAGAAATGCCGCCGGACGCGATCACCTGGCACTCCACGGCGGCGCATAATTCATCGACGGCCTGTATATTCGGACCTTTCAGCATGCCGTCGGTGGAGGTGTCGGTATAAATCAACGTCTTCACGCCCATTTCGTCGGCGCGCCGGGCCAGCTCGACGGCGGTTTGGGCGGTGGTCTCGGTCCAACCTTTGATCTGAACGCGACCGTCGCGCGCATCGATGCCCACCACGAGGGAAGCGCCGAACCGCTTCACCAGCCGCTGCAATTCCTTCGGCTCCGCCCAGGCGCGGGTGCCGAGTACGACGCGGGCGACGCCAGCTTTGAGCATGGCTTCGATGTCTTCGTCTGTCCGCAACCCGCCGCCGACCTCCACCGGAACGGTAATCGATTTTACGATCTGCTCGATGAGGTTCTGATGCACGGGATGTCCGCCGAACGCTCCATCCAAATCCACTACATGTAGATACTCTCCACCTTCTTGCACCCAATGCAAGGCCATGCTGACCGGATCTTCGGAATAGACCGTGCTTTCGTCAGCCCTCCCCTGCCGCAGCCGGACGCATTTTCCGCCCTTCAAATCGATGGCGGGAATCACCTGAATGACGCTCATGTCAAAGCTCCCACTTCCCGGCCGGCGCAAAGGCGGCCGAAGTTATTCAACATCTGCAAGCCGATCTTCTGGCTTTTCTCCGGGTGAAACTGGCAGGCCATCATCCGGCCCTGCCAAACCACGGAGGTGTAGTCCAAGCCATAGTTTGTCAGTCCCGCTTCGAAAGCCGCCCCGGTGCGACCGGCATAAAACGAGTGTACAAAATAAAAATAGGATTCGTCCGGCACGTCGTGGAACAAGGGGCAATCCGTTCGGGCCTGCCGCACCCGGTTCCAGCCGATCTGGGGAACTTTCCAATCCCTGGAAAGCCGGAACCGCTGCACCTGGCCGGGCAAGACGCCCAACCCGGCCACGCCGGGCGATTCCTCGCTGCCTTCGAACAGCACCTGGAGACCCAGGCAGAGTCCGAGAAAAGGCTTGTCGGCGCCGATCCATTGTTTGACCGGGCTTGTAAAGCCATGCCCGACGAGATGCTGCATGCAGTCGCCGAAGGCCCCGACGCCTGGAAGAATCAGCCCTGAACAAGCGGCCATTTCGTCCGGCTTTGAAACGATGACGGAATCCAATTCAAGAAAGCGGCAGGCGTTGCTGACGCTGCCGAGGTTGCCCATGCCATAGTCGATTATGCCGATCATAAAACTCTCACCTAAAAAAATTTGGCCCACAGATCACACAGATGGACACAGATAAGCTGAAACCAGTGAAATATCGAATTTCTTTCATCTGTGTCCATCTGTGTGATCTGTGGGCAATATCTTAAATTCTACCCTTGCTCGACGGAACGCCCCGAACCCGGGGGTCGGGCGTGCAGGCCGTCCGCAGTGCCCGCGCCAGCCCCTTGAACACGGATTCGTACGCGTGATGGGGATCGGCTCCGTACAGGTGCCGGATGTGCAGGTTCATGCGGGTTTGCACGACAAACGCCCGGAAGAACTCGTGGATCAACCCCAGATCGAAATCGAGGATTTTCTTTTTCTTATTGGCCATTTCCAGAACCAGATACGGCCGGCCGCCCAAATCGACCACCACGCGGCTGAGCGATTCGTCCATCGGCAACAAGGCCGATCCATAGCGCCCAATCCCTTTGCGGTCGCCCAGGGCCTGATTCAAAGCCTCACCCAAGGCCAGTCCGACGTCTTCCACCGTGTGATGATAATCCACCGCCAGATCGCCCTTGGCCTGCAAATTCAAATCGATCAGCGAATGCTTCGAGAAAAGTTCGAGCATGTGATTGAAAAAGGGCAGCCCGGTTTCGATGCGATAGGTTCCGTCCCCATCCAGGTTCAGGGAGACCGTGATATCCGTTTCCTTCGTTTTCCTGACCACTTTGGCCGTACGTTTTTTCATAATCGCTTAAAAATAGCCGTGTTCGGGCTTTGATTCAACGGGAAAAGGCGAGGAAAGGCGAGGAAGGCGAGGAAGTAGAGTCAAAATTCTTTGATCCCTTGGCAACAAACCATTTTTTCTATACGATTCGACGATGCCCAAAAAATCGCACAAGCCAGACAACCGCCTCCCCCACGCCATCCGTCTTCTTTACGAAGACCGGGACATTCTGGTGGTCGATAAGCCGCCCGGGCTTCTGACGATGGGAACGGACAAGGAAAAAACCCGGACGCTGTATTACATTCTTACGGATTACATCCGCAAGGGCTATTCCAAGTCCAGCAAGCGGATCTTCATCGTGCATCGCCTCGACCGGGAAGCATCGGGACTGCTCGTGTTTACCAAAACCGAGGAAGCGAAGTACGCCTTGCAGGACCATTGGGAAGAGGCGGAAAAGAAATATGTCGCAATCGTTCATGGGCGCCTGGCCAAAAAGGAAGGCGTCATCACCTCGTATCTGACCGAGAACGCAGCGCATAACGTGTACTCGACCTCGGACCGCGCGAAAGGCAAATTATCGAGCACGGAGTACAAGGTCGTGCAAGAAACGAAGGATTTCAGCCTTCTGGAAATCAAATTGCTGACGGGCCGGAAGCATCAGATTCGCGTTCATCTGGCCGACAGCGGCCATCCGATCGTGGGCGACAAGAAATACGGCCAGGAAGACCGCATCAACAAAAGACTGGCGTTGCACGCCGTCTCGCTGGCATTCAAGCATCCCTACAGCGGAGAACCCCAAATCTTCGAAAGCCGGGCGCCGGGATATTTCGTGCAGTTGATGCGGGAGCATGAGACCCAACCCATCGTGAGCAGCAAGCCGGAGGGTTTTCGCAGAACCGCTTTTAAACGTAAACAGGGCCGGGAAGAACGCAGACAACCTTAAGGTGGGTCGCCTGTTTTTTATACCTAAGGGGAAAAGAAGGCGCTCAGCGGAGTGAGCGCCCTACCCACGGCAAAAAATGGCAGGGACGGCGCTCCGTCGCCGTCCGCTGTTGCGACCGTGTCAGGATGCGCCCGTCTTCACTCCAGCATCTTCGTAAGCACGGCGATCAATTGGTCCATCTGTTCGTCCGTGCCCATCGTGATCCGGAGATAGTCGGCGGTCGATTCCGCGGGGAAATACCGCACCAAAATCTTCTTTTCGCGGAGGCGTTTGAACAGGTCCGCGGCCGACATTTTCGGGGGTTTGACCCAGAGGAAATTGGTATCCGACGGGCAGACCTCGAAGTCCAGCCGGTCAAGGACGTCGCCGATGCGCGTGCGCGTGGCTTTGATTTTTTCCACGTTCGCCCGCATGTGCGCCTGGTCGAGAATGGCGGCCGCGGCGACTTCCTGCGCGAGGCGATCCACATTGTAGGAATCCTTGATCTTGTAAAAACCTTCGATCAAGGCCTCGGAGCCGACGACATAGCCCACCCGCAGGCCGGCCAGCGAATAGGCTTTCGAGAGCGTACGGCCAACAAGCACATTTTCCATCGAAAGCGCCAGATCGATGCAGTTGTAGCGCGCGAAGTCCGCGTAGGCCTCGTCGATCAGGACGACGCCCGGAAACTTTTTGCAGAACGCGTGAACGATTTCCTTGGGATATTGAATGCTGGTCGGAGCGTTCGGATTGGCCAAAAAGAACAACGACGCCCCGTAGTCCGCCGGCATGTTCCAGGTGAAATCGGGCCACAAACTGACGGGACTGCCGATCACCCCGGCGATCTCGGCCAGCACGGGATACAACGAATAGGACGGCTCAAAAAAACCGACCGAACCGGTCTGTTCCACAAAGGCCCGAACGCACAGCGCGAGCACTTCATCCGAGCCGTTGCCCACAAAAATCTGTTCCGGGCGGCACTTGTGAATGTGCGCCAGGGCTTCCCGCAGCTTCGAACAAACCGGGTCCGGATAAAGCCGCAGGCTATCGAGCGATAAGCCCGACAGTAGTTTGGCTATGGCCGGCGAGGGAGGATAGGCATTCTCGTTGGTGTTGAGCTTGATGAAGCCGCCTTCCTTGGGCTGTTCGCCCGGCTGGTAGCTCTTCAAATTTTGTACATTTCGCCGCAAATACTTGCTCATATGGCCTCAAACCGCACTTTTGCCGAACGCGTGTGCGCGTCCAACTGCTCCACGCGTCCGAAGGTTTCAATAATCGGAAGCACGTCGATCAAATCCGCCCGCGTCAAGGAGATGACGCTCGTCCGCTTCCGAAACGCTTCAACCGTCAACCCTGAGAATATCGCCGCTTTTCCCCCCGTTGGCAACACGTGGCTCGGACCGGCGGCAAAATCGCCGGCGCATTCGGGCGTCCAGGGACCGACAAATACCGCGCCGGCGGACTTCACTTTGCGCACCCAGCGCCGGGGTTCCTTGGTTTGGATTTCCATGTGCTCTGGGGCAAAAAGATTGCATAAATCCATGCCCATATCCAGGTTATCAACAACCGCGATCAAGGTGCCGTTCCGCAAGACCACCTCAATAGCCTCCCGGCGGCTCAGGGTGGCCGACTGAATGACCAATTGATCGCGGACGGCTTCCGCCAGCTTCATGTAGGGCGTTACTAAAATCGCTTTTTCGTGGCCGGTACCGTGTTCCGCCTGGGACAACATATCCGCGGCCACATGCACCGGCGAGGCGCTGTCGTCCGCCAGGATGGCTATTTCGCTCGGCCCCGCCACGAGATCGAGATCCACTTCGCCGTAGACCAATCGCTTGGCGGCCGTGACATAGGGCCCGCCCGGACCGACGATCTTCTGCACCTTGCGAATCGTCTTGGTGCCGTATGCCATGGCGCCGATCGCCTGGATGCCGCCGACGCGGTAAATCTCCGTAGCGCCGGCAACTTCCAACGCGTAAAGCAGGTAGGGATTGACGAGCCCGCTTTTATCGCAGGGCGTGCAGGCGACAATCTCCGGAACGCCGGCCACCTTGGCCAAAGCGACCGTCATCAAGGCCGTCGAGGCCAGCGGCGCGGCGCCGGCGGGGATATAAGCGCCGACCCGGTCCAACGGCAGAAATTGCTCTCCGAGCACGCCGCCCTTGGGCGTGGCGATGGTCCAGTCCTTGCGCATGCCGGCCTTGCCGAAACGGGCGATGCGATTGTGCACCTCCGAGGCGGAGCGCTTGAACACCATGTCCACTTCCCCGGCGGCGGCGGTGCGCTCCTCGCGCGTCACGACAAACTTGGCGGCCGTCAGGGCGGCGCCGTCGAATTTCTTCGCGTACTGGGCCACGGCTTGGTCGCCGCGCTGCCGGATGTCTTCCAACACTTCGCGGGCGATCCTTTCGGCTTCCGGATCGAAGGCGGGACGGTTCAAAAAGGCATCCACCACTTCGCTTTCGCGATGCGGGGACCATTTTGCAATTCGAATGCTTTCCGCAAGAGTCGTATTCATAGTATCCTTGTAAACTGTCGGGGAGGCTGCAGCCCTTACCGTTTTACCGCTTCATTCATGATGCCGCACCGATTGCATCGCGCCAGCGGCACATCGCGATCGTCCACATACACATGCCCGCATCCGGAACAGCGATAGATGTTCTGGCCGGTTAACGAAGCCTTCGTCCCTCCAAATTTGTGGGAATAATATAACCCGCAAATCGTCAAGACCACAAGATTCAACACGAGGGGCAGCAGGTAATACTCGGGAAGCGGAAGCTGAAGGGGCGTCATGGCGCACCTCCCTGCGCCAGCGGTCGGGGCGCGGCGCCGGCGTAGCGCAAGACGACGCATCCCCGCCGGCCTTCGCCCGGCTCCAGCAAGCGGATTTCCGAGAGCTTGCGGAGAATGAAACGGTTGATGCCTTTGTACGGCGTCGGAGGGTCCATCACCGCATGGGTCAGCACGCCGTGACGGTTGAACTCGACATAAACCGTCGTCTCCCAGGCCTGCTCGCCTTCCAGCAGGAGCGGGCGCGTCGTGTCCAGATTTTCGAACTGGGCGCCCTCCAAACCGCCGGTCCATGCGATGGACAGGGCATGTCGTCCGCCCCGCGCCGAGGGAAACACCGGCGCTTGAGGGGTCGTGAGCACCAGCCCCGTCAGAACGTTGAGCGCGGCGTCGGGCAGGGTTCGAACCATGCGGATGGCCGAGCCTGTAGCCGCAGCCGACGTTCGATCGACATAAAAATGAGTGCGCAAGGGCATCGCCAGCGGCGGCCGCACGCCGATTTCGTCGCTCATGACGGACTGACTGAAGCCCACCGGACTGGACAGCGAAAAAAGATGCGGCGACCAGAGGACGCGCACATCCGCATCGCGGGCGTCCTGCGACGGCAGCGTCGGTTGAAACGGAATGTAGGAGACCAGGGGAAACCGGGGCACGCGTTCGGTGATTTCTTCCGACGCGGGCTGAAGCAACAAACCCCAAGCCAAATGCCACAACGCCGCCAGCACCACGGCCAGCAGCCAAAAACCCCACGAACTTTCCCGGCGGCCGTCGTCGTCGGACGGCCACAACCGAACCGGCGCCGAAGGAAGGGCAGGCGACGAATCCGCTTCGACGTCCATTCTCAAGGCCCACCTCCTCCAGAGGAGGACACTCTCGTCGCCAGCACCACTTTTTCGATCCCGGCGCTAACCGCTGCATTATAAACCTGCACCAGCGTATCGTTGAACACCCGCCCATCGGCTTCCAGCAACAGGGTGGACTCGGGTCGTTCCTGCACCTCGCGGGCTAGAGCCTCGGACAGGCCATCCATGGACACGCGTTCGTCGCGAAAGAAAATCATGCCTTCCTGCGATACCGTCACCACCATGGAGCCGTAGGGCACGCCGGAATTGAAGGGCGAGGCCGGCAGATTCACGATAATGCCCGGCTGCAGGACGAACGGCGAATTCGCCATGAAAAACAGGAAAAGCAGCAGGCCGATATTGATCAGCGGAATGGCATCGAGAAACCCGGCGGCCAGCCGGTAATGGGACCTAAACCGCCGCCGCAGAAAGCTCGTCCGATAGGAACTGGGCTGGAGTTGATGTATCATTCGCTACCCATGCTTTCGCGTCGCTGCAAGCCGGCCAAAAACGACATGATGTCGCCCGAGGACTTTTCCATGTCGAGCACGATGGATTCCACGCGCATGACCAGCAGATTGTATCCCGCATACGTCAGGATGGCGACCAGCAAGCCGGCCGCCGTGCAGATCAGCGCCTGCCATAGCCCGGCCATCAGGTCTCCCGACTGAATCAACGGGGCTTTCTGCTGGGCGGTCAGCAGCACGCGCATCATGCCCAACACCGTCCCCAGCAAGCCGATCAACGGCGCCAGCTTCGAGATGGTGGCCAGCAAGCCCAGGTTTTTCTCCAGGCGGGGAATCTCCACCAAGCCGGTTTCCTCGATGGAACGGCGGATGCGCTCCGGGTCCTCGTCGTGATGGAGAATTGCGGACCGGCACATGTGCGCCACGGGGCCCGGGGTTTCGTCGCAAAGGCTTACCGCCTCCACATAATTCCGCTGGCGGAGCACGTTATAGATGCCCTTCAAAAAATCGTCGGCCTTGATCTGGGCCCGGTGCAGATTGAACAACCGCTCGAAAAAAATGACCACGGCGACGAAGCTGCACGCCAGGATCAACCACATGGTCGGCCCGCCTTTATCGATCAACTCGAACATGAAAATATCCTCCTTTTATAAATGGCTATGCCGGGTTTGCCGACAAGGCCTTGCGGTCTCGGCAAGCCCAACGACCCGGAAATCCACGGCCTTACGGCCGCGGCTACAAAACGGTCTTCAAATCGCGCCCTCGTGATCCACCCGGAGCTTGTCGAGACGCTGCTGCGCCTCCGGGGCGGCCGGCACATCGGCATCGACCACGCGTTTGTAGATGTTAAAAGCGTCTTTCCACTTGCTTTCGATCTCGCACAAGCCCGCGGCCCCGAAAGCCGACCGGGTAAACCAAACCGAGCTGCCTACCGCACCCTTGTCCTTTTCCTGCAAATACTTGTAAACCACATTCATGTAGTTTTCCAAGGCCTGGGAGTTTTGCCCGAGCTTCTCCCGGCAACGCCCGATCTTATACTCGGCCTGGAGCTTTAAGTCGAGACCGGCGGTCGGGCTGTCGCAGGTCATTCGATAGGATGTCAAAGCCTCGTCATAACGTTTGGGGTCGTCCTTGCCCAACGTGAACTGGCAGTCGCCTTTTCGGCCCCAGGCGGCATCGACCAAGCCGCTTCCGGGATACTTCGAAATGATCTCCTCAAAGGTCAGAATGGCGCCGGCGAACTGGCCGAGTTCGCTCAGCACATCCCCCTGCGCAAAACGCGTCTCGGGCAGGCGCGAGCTTTGCGGATAATCCCGCGTAAGGCGGTTGAAATATTCCATCGCGCGCAGGTATTCCTTTTGCGTGGCCGCGGCGCGCCCGGCCCAGAACAACGAGGCATCCGCCATCGGCGCCAGCGGAAAGGCGTTGCTCAACTCCGCAAAACGTTTTTCGGCTTCGTCGAAAAGCCCGCGGTTGTAGGCGTATTCGCCCAGCCAGAAAAGCACATCCGCCGCCCAAGGCGACCGCGGATAGCGCGTCAGGAATTGCTGACAGAGGTCCAGCGCTTCGGCGTCCCGGCCCTGAAGATACAGGCACCAGCCCCTCATATAGAAAGCTTGCTCGGCCAGCTCGTTGTCCGGGAACTCGTTCACGACGCGGATAAAATCGTTCAAGGCGTCCTGGAATTGCCCCAGACGGTAACGGATCAGGCCCAAGGCATGAACCGCGCGAGCCAGATGCGGGCCCTTCGGGAAAGAAGACAGTATCCGCTGATATTTTTCCATGGCGGCTTCCCAATGGCCCGACTCCTCGTCGAGTTGCCCCATGCGAAGCAGCGCCTGCCCGGCCATCTCGGCATTGGCACGGGACGAGGCCACCTCTTCCAACAACCGTTCCGCCTCCACCGGCTGGCCCAGGCGCGCCGCGCATTCCGCGGTCTGATAGGTTGCCTGCGTTTTCAACGGACTGCTGGGAAACTCCGCCGCCACCTGCCGGTATTTGACTTCGGCCACCGTGTACTGCCGGTTGGCAAACAGGGAATCCGCCGCCTTCATCAACGCCTCGGCCCGCGCGTTGGAATCGGTCAAGGCGCCATAGGCTTTTTCGAAGGACGAGGCGGCCTCGGCGAAACGTCCGAGTCCCCACAGACTCCACCCCCGCCCCATCAACGCCTGGGCGGTGCCTTGCGTATCCGAAAAGGCCTCCAGGTAATGCTGAAATTCCACGACCGCTTGTTCGTAGAGTCCTTGCTCCAACAGAATCTGTGCGACGTCCAACTGGATTTGCGCCGTCTTGGGATCGGCCGACATGGCCATGACCGACTCCTTGAGGACGGCCAGGCCTTCTTCGGCCTGCCCGTTGCGAATCATGAGCTTGCCTCGGGCGATATTGCTTTGAAACCGCGCCTGGGGATCTTTGGTCGCTTCGATCCCTTTGGCCAGGGCCTCGATGGCCGCACTCAGATTGGTTTGGGCCTCGTAGACGCCGGCGAGCCGAAACCAAGCCTCCGAACGCAGAGACGGACGGAGCGTTTCCTGGGAGACCAGAGCCAGCAGGGTGTCGCGCGCCTGCTCCAGTTGTGCGTTATCCAGAAAGAGGCCGCCCAGCCAGAGACGGCCCTGATCGGCCGATTCGCTCTGAGGATGGACATTGATAAGGCGGACAAGAATCTTGCGGGCATCGTCCCAGCGCTTCAACCGAATCAACGTCGCCGCCCAATCGAGCATGTTTTCGCTGGCCTCCGGCAATTTCGGATGGGCCCGGTCGAACTGGTCGAAGGACATCAAAGCCAGATCGTACTGCTGCAAGTTCAGATAGCATCGCGCTTTCAAACGGGCCGAAGCCGTGTTGTGGGGGCTGTTGACGAGCTTCTGCGCATATAGGTTCAACAAGCTCAATGCATCGGCATACTGTCCCTGCTCATAAAAAGCGCGGGCTCCCAAAAACGCAAAATCGGCTTCATGGGGCGTATGCTCCGCCCACCGGCGGCGACGGCTGAGCAGGTTGATGACTTCGTCATACTCCTTTTCCTCAAATAGCAAACGGGCCAACCAAACGGTGCCTTCCGCCTTTTCCTCCCGCGTATCCGCCTGGCGTAAGAACTCTTCGAATTGCTTGCGCGCCAAATCATACAGCCCGTCTTCCAGCGCCGCCTTGCCGGTGATCAGCAGCGACTCCTGCGACGCGACCGGCGGCGGATTGGAAACCGGCGCATCGGCCAGGCCCAGGCCTGCCGCCGCCAACCACCAACCGATAACGATAATACCCCTAATTTTCATGCAATTTTCCCGGGAATCCGCTTTCCGGCCCCTTACTCTCCCTCATGGATATATTGAGCCAAGTATTGCCCGGTGAAAGATTTTTTGCACGCCACAATTTCCTCCGGCGTTCCGACGGCTACGATTTGACCGCCCCCATCCCCGCCTTCGGGCCCCAAGTCGATCAAATGATCGGCGGTTTTAATCACATCCAGATTATGTTCGATGATCACCAGCGAGTTGCCGGCGTCGCGCAGCTTTTCGAGCACCTGGAGCAGGCGGTGCACATCGGCAAAATGCAGGCCGGTGGTCGGCTCGTCCAGCAGGTACAGCGTCCGTCCGGTGCCCTTCTTGCTGAGTTCGGACGACAGCTTCACGCGCTGCGCCTCGCCGCCGGAAAGCGTCGTGGCCGGCTGGCCCAATTGCAGATACCCCAGTCCGACGTCCGACAGCGTGTGGATCTTGCGCTCGATGCCCGGCACCGCATGGAAAAAGTCCAGGGCCTCGTCGATGGTCATCGCCAGCACTTCCGCGATGTTCTTGCCGTTGTAGCGCACTTCCAGCGTCTCGCGGTTATAGCGCTGTCCGCGGCACTGCTCGCAGGTCACGTAGACATCCGGCAGAAAATGCATTTCGATCTTCAGGATGCCGTCGCCCTTGCAGCGTTCGCAACGGCCGCCTTTGACGTTAAAGCTGTATCGCCCCGGTCCGTAGCCGCGCACCTTCGACGCCGGCAGCTTCGCGAACAAGTCCCGGATCTGCGAAAACGCCCCGGTATACGTCGCCGGATTGCTCCGCGGCGTCCGTCCGATCGGCGACTGGTCGATCACGATCACCTTGTCGAGATAATCCATCCCCAGGATTTTCTTGTGCTTCCCGGGCCGATCCTTCGCGTTATAAAACTTCCGGAACAGCGCCCGCCGGAGAATCTCGTCGACCAAGGTGCTCTTGCCGCTGCCGGAAACGCCGGTAATGCACACCATCGTGCCCAGCGGAATTTTCACGTCGATGTTCTTCAAATTGTTTTCCGCCGCGCCCACGATCTGCAAGACCTCCCCGTTGCCCTTGTGGCGCTTCTCCGGGATGGCGATTTCCAGTTCGTGATTCATGTAGCGGGCGGTCAGCGAGCGATTGTCGGCCAGCAAGGCCTTGGCATCGCCGGCGAAGACCACCTCGCCGCCGTGCCGGCCGGCGCCGGGGCCCAGATCGATCACGTAATCCGCTTCCTGGATGGTCTGTTCGTCGTGCTCCACAACCACCACCGTATTGCCCAAATCCCGCAGGCCCTTCAGCGTCTTGATCAACCGCTGATTGTCGCGCTGGTGCAATCCGATGCTCGGTTCGTCCAGCACATACAGCACGCCGACCAGCCCCGCCCCGATCTGCGTGGCCAGCCGAATCCGCTGCGCCTCGCCGCCCGAGAGCGTCCCGCTTTCCCGGTCCAGCGTCAGGTATTCCAGCCCCACGTCGATCATGAATTGCAGCCGCTGGCAAATCTCCTTCGTGACCTCCCGCGTGATGGCCGTCTCGTGCGGCGTCAGGTTGAGATTCGAAAAAAACTCGCAGGCCTGCCGGATGGACATGCGCGATACGTCGACGATCGAACGTTCGCCGACCGTACAGGCCAGGCTTTCCGGCTTCAGGCGCGCCCCGCGGCATGTCGTGCACAGTTGCCGGCTCATGAAGGTCGAAAGTTTCTGCCGCATGTAGTCGCTGTCCGTCTCCTCGTAGCGGCGCTTGAGGTTCGGAATAACCCCTTCGAACGGCTTGGCATACTTGTGATACGCCCCGCCCCGCCAGAATCCGAACTCCAGATCGTTCTCGCCGGAGCCGTTCATCAGCGTATCGCGCACCTCTTTCGGCAGCTCCTGGTACGGCGTTTCCATCTCCGCCTGAAAATGCTTCATGACGGCCCGCAGCAGCCCCTTGTAATAAATCGCCGTCCGCCGGCCCGTGCCCCGCCACGCCCGGATCGCGCCGTCCTCAACCGACAGCGACGGGTCCGGCACGATAAGATCCTCGTCGTACACCATCATCGTGCCCAGCCCCAGGCACGTCGGACAGGCCCCATACGGGCTGTTGAACGAAAAATGCCGGGCCGTCAGCGTCTCGAAGCTGATCCCGCAATGCACGCAGGCGTTCTTCTCGGAATAGAGCCGCTCCTCCCACGTATCCCGTCCGCTCTGGATCAGCGTCAGCAGAATTCCCTCCCCCTGCCGCAGGGCCAGTTCCACCGAATCCGTCATGCGCGTACGAATCTTGTCCGACATCACCAACCGGTCGATCACCGCCTCGACCGTATGCTTCCGCTTCTTGTCGAGCGAAGGGACTTCGTCGAGCTCGTACAACTTTCCATCCACCCGCGCCCGCGTAAAGCCCAGCTTGCGGATCGTCTCGAAAATATCCGCGTGCTCCCCCTTGCGCCCCTGCACCAGCGGCGCCAGAATCATCAGGCGCGTCGCCTCCGGAAGTTGCATCAACTGCTCGACAATCTCTTCCGCGCTCTGCCGGGTGATCGGGCGGCCGCAATTGTAGCAATGCACATGGCCGATGCTTGCGTACAGCAGGCGCAGATAATCGTGAATCTCCGTCGTCGTCGCCACCGTCGAACGAGGATTCGAGCCCGCCGTCCGCTGCTCGATCGCGATGGCCGGCGACAACCCGTCGATATGATCCACCTCCGGCTTCTGCATCTGCTCGAGGAATTGCCTCGCATACGTCGACAGGCTCTCGACGTACTTCCGCTGCCCCTCGGCATACAGCGTGTCGAAAGCCAGCGACGACTTCCCCGAACCGCTCAGCCCGGTAATCACCGTCAACTGGTTCCGCGGAATCTTCACCGTGATGTTCTTCAGGTTGTGTTCCCGCGCCCCCGATACAATAATCCAATCGCTAGACATCTAAGCTCACTTTTTTATGTAATGAATAAACAGGAAACTATACCACCCGCCCCTCCTTGTGGCTAACCTGTTTTTTTCGTACGGCCAAACCAATTCGGCCCCAACGCCTTCTAGCCCCGTTTGCATCCCGATTTTATCGGGACGCATCATCGCGTGACCGCGCCACGTGAGCCGCGTTGGGCACGGCAACGTGGCCTCACGCGGCGGCCCCGGAGGGGCGCATTTCTCACCGGGCGGTGAGAAATGCGGGCTAGGCGGCCCGGCTTCTCCCTGCCCGCAACGCTTCGCATAGCGATGCGCAGGCGGGCGAAGACGGGCTCTTCCACGGGCAGGACGAACGCGGCCCACCTTTATGAAATTTTCCAATCATTGGAAAAAACGTCGTAAATTTTTCCAATGTTTGGAAAACTCCCGCGCATGGACAACTGGCATGAAATATGGAACGGAATCCTGATCCTGATCGCGGTCCTGCCGTTTCTCTGGTGGGGCCAGATCTGGTTCCGCAACTCCGTCCAGACCCGGGGACGCCTCCGCGCCCTGTTGATCCTCCTCGCGATCGCCTTCGCCGCCTTCCTCCTGTTTATCGCGTGGCCGCGGGCGTTTTAAGCCGCGCTGCTGCCGTCCGGCATACGAATAAGAATCAAATTATAAATTGCTGTATCCGCCTACGTTCTGCTACTCTTTAACCCTTACAAAAGGGGGACAACTCATGAACAATGTTCGGTTCGCTCCGGTTGTATTTTTCTGTCTTCTTCTTTCCGCTCACGCATCCGTTAAAATATCCGGCAATCCCACGGACTTGATTCAGCTCACCAACGCCGTCGCCAACGCCGTCAGCGGGAACACGATTCTCGTCAGCACGGGCACGTACGACGAGGTGATCGACATTTCCGGCATTACCCTGACGATCGAGGGCGGCTACAACCACGATTGCACCATCAAAGTTCCCGGAGGCAAAAGCCGCATCAGCGGGTACGGCCTTTTTGGCGGAAGAGGTTCGGTCTTCGACATCGACTCCAGCACGGTCACGTTGCGCGATTTGCTGATTACGGATGGAACCGCCCCCATAGCCTCGCTCTCCTTCTATGGCGGGGGCCTGGACATCCGCAGCTCCAGCATCGTCACCGCGGATGCCTGCCACATTTTCGAAAACCGCTGCCTGGGCTACGGCGGCGGCGTGTTCGTTGACGAGTCGTCCCTAACGCTGCTGAACACGATGGTCTACAGCAATGCGGCCCGCTCGCAAACTTTTCCGTCGACCATGGCCGGCCGGGGCGGAGGCATCGCCGTGTTGAACGGAACCCTGCGGCTGACCTCGGCGTCCCCCGTTTTCACCAATGAGGCCAACGGTCTGGGCGGCGGCATTTACTCCTCAGGCGGTACAACGCTCGTCAGCCACTCCAGCGTCTACATCGTCGACAACGTCGCGTCCAACGGCGGAGGGCTGTACATCGACGACGGTTATCTCTCGGTGAACAACGGCGCCGACATCGGAGGCAACACGGCCGAAGCCCTCGGCGGCGGCGTGGCCCTAGTCAACGGTTCGCTTGGCGTGTTTCAAGCGCCCGGCACGACGATTGGGTTGAACGACGGACTAACGGGCGAGAACCAGGCGACCAACGGCAACGGCGGCGGCGTCGCCGCCATCGACTCCTCGGTCGTCTTTTCCAACCTGGCCATCGCCGGCTACAACAACGCCTCCTCGCAAGGCGGCGCGTTTTACCTGCGCAACAGCCGGCTGACCGTTAACTTCGGGTTGGTCGGCTCCGACAACGCCACCAACAACGCCGTCTACGGCGGCGGCATCGCGGCCATCTCGTCCACGGTTGAAGTCTTCAACGCCGGAGCGGTCTTCCGGGGCATGGCCGTCATGGGCGGCGGCCTGTATGCCTCCAACGCCTACGTGAACATCTCCAGCAACAGCAGCATCGGATGGTTCATCCCGGAATACCGGAATGCCGCCTGGGTAGGCGGCGGGATCTACGCGGTAGACAGCGATCTGATGGTGAACGGCTCGGTGCTCAACAATCAGGCCGCACTCGGCGGAGGAGGCGGCCTGTATTTGCTCGACAGCGACCTCGTATCCACCGGCGGCGTGTTTAAAGGCAATGCCGCCCTGCAAGCGGCCAACCTTTACGGCGGCGGCATCGCCTTTGACGGCGATAGCGCCGGCGAGTTGATGTACGCTCAAATTGTCAGCAACACCGCCTTCCTCGGCGCAGGCATCGGCTCAAGATCGACGGGCCAACTGGACCTCAACCGGTCGATCGTTTCGAATAATGTCGCGGCCGATTCCGGCGGCGGACTCTTCTGCGACGCCAACGCCGCCATTAACTTGATCTATTCGACCATTACCGACAATAGGGCCAACACCAACGGAGGCGGCGTCTGCTTGAAAGGCAATAGCGCCACCATGTCCTACAGCACCTCCTTCTGGCGCAATGAAGCCGGACGGAGGGGCGGAGCCGTCTATGCCCACCACAGCATGTTCTACGGCATGACGCTCTACAGCAACGTGTATATCACCTACAATAACGCCGACGAAGGAGCCGGCATCGCGGCCGACACCCTGGCCCAGATCTACATCAGCGGCGAAAGCAATTTCTACGTCACCGTCAACGACGCCACCGGCAACGGCGGAGGCATCTGGCAAGGCAATGCCTCGGTCGTGAATCTCTCCGGAAAGGCCAACCTCGGCGCCAACATGGCCGATCAAGGCGGCGGCATCTTCGTCGGCGCGGGTTGCACGCTCGAGGCTTACGACAACGAGTTCGGCTGTCCTTCGTTTTATTACAACATCGCCTCGGATTACGGCGGAGGTATTTGCGTGAGCGGCGCCCTGGCTTCGGCCAATCTGCTCAATACGCGCATCGGTTGCGGAGTGAGTCCCCTGGGCAACCTGTGCACCTCCTCGGACGGCGCCCACGGCGGCGGCGGCGTTGCGGTCTTGAACGGCGCCAATCTTTCGCTGACCAATTGCTGGGTCAACAACAACGTGGCCTATGGACGCGGCGGCGGCGTGCTGGTGTCCAGAGCCACCATGCAGATGGGCGGCGATCAGGAAGCACAACCCTTTGCCTCCGTCCTGCCGCCCAATCGCATGGAAGCCAACTGGACCACGAACGCCGCAACCGGCAACGGCGGCGCCATCGCCTGCATGTATAGCCTGGTCGACATCCACGACGTGCTGATGCAAAGCAACCACGCCGTGCGCGGCGGCGGGCTTCACATGGACTACGCCAGCACCGGGCAGGTAGTCAATGCGGTCATCGCCAAAAATGAAGCCTCCACGTCCGGCGACGGCGTCCGAATCAGCGGCTCGAGCCGCACCGTCTTTTTGCACGCCACCATCGTCTCCAACGACAACGGCGAGGGCATCTCCGTCGGCTCGGGCTCCGCCGCCCTGACCAACTGCGTGGTCCTCGGGCATACCACCCCCGTCAGCGCCGGCCAGCAAGTGATCTTCAGCGACATCCAGGGCGGCTACGCCGGCGTCGGCAATCTCGACGTCGAGCCCCACTTCTTCAATCCCGCGGGCAGCGACTACCGCATGAAGTACGCCTCGCCCTGCGTCACCAGCGGCATCGCCCTCGCCAACGTGACCGCCGACGCCATCGGCATGGCCCGCCCGCAAGGCGCACGCAGCGACATGGGCGCTTTCGAATACAACGGCAACACCTACGACAGCGACCTCGACGCCATGAGCGATGCCTGGGAAATTTATTACACCCTCAATCCCACCAACGCCGCCGACGCCGCCATCGACACCGACGGCGATTCCTACATCAACAGCCAGGAATACATCGCGGATACCGACCCCATGCTGCCCAACCGGTACTTCCACATCCTGGATATTTATCGCGCCAACACCCAGGCCGTGATCGCGTTCGCGTCCTCCGCCTCCTGCGCCTACAGCATGGAATGCCGCAACGAGCCCGGCAACAACGGCTCCTGGTCGCAAGCCGTCGAATACGTAGCCGGCTCCGGCAGCACAATGACCCTGACCAATGCGGAACCCGTCGGCGCCCGCATGTACCGCCTGAACGTGTGGAGACCGTAACCAAGGTGGCCCGGCTTCTCCGAAGACGGGCGCGGTTAGCCTGTACAAGTAAACGGGGCCAGGTGGCCCCGTCTCCAACATTGCGTCAGGCGCCCCTGCGCAAACTTGCCGACCCCGCATCCTGAAGTACCTTGATGAAGGGTGAAAGCGATGGGGCCATATGAATGCGCAAGAAGAACAACTCTACGAGCAAGCCGCATCCGAAGTGCTGAACAAATCGGCGGTTCCCGGTTTAATGTCCAAGGCCTACAGCGACGCCAACGGCGACAAGGACAAAACCATCGCCAAATACATCCGCCTGCGCGTGAAACAACTGCGAACCGAGCGGGACCGGCAAAAAAACGCCGCCATCCCCCCCGTTTGTGGAAAATGCCTCTACTACTACACGGAAAACGGCCCCGTCAATTTGTGCAAGACGTACTGCGCAAAACACAACAAAGAAACGCGCCGCCATGGCTCATGCCCCGACATCGCACTCAACAAACAACCATAACCCCTTCGTGTCTTCGTAGCCGCGCCGGTAACGGCGTGGCTCTGCAAACGGCTGCCGCCCGCCACGTCTTTCTGATGTTTTTGTAGGCCGGTTCTCCCGTGAGGGACGTTGTCCCAACGGGACTTCGTGTGAACCGGCGCATTTTCCAGCGGACTTAAGAATTACAACCCTTCTTCATTTCAGACCCATTGTATTCTTCCATCGCATCCAATAGGTTAAAGGGCTTGCCATCTGGCGTCAAAGCATTGTCCCGATGGCGGGCAATGACTCCGAAGTTCTTAACCTGTTTCTCGACAACATCAAAGTGCGCCGCAGTTTCCTCTTGGCTTGTAAAGTAGTAAACGATGCTGCCGGTTTCCGCGTTTCCGTTAACCTTATCGGGGACGCCCAGCCAAGAAATGATGTCGCGTAGACAGAGCGCGTCTTGGCTGCTTCTTAGCCCAACCGCTACAATGATATCATCCCTGGCATATGCTGCATTGCCGGGTTGCCACGCCAAATACCATTCTTTATCTTTTTTCATTTCTTTTGAAATCTTGCGGCTCTGAGCTTCTCAGACAGCCACTCGCGGTCACTAAAGCCACATCTTAACAAGCTAACGCCCCCCGACATCGCGCTCAACAAAAAGCCATAACCCCTTCGCGTTTTCGTAGCCGCGCCGGTAACGGCGTGGCTCCTGCCAGCACGAAAAAACCACCATGCCCATTGCGCTTTCATTCAAGCCGGACAGACTCGACAGCAACATGACCACCCAAAGCCGACAGCCATAAGGGTCTCAATTTAGCTCGTATCCTCATTCCGAAATCTTGGCGCCCTCAGCGTCATATAACCAAATTGTCGAATGTCGATTCCGCTGAAAAAGTCCAAAAAACGCCGACTCTCGCCAGCCGCGTTGTCGCCTCTGCGACTCACGCGGCTGGCGTGAACCGGCGACTTTTTCAGCAGAACCGAATGTCGAGACCCGCCCCCTATGGCCTCCAATCAACGCTGAGTGCCCCTCGGCTTCTTGCACCATGGATTAGTCCCGACCCCTCGCAGACTCGGAGTCGGAACTAATCCCAATTTTGTTGGGTCTTCTCTTTTCTCTTTACGGGGACAAACGACAGGATGCCCAGCACAACTGCCGGAACCATAAGAAAAGGAATCCTCTCTTTTATAGCGTCCAAGGCACGCCCAATCCCATCAACATAGTCTTTGTTCCCGTAGTGTTCTCGTTTGTCCATTTGCTCGATTGCAATTCGGCGGGAGACGCAAAGTGTTATGTTCCAGTCTACATAGGTAAATAGCAGGAACATGCTGACACACATCACGCGCAAGACGATTGAATAACGTCCAAAGATTGACAGTATTGTGACGGCAGCAGGAAGCCCTATCAAAAGTACAAGTGTATCCATAAAAGTTCCTTTGACCCAACGACTGCACTAACGGGACGGTGAGCCGAGCAGCGGGTTACTGGTACCGTGTCATCTTTCCATCTTTATTTTGGTGGTTGATGCGATCGATCATATTCCTTCGTCACCGAGTGGGTCGGAGGCGTTGCCGCCTCCTTCCCCTCTAAGAACCGTGCGTGAGAGTTTCCCCTCACACGGCTCGAGCATTTCCAAAGGACGCC
>MHBK01000008.1 GCA_001804865.1 Lentisphaerae bacterium GWF2_57_35
TCCTTCACGCCCTATTCACCGCCAACATCGAAACCGCTCAAGCCGCCCTCTACAAAAACTCCGCCTGACCACCGCCGGAATGGGCTAAACTGTTACCCTTTTGCTGCTCCCTAAGATCGAAGCCGGCTGCTTCGAGCAACTTGTTGATCTTTATGCGGGCAGTGGCTTCTTTATCGGACATTCAGTTCCCCAATGTATAATGGGTTAATGTTTACATTGGCTTGGCAAATCATTGCTTTTTTATTGGACTGCATTATGAGGTTGGCGAGGGCTTGGTTCAACGTAAATACTTGTGGTTATTAAGCAAGCAATAAAATGCCTTTTGAAAAACGTTGTTGCGCGCGTTTAGTCTTTTTCTCCGTCTTTCGTTGTTTTCGTTCGGCGAGAATCGTTTCTAACATTTGGCCGATCTACGGTCTTTTATGTGCACGCCGCTTATTGGATAGCAAAACGGGTTTGGCGCGCCTTCGAGCAATCCAAGCACATGATTCCTGGAGGGTTCCGCTCTGTCGGAACCGTCTTCTTCCGGTCGCGACGGAGCGCGACCCTCCAAAATGCGGATCTATCGCCAATCCTTTCCAAATCGTTTCCGGCAGTAAGCCATTAAAGCCGCCGATGCGATAAGGATATTCGCAGATTAGATTTACTAGCAGCCTGATTTCCCATTTCGCCCTCAATGAGCATCCTTATGCATATTTATGCGAGCGAAACCTGACCCATCAGGGGGAGGATCTGTCATGAAAATGAAAACCGTCTGCGGCGTGGTTTGTTTGGCATGGTGCATTACAGCGGGACAGCCGATTCTGGCGGACGAATTGCCTCCGCTGCCGGATGAAATCACATCGCCTGCGCGCGCACTAAGTCGCGCGTTCTCCGCCGTGGCAACCCATGTTCAGCCCTCCATCGTCAGCATTACCTCGCAAAGAACCATCCGAGAGCCCCGGGAAGAACTCCTGCCCTTCGACAACGATTTCTTTCGCCAGTTCTTCGGACAACCCCTCCCCACCCCCCGGCCTAGAACGCTACAAGGGCTGGGGTCCGGCATGATCGTCGACAAAAAAGGACGCATTCTGACCAACTTTCATGTCGTGCGCGACATGGATGAAATCAACGTGCAACTCGCGGACAAGCGCGCCTTCAAGGCGGAACTCGTCGGTTCGGACCCGATGATCGACGTGGCGGTAATTCAGTTGAAAGGCGAAGTGCCCGACGACCTGCCGGTCGTGCAACTGGGCGATTCCGATGCGGTGGCCGTGGGCGAACTCGTGATGGCCATCGGCGCCCCCTTCGGTCTGGCGCGAACCGTTACTACGGGCATCATCAGCGCCAAAGGACGGGCTAACATGGGCATTGAAGACTACGAGGACTTCTTGCAAACCGACGCCGCGATCAATCCCGGCAATTCCGGCGGCCCGCTGGTGAATATGCATGGCGAGGTCATCGGCTTGAACACGGCCATCGCCACCAGCGTAGGCCAGTTTTCGGGCGTCGGCTTTGCCATTCCCATCAAGATGATTAAAACCATCATGCCCGTCCTGCTGGAAGGAGGAACGGTCGAGCGAGGGTTTATCGGCGTGGGCATTCAGGACATCGACAGCGAGCTGGCCCGGCAGTTCGAGCTGCCGGATACGAAGGGAGCGCTGATTACACAAGTCAACAGAGGCTCGCCGGCCGAAAAAGCCGGTCTGGAAGTCGGCGATGCGATTGTGGAGTTTCAAGACAATCCCGTGGAGGATTCCAGCCAACTGCGCAATCTGGTGGCGTCGACGCCGCCAGGAACGAAGGCAAAGCTTGTGATCGTCCGGAAAGGCAAGGAACGGGAGCTGACCGTGACGCTCGGAAAATTGGCCTCGGATAAAATGGCCGGCTCGGCGGCCGGGGAGCAACCTTTGGAACCGTTCGGCATCCTTGTTCAACCGCTTACCCCCGACTTGGCCAAGCGATTGGATTATGAAAATCAGCAAGGCGTCGTCATGGGCAAGATTATTCGAGGCAGCCCGGCCGACCAGGCCAACTTGCAGGTCGGAGATCTCATTTCCGCGGTCAATCGCATACCCATTTCGGACGTGGACGAACTGCGCGAGGCCCTGGGCAAGACCCCGGATTCCAAACAGGTGCTGTTGCTGGTTCATCGCAAAGGAGGACGATTGTTCGTCGTGCTGCAGATTCCGCCGTGACCCAAATAGGCCAGCCTGCCGAAAATCGACTCTCCATTCATCCGTGGGGCTCCCTCTAATCTGAGAAGATTTACCCCACGGATGGCAAAGCGGTCCCACGGATAAAAAAGAGGATTCAAAGTCCGGCTTCACTTGCCGTAGCTGGCCGCGTTGGTGATGAACGCGACTTCCATCGCGACGTTTTTGTTCGTGCCGGGCCAGGGCCACAGCCATTTATCGGGAATCACATACTCGCTTAGCCCCACATGGTTGCTGGGCTGCCCCCAGTCGTAGGTGTAGCCCAGCCGGGTCCACGGCCAGCTATTGGTAGGATTGTCGCCGGGCATGTCATAATGCCGGGTGTTGAAGGTGTTGGTATACCAATGGAAATAATCGGGACTGACGCTCATCGTCGACATATACGAAAACGCGTTCGTGTAGAATTCGGCATTGGCCTCGTGATCGTAGATTTCCGGATCGGGCGACGGGCGGAACAGGAAGTTGGGATCGACCCAGAATTCGACCATCGTATCGTTCCCGGACCACGGGGGCATGCCCAACACTTGCTTGATGCGCAGCAGTTGGTTCGTGCCTTTGTAATTCCGGCAGAAATTGTACATCTCCGGATAGATGGTCACCCATTGCTCGCTCGCCGTGATATTCGTGTGCCCTTGATAGAAATTCATCGCCGCCCATTGGGACATGAACGAAACCACTTTGATCTCCTTGACGCCCGAGCTGTTGGTGCGCCACACGATGTCCGGGTTGGAGGGATGGACGGCAAAAAGATGACGGGTGATTTTCTCAGGCGTTGCATTGGACGCATCGCGCACGGCATTCACGTACATCTGCCGCAACACCGCCGGATCGGACTCTTCCCGGTAACTGTACCCGCTGACGCGGTAAAACATCGGGATGTCCACCGTGACGATTTGATTCGTCGTTTCGATGCCGCTCAAGCTCGACCAGGACGATTGCCAGGCGGAGCCTTCGAGCGACGGCGCCCATTCGACGGTATAAACGGAGATCGCGTTGGCCGCGTCGGTGGTCCAGGTCATGCGCCCGCCTTGCGTATCCACCACCTCGACCTGATCGGCATAAATCGGGACAGCGCACACCACAGAACAAATCAAAACCACCGTCTTTGGGGTCATAAGGGCTCCTTGTCGATCGCGACGCCAACTCCACAGATACATCGACCGCCAACGAGTGTTAATAGCCTGTCTGCCGCGACTCGAAGTGCCGCAGCAGCGCCAGCAGGAGAGCCGAAAACAGCAACAGGAAAAGGGACAAGGCCAGCACCACTCCCAGATCCCGCTCGAACCCCATATAAATCGCCAGCGGCATCGTCTGGGTGCGCCCCGCCAGGTTGCCGGCAAAAAGAATCGTCGCGCCAAACTCCCCCAGCGCGCGCGTCCAGCTCAGGATGAGGCCATTGAGAATCGGACGCCGGCAAAGCGGCAGCATGACATTCCAAAACAACTGCCAGGAACCCGCGCCTTCCGTGACGGCCAGCTCGGCCATATGACGGTCCACCGAAGCAAACCCCATCCGCGCGGCCCGGATGAAAAACGGCGCCGCGACAAAAATCTGCGCCACCACCACCGCCGCCGTCGTGAACGGCAAACTAATGCCAAAAAATGCCAGCGTACTGCCCAACAGCCCCCGCCGTCCAAACGCCATCAACAAAGCCAACCCCGCCACCGACGGCGGCAGGACAATCGGCAGATCGATCAACAACTCAACTAGATGCCGGCCGGGAAATCGTTTGACGGCCAGCAGGTAAGCCAGGGGAGTTCCCGCCATGAGAATGACCAGAACGCTGACCAGGCTGGTCCCCAGGCTGAGCCGCAAGGCCGTGAAAGCCGCGGGACTCAGCAAATGCCCCAGAAAATCCGAATGGACGCCCCGCCAGACCAAGGCAAACAAGGGAATGCCAAACAGCGCTGCCATCAAAACCGAAGGAACGATAAACAACCACACGCCCGTGCGGCGGGAATCCACCGGCTGGGGATCGCATTCTTTAAGGCTGGGCGGCAAGAAACCCCCATTTTTGCAGGATAGCCCGCCCCTCCGCGGCAAAAAGCAGGTCGACAAAGGCTTGAGCCTGGTCACGCTGCGGAGCGGCTTTCAGAACCGCCACCGGATACAGCGCCCGGACATTGAATTCTGACGGAATGGGAATCGATTCGATATCGGTCAGGCCCACTTGATCCGTGCGATACACTACGCCGGCATCCGCTTCGCCCAGGCGGACCTTCGCCAGGACTTGCTTGACCGACTCCTCATTGGACGCCACATTGGCCAGCACCCGACCCTGAAAGCCCTTGCCGAAACGGCTTTCCATCTTGGCCAGCGACTCGCGCGTATACGCTCCGACCGGCACGTCTTCGGCCGCCAGAACCACCTTCAAGCCGGGACGGGCCAGTTCCTCCAGAGATTGCACCTGACCGGGATTGTCCGCCGGCACGATCGCGATCAATTCGTTCGCCGCAAAAAGACGGACGTCGGAATCTGCCGCCAAGCCGCCGGCGCGGACCGCATCCATCTCCTTGCGGTTCGCCGAGGCAAAGACGTCCGCCTGGGCGCCGTCGTTCAGTTGCATGCTCAGGCGCTGCGCACCGGCAAATACAAACGTTACGGTCGCACCCGGAACCCGTGACTCGTACAACGCGCCCAACTCGGTGAACGGCTCCGTCAACGAAGCCGCGGCAAACACCATCAGGGGGTCTTCTCCGCGAGCACTCCCTGCGAACAAACTCATGGCCAGCACGCAGACCGCGCGCTTGAAACCAAAGATCATTCCCCACCGGCCTTGGCCGTGGAGGCTTTGTGCTCTTCAATGATCTTCTTCAACATCTCGACATACGGCTCCGCTCCGCCCGCCTGATAGCCGGTGGTTTCCACCAACTGGCCGGAGGGATCCAGGATCAATACCGTCGGAAAGCCTTTGATGCCATATTTTTTTTGCAACGCATCGTTCTGTTTGGCCAGCTTTTTCGACTGGGGCTTCTGCCGGGGAAAATCCAGCAAGACCAGGACGAGGTTGTCTTCGGCAAAGACCTTGAATTCCTTGCGGCTGAAGACCTCCTTGTCGAGCTTGATGCACCAGCCGCACCAGTCCGACCCGCTGAAATCCACCAGCATATACTTGCCGCTCTGCTTTGCCTCCGCGGAAGCCTTTTCGAAATCGTCTTCCCAGGATTTGGCCTGGGCCGCTACCGCAAACCCTACCAACAAGGCCGCCGCAACACCCAAATAACGCTTCATGCGAGAGTCCATAATTTCTCCAATTGATGTTGATTGAACGATCGGCCCGTATAGTATCATGCCGCACCGGCTGTAAAAGAAAGAAACGACATGAACACGATTACGCTTTTAATCATTTCGAATATCTTCATGACCCTGGCCTGGTACGGCCACTTGAAGTTTTTCAAGGGCCATGCCACGCCCATGGTCTACATCATTCTCATCAGTTGGGGCATCGCCTTTTTTGAGTACTGCTTCCAGGTGCCGGCAAACCGGCTGGGCTACGGACGCTTAACAGCCACCCAGTTGAAGATCATTCAGGAGGTCATCTCCATCGCCGTCTTCATGGTCTTCGCCTGGCTCGTAATGGGCGAAAAATTCAAGTGGAACTACGGCGTCTCCTTCGGCTTGATCTTCGGCGCGGTCTATTTTGCGTTCGGGTTCAAGTAAGCGTCTATTTCGGTAGGTCGCCCCTCCTAAATCCTAATCTTAATCGTAATCGTAATCGCTCTTAAATCCATTCATGCACTTTACACTTAAGTTATTTACATTTTTGTCGTTTATACATACATTACATTCACGTTTGTATAGATATGAGCAAACTCATTAAAGATTCATCCGACCGCGAAGTTGTTGCGTTGACGCTTCTGCTGGAAGTGGCGCAGGTGCTTAGCCGCAGCCTGGAACTGCGCGAAACGACCAGCATCGTCCTGCAAAAGATGGCCGAGCATATGGGCATGATGCGGGGCACGATCACGATTTTAAATCGGGAGACGGACGAAATCGTGATCGAAGAGGCCTACGGCTTGTCGGAGGAAGAGCGCTATCGCGGGCGCTACCGCGTGGGCGAAGGCGTCACCGGCCAGGTGATCCAATCGGGCCAGGCCGCCGTCGTCCCGCGCATTTCACAGGAACCGCTTTTTCTCGACCGCACCCGCTCGCGGAAGAAAAACCGGCTGGGCGACAAGCACGATGTGTCCTTCTTCTGCGTGCCGATCGCCATCGGGAACGAAGTCGTGGGCGCGCTGAGCGCGGATCGCTTGTTCGCAGAAGACATCGCCTTCGAAGAGGACGTTCGACTTCTCTCCATCATCGCTTCGTTGATCGCCCAGGCGGTAAAGTTGCGCCGGGAATCGCGGGAGCAGATTGCGCGGCTGGAGGCGGAGAACGCGAATCTTCAGGAACAGCTCGGCGCCCGGTTCAAGCCCGCCAATATGATCGGCAACTCGCACGCCATGAGCAAGGTCTACAGCCTGATCGAGCAGGTGGCGGGCTCCGACGCGACGGTGTTGATTCTCGGCGAGAGCGGCGTGGGCAAGGAATTGGTCGCCCATGCGCTGCATTACAGCAGCCCGCGGGCCGGACGCCCCTTCATCCGCGTCAACTGCGCCGCCCTGCCGGAAGGCGTGATCGAAAGCGAACTCTTCGGCCACGAGAAAGGCGCCTTCACCGGCGCCCTCGCCCAGCGCAAGGGACGCTTCGAACTGGCGGAAGGCGGAACCATCTTTCTCGACGAGATCGGCGATCTGTCCGGCGCCACCCAGGTGAAGCTCCTGCGGGTGCTGCAGGAACGCGAGTTCGAGCGGGTCGGCGGGGGCGATACGCTGAAAGCCAACGTGCGCGTGATCGCCGCGACCAACCGCGATCTGGATAAGCTCATTCGCGAAGGCCGCTTCCGCGAAGATCTGTATTACCGGCTGCACGTATTTCCGATCTTTGTTCCCCCGCTGCGCGAGCGCAAAACCGACATCATTCTGCTGGCGGATCATTTTGTGGAGAAATACACCCAGACCCGTCACCGCAGCGTTCGCCGCATCTCGACGCCCGCCATCGACATGCTCATGGCCTACCACTGGCCCGGCAACGTCCGCGAACTCGAAAACTGCATCGAACGCGCCATCCTGCTCAGCCGCGACGGCGTCATCCACGGCCACCATCTGCCCCCCAGCCTGCAAACCGCCGAGGCCAGCGGCACCGAGCCGGAAGGCCGCCTGGAATCGGCCCTGAACGCGTTGGAAAAGGAAATCCTCGTCGACACCTTGAAGCTGACGCGCGGCAATATGGCCGCCGCCGCCCGCCGCCTGGGCCTGACCGAGCGGGTCATGGGCCTGCGCGTGGCCAAATATGCGATCGATCCGCGCCGCTTCAAATCGATGACGGCGGCCATCTTCACCCCGGATTGATCAGGGCCTGGCCGCACATCGCAGGCAAGAATGCCTGCGGTCCTTTTTTGAGAGCTCCGCCAGGCATGGAGGCTTGAAAAACTATCTGTTCTTCTGCAGAGCATCCCATTCCTTAAAGGACGTGATGCTCACCGCCAGATCTTTCAACAATCCATCGGCAATATCGTAGACCCAACCATGGATGGCGACTTCTTGTCCGCGGCCCCAGGCATCCTGAACAATCGTCGTGTTGCCGACATTGATGACCTGTTCGACCACATTCAATTCGCACAGCCGTCGTAGCCGTTCGGGTTTGCTCGAAATCACATTTAACTTTCTTTCATGCCGGTGGTGGATATCGCGAACATGCCGCAACCAATTGTCCACCAGCCCATGCGGCTTGTCGGCCATCGCCGCCTTGATGCCGCCGCATCCGTAGTGCCCGCAGACGATCACATGCCTGATCTTGAGAAGGTCCACCGCATATTGAAGAACCGAAAGGCAATTCATATCCGTGTGAATGACCAGATTGGCGATATTCCGATGGACGAACAACTCGCCCGGCTGCAATCCAACGATTTCGTTTGCAGGAACCCGGCTGTCGGAACACCCAATCCATAGGTATTCGGGGGCCTGCTGCGCGACAAGCCGGGAAAAGAATTCCGGGTTGGAAGCACACGTCTCCGCGGCCCATTTTTTGTTGTTTTTAAAGAGGCGCGACAATATTTTCATGGGATTCCTGACTGGGGGGGGGCGTCTATTTTTTTGATGGCCTCAAAGACGGCAACGACCACTTTGCCTAGTCGATCAAAATCCAGCCTATTGAGCGTGTCGTTCGCCGTATGATACGCTTTGTTTCGATAAAAGGCCGTATCCGAAATCATCACCGCTGGGAACCCATGTTTCCAGTAATTAAGATGATCGGAGAAATCCACCCCAGGCAGCATGGCAGGGGCACGAATGGAAAACACGGGCAAACTCGTGGCATTTTTCATACCGGCCTTCACGGCCTTGATCCAATCTCCTTGATCCGATTTTCCAACGACCCCGATGAAGTTGCCCCGATGGGGATACATAATATGTAAAAGCAGGCTTGGATACGATTGAGTGAAGAGGTCGTCCTGAAAATATCCAACCATCTCGAAGACAAGAACGCCTTTGATGGATTCGTTTTGTTCTGCAAGCCGCTGCGCATGAAAGGAACTGCCCATTTGTGGACCTTTGAAAAAGGGAGGTTCCTCCAAAGCATACGCGACCAGTTCAACTTCTCCTTGCAAGGGATTGCGTCCAAGAAGATAAGCCAGTTCAATAAACGCCGCCACACCGCTGGCGTTGTCGTCGGCCCCGGGCGTATCGCCGTAGGAATCGTAATGGGCTCCCACAACCACTTTTCCCTGGCCACTTTTTCCAAACCGGCCAATTACGTTCCGATATTGACTATCCCCCACTTTGAACAACTGGTCTTCGACGGAGGCGCCGGCTCGGATCAGCTCCCCGGCAATGTACGCGGCACATCGGTCAAGATTTTGGGTTTGCAGCCAATTCCTTGGGCAATACGTTTCAGACAGCATCCGAACATGAGCTTCAAGTCGGCCCGAACTCACACGCTCTGCCGACCGCCGATTATGCGCCCAGGTCGGCTGCGCGATGAGGACCCAAGCAACGAGCACGACGGCGACAACCGCCAACGCGACGCGCAGGATTGATTTCTGGAGGCTATGCCGGGTTATCTTCATAACGATCCCAATACGTCGTTAATCGTCGGCGCTGAGTTTCGCTAACACCCCGAAATCTTCGAGCGTGGTGGTGTCGCCCTGGACTTCAACTCCCGCGGCGACTTGTTTAAGGAGGCGGCGCATGATTTTGCCGGACCGGGTTTTGGGGAGCGCCTCGGCAAAACGGATTTCCTCGGGCCGGGCGACGACGCCCAACTCGCCGGCGACATGCCGGCGCAATTCTTCGCAAAGATCGGGGCTGGGTTGCGCACTCGATTTCAACGTGACAAACGCGACAACGACCGATCCCTTGATGTCGTCGGGACGCCCGACCACGGCGGCCTCGGCCACGGCTTTGTGGCTGACGAGCGCGCTTTCGACTTCGGCGGTGCCGATGCGGTGGCCGGAGACGTTGAGTACATCGTCGATGCGTCCGATCACCCAGAAGTAGCCGTCCTCGTCGCAACGCGCGCCGTCGCCGGTAAAATAGCGGCCCGGATAGTCGCACCAATAGGTCATCTCATAGCGGGCGGGATCGCCCCAAATGCCGCGCAACATGCTGGGCCAGGGGCGGCGGATGACCAGGGAGCCGCCGGCATTCGCGGGGGCCGGCTGGCCTTGAGCATCCACTACCTGGGGCTCCACCCCAAAGAAGGGCCGCGTGGCGGACCCGGGCTTGGCGGAGATCGCGCCGGGCATGGGGGCAATCATAATGGCCCCGGTTTCGGTTTGCCACCAGGTATCCACGATCGGGCAGCGCTTGCCGCCGATGATTTCATGATACCAGATCCAGGCTTGCGGATTGATGGGTTCGCCGACCGTACCGAGCAACCGCAACGACGAAAGGTCATGCTGGGCGGGCCACTGGTCGCCCCACTGCATGAAAGCGCGAATGGCCGTGGGCGCCGTGTAGAAAATGGAAACGCCATACTTTTCGATGAGGCGCCAGTAGCGGGCGGGATCGGGATGGTTCGGCGCGCCTTCGTAAAGCAGGCAGGTGGCGCCGTTGGCCAGCGGACCGTAGACCACATAGCTGTGCCCGGTGACCCACCCCACATCGGCCGTGCACCAGAAGACGTCGGTCTCCTTCAGATCGAAGATGTACTGATGCGTCAGCTTGGCGCCGAGCAGGTAGCCGCCGGTGCTGTGGAAAATGCCTTTGGGTTTTCCCGTGGACCCGCTGGTATAGAGAATGAAAAGAGGGTGTTCGCTGTCCACGGGTTCGGCGGGACAATCTGCGTTGACCATTTTTATTTCATCGTCCCAGAACACATCGCGGCCCGGCGCCATGTCGATTTTGTTCTGTGCGCGGCGCAGCACGACCACCTTCTGAACGGAGGCGGTCAGCGGATGGCCTTCGGCATTCTGCAAGCGCAGCGCCTCATCGACCTGCGGCTTGAGCGCGACGACGGAGCCGCGACGAAAGCCGCCGTCGGCCGTGAGCACCAGCTTGGCCTGGCAATCGTGAATGCGGTCGGCAATCGCCTGGGCGCTAAACCCGCCGAACACCACGGAATGAATGGCGCCGAGCCGGGCGCAGGCCTGCATGGCCACCACGGTTTCGGGAACCATGGGCATGTAGATCAGCACGCGATCGCCTTTGCCAACGCCGTTTTGCTTGAGCACATTCGCAAAGAGGCAAACCTCGCGATGAAGCTGCCGGTAGGTAAGCACGCGCTCCTCGCCGGGTTCGCCTTCCCAGATGAGCGCGGCTTTATTGGCGCACGGCGTGGACAGATGCCGATCCAGGCAATTGACGCTGGCGTTGAGCTGGCCTCCGGCGAACCATTTAACGTTGGGCGGGGTCCACTCGCACACCTGATCGAAGGGCGTGCTCCACACCAAATGCTCGCGGGCCTGCCGGCCCCAAAACTCGTCGGGCTGCTCGATGGATTCTTTGTAGAGCGCCTCGTAATCCGCTTTGGAGCCGACCCGCGCCTGCTGAACAAACGACGCGGACGGAGGGAAAACGCGAATTTCATGCATCATGCATTGGATGGAGCTGTCGCTCCCCAGCAATTGATCCAGGCCGGAGGTCGCAAACAAATCCTTGATGAACGGATTCATGTTGCCGACGCGGAAGTGTTCCTTGCCCATCTTTTTAAGCGTGGTCATCACCAGGCGAATGAAGACCGAGGAAACATAATCCGTCTGGGCCAGCTCGAACACGACATCCCGAATGGGCTCCCCCCCGCCCTGCGATGCCGCTGACAGCCGTGCCGCCAGATCTTTGGAAATTTGCGAGCAGTTGCCGCTGTTGATGTGACGGCCAAAGCGGCACGTCAGGCATCCATGATCCAAGTCATATTCGCAGCTCATTGGTGCTTCCTTCTTCGTTTTACTGAACGCCATCGGGATGGTGTATTGCAGGAATAGCGGAATACGAGGTTATTGTAAACCACGAAGATGGAAATCAGTAATCGCCGGGAGGCGTCTTGAACGGCCCTCGTTCGAAGGCTGTCGCTAAAAAGCATCCACTTGCGCCGACGGCTGCGCAGCCGCGTCCGCAAGGCCGTGGCCTCTGTCAGATGGATGCACCGATGACAGCGAATCTACTCATGCACCTTCACCTGATAGGCTTGAAATCCGCTCTGCATGACCGCGTCCGTATAGCAATTCTCCGGCGGGGTGGCGGGAAGGTCTACGGCCAGCACGGAAAAACCGTTCAGCAAATTGGTCGTCCGGCTCAGGGTGTAAGTTCGACCTGGAGCGCTGGGCCAGCGAATGATCGAGTCCTCGCCCGGCGACGATTCGCCGGCTCGCAAGGCGAACACCGACTGCCCATCGCAGGCATCCGTGCCGGCGATCCGTTCGTCCCCATCGCCCGAGCCGTCGGCATCGGAGTCCCAGAGCGTCGGACTGCTCCCCATCGCCAGTTCGTTGGCATCCACCAATTCATCCCCATCGCTATCCGCCAGCGCATGCATGAATTCGTAGCAGCCGATATCGCACCGAGGCGCGCCGTCAGCATGGCCGTCCAGCGGTCGCGGCAGCCCATCCAAGTCGAACGAGGGAAACACCTCCGTATGTCCGGCATCCACGCAGGGAGAGCCGGCTTGCAAATGATAATCTCGGGCCGTTGCGTCGACAAATTGAGGATCGGCGTTCAGAGATCCTGCGCCCGAAAGAAGCGGGTATGCACAGCAGTAGCTCCAGGCGGCAGGGTATCCTTCAATGAAATAGTTGAGGCCATTGGAGCCGTAATTACCGGTCAGAATAGTGTTCGCCGCCGCCCCGCCATGGTACGTCGCCAAACCGCCGCCATTCGTGGCCCAGTTGCCGCTGATCGTGCAATTCTGGACCCGTCCGCCGTTGAAGCAGTAAACTCCGCCGCCATAGGCGGCACGGTTGCCGTACACCAGGCAATTTTGCCCAACTCCGTCATAGCGGAAATAGATGCCCCCGCCACAACGGGCCGCATTGCTGTAAACCAGGCAGTCCTCCGCCCGTCCGCCCATCAGGTAGATTCCCCCGCCCCAATCCGCCTGATTGTCGACAAGAATACAACGCTTAACCATTCCACTCTTGCACAGTACGCCTCCGCCATCTTCATATTTTTCGTAGCCCTTGCGGATGGTAAATCCTTCCAGCACGGCGCCGGTGTGATTCAAATAAAAGCATCGATTGCTATAGACCCCTTCGACCAGCGTGGAGGCGGCGCCATTCATACCACAGAGCCAAATGCCATTCGTAACGCGGATGCTTGAAGCGATGCGATACAATCCTCCGGTTACCAACACCCGACTCCCACTAACCCCCACATCGACCGCCGTCTGAATATTGGTGGCCGCCATGATCCAGTTGGTGAATGGGAAGGTGTTTTGTCCAGACGGCGAGACATGGATGAAAGCCGGCGCGCTGTACAGGCTCAAGTTCGAAATGACGACCGGCGCACCCAGGCCCTGGCTCAACGTCAGGGATGCCGAATAATGGCCAGGCTGCGGATACTCGTAAGAAACAGCCATTAAATCGTAGCCTTCGCGATCGACGATCCCATCGCCGTCAAAGTCCCATCGATACAACAACGGCTCCGTCCCAACGCCTGCGATCAAGGCCCTCAGTTCCACCTGAAGCGGCGTCACGCCTTTCGTACGATCGGCCCGCAAAGCTCCTCGCAGCGATCCGGAGTCGAAATCGTACTCGTAGGCGCCGATGTCTACGATTCCATGATTAATGCGCGCGGCGCCCGCGAAATCGAAAGCTGAATCCATCCAGGACAGGTTCATTCCCGCATCCAGACAGGGCGATCCCATGGTCAGGTTGAAATTGGTTTGTGCGACATGGACGAAGCCGGGATCGCCGGCGACGTTGCCTAGGCCATTAAGTAGAGGGGACGAACAGCAATGCACAAATCCGCTGCCGGCACAATTGATAATCTCATCGTCGCCTGCGAGAAGCACGGGCCCCATGCTGTTGTTCAAGATGATGCAATTGCGCACATCGCTCTCCCAGGAGCAGACCCCGCCTCCTACACCTGAGAAGTAAGAAGAGGCGGATTTCGATACCGCTGTATTTTCCATTACCGTGCAATTTTCGGCCGCACTGCCATTTATACAAGCCATACCACCTCCCACACACCCGCTATAGTTTCGAAAAACAACACAGTTGCGAGCCGTGCTGCCTAACAGTTCGATTCCCCCTCCGATACCATAGCTCCCCCCATCGAAATGATCTTGAGTAGCGAGATTGCCTGTAACGATGCAATTTTCGACCCATGATCTTGAACAGGCCGAGATCCCACCCCCGGAACCTTCCGCAAAGTTTCGATTCAGGGTGCAGGCGCGTACGACCGCACCACTGGCAAAGACGCCTCCACCTGCTAACCCCGCGATATTCCAGCCTATCCGGCAATGCGCAACGGTGGCGCCAGGGCCTGCATAAATTCCACCCCCTACACCCGTATTAGTGGCCGCCCACAATTCCTGGAAGCTTCGGTTGGACACCACCACGCAATCCTGGATCAAACCTCCCTGCTCAAGATACACTCCGGCTCCGGGAGCCCACGCGGCTCCACGTTGTATCGTCAAGCCCAAGATCCTCGCCTGAGGATGCCTCACTCGAATGCATGACGTCGTATGGGCTCCGTCGACCATCGTATTCGATGCTCCATTTACGCTGCTCAACGTGATCGCATTGGTTAATTCGATGGGCATCGTCAGCGTATACATCCCATTGCTGACCCACACCGTGGTTCCATTCGCGCCAACATCCACCGCCGCCTGGATATTGGTGGCGGCCGTGGCCCAGTTCGTGTACGGATGCACATGAGAACCTTCCGTCGAAACATAGATTTCAAGGGGGGCAACCTTCGTGACGCGGGGTTGAACGAAGGAGGCCGCTTCGCCAGCCGCATTGGACACGACGAGTCCCTCGGAGTATTGAATGGGCAATCCTTCGACGATGGCCCTACGCAGGCCGTTCGGCTCGCTTTCCTGTCCCCGAGCCCAGACGGCGAAGCTAAAAACCAGCACCAGCTCCAAGAGGCGAACGCACTTCATGAAAACTCCTTGTTGAAAACCGCCACAACAAAACCGGATGTATTGATACGGTTTATCATTCAGAAAGTCAAGATTGATTGATGCTGCTTATCATATACCCGCGATCGCCTCTCCGGATCGCGATGACGGACGACCTGAGATAGGATCGCCAAGCACCATCCCTTAATATTTTGCATTTATTTCACTTTTTCATCTTGAACGTTTAGAAATTTCTAAATAAACTCAATCGACAGCGCGCTAGTATGCCTCTAGTTCACTATTGGCATACGAATTAAGTCCAAAACAGCAACGAAAGGAGGTGTTGAGGGTCGAGTTGTAATCGTAAGAAGCGAATCCACAAGGGGAAGTCGGACTTGTCCGATTCCATTGAACATCAAAATAAGGGGAAAGTTGTGAAGTTAAATATAACGTTTCTGCGCAAGATGTGCGTTGTCGCGATGCTGGGAGCCCTGAGTGGGGTTCCTGCGCGCGGTCAAGCTCCGGCCCCGGCGGCCGGATGGCCGGTATGGGTCGAGAATATTGAAGGAGTCAGCAATGCTTTTCACAAGCCTTATGTGAGCGTTGCGAACGCGGCGGGCGGCAGCCGACGGGTTGTTGTGGCCTTGGGTACGAGTATCAGCGTGTATAGCGCCACCGGTTCTTTGCTGAATCAATGGGAAGTGGGAGCCGATCCGCTCTACTACCCCATTACCGCCGTCGACCTGGACGGGAACAACACGGACGAGTTGGTTACGAACATGCAGTTGGATGGGACCAACGGCGGCTTGTTCTATGCGTACAGCTTGGAGGGCGCCTTGCCCATGGGCTGGCCGGCAAGAATCCCCCTCCCCCCGGGCGGAGAGTATGCGCGGAGTTGTTCTCCGATCGTTGTGGACGAACGCGACTACCCTCAATACAAAGGTCTCGTCGCGAATGCCTGCAATCGCTACGCGGACGGGGTGAACAGCACCTACCTCTGCCTGCTCAATCCGGATGGCCAGGTGCAAGAAGGATGGCCGATCGCATTGGACGCCGACCTGCCCGCTTCGGATCTGCTGAATCGGATGGCTCCGTCCGTGAATGACGATCATGAGGCATCCTTCTACTTCGCCACCGAACAATATGGTCTGGGGATATTCAACTCCTTCGGCTATCCACAGATCATGGGAGATCCGCCTCAAATCGAAGATATCGGCGTTTCCGTGGCCCTTGGCGACATCGACAACGACAGCGATGCGGTGGGTTACTTCAGCGATCGAGAAATCGTCGTGGGAGGATCGGACGGACATGTCTATGCCTACGATGTCCTCGGCGAATATTGGAACCGCCTGCTGCTCCCGGTCCCTGGCTGGCCCATCACCGTCGACCGCAGCGATGTGAACGAGATTGCCTTGGCGGATTTGGATGGCGATCTCGATTTGGAAATCGTCTTCACGGCGGAATACGCGTTGCCCGGGGGAACGGAAGGCGACGAGAAGCTGTACGCCTATCACCATGACGCCACGCCCGTGGCGGGTTGGCCTCAAAGCTTGGGCGGCGGCATGCACCATAACGCACCGGTGGTTGCCGATGTGAACGGCGACGGCGCTCCCGAAATCGTGGTTTGCAGGGGCGAGAACGGCATTGCGGCCTTCAGCGCCGCCGGCAACTTGCTCTGGGAAGTGAGCATGGGCGCCAATGCCAAGGGCGGCAATCGGTTGGTGCTGGACGACGTGGACGGCGACGGCTTGCTGGAACTGCTCGCCGGCGACGATCTGGGGTATGTTTACGTGTGGAATCTGACCGGCCCGTACAAACCTCATTTGCTGAACTGGCCCTGCTACAAGCATGATGGACACTTCACTGGACGTCAGCGCACGGCAGGGGCGCCGCCCAGCATCATGTACCCGCCGCAGGATGCCACGCTCTATAAGGGCGAATACTACAACGCCTTTTTTGAGGCCATGAATCCGGATGCCGATCCAATAACGCTCACGGCGTCAGGCGTTCCCGCCGGCGCTTCGTGTATTGTCGACAATAATGACACGATTCTTCCCTACGGAAACTTCTACTGGATTCCGGCCTCCGATCAGGCCGGCGTCTATCCGATCACGTTCACGGCCTCAGATGGTCTGTTTTCCACCTCCCATACCGCCGTGGTCACAGTGCTGAATCGCACGCCAGTCCTGGAACCCATCACCAACTACACGATCAACCTGGACGAATCGTGCTGGCCTCCCGAATTGTGTCAGGTCAGCTTGAACATAACGGCCATGGACGACGACAACGATGTACTGACCTTTGGGGTTTCGCCGCTGCCGGACGGAGCGTACTTGTCGGCCAACGCATATTCGCCCATACCGGGCATGCCGTATCCCCAAACCGTGTATTTCTTATGGAGGCCGACTACGGAGCAAGCAGGCGATCACGTGTTGACCTTCTCCGCCTCGGACGGGGACGTCACCGTATATCAAACGATGACGGTGACGGTGGCGACTCCCAACGAAGCGCCGGTGTTGAATCCGATCGGCAACCAGTTCGTCGCGGAAGGCAGCGCGTTGACGTTCTCGGCTACCGGGTTCGATCCCGACGGCCAAGCGTTGTTCTTCAACGCCGCGCCGCTGCCCTCGGGCTCGTCCTTCACCACCAACGGAATGTTCTCCTGGTCCCCGTCCTATGCCCAGGCCGGCGTCTACACCGTGACCTTCACGGTTTCCGACGGCGCGGCGCAGGACGCCGAGACCATTACGATCACTGTCGCCGATGTAAACCAAGCGCCCGTGCTGAACGCGATCGGCAACCAGTCCGTCGCGGAAGGCAGTGCGTTGACGTTCTCGGCTACCGGGTCCGATCCCGACGGCCAGGCGTTGTTCTTCAACGCCGCGCCGCTGCCCTCGGGCGCGTCGTTCACCACCAACGGAACGTTCTACTGGTCCCCGTCCTATGCCCAAGCCGGCGTCTACACCGTGACCTTCACGGTTTCCGACGGCGCGGCGCAGGACGCCGAGACCATTACGATCACCGTCGCCAATGTGAACCAAGCGCCCGTGCTGAATCCGATCGGCAACCAGTCCGTCGCGGAAGGCAGTGCGTTGACGTTCTCGGCTACCGGGTCCGATCCCGACGGCCAGGCGTTGATCTACAGCGCCACATCGTTGCCCTCGGGCGCGATGCTTGCCACCAACGGAACCTTCACCTGGACGCCGACGTCGAGCCAAGTGGGGACTCATACGGTCACCATCGCCTGTTCCGACGGGACCGCTACGGACTCGGAGACGATCGTCATCACGGTGAGCAGCGTCAATCATGCCCCGGTCCTCAATACGATCGGCAGCAAGAGCGTGCGTCGCACGAAGCTGTTGAGCTTCACCGTTTCCGGATCCGATCCGGACGGCGACAGCCTCACATACAGCGCCTCGCCTCTGCCTGCGGGCGCGACCTTCGTCAACCGTACGTTCTCGTGGAGGCCGACCTCGTCCCAGGTGGGCTATCACTACGTGACCTTTACGGTCCGCGACAACCGCGGCGGAACGGATTCGGAAACCGTTCGCATCAGAGTGACGCGGTAGTTCGCATCTGAAAGGCCAAGTACATGGCCGTAAAAGGGCGCCCCGACAAGTTCGGGGCGTCCTTTTTTTTCGATCGGCGGAAACAAGCCGCGAGGCTAAGGTTTGTAGGTGAATTTTCTAATAACCACTTCCACCTCTTTGCCGAAGGCGGATTTGGACGCGGCGCTCAGCCAGAGATTCATTCGCAGGGTCGACGACGCTTGGCATATGAATAAAAGAATCCACGTCCTTACGGACGCGGCTACGTAGCCGCCGGCGTAAGCCCTGTCTTTTATACACAGATTGATGGCACGGAATTCATCTGTAAGCATGAGAAGGGCTGGCTTCTGTAGGTGGGCCGCGTTCTCCCTGCCCGCAACGTGGCGTAGCCATGTAGGCGGGCGTAACGCGGCTTCAGGACCCGAAGAGCCCGTCTTCGCCCGCCTGTGCATCGCTACGCGAAGCGTTGCGGGCAGGGAGAAGCCGGGCCACCTGTTGTTTCACCAGAATAGTTTCATCCGAAGGCCTTGCAGAAAATGACTGCCTCAAATCTGTGTATAAAAGACAGGGCGTAAGCCTGTCTCTTATACACAGATTTCATTTAAGGATGATCTGTAACAACTTCCATTCCAGGAACAGGATATACATGGCGATGAAAGGATCACGCAGTCCAAATATTCCTTTATCCGTGGGACGCTTTGCCATCCGTGGGGCTACTTCTTCTCCTAAAAGAGTGGCCCCACGGATGGCAAAGCTTCCCACGGATAAGGAATGAGGACTCGTTTGAATGCCGGACTCTCTTGGAGAATCTGTGTATAAAAGACAGGGCTTCATTCGTTGGAATCCATCTTCTCCGGGCCAATAAATCATCAGGACCACGGTCGCGACGGAGCGCGACCCTCCAAAATGTGAATCCACCGGCAAATCGATAAGTTATCGTTTCACATAAAAAGACCGTACGGATAACAACCGCCCATCACGGCGCCATTTCGACGCGGACGCGATGGAACAGAATATCCGTGGCGGCGTTGGTGAAGCTCATGATGCCGCCCGTGCCGGACAAGTCGATGAAGCCCGGCGCGAGGGTCCAGCCCCCTGCCAGGACATTGGTGGAGAGGCTGACGGAATAGAGTCGTCCGATTTCGCTGGGCCAGCGGATCATGATGTGGTCGCTGCTCGCGCTGCCGATGGGATTGACGGCGAAGTAGCTTGCCGCATTCGTCGGATCGGTGCCGGTGACGTATTCCTGCCACGAGAGCATGCCGTCGAAATCCTGATCGGCGAGTTCCGCGACGGCAAACGACGGATTGGTCAGCCCGTAGGACGCCAGCCACCAAAGCGGCGTTCGATACGGCGCCAGATCGGGCGAGAAGAGACCTTCAATGGTGCGCGGCTGATCCATGGGCAGGAGCAGTTGGTTGGTCGAAACGACCGTGGAGCCATTCGTTTCGCCGGTCCAGCCCGTGAAATACCAATACGGATCGTTGTTGGCCGTTACCAGCAAGGTGGACCCCACACTATACCAACCGCTGGCTGGAACGAAACTGCCGCGGGGAGGAAGGGCCTCAACCGCGAAATAATTCTGCGTCTGCCAATTCCACATGATCGAGGAATCGTTCGTTATGGAAAACACGCCGGTCGTCACGCTGACGCCGGACGCCGGAACGCTGCCGGAGCCGGTCCAGCCCGAACAGACGAATTTGCTGCGCCCCCGCAGCAGCGGCGAGTTGGTCAGGCGGCATTCGATCGCGCTGTTCCATGTGTAGGAGGACAAACCCATCGGCGGATCGCTCCGAGCGAACGTCAGATCGCTGCCGATCAGGAGGGACACGGGGGCAATGTCGAACACGGTGTGCAGGGTGTGGTCTTCGATGACGTTGGTAAACGCGTAAACGCCGTCGGCCGGTACGTAGAGGCCGTCGACGATCATATACGCCACCATGCAATGGGTTGAGGGTTCGTTGGTGAAGACGATGCCGGCGCCGGGATTCACCCAATTGGTGCCGGACGGGACCACCTGTCCGTTTTGCGAGGACGTGGCGACGATCCGGCACGGGTTGGTGCTGAAGGTGGCGACGATGGATCGGGGTTGGTCCATGGACAGCGTGATGCGCGACGAGTTCGACTGGGCCGAGGGCACATCGCCCTGCCAGCCGCCGAAGCGGAAACCCGGCGTTATGGGCGTGGCCGTGATGACGAGGTTGGAGCCGTCGTTAAACCAACCGTTGACTTGATCGACGGTTCCATTGGTTCCCTCGACCGCCACGTCCAGATAGTATTGCGTGCGCCAATTCCAGGCAACTTCGGTATTCGTAGTCAGCGTGAAAAAGCCCGTGCTTTGCGCCGTTCCCGAGGTCGGGACGCTGCCGGAGCCCGTCCACCCCAGCAACAGATAGCGCGAGAAGCCGTCCAAAACGAGCGTTTCCTCGACGTAACAAGCCATATTGCTCCCCCGCAATAGCGCATAGACGCCGTTGGACGGAACGACCGCGCCGTGGGCGCTTTCGATGGTCAGGTCGTAGAGGTCCGGCTCGAACGAAACGCTGATCGTATGATCCGCGTTTACCGTCGCAAACGCATACGAGGACGGGCTTCCGCTCGATACGCCGTCAACGATGACTTCATCCACGCGATAGTTGGTGGCGGGAGACATGGTGAAAGAGGCCGTCGCCCCCGGAATCACCGGAATCACCCCCGAAGGATCGATCGTTCCATTGTCGCCGGCGGTGGCCGTAATGAGGCAATAGTTGGTGCTGAACTCGGCCTGAACCGAGCGGGCCGCATTCATGGTCAGCGTGAGGGGATTTTGCGTCAATTGATTCGACGGCACAGCCCCCGCCCATTGCACGAAACGTGCGTCGACATTCGGCTGCGCCCGCAGGATAACGCTCGTGCCGGCGGTCGTCCAGGCGCTGTTGACGTCCACGGTGCCATAGGAGGTATACGAGACGGAAAGCCAGTATTGCGTCTGCCAGTTCCAAGCGATGCCGGATTGATTGGTGATTACAAAATATCCGCTATTCGTGGTCAAACCTGCTGCTGGCACACAGCCGTAACCGGTCCAGCCCCGGCAGACATATTGGGTTTGGCCATTGACCACCGGCGAATTGGTGGCCATGCAGACGATATTGCTCCCCGCGACATACACGTTCGTTCCCGGCGGAGGCGAAACCATCGCAAGGGAACTGGCCACCACCAGGTCGTAAACATCCAACGTGAATTCCGCACGAATGGAATGGTCGTTGATCACCTGTGTGAACACGTAGAGATTGGTGAGCGCAACCGCGGCGCCATCCACCACGATGTTGGTTAATCGGTATCCCGGATCGGGCGTCATCACAAAGGTGGAATTGTTGCCGGGCAAAACGCTCACGACGCCGCTGGGAGAAATGACCCCTCCTCCACCGGCGGAGGCGGAAATGAAACACCGGTTCGTGCTGAAATGAGCCATTACGGAACGAGCCTGATCCATGGTCAGGACCAAGGGGTTCTGATTGGTTTGTGTGGTCGGCACATCCCCGGTCCACTTGTGAAACCGGTAATCGCTGTTGGGAATGGCCGTGATCGTCGCGTTGGTGGCGGCCTCGAACCAGGCATTGTTGACGTCGACGGTTCCGTTCGGCCCATTCGCCGTTTGCAGCCAATACTGGCTGTGCCAGTTCCAGGTCAGCGTGGAATTGGTGGCGATCGTAAAACTGACGTTGAGCGTCGTGCCGCTGGCCGGAACGCTGCCGCCGCCGGTCCAACCGCGACAGACAAACTGCGTCAGGCTGTCGCCTACCGGGGAAGTCGTCACGCTCGCAACAACATTGCTCATCGACGCCAAAGTCCAGATCCCGGTGGCGGGATCCGTGACGCCATGATCGCTGACCATCGTCAGCGTGTAGGTATCCAGCTCGAACGCCGCCTGAATGGTCCGGTTGCTGCGCACATTCGCAAAGGAATATTGCCCTACGCGCCCGATCGACACTTGGTCCACTTGAACGGTCGATACCCGATAGCCGGCATCCGGAACGATCAGGAAATTCGTGCTGCCGCCGTAAACCAACGTTACCTCGCCGGAGGGAGCAATGACTCCATTCGGCCCCGCCGTAGCTGTGATGATGGGCCGGTTGCTAGCAAAATTCGCCGTCAAGCTGCGCGCCTGATCCATGAGGACAGCCAGCGGATTGGCGTTCGACTGCCCCAAGGGCACATCGCCGGACCAATGGCTGAACCAATAATTCGAGACCGGGGTTGGAACGATCGTAGCGCCCGCCCCCGCCAGATACCAATTGTTGCTGAGATTGACGCTGCCGTTGGTGGCCTCCAGCGTCAAATAGTACTGCGTCTGCCATTTCCAAATCACCGTGGAATCGTTGGTCACCACAAAGGGGCCGGTATTGGTTTCCAAGCCGGCATGCGGAGCGCTTCCGGAACCCGTCCAGCCCAGGCACATCAACTGCGTACCGCCGTCAATAATCGGAGAGCCGGCCACCGCACACGTCTGCGTCGAATAATTGGGGACAGAATAAATCCCGGCCGCCGGAATGGGCGTGCCGTAGGCGCTGCCGATCAGCAACCGGTATTGATCGCTAGCGAAGGAAGCGCTGATGCTGTGATCCGTGATTACATTGGTAAAGGCGAGATAGGATATCGCGTAGGGATTGGTGACCGCCACGGATTGGCCGTCAACCGTGAGGGCTTCGATCCGATATCCGGCGGACGCAGAAACCGTGAAGGAGGTCGAGCCGCCGGGTTGAACATAGACGGTTCCCGTCGGAGCGATGCCCCCACCCGCTGCGGAGGAGGCGGAAATCCGGCACAGATTCGTGCTAAACTGCGCCGTCACGTAGCGGGCCCGATCCATGCTCATGCCCATGGGATTGTCGTTGGTGCGATGACCGGGAACATCGCCGATCCACCCCGCAAAGCGATATCCGTTGGACGGCGTCGCGGTCAGAGTCACCTGGGTTCCATCGTCCCGCCATTGGCTGGCCATGTCGACCGTGCCGTTCGAAGCCGACACCTCGAGCCAGTACTGGATCTTCCAATGCCAGGAAACCGACGATTCCTCCCAGATCGTAAACGACCCGGTGTTGGTGTCGCTTCCGAAAGGCGGCGCATTGCCGGTTCCGGTCCAACCGGTGCAAATGACGCGTTGCGTCACTCCATTCAAAATCGGCGAGCCGGCGATCGTGCAGGCCACCGCGTCGCCTCCCGAATACTCGTTCGTGCCCACAGGAGACGGCGAACCATACGAACTGTCTATATACAGATAATAAGAATCCGGTTCGAAGGCGGCTTCCAACAGATGATTGCTGCGTACATTCATAAAACTCTGCATGTTGCCGAGGCCGTTGAATACGCCGTCGATGTAAACCGCAGCCACCCGGTAACCCGTCGCAGGAAGAAGCTCGAAGGACCGGCTCGCACCATAGGCCACTTGCACGCGTCCGGTAGCCTCGCCGGTCGGATAAATGGTTCCGTTCGTGCCGGGAATCGTGGTAATGGTATAGACCAACGGACTGAACTGGGCCCGGACGGCGCGAGGGCCGTCATTAGTCAGGATCAGCGGGTTGTTGTTCGTCTGCGTAGCGGCCACATCGCCGGACCAGCCGGAGAAAAAGTAACCGATCGCCGGACCCGCCAGGACGCTCGTAACCGAACCGGAGGTTTTCCAGCCGGCAGCCACGCCGACCAATCCGTTGGAATTCTGCGGGGCGATATCCAGATAGTATTGGGTTTCCCATAGCCAGGCGATCGACGTGTCGTTCGTCAGAATAAAAACGCCGGTATTGGTGGCCGTGCCGGCCGAAATGACGCTCCCCGCCCCCGTCCACCCTCGGCACACGTATTGGGTAGTCGCCTCAGCAATCGAATTGGTCAGGCTGATTCCGGCCAAACGGCGGCCAGCCGGATAGATCAAGGTTCCCACAGGCGCGGACACCGAATCGTACGTCCCGTACTGATCCTGATTTTTCCACCACTTGATCGTATCCAAATCATAGGACGCGCCTACGATATCCAGGCGGCCGTCATTATTAAGTTCGACCACATCGACGGCCACGGCACGGGGAAACAAAGGATCGATCGTGCGAAACGTCCAGTTGGCGCCGCTTCCGTCGTTTTCCCACCACGCCAGATTCGTCGCGGTGTTATACGAAACCGCCACCAGGTCCACGAAGCCATTGCCATCCATGTCGGCAGCTTTGACGGCATAGGCGTAATCGAAATTGGACGCCACCACATGCCGAACCCAACTGTTGCCGCTTCCGTCGTTCTGCCACCAGACGATATCGTCCTGAAGAGACGGGCCATTGTAGGCCGCGGCGATAATATCCAGCTTCTGATCGCCATTGAGATCGGCGGTTTGAACGCAACGTACGCTGCGAACGCCGCCGGCCAGGGCATGTTTCGTCCAATTGGAGCCCGATCCATCGTTGGCCCACCAAGCCATATTGTTGGCCATATCCGTGCTGTAGGCTCCGGCAATCACGTCCAGAGCGCCGTTCGTATCGATATCCGCTATGCAAACCGACATGGCGTTGGTGAAAGAATAAATGACGTTCTTCGTCCAGTTCGACGCCGACCCGTCATTCAGCCAGCAGGAAACCTCGTTCCGAGCGTAGGATGCCGCCACGACGTCCGGCGATCCGTTCCCATCCAAATCGGCCGCCGCCGCCGATTGCCCGTTCGAAAAGGACGGCAGATTAATCCGCGACCACCCGCTGCCCCCTCCTCCATTAAGCCAACAGGACACGCCATCCGAGCCCGCGCCCAACACATCGACGGAGCCGTTCGTATTCAAGTCGACGGCAAAAACACTGCGAGGCAAAGCAAAGTTGGTAACGATGGGATTTTCAAGCCAATCGGAGCCGTTGTACTTCCACCAGGAAATGCGCGAGGCAAGATTTGCCGCCCCTATTACGTCGTTGGAGCCATCCTGGTCCAAGTCAGCCGCCGTTACCGAAAAGGCGCCATCCGCATAGCCCCCCGCCACCGTCGCCTCGACAAACTGCAACCCCACCCGTGAAATCGCCGAGCGGCCATATTGATTGGAAACCGTGACATTGAACGACACGGCTTGCGAAACGACCAGTCCCCCCAGCCAAAAAAACGTAAAAAACGCTGTGTTTCTGAAGAAATCGGCAAACCGCCCCCGAGCGACGATCCACCGCCGATGAGCCCACTTGTTATTATTCATACGCATGCTGGCATGGTTGTTAGCAAGGAGTATACCAACGTGCGTCGAAAATGTACAAGCCGGGGCTTGGAGACGGGACCTTGTAATTATGACTCAAGACGCATCGACCAGCTCATTGTATTAGAGTCTATTTCGGTAGGCCGTTCTGATTCCCCCCTCATAATCTTAATCGTAATCATAATCTCTTCATCGATACAATAATGAGATTAAGATTACGATTAAGATTAAGATTATGAGGTGAGCCTCCCCCGAAAAAATAGACAGGCAAGGTGCTTAACTGATAAGGAAAAAGTCATGGAAAAAGCACCCAAAGAGATTATTCACCGCCGTAAATATGACAAGACGTTCAAAAATGATGCCGTCAATCGGGTCATTCGTACGGGAAAGACGTGTGCCGAAGTGGGCCGAGAGCTTGGGATTAAGGGGAATATTCTGGCGAAATGGCGCCAGGAGACGCTGGAGGCCGGCGGAACTTCCGCCGGCGCCGGCGAGGCCTTAAACCCCAAAGACTTGGCGGAGGGCCTGAGAGCCGCCCGTCGAGAGATTGAGGATCTTCGCGAGCAGCGGGACATTTTAAAAAAAGCCTTGAGCATATTCAGCCTACCCTCGAGCAGCGGAGGCAAATCATGAACAGACTCTCTCCTGAATATGCGCGCAGCCAGCTATCGAGAGTTTTATGCGTGTCTCGCAGCTTTTTTTATCGGGCTCCGGGCTTGGGGCCGAGGGCGCAATCGGACCGGGAGTTGCTTGAGCATATCCATCGGATAAGAAGATATCTGCGTTGACGAATCATAATTCCTTATCCGTGGGACGCTTTGCCATCCGTGGGGCTACTTCTTCTCTTAAAAGAGCGGCCCCACGGATGGCAAAGCGTCCCACGGATAAAAGATTATTTGGAATGCGTGATCCTTTCATCGACATGTCGGTCCTATTCCTTGAATAGGAGGTGTTACAGACTCCCCTCACCGCACGCTAAACAGCGACAACGCCGGCACATAAGTAATCAGCGCCAGGACCAGCAGGAGCAACAGCAGGAAGGGAAGCGAGGCGCGGGCCAGTTGCAGGATGGTTTTATCGAAGCGAATGGCGGCAATGAAAAGATTCATGCCGACGGGCGGCGTACTATACCCGATGGCCAGATTGGCCAAAAAGATGATGCCGAGATGAATGGGGTGAATTCCAAACTCGAGCGCCATCGGAACGAGCAAGGGGACCACGACGATAATGGCCGTATAAATGTCCATCATGCACCCGACGATCAGCAGGAACAGATTGAGGATGATCAGGAAAAGAATGGGATGATGGACATGGGTTTTGACCGCCTCCAAAATCTTCATGGGCACTTCCTGATCGACCAGATAATTCGTAATGGCCATGCCCATGCCCAGAATCAAAAGCACCCCGCCAACGAGCATCATGCTGCTGCGGATAATCGCCGCCATGTCGCGCAGCTTGATCTCACGATAAATCAGGACTTCGACGATCATCGTGTACGCCGCCGTGATCACGGCCGCCTCGCTCACGACCAGCTTGCCGCCGTAAATACCGCCCAATACAACAAACGGCAGAGGAATTTCCCAGCGCGCAACCCAGATGGAAGCCATCAACTCGCGCAGGGAAAACCGGGAGCGGGGAATCTTGTGGAGCACTCCGATGACCGTGCCGTAAATTCCCAGCGCGACCACGCTCAACAACCCGGGCGCCAGAGCGGCCATAAACAGACGGTCGATCGTCACTTCGTTCGAGATCGGATTGGCGATCACGGCATAAAGAATCAGCGGCAGGCTCGGCACAAAAAGCACGCCCATATTTCCGCCGCTGGTCAGCAGTCCGAGCGAGAAGCGCTCCCGGTAGCCTTCCTTCAACAGCGCGGGCAGCAGCAGCCCGCCCATGGCGACCAGCGTCACGCCCGAGGCCCCGGTAAAGGCCGTCAGCAGCGTACAGGACACGATCGTCACCAGGGTCAGCCCGCCGGGCAGCCAGCCGATGGCCGCGCGCGAAACGCGCAGCAGGCGTTCGGAGGCCTTGCTTTCCGCCAGCACATATCCGGCCAGCGCAAACATCGGCAACGCCCGTAGCAGCGGCAGGGTGGCCAGGCGGGCCAGCTCCGAAATCACCAGCGAGGAATCCAGGCCGGCGGATTGATAGGCCCACAGCGCCAAGGCGCCGAACACCGCGAACATCGCGGCGCCCAATACGCCCAAACCGACGATCAGCGCCAGCATCATAACACCGACTCCGACCGGGCCGCCGCTTCGGATTGGCCGCGATGCATCACGAGATATGCCGCTTGAACAACAAAACGGAAGGACATCAGAAACAGACAGACGGGAATGATTTCATAATACACCCATAGCGGCACATTCAGGATGACCGCCGGCTCCATTTCCTTTTGCAATCCGACAAACCGTACCGCCGCCATGCCCAACAGGGCGCAGACCACCGCGGCAAACAAATCGGCCGGCACGATCGCCAGCCAGCGACGATGCTTCGCCACGAGCTGGGTGACCAGATCCATGTTGATGTGCTTGCGGGCGCCCGTGGCCACCAGCGCCCCGATCATCGTCAGCCACAACAGGGCCACCCCCAGCAGCGGATCGGCCCAGTTGAACCCCATCTGAAAGAAATTGCGCAAGATAATCTGGACCGCAGCGAGAAACACCATGCCGCTGACCAGCACGGCGAGGAGCGTTTGTTCAAAAACGCGCCAGGCCGCAGCCATTCTTACGAAAATATGTATCCGGTCACTGGCCATGATCCAATCTCGCTTGTCCGCCCGCCAGTTCGGCTTTGTATTTCTGAACCATATCCAACGCCTTGGTGGAAAAGAGCGCATCCTTCAAAGTTTCAAGGCCCTTGTCGCGAATGGCCAAAAATTGCCGGATGTCGGCGTCGGAAGACTGCACGGTTTGAATCCCGTTGGAGGCGATCACGCGAATCGCGTCCTCATTGCTCTTGCGAACTTCCTGCGTCAACTGGTTCATGCGACGACGACAAATTTCCAGCATCTTCGTCTGCATGTCCTCCGGGAGGCGATCCCAGGACTTTTTCGACACGAACAGGCCGCCAAACGTATAAGCCAACCGCAGGTCGTTCCAATATTTGACTCGCGAATACCACTGCATGGCCACGGCCGCCAGCGGCGGCGAGAAGATGGTTTCGATCAAACCGGTTTGCAGGGCGGTCAGAACATCGCTGACGGGCACGGGGATCGTGCTGATCCGTCCCGCCTTGAACAGCTCGGTCATCATTTGCTCGTTGGGCATCGACCAAGGCTTGGCGCGCTGAAGATCCGCAATGCTGCGGACGGGTTGCGTGCTGTACAGATAACTAAAGCCGATCTCGGTCCAGCCAAGCGCGACAAAATCGTTCTGAAGACAGTGCTCCTCCAGATAAGGCGCCATTTTTCCAAAAACGGCGTCCACTTCTTCGTAATTCGTGAACATGAACGGAACCATCAACGCGCGGGCATCCGGACAAATCTTTCCGACTCCATGACCAATGAATCCCGCCCCATCCACCTGCCCCACTTTGATTTTATAGAGGACATCCTTCTCCTCACCCAGCACGCCGCCGGGATAAACCTTCATCTGAAGCTTGCCGCCCGTCGCTTCAAAGATCTCCTTCTTCACCTGATCGAAGGTGTTCATCCAGGCGCTGCCTTCAGGGGCCAGTGTGGCGAATTTCAGCGTAAATTCGGCCGCCGAGGCCAGGCCGCCAGACAGCCCGGCCAATATCGCTCCCAACACCATTCCAAAAACAATTCTCTTCATGCCTCAACATCCTTTCCCGCGCAATAGCCGCATTAGAATAATTCGTCCATACGATCGAGCAAAGCCTGCGCCCGGCGTCGGGCGGCCTCGTTCATCAGTCGGAAATCAGGCGCGTCGGTCTTCTGTTCCAACACGCCCCGGAGCGTTTTCTCGAAGAGCTCCTGGTCAAAAGCGTAACGCGCATAATACTCCGCAAAGACAACATGCGGCAGCAAATATTCGGCGCCGGCGTATTCCATGGCCTTTTCGAAATGGGCCTTGGATTTCTCCAGATTACGCCCGGCGCCCAGCGGTTGAACGGCATAATAGATGCCGAAATACATGTCCGCCCCACCCTTTTGCCAGGTGGGATCGAGTTCCAGCACCCGCTGCATGAGCGACATGGCCTTGGGAAACTGGGCAATCGCATCGATGGACCCCGACGAGCTGACAATCCAGCCTGTCCAGGCTGTGGCTGTCGCATACAAAGCCGGCACATCCCTCTTTTTAAAGGAAGGCAGGGCGGTTTTGAATTCGTCCAGAGGGCGATCGGCAACCTTTTGAAAACGTCTATTGCGACAGAGAACGCGCAAACCGTAATCGCGGGCTTTGGCATACATGAGACGAGCCCGGCCGGCTTGAGATTTATCCAAAAACGCAGCCGCATAGGCCGTCTGAGCGCTGGCCGCCGCCAGCAATAAATCGGGATTCTGCGGCGACGACTCGACCAAGCCGTCCAGCAGCAGCAGATAAGCCGGAGCCCCCTCTTCCACCAAGGCGAAATCTTCCTGGCGTTGAAGGGACTTGGCCAAATTGCCGGCCATGGGCGTCATCATGGACCCGACGCCCTTCCGAAGCAGCGAACAGCCGGAACCGCTCCCCAGCAATAGAAAGGCCGCCCCAACACGCAAAAAAATGTTTAATAACCGTCGCATAGTCCCCTCCAAAAGCCCCTATAGCATACTGTAATATCGCCGCATGGCAATCCGACATTGGACTTTAGACTTGTTGGACTTTGGGCGCGCGTGGAACCCCGACACCATTCTGCGACGTTATTTATGCGAAAACATCCGTCAAAACAGCGTGTAGGGGTCAATGAGGGGGACTCGCCTTTACATCATTGCCTTGATCGAGCGAATTCCGCACTTTGCGAACCAGCGCCGTCGACGTGAACGGCTTTTGCAGGAAGGTCATCCTGGGCTCCAGGATGCCGCGGCGTGCTACGATGTCGTCCGCGTAGACGGACAGGAGCAATACCTTGATGCTGGGTTTCAGGGCCACGATCCGTTCGGCCAAGAGGTAGCCGCCGATTCCCGGCATCACCACATTCGAAACGAGTAGGTGGATCGTGCCATGGTGTGTTTTGGCCAACTGAATGGCTTCGTCGCCATGAGCCGCCTCCATAACCGTGTAGCCGTACGTCTGCAGGACGTGCCGGGCGAGCGCCCGAACCGCTACATCGTCCTCCACCAGCAAGATCGTTTCATCGCCATGGGGCGGTTGTTCGATGGCTGTAGGTAGAGGGGCCGGCGAGAGGGCGTCTTCCACTTCCGGAAGGTATATCTTAAATGTGCTTCCACGTCCCGGCTCGCTGGAAACGAGGACCTGGCCGCCGCTCTGCTTGATAAATCCATCGATCATCGCTAATCCAAGGCCTGTTCCTTTGCCTTCTTCCTTGGTGGTGAAGAACGGTTCGAAAATGCGAGTCTGCGTCTGATCGTCCATGCCGCTGCCGGTGTCGTTCACCGCTAGCATGACGAAATGGCCGGGGTTCACCTGCGCGTTTGGGCGTCCACAGGGTAGATCCAGGATGGCGTTGGAGGTTTCGATGGTGAGCGTGCCGCCCTGGGGCATGGCATCCCGCGCATTGATCACCAGGTTCATCAGGACCTGTTCCATCTGGCCGGGATCCGTCTTCACCCGGCCCAACGCAGGAGCGAGAACCGTCACGATATTCACGTCCTTGCCCACCAGCCTCTTGAGCATTTTTTCACTGTTGGCCACGATGGCATTGAGATCCACCACCCGAAGCTCAAGCACTTGCTTTCGGCTGAAGAGCAGTAGTTGGTGAGTCAAAGAAGAGGCCCGCTCTCCGGCGTTCTTGATCTCCTGGAGCAACTCCCTGGCGGGGGCGTCGGGAGGCAACATCTCCAGCAGCAGTTCACCGTATCCGGAAATGACGGTGATCAGGTTGTTGAAGTCGTGAGCCACCCCCACGGCCAACCGGCCCATCGCCTCCATCTTTTGCGCCTGTCGGAACTGCTCTTCCAACTTCTTGACCTTGGTAATGTCGTGGGCGATCTTCGAAGCCCCAACGGTCTCCCCTTCGCAATTTTCAATGGGCGCAACACTCACAGATAGGTTAATCAACGTGCCGTCTTTTCGTTTGCGAACCGTGTCATACGAAGGAATCGCCTCGCCTTTGCGCACTTTCTTCATGATCTGAAGGTATTCCTGGTAACGATCGGGAGGGAACAGGATGGCAATGGAATGTCCGATCATTTCCTCGTCGGTATAGCCATACTGTCGTTCGGCGCCGTCGTTCCAACTGATGACGATGCCGTCCACCGACATGCTCACGATGGCGTCTTTCGAGTATTCGACAATGGCCACCAGTCGAGCCCGATCTTGCTCAAGCGCTTTGCGATCGGTGATGTCCTCGGCAATGCCCGCGAAGCATTTGATTTGGCCCTGCCCGTCGCGAACAGGATAGCTCCGAGCCCAGATCCATCGCAGGGTCCCGTCCGGCCGCAGAATGCGATATTCCTGCTCGTATCCCCCGGTCTCGCGCTTATCGGTCATCGCCTGGACGACCCGCGCGCGGTCCTCCGGGTAAATGGCGTCCAGGAAAGATTGGAAGTTGTCGTAGAGGCTTTGGCAGGTGCGGCCGCAAATGGTCTCGTAGGCCGGGCTGATGTAAAGCACCGCATCGTCCGCGGCGTTCATGATCCAGAACGCTTGTTGGAGGTGAGCCATCAGTTCGCGGAACTGTTCGACGCTCTCGCGCCGTTTAGGCTCCACCTGATTCCTCGTCATCTGGCGGGCGACCGTTCCTTCGTCTTGACCCTCGCTCTTCATGGCAATCTGCGCTCCCCCCTATGTCGAACGGACCCATCTGAATAAAAAATACGACAGAGCTTCCTTTTCGATCAAACTTTTTTTGTTCCTGCAGCTAGACGATCGTCAACTGGACCGTGCTTTCGACGAGGCCCGCCGCGATGGCGTAGCGGGTGAGACTTGCGGTGTCGTGGATGTCAAGCTTTCGCATGAGATGGTCCCGGTGCTTCTCGACGGTTTTGATGCTGATGCCCAGCTCCGCCGCGATCTGTTTGTTTGCTTCGCCTTCGGCAATCAGTTGAAGCACTTCCGTCTCGCGCGAACTCAGGAGGGCGGCCTTCGCCTTGGGCCGTCCCTTTCGATCCAACGACTTCTGATTCTGGCGGCGGAATCTCTTGGCGATAGAGGGGCTGAAAAAGGCGTTTCCCTTTTGGACTTCCCGTATCGCTTCAGAGAGAAAATGGGCGGAGGTTTGCTTGATCAGGTATCCCGAGGCCCCCAACGCCGTCGCTCGCTCGACGTAGGCGTCATCGCTGTGGGCGGAAAGAATGAGCACCTTGGCGTCAGGAATGATTTGTCGAATTTGACGGGTGGCGTCCAACCCGTTGAGCAACGGCATGGCAACGTCCATGACGATCACCGAGGGACGGAGCTTCCGGGTCATTTCCACGGCCTGGCGGCCGGTGGCCGCTTCGCCGACGATCTCGATATCGCTTTCGGACTCCAAAAGCTTCCGCAGGCCCTCCCGGACAATCATGTGGTCCTCCGCCAGCAATACGGTGATGCGCTTGATGGATTTCATAGGCGAGCCGGCTCCTTGGCGCCGTTCACGAACGGAATCTGCGCATGGAGGGTGGTGCCGGCGCCCGGCGCAGATTCGACGGTGAACTTGCCGCCGACCATCTCGACCCGTTCCCTGATTCCCAGCAATCCCAATCGCTTGCATCGGCCGACCAACAGGACCCGTTTCACTTCAAACCCTTTGCCGTTGTCGTGGATGTTCATGCAAACGGCCTTCGGAAGTCGCTGAATGTTCACGTCCACCCGGGTGGCTTGCGCGTGGCGGGCGATATTGGTCAGCGCTTCGTGGGCGACCCGATAAAGGACCGTGCGTTTGGCGCTGCTCATTTTTTCCACCCCCTCAAACGCCGTCAAACTAACCCGAATGCCCGTTTCTTTCGTAAAACTCTTCATGGACGAATGCAGGGCGGGAATCAGCCCCAGATCGTCCAGCGCCGCCGGACGCAATTCGCGGGCGAACCGATGCACGACGTCCACCGACCTTTCCACCAGCCGTTGCGTGCGCGAAATCTTTTGGCTGAGGCCCTTGGCATTCGTCGTGGCCTCCAGCTTCAAAGTCGCCAGCCGGACATTGATGCCCGTCAGCATCTGGGCAATGACATCGTGCAGCTCGCGGCTGATCCTCTTCCGCTCTTCCTCCTGCGCGGACAAAACCCGGCGGGACAGCCGCCGCAATTGCTCCTGCATGAGCCGCGACTGCTCCAATAACCGGATGGAGTCCTGTTCGCTTTTCCGAAGGGTCTCCTCCACAATCTGGCGCTTGGCAATTTCTTTCTTCAACTTCCGGTTGGAGGCCGAGAGATCCATCGTGCGTTGATTCAACGCCTCGTTCAGCCGGCTCAAATGGACATTGGCCTCCATCGCCGAGCGGTGTGTTTCCTCCATCGGCAGGATGGCCTCGGCAAAGAAAACTCCAGCTCGCTTAACGATGCGATTACGGACGCTGGAAGAATGGATCGACAACGCCTGCGTGATCAAGGCCTGCTCGTGTATCAGGGCCAGGTCCAGCGTTTCCAGCCCAGAGGCTACGGCCTGGCGGCCCAGTCTCAGCGCCGGTTGCAAGCTCGCCGCCGGTCCTTGCTTAAGGTAGCGGCTCAACGCAGCTTGATAGGGTCGCAACAAAGTGCGCAACTTAGGATTCATGATGTATGCCGAATTCATCAGCCGTCCGATTGATTGTCTTGACGGATTGTTTCACCAGCCGTTGCGTCTCGGCAACTTCTTTCTTGAGGTTTTCCGTATGGGCTTTGGTCGCATTTTTCAAGGCCAGCAGCCGGATGTTGATGCCCAACAGGGTCTGGGCGATTTCATCGTGCAACTCGCGGCTGACCTTCTTTCTTTTATGCTCCTGGGCTGAGATGATCCGGTGAGTCAGATGCCTCAGATGATCCTGGAGGCGATAGGACTCCTCGAGCAGTTTGCCATAGTGTTCTCCGCTTTTCTTGAGGGCGGCCTCCGCGCCTTTTCGTTGAGCGATTCGGCGTTTCAAATACTGCTTGGAGGCGGCCAAACCGGTGGTGCGCCGGTCCAGCGTGGCGGTCAGTTGCTTCACATGCCGGTTCGCCTTCAGCGCGGCGCGATGAGTATCCTCTATCGGCGCGATGGCCTCGGTAAAAAAGACCTCCGCCCGCTTGAGGGTCTGCGCGCTGCGGCTGGAGGGTTCCAGTTTGGCGAGGGCTTCCGCGTGAATCTTGGCCACGTCCAACGTCTCCAACCCGAGGGCCGCCGCCTGGCGGCCCAATTCCAACGCCGGCCGCAGGCTCGACTGGGGGCCTTGCTTAAGGTGTTTTCTCAATGCCATTTGATAGCAGTGCGACCATGCTGTTTGCTTGACCTTCATAAGTCCTCGACATTTCCAGGTCAATATTGCATCGCCGCTTTCGTTTGTCTATGGGGTAAAACCCTACCCGTTGTTCAAACCAACATACGGGTTTCAGCCTCCAGCCAATGCTGCACGTCGCGGCCTTGCGGACAGCCTTCCATCAAATAGATTTCATAGGCCATCCTGGCCACCTCGTCTTGCGTCGGTTTAAATGCCATTTCCGTTGGGCAGGAGCGTACGGCCGGCGCCAACGGATGTCCGCTGAGGGAGTTTGCATGATGCGATGGTTGCGGGTACTTCGATTGATGTGCGTGATGTGGATGTTTCATGCTCGAAAGATAATCCAAGTCAACGTGCGCTCGCAATGGGGTGTAACCCTACCGCGAGGCAAAGCGATCCCAATTTCTCCAGGACAATATCAATTTTGCCGTTCAGGTTGTTCAGGCGCTCGCTTGGCCATCTGCAGACGCGCATCCGCCGGCACGATGTCGCCCAGGCGCAAGCGAATCACGTCGCCCGGCGCCAGCTCGCGCGCTGCCGAAGTGATGGGCTGGGACGGCAGCCTGCAGGGCAGCCGCCGTCTCGCTCACCGTTTTGTCCGTGGATAATTTGGTCAGCATGGTTTCCTTTCGTTCTTAACGGTTCACTTCACAGCGGGGTTGTGAACGCACGACTATTTCTTGGATAACTTGTAAATCGCGACGACCAGCAGGACCACCGCCAGGACGCCGATTACCGTCCAAAGCCACATCCCTCCGCCCATCCATCCGCCTGTATGATTCATCATGAGACGCCTTTCGTTGCGCTGCCGCCAGCCCGCCGTTTGGGGGTGCATCCCGACACTGCCGCAGAAAACACGTATCTGGGGATAAACTGGCCAGTGACGGTTGGAGGCGGGGCCACATGGCCCCGCTGCCGGGGCGAGGTCGCCCCAGCTCCATTTTGTAAGCCCGATCCTTATTGAACGGAATGAATCTGCGGCAGTGTCGAGATGCGCCCGCCGTTTGGTATTTCAGATCGTTTCCGTCCTTGCGAATCTGTTATCGTTTTATTCTCAGCCATCGCGCATTGATGGCCACGATCACCGTGCTCGCCGACATCAACACCGCGCCCAACGCGGGAGTGAGCAGCACGCCCCAGGCGTAAAGCGCTCCGGCGGCCAGCGGAATAGCGAAGACGTTATAGCCCGTGGCCCAGACAAGGTTCTGAATCATTTTCCGGTACGTGGCGCGAGAAAGCTGCATGATGGCCACCACGTCCAATGGATTGCTTCGCACCAGAATCACGTCGGCGGTTTCCACCGCCACATCCGAGCCCGCTCCAATGGCGATGCCCAAATCGGCCTGCGCCAGCGCCGGGGCATCGTTCACGCCGTCGCCGGTCATGGCCACCCGCACGCCCCGGGATTGAATCTCTTTCACTTTGGCGGCTTTGTCCTGGGGCAGGACTTCGGCGAAGTATTCGTCCAACCCGACTTGATCCGACACCCATTTAGCCGTCGCCTTGTTGTCGCCGGTGAGCATCATGCAGCGGATGTCCAGCGCCTTGAGGGCATCGATGGCTTGCTTCGCCTCGGTCCGGACGAGGTCCGCCAAAGCAATCGCGCCCTTCAACTTCCCATCGACGAGGACAAACACCGTCGTCTTGCCTTGGGCTTGCAGCGACTCGATGCGCTTGTCGGCGAGTTCGATCTTCTGCTCGCGCAGGAATCCCGGGCTAACCACCTTGATCTCTCTGCCTTCGACCCGGCCTTCGACTCCTTTGCCCATGATGCTTTTGAAGTTTTCGACGGGAGACTTTCTTTCCGAAGAAGCGGCGATGGCCTTGGCGATGGGATGTTCGGAATTCGCGTCCACGGAGGCCGCGTACTGACGCAACGTATCTTCGTCGATGTCCTTCGAAAGCACCAGGGTGTCGGTCACGCCAAAACGGCCCTCGGTCAGCGTGCCGGTCTTGTCGAAGATGACGGCCTGCAGTTTCCGGGCGCCTTCGAAAGAAACGCGATTGCGAATGAGCAGGCCGTTTTTCGCGGCCAGCGCCGTGGAAACGGCTACCACCAGCGGCACGGCAAGACCCAGGGCATGCGGACAGGCGATCACCATCACGGTCACGGCGCGTTCGATGGCAAACGCGAAGTCCTTGCCCATGATGGACAGCCAGACAAGGATCGTAATCGCGCCGCCCCCGAGGGCCATGAGGGTGAGCCACCGCGCGGCTGTGTCGGCGAGGTTTTGGGTCTTCGATTTGCTTTCTTGGGCCTGTTTGACCAGGTCGATGACCTGCGACAGGAACGAATCCTTGCCCGTGCCTTTGACCTCAATGGTCAGCGAGCCCTCCCCATTGATGGAGCCGCCGATGACCTTGCCGCCGGTCTTCTTCGTGACCGGGGTCGATTCCCCGGTAAGCATCGCTTCATTGACCGAGCTCTCACCGTTCGCAATGACACCGTCCGCGGGGATTTTTTCGCCGGGCTTAATCAGGACCTTGTCATTCACCGCCAGCTCGCCCAGCGGCACGTCCTTCACGCTGCCGTCGGGCATGAGCTTGTGGGCGTCGGAGGGCATGAGTTTGGCCAGTTCTTCCAAGGCCTTTGAGGCGCCCATCACCGACTTCATCTCGATCCAGTGCCCCAGCAGCATGATGTCCACGAGGGTGGCCAGCTCCCAGAAAAACATCGTGCCGGTCAGGCCGAAGACCACGGCGCTGCTGTAAAGATAGGCGGTGGCAATGGCGACGGCGACCAGCGTCATCATTCCGGGCTGCCGGGTTTGAAGTTCCTTGAACAAGCCTTTAAGAAAGGGCCAGCCGCCATACCAGAAGACCGCGGAAGAAAAGCCAAACAGCACATAGAGGTCGCCGGAAAAACGGATCGCTTCGCGCAGGCCCACGAGCTTTTGGAGCATCGGCGAGAGGACGAGAATCGGCAGGGTCAGGATCAGCGATATCCAGAACCGTTTCCGGAAATCCGTCATCGTATGGGTATGGGGGTCGCGATGGGCATGACGGTCAGGCTCTTTCCCGGCTACCTTCTCGTGCCGCGGCTCAGATTCGGGAGTCTTGGGTTGGTCGGCCGTTGTCATGTTCATGTTCTTTCCATCGCGTCCACGTATGCGCCGCGGCACACTGTCCGGCTGCTTTGTTCATTCTCTCTTGGCTCCTGCTTCTTCATCATGTCCACTTTTTGGCGCATAGACGCCATTCGCTCCTGCCTCTTCGTTGTCTGTGCATCGTTCTTTTGGACCTGGGCCATCTGGATAGAGAGCTCCTTCATGTGTTGCGCCATCTAGCCCATCTTGCCCCGCCACTCATCCGTGCAAGCGCTGAGGCCGCTGCCAGTCCGGTAATGGCCGCTATCGCGACCATTTTTTCGTTTGTTTTCTACTTTGGTCATTTATCGCGAATAATTCCTGATCTTTGGGTCTGTCCATGCGATGCCAAAACGTCCTGACTCCTTTAGAAGGAAACCGTGGTTATTTGTTAATCGTCAGGCAATGTGGTGCAGGTCGATGGATTTTTCAACTGCGGCATTAATTTGGCCGGCAATAAGTATGATGGGAAAAGCGTTCCTCACTACAGCTTTGCGCGAAAAGTCGCTACCGATTCAGGCTTTCTAAACTCCATGATTTGACGTTGACGGGAAATACCCTCCGGACTGCCTTGTTCGCAATTGTTGGCTATGCACACAGGGGATTTACGGAATGGCAAAAAACATTATTTCATAGAACCCCATGCTCCATCAAGCAGCCACACATTATGAAAATCACAAGCCTGCGCTTCCGCGCATCGGGAAAAGGTGGTAAGAATGACAGCGTTTTATGCGTGGTTTAATCCAAGGGTGTTATGAAATTTGCTGAAGTGGCCGGAAATGTGAAGCAGTTGGTGGAAAATCCGCCGCCGAAGGATGAATGTATTTATGCGCTACTACTGGAAGCCGTGGTGAATGCGATTGCCCATCGGAATTATGAAGACAGTTCCCGCCAGATTCTGGTCAAGCTGTTTGCGGATCGTCTCGAAATCCTGAGTCCGGGCGCACCGATGAAGCCATTGACTGTAGCAAAAATCAGAAAAGGCAACTGTCTGCCCTGTTCTCGAAATCCGATTCTCGGCCAGTATCTGAATCACCTGCGATTGATGGATCAGCGAGGCAGCGGCATCGGGCGCATGAAAGAGGCGATGTTGAATCATGGCCTGGATATGCCGGAGTATGATTTGACCGAAGGCTATTTCCGCGTCACTTTGAACGGCCCCGGCGATGATCTCGATCGGCTTCGGTCTCCTTCGGATACGTTCGCCGGTATACCACCGGCGGTTGCCGACCAGTTGTCAAAGCGCCAGATATCCATACTGGAGCAAGCCGTTAAAGAAGGAAAGGTCACTACTGGATGGGTGATCTCTAATTTGAATGTCTCAAAAGTGACCGCTGTGCGTGATTTGAAGGGGTTGTGTGAGCTTCGCTTGTTCGAACCCAGAGGGAAAGGGCGCGGGGCATATTATGTTCCCAGTCATTCGAAATAATCGTTTCATAATCGTTTCATTTCAGAGGGGTAATCGTTTCATTCCGTGAAAGAATTTTTTTCCAATGTTTGGAAAAAATGAATGGGAAAGTTCCAAGGGTTGAAAAAACGGGCAATAGTGAAAGAACTGGCGGAGCAGAATTGATTGGAAAGCGGAGAGCGATTTGAAATGTAAAAGAAGCGGCATGTGTTGAGTTCAGAGTCCTCGGAGCGGATTTTCGGGAATCACAGCGGGTTCCGGAATCTGAAGGCGTACCGCCTGGCTGACGCAGGCGCATCTGTGCGCGCTGTTCCAAAAGTCGAAAGCGACGATTAGTGAGCACATTAAGAACATATTCTAAAGAAGGCGAACTGCTCGAAGAGTCAGTTGTTCGGGATTTCCGAACTACTGTGAAACCCTGCCGAGGATGAAGGAGCCGCCGCCCTGCGAAAAGTTCAACGAAGGGCAAGAGATGGGCTTGTTTGCAGTAGGGTTTTACCCCATAGCCAGGGTCCGGCCTATCGGTTAGCGTATTTGCAGGATGAATGGACCCCATAAGCGAAAGGCCGATTTGCGAAGCCGTGCGTTCTCGATTAACCGAGGAGGCAGCGCCTTGTCCACAGACAGCCTCAACTTTCCGGACCACTTCATCTGGGGCACCTCAACAGGGGGTCACCAGGTGGAAGGCGGCAACGAATTTTCCGACTGGTGGGCATGGGAACAGAAGGGGTTGATTGCGGACGGGACGGTCTCCGGCCGCGCTATGGATTACTGGCGCCGCTACGAAGAGGATCATGCCCTCATGGCGAAACTGGCTTACAAAGGGTTTCGCCTTGGTATCGAATGGGCTCGTGTTGAACCACAGAAGGGCTGTTTCAACCGCGACGCGATCGAGCATTATCGGCGTATTCTTCAATCCCTTCGCAACCACAAATTCATCATCTGTCTGACTCTACACCACTGGGTGAAACCGATTTGGGTCGCCGACCAGGGCGGCTGGCTGAATCCCGACACGGTGAACCACTTCCTGCGGTACGCGAATTTTGTGATCGATGAACTGGGCGCGTTTCCCGACTACTGGGTGACGCTCAACGAACCGATGGCGCCGGCGATCATGGGCAATTTTCTGGGCCGCTTTCCGCCGCATCGCCATTCGATCAAGGCGTATCGCGCCGTATCCAGAGCCTTTCTGCGCGCCCATGCAGAAACCTACCGCCTGATCCACGCCAAGCATCCGCTGGCGCCGGACGGCACTCGGTCCATGGTGGGGGTCGCCATGGCGTATCCTTGGATCGAGACATGGAACTCGCCGGGTCCCGCGGGTTGGTACGAGCGCTTTGCCGCGTTTATCGCCCGACGCGCGGCTTTTGAGGGATGGGATCATACGATCCGCACGGGGAACCCGCACTGGATTCATGGCGGACCCGCCGTTGCCGGCATCCAGAACTCCTACGACTACTGCGGAATCAACTATTACACGCGGGCATCCCTGAAATACGACCGGCGAAGAGGCGACCAGTACTGGATCGACGACGCCAAGGCGCCACCGGGTGTCGAGGTGACCCAGATGGGTTGGCAAATCTATCCGGAGGGGCTCTATCGTACGATCCGCTCCGTATGGGAACGTTTCAGGAAACCGATCCTTATCACGGAAAACGGCATCGCAGACGATACGGATAAGCAACGACCGCGCTACCTTATCGAACATCTCGCGCAGATTCATCGGGCACTTCAAGAAGGCATCCCGATCCTTGGTTACTACCACTGGTCATTCGTCGATAATTTTGAGTGGCAGACCGGATTTGCGAAGCGCTTCGGGCTTATCTGCGTCCAACACGACGACCCGGATCTGATACGAGTGCCCCGCCCCAGCGCGTACCTCTACTCCGAAATCGCCCAAAAAAATGCGGTAACACGGAAAATGATCGAGGCCTACGCCCCCGAGATCGTCGCGACGATTCTTGGCGATTGAAACGGCCTTTGGAGCAGCGGACGCCAGGCGTCAGAAAGGACACAAGCATGAGCAGCGACGAAACTCAGCAACAGGCTTCGACCGCCGATGCCGTTACCATGATACCCGAGAACCGAGGATCCAAACTCGTGATTCTCTCGGCCAGCTCCGGAAGCGGGCACACGCGCGCAGGCGAAGCGTTGGAGGCGGCCGCTGCGCACGTTCCCGGCATTTCCTCTGTGCGGCACATCGACGTGCTGGAATATGCGTCGGCCCTGCTCGCAGAACTCTATGCGGACCTGTACAAGCAGATGGTCAGCAAGACCCCTTCGCTTTGGGGATGGTGGTACGACAAAAGCGATGCGCCGTGGAAGGGCGAACATTTTCGCGTCGCCATGGAACGCTCTCAGATGCAACCCCTCATGGAGTGTCTGAAAGCCGAGGCGCCGGACATCACGATCTGTACGCACTTCCTTCCCTCCGATATCGTCTCCTACATGCTTCAACATGAACAGATATCCACGAGGCATGCCGTTGTCGTGACCGATCTGCACGTCCATGCCCTGTGGTTGTGCCATCAGTTTGAACGCTATTTTGTTTCCACGGATGAATCGGCCTATTACCTGCGCCAGATCGGGTTTCCAGACGATCGCATCACCGTTACGGGCATTCCTATTCATCCGGCGTTTTCACAGCCCATGGATCGGGAGGCGCTTCGAAGAAAATACGAGATCGCCCCCTCCCTGCCGGTCGTTCTTCTATCCGCGGGAACATTCGGCATGGAATCAAGCCTCGTGGCCATTCGTGCCCTCCTGCACATGGAACGGCCTGCCCAAATCGTGGCCCTCTGCGGGAAGAATAAGGATCTCTTGACCGAAGTCGTGCACGCGACGGAAGCAGCGCCGGCACATTTGAAGTTCAGGGCGCTCCCTTACACCCCCGACATGCACGAATGGATGGCGATCTCCGACCTCTTTATCGGCAAGCCCGGCGGGCTTACGCTGTCGGAAGCGATGGCGAGCGCCCTGCCGATGATCCTCTTGAACCCGATCCCCGGACAGGAAGAGATCAATGCAGCAAGTATTCTTGAGGAGGGCGTGGCCGTGAGCCCGACGGATGTCGTCACGCTTCCGTACAAGGTGGACCTGCTGTTGCGAGAGCCGCAGCGCCTTGCCCGGATGAGGGATCGGATGAAGAAACTGGCGCAACCGAGGGCGGCCTATACGATCCTCGAGACCCTGCTCGGAGCCCAGCCAGGGATCACTTGAGCGGAAGCCATACAAGCCCGCTCGCCACTGAGGCCACGCGCTTCACGTCTTTACCCTGGGCCGTGCGCGCTTCGAGCCCGGCGAGGTAGGCTTCCGCCACCTGCCGATAACGAGGCAGCCCAAAGAGCAGCGTCACGTTGACATTGATCCCTTCGCCAATGAGTTGCTGGATCGCGGGAAGCCCTTCTGTGGTTTAAGGAATACAGCCGTCATTTCTGTTCTTTTTGAGTATCCCCCGTTTGTCCTTCCATTCCCTTCATCGTCGGGCTCTGCGACATGGAGTCCTTGCCCTTCTGCATGCGCTGCATCATCTCCGTATGCATCTTTTCCATTCGCTCATTCATGGCCGTCCGTTGTTCCACCAGGCGGGTGACGATGGCGGCGATCAGGTCCACCTTCTTGTCCTCCGGAGCGCTGTTCATCTGCGCGACCATTGCGGTGAGTTCGGCGTCCTGCGCCTTCATTTCGGCCATCATATTCTGCCGCTGGGCCATCATCTCCTGGCCGTGTTCCATCATTTTGCCCCCCATCATCCGTTCCCCCTGCGCCGGCTCGGCCGCTTGCGATCGGACGGGCGCCCAGACGGCCAACGCCAAGGCTAAAACGAGACTCGAACGGATGACGAAGTTTGCATGAGTTTGATTTTTCATTTTCTGCAGCTTCCTTTCCCTTGGGGGTTGTTCTTCGCTGTTGTCGTTCGGCTGAAAGCGAAAGTCGGTTTCGCCTCGCTCTCGCCGCGTTCACGCCCATACGTTGCGCCAGCGGGAAGCGTTTTGCAATGGGGTGCGAGCCCGGTCATGGGTTATACCCATTACAGATGAGGACCAGCGGATTCTTGATGTTGCCCGGGAGACGTGAAGCTCCACCTGCGACCTTCGGAACCAAGTAGGGTTTCACCCCATAGCGCATGATCGGCTCATCGTATAAAGTATCCTGAAAGAGTAAGGGAAAATCCCTTCGAAAGGAAAAACCATGAGCTTTCTATTATCACCGGTTCTCGCGAATATTTACTACATCGGCGGAGGTTCGGTTGGCTTGCTTCTTCTTATCGTCGTTGTGGTTCTATTAGTTCGCCGCTAACCGCCGTAGAGGGCGAAGCCTTAAGGAGCGCATCATGCTGGGATGGGCGATCCTTTTTTTGCTTATCGCGATCGTCGTCATTTCGGAGGCCAGATCGTTGGCGAACTGGTGGGGAATGTCCGCGCCAATATGAATCTTGTTCAGGTCGCCGACGATCGGCGTCCCTTCCAGAAACAGGATACGTTCGATCAACTTTTCGGCATGCTTCATCTCCGTGATGGCCCGCGCGCCCACGGATTTCTTCAATTTGCCATAGCCCCAATTCTCGGCCATTTCCCCGTGCACGACGTACTGATTGATGGCCGTCAGCTCATCGGCCAGTAATTCGTTTAGTGTCTGTATCAGTTTCTTATCGCCCTTCATTTCGACATTCTCCTTGTTATTTCAACTGCGACGCCGCGAATTCCCAATTCGCCAGATGGTCCAGGAAAGCTTCCACGAAGTCCTTGCGGCGGTTCTGGTAGTCGAGATAGTAGGCGTGCTCCCAAACGTCGCACGTCAGAAGTGCGGTTTGCCCGTGCGCGATTGACGTATCCGCGTTGGACGTCTTGATGATCTTCAACGTGTCGCCCTCCTGTACAAGCCAGACCCACCCGCTGCCGAACTGCGCGACCGCCGCGGTCACGAAAGCATTCTTGAATTCATCGAAGCCGCCGAACGATTTCTCGACAAGCGCCAGCAGACGCCCCGCCGGTTTTCCGCCGCCACCCGCCTTCATGCTGTTCCAGAAGAAAGCATGGTTCCAAGCCTGAGCGGCATTGTTGAAGACGGCGGCCTTATCTGCCTTGCCCGCGCTCTCCAAGACAACCTTCTCCAACGATGATCCTGCTGCCCACGGGGTGCCGACGACCAGCTTGTTCAGGTTGTCCACGTAGGCTTGATGATGTTTGCCGTAGTGGAAACCCATTGTCCGAGCCGATATGTAAGGCTCGAGGGCACCCTGGGCGTAGGGCAACGCCGGCAGAGTGAACGCGGGTGATCCGCCGGACGCAGCGGGACCGGGTGCAGACTTCTCGACACGTGGACTCATTTTCTTTCTCCTTCTCGTTGTGTTCTATTACCGCGCTTCAGAAAGCGATCTCAGGTCTTAAGGAATGCCAGCAGGTCGGCGTTGAGCTTGTCTTGGTGCGTGTACGCGAGGCCGTGCGGCGCGCCCTTGTAGATCTTCAGAGTCGCGTTCTTGACCAGCTTCGATGAGCGGAGCGCCGCGGCGCCGATCGGCACAATCTGGTCGTCGTCGCCGTGAAGGATCAGCGTCGGCACGTCGAACTTCTTGAGGTCTTTGGTGAAATCCGTCTCGGAGAACGCCTTGATACAGTCGAAGGTGTTCTTGGCGCCCGCCTGCATCCCCTGGAGCCAGAACGAGTCGATCATGCCCTTCGAGACCTTGGAGCCGCGCCGATTGGCCCCGAAGAACGGGCCGGCGGCGAGATCCTTGTAGAATTGCGAGCGGTCGGCGAGGCAGCCGTGGCGGATCCCGTCGAACACCTTCATCGGCAAGCCGCCGGGATTGGCCGCCGTCTTCAGCATCAGCGGCGGGACGGCAGAAATCAACGCGGCCTTGGCCACCCGTTTCGTGCCGTGGCGGCCGATATAGCGGGCCACTTCACCACCGCCTGCGGAAAAGCCGATCAGAACGGCGCGCTTCAGGTTGAGCTTCTCGATGAGCTCCGAGAGATCGTCGGCATACGTGTCCATCTCGTTGCCATGCCAGGGCTGACTCGACCGCCCATGGCCGCGACGGTCATGGGCAATGCAGCGGTAGCCGTTGGAGGCCAGGAACAACATCTGGGCCTCCCAGCTGTCCGAACTGAGGGGCCAGCCATGGCTGAACACCACCGGCTGTCCCGCGCCCCAGTCTTTATAATAGATCTGCGTACCGTCTTTTGTTGTGATTGTGCTCATCGTTTTCCTTTTTTTCGCGGGATTGGTCTGCCTCTCCGGCCCGTCCAACGCTCTCGCTCAGTGGCCCCGCCCGCTTACGGGACCACCGAGGGAACTCAACTCGGGCGCTCCTGCAAAGATCCGTCCGGCGCACAGGTGATTCTCTATTCCGTTGTTTGGCCATCGGAACCGCTCTCGAGCCGTCCTTCGATGGGCGGATTCAGCAGACGGACCCAGGTCCCTTTGGCGGAAGCGCCGGTGACCACGGCATCAAACAACTCTCCGATCCTTGATTCCAACAGCAGGGCCGCCGCGGATTTTAGCACCTGCCGCTCCACCTTTTTTGCGGCATCTTCGCTTTCGGTGCAATGCCTGGCGAGCGCCGCCAATTCATCGTTTTCATAGGGCGGTAAAGAACCCGTCATGGCGGCTTTCAGCAGCCGCTGGGTAATCAGATCCGGGTATCGGCGATTGGGGGCGGTGGAATGAGCATAGTCTCTGACGGCAAGCCCAAAGTGCCCGGCCGTGCCGCCTCCCGGCAGTTCGAGCACGTACTCCCCCGCGCCCAGGAGTTTGATGACACTCAGGGACAGATCGGGAAAACGGAGAGGATCGGCGGCTTTGGCCGATGCCAAAAAATGCTCCAGGGCCTTGGCGTCGGGCTCCTGGGGCAAGGGAGAGCCCCGCTCGGCGGCCAGTTCGACAATGCGGTCCCAGCGTTTGGGGGTGCGCACCACGCGGCGCAGCGATGGAAACTTTTTGGAGGCAAGATATCTTGCGGCAACCCCATTCGCCGCGATCATGAAATCCTCAATAAGGTCTTTGGCGGCGTTCCTGTTATCAGCGGCCAGGTCCTTGAGTTCGTCTCCGTCAAAGACCGGACGGGCTTCGACGGTTTCGAGATCCAAGGCGCCCTGCAGGCGCCGGAGAGCCTTCATTTTTCTGGCAATGCGGTCCTGGAGTCGAAGGTTCTCCGCCAGTCCGTTGACCGCGCTAATCCGTTGAGGCGCCGGCCCGTTGCCGTCCAGCCAGCCCGCCACGCTGTTATAGGTCAGCTGAGCCCGATTCCGCACCGTCGCCCGGTAAAGGTCTGAGCCCTGAAGCGAGCCCTCCTCGGCAAGCACCATTTCAAGGACAAGGGCCGCGCGGTCCACTTCCATATTGAGAGAGGTAAGATTGGTGGAGAGCTTCTCGGGCAGCATGGGAAACGTCTCGGCCACCGTATAGATCGAGGTGGTGTTTTGCCGCGCATGATCATCAAGCGCAGAGCGTTTTTTAACGAATACATCCACATCCGCAATGGCGATCAGGACTTTGACAGCCCCGCCGGGCAGGGCTTCCGCAACAGCGAGTTGGTCCAAATCGCGCGAATCATCGTTGTCGATGGAGCACCAAAGCAGGTTCCGGAGATCGCGCGTCACGCCCTCCACCCCTGCCACCGGCCCATGGATTCCCCCGAGTTCAGCAAGGGCCTGACGTGAAAAATCCGGGATCAGTTTTCTGTCCAGCATGGCCCGATGGGCAAGGCTCCGAAGGATGGAACGGTGCGATCTGTCATCGGTGTCTGTCATGGCCTCATCCTCCCTGAATCCTGCGCCCGCATTTTTTCCATCATTTCAAGCATCATGAATCACTCCACGTTTTCGCCGGTGTCAGCTCAACGCTTCCAACAGGTTAAAGGTTGAATAGGGGTCGCTGAAGACGGTGAACATGGCGGTCGTTTCCGGTCCCATCACGGTGCTCACCAGCGGTTCCAAAGCGAGCGGCGCCAGTATGATCACACGCACCCTTTTGACACAGAGATCTCCTGCCATGGCGTTGAGTTGCTCGAGGAGGGTCTTGAAAAAGGGCAGAGAAGACGCCTCCAGGATTAGACCGTCAAAATTCAGAGCCTGCGCTAAAGCACTCGCATCATCCACATGAAGGTCATATCCCATGGAATGCAGCCAGAACTCGACCACATCGAGATGAGGTTTGATTTCGCGAATCATGAGCAGTCTGTTTCGTGTTCCCGGTTTGTGTTGGGCGGCCACCGGTGGGGCCGTCACGCCCGGGCATTGAGAAACATAGACGCTCCACAAATCGCCCAGGTCTTTGTCGATCTCCTTGTCGATCCCGCGGACAAAATCTCCGCTGAGATCAAGACTCAGGGCCAGCACATCGGGAATCAGCCTTAATTTCTCCGGGGCTCCGGGTTTGAGACCGCGCGCGAGGGTCAAAATATCGCACACTGGAAGTATTCCAGCGCTCACTCTGTCCGCCTGGTTCATGCGCATCAGTTCGCTCCAGGACAGGCCATACCCCATCAGCGGCTTGAGTTGCCGGGTGATATGCCACTTCTCCAGGACGCGGCGGGTCAATTCAACGTGATCATGCCCCAGCAGGTTCATCTCATGCATCCGAATATCGCCCTGGCTGTCCGCCACGCGCCGGAGGACCTCCGCGTATTCCTCATGAAAGGCCTCATCATAAACGGCCATGCCTAGGCGATGGAGCAATCCCGACAAAAAAAAGGTTTCAGGATGGTCAGCGCCGAGATGCTGGGCGATTCGCCTGGCATACGATGCGCAGCAGAAACTATGCTGCCACAGACTGATCCGGTCCAACGGGCTGCCCGCCGAGGGCCTCGTGAAAAGATTCACCACCGCCGTGCCAAAGACCAGATCCCGCACTTCACTCACGCCCAGGCTGACGACGGCCCGCTCCAGGGAGATGACGGGCTCCTGCATGCCATGGAAAGCGGAATTGGCTGCTTTAAAAACCTTGGACGCTATGGACGGATCCTTCTCGATTTCCCTGGCCATGACGGTGGCATCTGAAAACTTGTCCTCCGTCAACTGCATGATTCTGCTCGCGACAAACGGAAGAGCCTTGATGCTGTCGGCCTTGCTCAAGCGAGCCTCAAACTCAGCCTCCGAAACCAATCGTCGCGCCGCGGGAAGGCTGGGGATGGCAGGCGTCAAGGCCTCCCTGGCGCTCAGTACGGAATCATCCTGCCCTTTCTCGACCGGCGCCGATTCCGAAGGAATGTTCTCCTGCTGCGAAGAGACCCCAGGTCCTGCACCTTTTCCCTTTTGGATGGCCGCATTGACCTGTATTCTCAACAGGAGATTCTCGATATCCGACGTCTTGGCAATAAAATCCTGCGCCCCTTCCTGCAAAGCTTCTATCACATTGCCTTGTGAAGGGATTCCGGTCAGCACGATAATGGGAATGGCTGCGGTGTTGGATCGAGCCTTGAGCCGGCGCAGCGCCTCCAAGCCGTGCATTTCGGGCATATCCAGGTCTAGAAGCACCATGTCGGGCCGCTCTCGAACGGCGGCCAACAGGGCTTCCAATCCGTTCTGAGCGGCTATCACGACAAACCCATCCTTCTCAAGGACCCTTTTCAGCATGCTTCGAAAGATCGGATCATCATCTGCCAGGACAATTTTTTTCATTTTTCCTCACCCCCTGTCACGGGGCATGGTTGTCCGCTTGGTGGCTCATGGCCTTGGGACGGCAAGGTGAACCAGAAGGCGCTTCCTTGGCCGGGTTCGCTCTCCACCCCAATCTCGCCTCCGTGCGCCTCCACCGCCAGCTTGCAGAACGTCAGTCCAAGTCCGGTGGAATACATTTTTCTTTGCTGCCGGGTTTCGACTTGCCCGAATTTTTCGAATATTTTGTGGCGATATTCCAGGGGGATGCCGCTCCCAGTGTCGGCAACGCAAATCCTGGCGGCCACTCCCCTGCTCTCCGCCGAAACCACGACCTGGCCGCCTTCAGGGGTGAATTTGATGGCATTTCCCACCAGGTTGGCGACGATGCGCGCAACCAGATTAACGTCGCAATGGACCAGGATCGGAAGAGCGGATTTCCGATGGATCAGAACCACCTGTTTCGTCAGGGAGCCGAGGGACTGGAGCGCCTTTTGAATCAGGACATCGATATCCGCCTTTTCCCTGTGGAGCGGCATCTTGCCCTCTTCCAGCCGGCTCACATCCAAAAGCGTATTCACCATGTTCTCCAGCAGCGAACCGCAGCTTCTGGTCTCCCCGAGCATCATCCTTTCATCCGGACTCAGCTTTTCCGCGGCATCCGTTTCCAGCATTTTCAGATATCCCGTAAGACCCATCAAGGGCGACCGCATGTCATGGATGATCATATTCGTCAGATTATCGCGAAGATCCTCCAGCTTCTTGAGCTGGTCGCAGCTCTCCTGCAGCTGCTGGTTCTGCCGCTGCCGCTCCACCTGAAGCCGGCGAAGCTTCAAGTGCGTCTGCACCCTGGCCTCCACTTCTTCGAACTGAAACGGCTTCGTAATATAGTCCAATCCACCCACGGCAAAGGCCTTGATCTTGTCCATCGTCTCGTCGAGGGCGCTGATGAAAATGACGGGAATCTCCTTCAAGGCATCATCCGCCTTGAGACGTTCGCATACCTCGTAGCCGTTCATCCCCGGCATGTTGATGTCGAGCAGGATCAGATCGGGTTTTTCCTTCTGAACCGCCTGGATCGCAAGCTGCCCGCCGGGAACGGGACGAACCTTGCACCCGCGCTCTTTCAACAGGTCTGTCAGCAGCCGGAGATTGGCCGGTGTATCATCCACCACTAGAATATCCGGTTTTTTCTGAAGGACGTCCGCGGTGGGCAGGTTCATCTCAACACATCCCTTCATTCCCGGCCGCCACGTCCAGCACCTTTTGATATTCGAAATTCTCCGCGAGACGCCGCATTCTCCCCGCCATCCGGGCATCCTGTTTCTCGACCTGCTGAATGATTTCCAGCATCCGGTCCAGATCCGCGGAACCTGTGGCCTCGCGCAACCGGATCATGACCGTTTCAGGCAGTGCCGGCGGCCTCTCTTTCAAGCTTTCCACCGCGGCTTCCTTTTCAGGCTGGAGGACGGAAGGGGCATCCGCATAAACATATTCCAGCTTTAAGAGCGTTTTGATTTTTTCAAGCAGAACCTCCTCGCGAAAAGGCTTGCCGAGAAAATCGTCCGCGCCGATTTCCAAGGCGGTCTTGCGGTCCTCATCGAAGGCGCTGGCCGTCACACTGACAATCTTGACCTTCTTTCCCGCGGCGCCGGCCCGGATCCTCTGGATGGCCTCGTAGCCATTCATGACCGGCATGCGCGTATCCATGAGAATCAAATCCGGCCGCCAGGTCTCATATTGCTGAACCGCCTGCTCCCCATTGATGACACCCCGGACATCGAAACCGGTCCGCTCCAGCATCTGGGAAAGCAATATGCGGTTGTCGTCTTTGTCGTCGGCAATCAGGATCCGGAAGATCTTCTGCCCGGGCTGGAGCCCCGTGACGCGCCGCATCCTGTCCTTTTTGGTGAGGATGCCTTCCCGCCCTTCCTCCAAGTTGATCTCGAATTGGAAAAGGCTGCCCTTGTTCGGCTGGCTGCTGACGCTGATGTCGCCTCCCATCAGGCGGACAAATTCGCGGCTGATGGCCAGGCCCAGTCCTGTTCCCATTTGAATCTTCCTGCCGCTCTCGGTTTGCTCGAACGGCTGGAACAATTTCTGGATTTCCGCTTCCGCGATGCCCGCGCCGGTATCCTCCACCTCCACCATCAGGCGCAGGGCCATCCCGGACCTGCTCTTGACACCCACCCGAACGGAGACGCCTCCGCTCCTGGTAAATTTGATGGCATTACCGATCAGGTTGATGAAGATCTGGAGCAATTTATTCTCGTCCCCCACGACGCACGGGGGCAGCGATCCCACCCGTTCCACCAGGAAGCGCAGGTTCTTCTCATCCGTGCTGATTCGAAACATCATTTCAAGTTCATCGAGCATGCCATTCAAATCGAAGGCAGCCAGCGTCAGGGCCAGCCGGCCCGCCTCGATTTTGGACAGTTCCAGGATGCCATTGATCAGCGAGAGCAGGCGTTCTCCGCTGCGGTTGATGGTCTGCAGGTGTTTCTTCTGCAAGGAGGATAATTCGACATCACGCATCATCAACTGCGAAAAACCCAAAATGGCATTCATGGGCGTGCGAATCTCATGCGACATATTGGCCAGGAAAGCGCTTTTCGCCCTGTTGGCTATTTCCGCGGATTCCTTGGCCTTTTCCGCGACCAGCTTGGCATCGGTAAGCTCCCCTTCCACCTTCCTGTGCTCGGTCAAGTCCCGCGTGAGCTTGGCATACCCGCGAAGATTGCCCTGGTGGTCCAGGATCGCCGTAACGACCACATTGGCCCAGAACTTCGAGCCATCCTTGCGCATCCTCCAGCCCTCCGCTTCAAACCGTCCCTGGGCATTCGTAACATCCAGATCGTGTTGCGGCAGGCCTCGATCGATGTCTTCCCTCAAATAGAACCGCGAGAAATGCTGGCCGACGATTTCTTCCGCGCAGTAGCCCTTGATCCGCTGCGCCCCGCTGTTCCAGCTGACCACGCGCCCCAGCGGATCCAGCATGACAATCGCGTAGTCGGACACGCTCTCCACCATCAGGCGAAAACTCTCCTCGGTCCATCGCAGCTGATCCTCGATTTTCTTGCGCGCGGTGTTGTCGGTGCCGATCAGCAGATAACCAATGATGTGTTCCTGAATATCGCGCAGCGCCGTGACGGATACCATCGCCGGAAAGCGGCTGCCATCCTTGCGGATATAGGTCAGCTCGTAAATATCCTCCAGGCCGCGGGAGGCCTTGAACACCAGGGCCTCGAAGCCCGGCGCGATGGTGGTTCCCAACTCCAGGCTCAACGCTTCGGCGCGCGCCACCAGTTCGTGCGCATCGGAAATATCGGCCGGGGTGATCCGGTTCACCACATCGGCGGCCGCGTAGCCCAGCATGCGCTCCGCACCCACATTAAAGATTTGAATCACGCCCTTCTCGTCGGTGGCAATGCTGGAGAAGTTGGCGCTGTCGAAGATGGCGGCCTGCAAGGACCCCGCATTCAACAGGGCTTCTTCCGCCCGCTTGCGCGCGGTGTTGTCCGTGCCGATCAGCAGATAGCCGATGATGGCGTTTTGAGACTCGCGCAGCGCCGTGACGGACACCACCGCCGGAAAGCGGCTGCCATCCTTGCGGATATAGGTCAGCTCGTAGATATCCTCAATGCCACGAGAGGCCTTGAAGACGAGGGCCTCGAACCCCGGCGTGATCGGCGTGAAAAGTTCGGCGCTCAAGGCCCTGGCGCGCACAATCATTTCCTTCGGATCGGAAATGTCGGCCGGAGTAATTCGGTTGATCACGCTGGCGGCCGTGTAGCCCAGCATGCGTTCGGCGCCAACATTGAAGATCTGGATGACCCCCTTCTCATCGGTGGCGATGCACGAGAAGTTGGCGCTGTTGAATATCGCCTTCTGCAAGGCGCCGGTCTTGAGCAGCGTCTCGGCGCGCCGAACCGCATCGCGAACCCCCGCGGGGCTTGCGGAGGACAACAAGGCTTCCGGGTTCCTGGCCATGCCTTTATCATCCATTAACGGTTTCATCAGGGACTCCATTTGGCCTGGCCGCCGCGCGCGAGAATCTGCGCGCTTCTCAAATACGGCCCATCAGCAGCAGGAACACGATCAGAAGAACCAGGCCCAGGCCGCCGCTCGGGTAGTAACCCCACGACCGGCTGTGCGGCCAGGTGGGCAGCGCGCCCACCAACAGGAGCACCAAAATGATGAGGAGAACGGCGCCTAACATAGTCATTTTCCTTTCAGGTGCGGAAGGCCGGGGCGGGCCCCGGCCTTCCCTTTCGAATCAGCTTTCACGCGCGCATGCGCTTGGCAACCTTGTCGGTCACTTTTTCGGCGGCTTGTTTGACACGGCCCACGGCCTGGTCCGTCTTGCCGTTGCGGCGAAGCTTGTCATTGTTCACCAGCGCGCCCGCCGCTTCCTTGATGCGACCCTTGGCAATATCTGTTTTTCCACCCATGGTGCTGCTCCATTCCATCAATCCGGCTCTGCCACCGCCGGCGGAGAAACCGATCAGGACCGCGCCCTTCAGGTCCAGTTTTTCGAGGAGCTCCGAGAGGTCGTCGGCATAAGTGTCCATCTCGTTGCCGCTCCAGGGCTGGCTCGACCGGCCATGGGCAATGCAGCGATAGCCGTTGGAGGCCAGGAACATCATCTGAGCTTCCCAGCTATCCGCACTGAGGGGCCAGCCGTGGCTGAACACCACGGGCTGTCCTGTGCCCCAGTCCTTGTAATATATCTGAGTACCGTCTTTCGTTGTAATCGTGCTCAAGGTTTGCTTCTTTCTTTTTTTATCAGCGTCGATCCTCATACCCTCTCCGAATGTTTTTCGGCATCCGTCGTAGGGGCGGTTGTCCCCTTGTCCGCCGAAGTGCTCTGCTTTTCAATGATTGCGCAAAAACCACAACTCGGCGCGCAAGCGTTCGACCTCATCGAGTAGATCAAACATCGTTTTGATCCAGGCCACATCGATGCCGTGAACAGTCCGCAAGCGATCGATTCTCCGTACAGTATGGATCGCTTCTTCTGTAAATTCCATCACCCCATACGGCGGCTGCAAGACAGGCCGTACAAGACCGGCGCGACAATAGATCAGAACGGACCGGCGAGAAACGCCCGAGCGATGAGCGGCCTCATCAAGGCGATACAAGACGTTTGGCTTCGGCTCAAACAACACAAGAGCAAGAGTCGGAGGGCTATCTGAATCAAACGGGTTGCTCATGAATACTCCTCGGGGTAAACGCCGATTTTGCGGCCAGCTGCTCCCACAGGACTTTTTCATCGGATGTAACCGACGAGGGGACTTGGATGGATACCCGGGCATGCAGGTCGCCGCGCGTTCCATGACCCGTGGGCAACCCTTTTCCGCGCAAACGAAATTGCCGTTCCGCCGCGGTGCCCGCCGGAATTTTCAAGGACACCCGTCCATCCAGCGTTGGGATTTGAACGGTGGCCCCGAGCACCGCTTCCCAGGGGCCCAAATCCAAATCGTAATACAGGTTGGCGCCCCACACCCGGAAATCGTGGTGCTGGGCGAACTTTACGCGCAAGTAGAGGTTCCCCGAATCGCCTCCGCCGATGCCGTCCTGACCTTTACCCGTGAGGCAGATGAGCTGCAGTTGCCGTACGCCAGGCGGAATTTTCACGCGCAAGGTCTGCATCGTCGATTTCTCGGTGCGACGGTCCGTATGCCACAGACGGATCGTTCGCGTCGAACCGCGAAGAACTTCGTCCAGCGTCACCCGGATGTCGCCCTCGATGTCCTGGCCGCGGCGTGCGGCCTCCGCGCCTTCCGCGCCATCTTCCCCTCGGCCGAAGCCGCTGGTTGGGCGACCGCGGCTGCCAAAGAACTGCTCGAAGAAATCGCTGAAGCCCGTGCCGTCGAAATGGAATTCGGAACCCTCTGGCGCGCCTCCGCGGAATCCGCCGGCTTGATGCGCCGTTGGCCGCTCTGAATGGTTCCAGCTCGCTCCCAGTTCATCGTACTTCCGCCGCTTATCCGGGTCGCTGAGAACTTCGTTGGCCTCGTTGATTTCCTTGAACCTGTTTTCCGCGCCCGCCTTGTCCTTGGCGACGTCGGGGTGATATTTTCGCGCCAGACTGCGGAAGGCCTTCTTGATGTCCTCGTCACTCGCGTTGGAGGCCACGCCGAGAACGTCGTAGTAGTCTTTGAATTCAACGGACATGGCGGCCTCCAGGGGAATGACTCAAAACATTGCAGCGCTATAGTCAGGGGCTGCACGAATCTCGGTTTTGTGCGCGAAACGCCAGCCAGAGAACGGAAATAAGGACCGCGCCGTTGAGGATGCCAGGCCATCGGGAAGATTTCGATGCGGTCTCCACGGGCTGCTCGCGGTGGAAGGCGGCCAGGCCCGTCGCCAGCACCGCGGCGGACGAGGCGATGGCCCCCAAAGCGGTAGCGCGGCAGGCCAGCCTGCGAACGCCCGCCGTCAGCGCGGCCAGCTCGCTCACCAGTTGGGCCCGGTTGAGTTCGCTTTCCGCGAGCAAGAGCTGTTTGCGCGATTCGAGGGGGGTCATTGGAAAAGGTTCTCCAAACCGGCTCGATCCTTTCGGAGTTGATCGAGCGAGGCCGCAAGAGGCTGCTCATCGTGCAGCCGTCCGACGAATCTCCGGTACAGACAAAATCCCGCGGCGCCGTAGAGAAAGGCCAGGGTCAGAAGGACGGCCACCGGCGAGTACGCCCGCAACAGAAGCACGAGGGCCGCCGTGAAGGTCATGCCGGCAAGCAGGCCGAAAGCGGCCACGCCGAACGCCAGCAGGACCGCGCGCAGGAGAAGCTCGCGCTCCTCCTGCACGGCCGCCATCAACAGTTCGAGGCGGTTTTCGCCGATGGTCAGCAACAACCGCGCAAAATGCTTCGAGGACGCCGAAAAGCGCCCGAGGTCGGCGGCCGCTGCTCCCAAGATGACAGGATCAGTCGCCATGTCGGGGGCCTCGACGCGAGAAGAGATAGCCAACGAGCGCACCCACGCCCAAGGCAATTCCCATCGTTTGATAAAGATTCTCGCGGAAGGCATGATCGGCTGTCTTGGCTTTTTCGACCACCTTGTCGTAAACGTCGCCATAGATTTCCTTGCCGCTCTCCAGGGCCGCCGTGCAAAGCTTGCGGACTTCCTCGACGTCTTCCCCTACTTTGTCGGAAGCCTTGCCCATCAAAGATTCTCCATTCGACTTCCCTCGCTCCAGGGCGGCGGCGAGACGCTTTCGGGCTTGCCCCACTTTGTCGCTGGCCAGATGGACCGTGGCTTCCATCAATACGCGCGCATCTTCCGCGAGCTCGCTGAATTCCTTGCTGGGTGCGGTTGCTTGTTTGCTCATATTTTCTTTCCCTTTGTTTTATCCAATATTTTCGCCCCTAGAGGCGCGATCCTTGGCTGTTTGCAAGCTACAGGGGATGACCTGACAAAGCTATGGGGTGTTACCCTACCCACGCTGACGACATCCTGCCCAAGATCGAAAATCGAACGTCCGGGTCACTTGTCCTCGGACAGCTTTTCGTGAAGGGCCTTTCGCGCCAGTCGATCCAGGTCGGCGTCCGTTACAGCGGGAAGAAAGCGTTTTCGATAAAGCTCGTCGTGCAAGATATCCACTATGGCCACCAGGGGAGCCGCAACCAGCACGCCCAGCACGCCGAAGGAGGCCACGCATAAGAGCATGGAGAAGAGCACCGCCACCGGATGCAATTTCATGCTGCGCGCCATGATGAGAGGGAGGATCACATTGTTCTCCAAGGCCTGGACGGTCAAATAGGCGAGCACGACCCACAACGGGGTCAAGCCTCCTTTGCCAACCGCGAACAGCAGGGCCGGCGTCGCGCTGAGGAGCGGCCCCAGAAAGGGAATCGCTTCCAGGATGCCCGCGATCAGCCCCAAGGCCAACGCGTCCATCATCCCGAAGATCGGCCACATGAGCAGGAAAACCAGCAGGCCAATCGTCAACATCCCCAGCAGAGTGGCCCCGGCCCAGCCGGGAACGAAATTTCCAATGCGCTGCAGGATGGCGAGAGTCAGCGCGTGATGGCGTTCGGGCACGAGAGAAAACAGGGCCCCCACAATCGGGCGGGGATTCATCAGCGTGAGGGTCACGCCAAAGAAAACCGTGGCCAACACGACCAGGATCTGAGCCGTATTGACCGCCACCGCCGTGAAACTGCCGGCCACGTCCTGCAGCAGTTGGCTTAAACGGGAACGAAGAGCGCCCGATTCTTTGGCCACCTTGGCCGGAGCCGGTTTAACCGACTGCGTCGAGGCTGCGGACGTGCCTGCCGCCATCGCGGCTTGGGCCATTTCCGTGGTGACTTCCGCCTGGAGTTTTTCCTCGGAAAGCACGGATTGCTTTTCTATTCTGATCAAGGGTTTTTGCAGCCGCTCCCAGTAGCCGGGCAACTGTTCCGAGATCTTTGCGATAGAAGCATTCATCGGCCCGAAGAAGACCAACCCCGTCAAGGCAATAACCGCAAGAAAGGCCGTCACGACAAGCCCGGTCGCGATTTTTCTTCCCCCCATCAAAGCCCGCATCCGGGAGATCACGGGATTGAAGGCGAGCGAAATCAACAGAATAAGCAAAAATGACAACAGAATGGGAGATAGCAAAGAGAACGTTTGGATGAAACCAAACAGCGCCGCAGCCAGGATCAAAGCGAAACCCACCGAGATTGATTTCACCTCTAATTTATCGGTCATATTGCGTTTCTCTCATTGCGAGCGGTCGAGCGTCTTCATTCGTTGTTCCACCTCATCGGCGTTTTCAAAGTCCAAGAGGATGGGCAACAGGGCTCGCAGCTCCGCCACGTTCAGCATGGAAAGGGTCTGGCGAACAGAATGCACCGCATCCGGTTGAATGGAAAAGTTCGCGGCGCCCAGGGCCGCGAGCAGGCAACACCCTTCGGGATCGGAAGCCATCTCGCCGCACACCGTGAGCGGGACGCCGTGCTGTTCGCAGGAGGAAATCACATCCCGGAGCAACTTGAGAAAGGCCGGGTGGGTGAATCGATTATACGGCTGCAAGTCATCCTGATCTCGATTGACGGCAAAGAAATATTGAAGAAGATCGTTCGTTCCCAAACAGACAAAGTCGACTTTCGGCAAGAACTTTTCGATCGACATGGCGACGGAGGGCACTTCGACCATAATGCCAACGTGCGGAGAATCGTCCGTTATGCTCATTTCCGCAAGCACCTCGTCGATGAGCTTCCGCGTCTTCAAGAGATCGTCCACGGTCGTAATGAATGGCACGAGTATCCGCACGTGAACCGTGTTGCGCGCGGCCAGGATCGTGCGAAGCTGTTTTATCGTCAGGTCGGGGTGCGACAGCAGAAAGCGAACTCCCCGGCATCCTAATTGAGGATCGGTCTCTCTGGACATTTGCAGATAGACCGGAAGTTTGTCGCCGCCGAAGTCAAGAAGGCGGAAGGTCATGATCCCGAGGCCCTCCAGCCCAAAAAGCCCTGCATAGTAGGCCGTCTCCTGCTGGTCTGAAGGCGAAATGGTATTCGCAAGATACCGTATTTCACTGCGGAAAAGGCCGATATCCCGGATGCCAAAACGCTGTGCGCGTTTCACCTCCGCAAGGGTGCAGGCATTACACAGCAGATGCAACGCCAGCCCGTCGAGGGAGTGAACGATCGATTCATCGCTTGGAGGCGACGACGACGCGACCTCGGCATGGAGCCGGGTCTCCTCATCGCGGCATTCCTTGACGGTCTCCTCGGAGGGATTGAGAAATGCATAGCCGCGGTAGGCGTCCACCAGCACCTCGGTCGATTCATCGACGAGCGGACCGATGCCTGGAAATCCGATGATGATCGGCACGCCCAACGTTTGCGCCATGATGGAGGCATGGGAATATTGCATGCTTTCTTCAATGAGGATTCCGGCCACTTTATCCATGGGAATCACGGCGACCTCGACCGGGGTCAGCCGGTCGGCGATCAAGATCGAGCCCGCCGGAATCCTGAGAAGGGATGAAATCCGGCTTTCGCTGGCAGGCAGGATGTTGTAGAGAAGCCGATAATACAGATCCTGCATGGTGATCAGTCCTTTGACCGTCGCCTCATCGGCGCTTCCCAGCGCCTTGTCCCGCAATCGGGCGATTTCCTCCGCCAGCACGGATTCTCCATGCAGGCCGGCACGCTCAATCAGTTCCTTCATGGAGGAAATAAAGGTCGGATCGTTTAGGAGAAGCAAATCCGCTTCGAATATCAGATGCGCGTGATCGTCTGGCTCTTGCCGGCTGTTGCGCATGAAGCGGGATATCTGGTCTTTACTCTTAAGTATCGCGAAATCAATTCTGGCCCATTCGGCGGAGACCAGATCGGCGGTGCTCTTGTCGTTTCGAAATTGCTCCAGGTCCACCCGCTTTAAAAGATATGCTTTGCCGCGTGCGATGCCCGGAGCAAGGGGCTTCCCGATGAATTTCAGCTCGCTATTCCCGAAGGTCTTTGGCCGCAGTTTCATGTTATGTTGCTCCGATATTTCGAACCGATGAGACTAAGCGACAAATTGGGCGCCTGTTATGTTTCCTATGCAATGCAGGAGGCCGGGTCATGCCCCGGCCTCCCATTTCGAGTCAGAATTTCAAGAACTGACCACATCACCCGCGCATTTTTTTTGCGACTTTGTCGATGACTTTCGCGGTGGTTTGCTTCACTTGGCCCACCGCCTGATCCGTCTGGCCCTTGTTGCGAAGCTTGTCGTTGCCGGTCAACACGCCCGCCGCTTCCTTGATGCGGCCCTTCGCGATGTCTGTTTTGCCGTTCATAATGAGAACTCCTTTTCCTGGAACACGTAGTTTCTAGATCCGGCCCATAAGAAGCAGGATGAGCAGAATCAAGACAACGAGTCCCAATCCGCCGCTCGGGTAGTAACCCCAACTCTTGCTATGAGGCCACGTGGGCAATGCGCCCACGAGAAAGAGAATCAATATAATCAGTAGTATCGTTCCGATGCTCATGCGGTTGCTCCTTCCCTTTGCCTGGTTTTGTCGTCGGCTGGCGCAACCCGCGCCAGCCGGCAACGATCGTTCGAATCTACTTGGTCATGACTTCTTCGACCGTCATCTGGTTCTTTACGTCGGTCACGCCCTGAATGTCGGCAACCAGCTTGGTAACCAGGGATTTTTCGGCTTCGTTCTTGGCAATGCCGGTCAACGTGACTTCGCCATCCCAGGTCTCGACCTGGGTCTTGAGGGCGCCGGTCGAACGATGGGTCAACAATGCGGCCTTGACCTGGGCGGTGATGGAGGCGTCATCGATCTTCTCGCCTGCGGTCCGTTCCGCCGGTTCCGGAGTCGCGGCCACCGTCATCTCATTCTTCACTTCTTTCACGCCATCGATATCCTTGGCGTATTCGGAGGTCAGCTCCTTCTGGGCCGCGCTGGCCGCTTCGCCTTTCAGCGTCACGATGCCGTCTTTTACCTCGACGATGGTTTTGCCGGCGTTGACGTTGCGATGGAACAACAGCGCGAGCGTCACCTTTTTGCCGATCCACGCATCCGCGTTTTCGGCGGCGACTTCGGCCTTGGTCGCGAGTTGATTATCCACGCGGATGACTCCGGGCAGACTCGCTACGGTATCCTGAGCCAGTGTTTTGTGGGATTCTTCGGCCACCGTCCCGGTCAAGGTCACAACGCCCTCTTTGGCTTCGGCCTTGACCGCGTCGTCCTTGAGATAGGTCTTATAGACAAAGGTCTTCTTGAACGACGACTCGATCTTGTCGTCTATTTCGGAGGCGCGCACTGGCGCGCTATTGATCAACACAACGGCGACTACGGCGGCAAACGCTAAACGATACATGATCTTCGATTTCATTCTATTCCCCTGATTCAGTTGTTGCGGGAGGTTTGCTCCCCTTGGTTAGACTCACTCAGACCAATGCTCCTTGATCGCAGCCCCTCGCTTTCCCCTAGATGGATTTCTGTTTCTTAGTGAGGAAATCTACGTCATGCCCGACTCATTTGCTATGGGGTGTAACCCTACTGCGGAAAGGTCCGAACACCGCGCCTTATGGAATGAAGCACGGCCTCGCACCTGCCCGCCCTCCCTCTGGTCAATTATGATTAAGAGAAGAGGCGGTAGGGTTACACCCCATAGAAAAACGAATCCCGAATGACTACCGTGCCGTCAGTGAATCGCACCACATCGCCATCGCAAGGCAAACCAAAAGGAGTCAAGGGATGAAGACGCATATGACGAGATATTTCAACCAGCAAGCGACCCGTTCGAAGAATGCCAACGCCCCACGGGCGCCCATCGCCGCCTCAGCGAAACCAATGCTCCTCGGTCTAATCCTTGCGGCGGCCATGATGACCCCGCATCGGACGTGGGCGGCGGGGCCGGCGTCCGTCAACCTGGGCTCGACGGCTCATTTTACGATTCTGGCCGGCGCCGCAATCACCACCACGGGAGGGGGCCCCATTAATGGGGACGTCGGGGCAAGTCCAATTGCCGGGTCGGCCATCGGTTTGACCGACGCTCAAGTGAATGGGATCATCTATGCGGTCGATGCCACGGGACCGGCAGGTTCTGTGATCGATCCAGCGCTCTTAACCGCGGCCAAGGGCGATTTGACCACGGCATACAACGAGGCCCGAGATCGAACGCCTGTCCCTACGGGACCTTTCCTGAATCCCGGGGCCGGGAATATCGGAGGGATGAACCTGATCCCCGGTCTCTACAAATTCACGGGCACGGCGTTGATCACGGGAGAGGACGTCACCCTCACCGGAGGTCCAAACGACGTCTGGATTTTTCAAATAGCCGCCGATCTCCAAGTGGGCAGTACGATTCAGGTCCTCCTGGCCGGCGGCGCACAGGCCAGGAATATTTTCTGGCAAGTGGGCTCTTCGGCGACGATTGGGACGTTCGCCGTGTTCAAGGGGACCATCCTGGCCGATCAAGCCATCACGATGGATACCAGCAGCACGATGGAGGGACGAGCCTTGGCGTTCAGCGCCGGGGTGACCTACAACGGCGATGGCGGCAGTCTGCCCACGGTGGAGGCCCCCACGTTTACCCACATCTCCAGATTGACCGCCAACTCCGAGACCCTCGTCCTCAACACCACGCCGTATTTCCTCGTGACGCTGGAGGGCAGCCCGGACCTGTCCCCCACGAACTGGACAACGATCGCCACGGATACTCCGGTCGTCAACCTCTGCACGTTCACCAACGACGCCGCCCTGGCCACGGCAACGCAGCGCTTCTACCGGGCGTTCGCCACCACGTATTGACCTGCGGACAAACGGCCGCAACACCGGACGGCGGCGGAGCGCCGTCCCTACCGTTCTTTGTCGTTGGTAGGGCGCTCACTCCCTGCCCGCAATGCTGCGCATAGCGCTGCAGGCGGACGCTGAGCGCCTTGTTTTCTCCAGATGACCTACGGCACGAATTGCACAACGAAAATTAGATTGCGGACGCAACGGTAGGGTTATACCCCATAGAAACAGGTCGCCTGGTGGACTAGTGTAATGTGACATAGGAAGCAACAAACAGACGGGAGTTTAGCATGAAAAAGATATTCGTCATTTTGGTTTTGTTGGGCGCGATGGGATCCTTTACCTCTTGCAATATGCTCCATGGCGCGGGCCAGGACATTGAAAACGCCGGTGACGCGGTGAAAGACGCCGCCAACTGACAGACATCCAACGGAGGCCATTATGCCCCTGATTAACATTGTTATCGTTCTGGTCGTCGTCGGCGCTGCGCTTTGGGCCATCAACAACTATATCCCCATGGCCCCGCCCATAAAAACGATCCTGAACGTGGTCGTGGTGATCGTGGTTTGCCTGTGGCTGCTCCAGGTGTTTGGCATCGTCGGCAGCATCCATGACATCACCGTAAAATAAGTCAGAGAGGAAAAATGAGGCCAACGCCCAAATTCATTCCGATCTTGACCATGGGTCTGCTGTTTGGCGGCATGGCGGTCTTCATCCCGGCCAATCTCTTTCCAGCGCCTGTGGACAAAGGGTTCGTTATGGTCGGGACGGCCGTTTTCTTCGCGGGTCTGGTTATCGCGCTCGTGGGCGCGATCTGGTCGATCTGTACGCTCACCAATCCCGCCCAGCGCAGAACCTATGGCCTCGCCACGCCGGTCGTCACCATTCTGGTCGCGGCGTTCGCCTGGTCCGGGGCTTCGTTGACCGTCTACAAGTTCAAGAAATCGAGCGATATTCGAACAGAAGCGGACGCACAAATGGTCGCGAAAACCGTGCAGCAAATAAATCTCCCCGCGGTCGGACGCAAGTCTCCTGCAGAGCAAAGCGTCCCGCCGCCGCCGTCGAACGACGCGGGCGAGTGAAAACGATATATGGAAGCAGGTTCTGAAATTAAAAAGATCGCGTTTCTCGGCGACTATCTGCCGCGCAAGTGCGGCATCGCCACGTTCACGTCCGACATACTGACCTCCGTGGCCGCCGCCTACCCGCAAAGCCAGTGCTTCGCCGTGCCGGTAAACGACCTCGCGGGCGGCTACGAATATCCGGACGTCGTTCGCTTCGAGATTGAGGAACAGGATTTGCCCTCGTACCAGCGCGCGGCGGACTTCCTGAACATCAGCAACGTGGACATGGTCTGCGTGCAGCACGAGTTCGGGATCTACGGCGGGCCCGCCGGCAGCCATGTGCTGGCGCTGTTGCGCGAGTTGAACATGCCCGTCGTCACCACCCTCCACACCCTCCTGAGCGCTCCCAGCGCGGAGCAGCAGCTCGTGATGAAGGAATTGATCGCGCGATCGACCCGGCTGGTGGTCATGAGCGAGCGGGGAAAACGCATGCTGCAAGAGGTTTACCAGGCGCCGCCGGCCAAGGTGGATTTCATCCCGCACGGCATCCCCGACATCCCGTTTATCGACCCGAATTATTACAAGGACCAATTCGGCGTGGAAGGACGGGTGGTGTTGCTCACCTTCGGCCTGCTTTCGCCGAACAAGGGCATCGAGCAGGTGCTCATGGCGTTGCCGGCCATTCTGGCGGATTTTCCCGATGTGGTGTACATCGTGCTCGGCGCCACGCATCCGAACGAAGTGCGCGAGCAGGGCGAGGTCTATCGCCTGGGCCTCGAGCGCCTCGCCAAAAAGAACAAAGTCCAGAAGAACGTCATTTTCTACAACCGCTTCGTGGAGATCGAAGAGTTGAAGGAGTTCATCGGCGCCGCCGACCTCTACATCACCCCCTATCTCAACGAAGCGCAGAGCACCTCGGGCACGCTGGCCTACACGTTCGGCGCAGGCAAGGCGGTCATTTCGACCCCGTACTGGCACGCCGTCGAACTGTTGGCCGAAGGGCGCGGCGTGCTCGTGCCCTTCGGCGACGCCCCGGCCATTGCGCGCGAGGTCATCGGCTTGCTGCGCGACGACACGCGCCGGCATGCCATGCGCAAGAATGCGTACAAGCTGGGTCGCGACATGATCTGGAGCAACGTGGCGCGCCTGTACATGCAGTCGTTCGAACAAGCTCGGATCGAGGGCTCCGTGCTGTCGCGAAAATCCTTTGCCACCAAAACCCTGGACGAGGCGCCGCGACAACTGCCGGAGCTAAAACTGGATCATCTCGCACGGATGACCGACTCGACCGGCATCTTCCAGCACGCCATTTTTACCGTGCCGAATTTTTCCGAGGGGTACTGCACGGACGACAATGCGCGCGCCTTCATTCTGGCCATCCAGCTCGATGTGCTGAAAGAAGAGCCGGTGCGCATGCGGACGCTGGCCACCATTTATGCGGCCTTTCTTCACCACGCCTTCGATCCCCAAACGAGACGGTTCCACAACTATTTGAGCTTCGATCGCCGGTGGCTCGACGAACAGGGGTCGGAAGACTGTCACGCGAGAGCGATTTGGGCCTTGGGGGTCGGCGCGGGGCGTTCGCCGCATCGGAGTTTCCAGATCATGGCCGGACAACTTTTCGCTCAGGCGCTTCCGTCCGTGACGGAATTCACTTCGCCGCGGGCGTGGGCGTTCGGACTCCTGGGCATTCACGAATACCTACGCCGGCTCAGCGGCGACCGCACGGTCAGCCAGATCCGCGAAACCCTCACGACGCTGCTTATGACCTTGTTCGACCGCACGGCCCAACCGGACTGGCCCTGGTTTGAAGACGTGCTGACGTACGACAATGCCACCCTCGCCCACGCCCTGATTGTCAGCGGACGCGACACCGGACAACCGTCCGTGCTGGAGCGCGGCTTGCAGGCTTTGCACTGGCTGGTCGATGTGCAGGCCTCCGAGAACGGTCACTTGCGACCCATCGGCAGCAACGGTTTTTACCCGCGAGGCGGGACCCGCGCCCATTTCGACCAACAGCCCATCGAGGCGTATGCCATGGTATCGGCCTGTCTTGCGGCGTATCGCGTCGCCTCCAACCCGTGGTGGTTCGAGCAGGCCCAGCGCGCCTTTGACTGGTTTTTAGGCTGGAACGACCTGGGGCTGGAAATGTACTCCCCCAGCACCGGCGGCTGCCGCGATGCGTTGCACGTGGATCGGGTCAACGGGAACCAGGGAGCGGAATCGACGCTCGCCTACCTGCTCGCTCTCGCGGAAATGCAACGCATGCAAAACGCCGTCACGATCCTCAAGCCGTCCGTTTCGTAACCCCTTATGAAAAACAACCAGATCAAACGCATGAACCTCGTGCTGCGTCCGGACCATACGAGGGTGTTGCTCCGTCCGTTTCTTCGCATCAACGGCCTCCGCACCTGCCGCATCTGCGCCGACGTCATGGCCCTCTCCGAAAGCAAAGTCCACGCGCTGTGGGCGCAGGTGCAGTCCGAATTCGGCAACCGCCATGTGAAGATCGACGAGGTCCTTCTACGCCGGTTTGAAGAGGTGCGACCGTGCGTGGGCGCCGATCGGGAACTCTCCCGGGAACGCAAGCTTTTGCTTGGCGCCTATTTCAGCCACGAGTATTCCCTCGAGGCGGCCGCGCTGTTCAATCCCTCCATGGTGCCGCATCCGGATCAGTCGCATCTGCCGCGGGGCGCCCTGCGGTTCATCCTCAGTCTGCGGGCCACGGGCGAAGGGCACATTTCCTCGATCACGTTTCGCGCCGGAATTTTGGACGCCAAGAACCACATCAAGCTCACGCCCGCCACGCAGTACTGCTTCGAGCCCGCCCAGGCGCCGAATGCGTTCTACGAAAAAGGCCTGTTCGACCGCAAGCTCCAGGAACTCGGCCTGGAAGGCGCCTTCAGCCGGCGCGCGTTGCACGACCTGCCCGAGGCGTTCACGCTGGAAGAACTGCGCGGCAGCGTCGATCGCGCTTCGCAGCAGCTCTGGGCGCGCAAACAGGAAACGGCGGACGTGGCCCGAAAAGTCATCCTGCTGGCCCAATCGAATTACGAAGTGCAATTCGCGCCGGACTCGAATCTGTCCGAACGCGTGCTGTTTCCCACCTCGCCGTCGCAGAGCAATGGGATCGAGGACGCTCGCTTCGTTCTTTTTCAAGACGAGGACGGCGCCGGAACCTACTACGCGACCTATACCGCCTACGACGGACGAACGATCCTGCCGCAATTCATCGAAACCCCGGACTTTCTTCACTTCAAATTCATCACCCTGAACGGGGCGGCGGTGCAGAACAAAGGCCTGGCGCTCTTTCCCCGGAAAATTCAGGGCCGCTATGCGATGCTCGGCCGCCAGGATTATGAAAACATCTACGTGATGTTCTCGGATCATCTCCATTTCTGGCATACCATGCAGTTCACCTTGAAGCCGAAGTTCCCCTGGGAATTCATTCAAATGGGCAACTGCGGTTCCCCGATCGAGACGGAGGCCGGCTGGCTCGTGCTCAGCCACGGAGTGGGCGCGATGCGAAAATACTGCATAAGCGCTTTCCTGCTCGACCGGGACGATCCGACCCAGGTCATCGGGCGCTTGCGCGAGCCGCTGATCAAACCGAACGCCAACGAGCGCGAAGGCTACGTACCCAATGTCGTTTATTCCTGCGGGAGTCTCCTGCACGGCCGGCAGCTCGTCATCCCGTACGCGATGGCCGACTCTGCCGCCACGTTCGCCGCCATGCCGCTCGACGACGTGCTGGCCGCGATGGAATAGCCGCGCTCAAATCGATCCCATCCCATAGTAGGGTTTCACCCCATAGAGGAATAATCCGTTATGGACTAGCATCCTACCAGTGAAATTCGAAGAGGGTTAGCCGAGCAATAATGGGGAGATGACCATGAGACCACAGGAACAGACGGTGGCGGCAGAGGAATGCGATGCGATGACCGAAATGCATGCAATGCCGGAGGTGGGCGAAAGCTCAGGGCTGCGAGTGCGGGACATAACCGTCATAGCAACCCGGAAGGTTGTTCAGTTGACAGACGACATGGGGGACGCGATGGTGACGACCGCCGACAGCAAGGGAACATTTCTAGTTCGCCGACGGCAGGACCGTCTGCCCAACGCCTGTCCGCTCCTCTGCTACGAAGTTCGCCGCCTCGAAGTAGTCGGTCATCGAGATCAAAGCGATCGCCCGGAATACGGTCAGGAGTCCGACGGGCCATCCCGCGACGAAAACTTCGTGCGCCGTCAGGCGGCCGTAGCGGGTTCAGGCGCGCGTTGACCGGCATTTTATAAGGAGGGATTTGCCCCATAGGGCAGAGGCGCGAGAGGGGGCGGCCTTGTATAAAAAGAGGGTTGGAACATGTCGACGACCTGCCACACGACAGTCATTGAGCGAATCCGCGCGTGCTTCAGCGGAAGATCGATCCAAACAAAGACCGAGGACCTGCTTCGGGAAACGGAACAACGATACCGCCGCCTCTTCGAGACAGCGAAGGACGGCATTGCGATCCTGCACGGGGAAACCGGAGAGATCGAGGACATCAACCCCTTCATGCTGGACCTGCTGGGCTACCGGCGGGAGGAACTGATCTCCAAACGGCTGTGGGAGATCGGCCTCTTCCAGGACATCGAGGCGTCCAAGGCCGCCTTCCAGGAACTGCAGACGAACGGATACGTCCGGTACGACAACCTGCCCTTGAAGACGTCGGACGGAAAACAGATTGACGTGGAGTTCGTCAGCAACGTCTACCCGGTGGGCAACCGGAACGTCATCCAGTGCAATATCCGCGACATCCGCGCGCGACGGCGGGCCAAGGAAGAAAGCGAGAAATTTCAGCGGCAGATACAGGAAACCCAGAAGCTGGAGAGTCTCGGCGTGCTGGCGGGCGGCATTGCCCACGACTTCAACAATCTGCTCGTCTCGATCCTGGGGCGCGCGGATCTGGCGAACGCGGAAGCGCCCGCCGGCTCGCCATTGAGCGAGCACATCCAGGCGATCGAGAAGGCGGGGCGTCGGGCGGCTGACCTGTGCAGTCAACTGCTCGCCTATTCGGGCAAGGGGCGATTTCTGGTGCAACCCCTGGATCTTACGACGATCGTATCCGACATGATGACCCTGCTGGAACTGTCGGCGTCCAAAAAAGCCATTCTGAAATGCGCGTTCGGCGCCGACCTGCCGTCGGTCGCGGCCGATGCCGTTCAAATACGACAGCTGGTGATGAACCTGGTCATCAACGCCTCCGAGGCCATTGGGGGGGAGCCGGGCATGATCGCGGTCAGGACCGGCGCGATGACCTGCGACCCGGACTATCTGCTGGAAACGTTGCTGGGAGAGATGCTGCCCAAAGGCCGATACGCGTTTTTCGAAGTGTCGGACACCGGATGCGGGATGAGCGCCGACACGCAGCGACGCATGTTCGAACCGTTTTTCACGACGAAGTTCACGGGGCGGGGACTCGGTTTGGCCGCCGCGTTGGGCATCGTCCGGGGCCACCGGGGAGCGATCAAAGTGTACAGCGAGCCGGGCAAAGGATCGACGTTTCGAGTGATGTTCCCGGCCATCGATACGCCCGCCGAAAGCATCCTCTTAGAGAAGAGTGCGAACGAAGAATGGCGGGGTCACGGAACGATTCTCCTGGTCGACGATGACGAGGGCGTGCGAAAGGTGACGACGTACATGCTCGAGAAAGCCGGCTTTACCGTGCTTACCGCGGCGGACGGAGGGCAAGCCGTGACAATATTCAAGGAACACGCCGAGGATATTGCCGGGGTCGTGTTGGATCTGACCATGCCCGTCATGGATGGCGAAGAAACCTTCCGACAGCTTCGGCATATTCGAAAAGACGTCCGCGTGCTCCTGGCCAGCGGGTACAACGAGCAGGAGCTTGCCATCCAGTTTGCCGGCAAGGGGTTTGCGGGGTTCATGCATAAGCCGTTTCAGCGGCAGACCTTGACAACCCATTTACAAAACCTATTGGAAAAGAGGGCAGAATAAACTTATGGTACACAGGCACTTCTTGGACTTTGGACTCCTTGGACTTTGGACAAATACTGGAGCCAACGGTCGGATTCGAACCGACGACCTGATCATTACGAATGACCTGCTCTGCCAGCTGAGCTACGTTGGCTATAGCGAGCGTCCGCCACTATAGGAATCGCGCGACAAATCCCCTCACCGCCTCCCTTTCCCCTCCCCCTCAAACAACGTTTCCACCGTCACTCTCAGCCCCTTCGCCAACAGCAACAACTCCTTGTCGCTCACGCACCTGATTCCGGCCTCGATTTTAGCCAACGTCCCTCGACTGATATCCCACCCCACTCGCCCTAATCGCGCGGCCAACATCTCTTGTGACATATCTTGCCGAGATCGCAACCGCCTAATTTGATCGCCCACAATATTTTCTGGCATATCAGCTCCATTTCCGGAGCTTGACAGTAGCCGAGGGTTTACGTGCAATGGCTCCGGTATCGGAGCAGTTTTAAGGCGCGCCGCGCATCGCTTTTTCCGAGCATTGGAACGGATTGTGCGCGAGTTTTCCAACCCTTGGAAAAACATTATGGAATTGCCCGACCCTGCCCCCGCAAAGCTTGCGGGGTTGAGGGGGGGAGTTTCCGGGTGGGCGCAAAGGCAGAACAGTTTTTTACGCGACGACACGGGAAAACCGCGAAGCGGTGGATTCCGTGATGTGGGAGGAGTCTTCGACGAACACACGCATAAAAACGTGTTCTGTTTCCTGTACGGTGTGGCGGAGTCGATAACGGAGCGGTTTGCAGCCCACGCCGCGCCGAGATTGGCGATTCCCTTTCTTGATCGCTAAGTTCTAATTCAAATTGCGGTAGAAGGACTTGCGACGTTTGTCGCAAGCCCTCCCCGCGCAGATCCGTACGTGCGGGACTACCGCATACGGCTCCTACCTTGAGTACATGGCGCCAAAATCTCTCGACGCACCCGCTCCAGTTTGCTCGACACGACGCTCCGGTCTTGCACCCGGATCGTGGCATCCTTTTGCAGGT